>JBGAQA010000061.1:0-39264 GCA_044220955.1 Sandaracinaceae bacterium
GGTGCGAGCAAGCTCATCGTCGCGATCGATGTGGCGAAGCTGAAGATGATGGCGGGGTTCGGGAGCGAGGTCGAGAGCGAGAGCGAGGTCGAGAGCGAGGGCGAGGGCTCCCTGGATCGACGACCGCTCGGGCACGACGAGGCTGCCATGCGCTAGGCGCGGTGTGCCTCGCGAGGCGCGCGGTAGCGCGGCGCCCAGCGCCCCTGAAGAATCAGCCGAGGGAGCGGAGGATGTCGTCGACGCGCTCGATGTCGGGCAGCCCGATCTTGCGCATGATCGCGCGCGACTCGCGGAGGCGCTCCTTGGCGCCCTCGGTGTCGCCGCGCTCGAGCATGTGCATGCCGAGCTCGGCGAGCGTGCGCGCGGCCTCCTTCTCGTTGCCGAGCTCGCGGAAGGCGTCGATGGCCGTGAGGAACGCCTCCTCCGCGCGCCGGTCGACGGCGCCGGTCGCGTCGAAGAGCGTGCGCGCGCGCAGCGTGCCGATCGCGTGGTGCGCCTCCGCGATGATCTCCTTGCCGCCGTATTCCTTGCCGAGCTCCAGAGCTCGCAGGAGCGTGGCCTCGGCCTTGTCGTCGTTCGCCTTGAGCAGGCTCAGGCCGAGGTTGCGCTCGACCTCCGCGATCATCCGCCGGTCGCCGAGCTCGTGCGCGAGGTCGCGCGCCGCCTCGAGCACGGAGCGCGCCTCGGCGAGCCGGACGTTGGCCTTCGTGAGGGCCTCGCCGAGGTTGTTGAGCAGGAAGCTCTGCGTGCGCCGGTCGGCCATCTTGCGAGCCTCCGTCAGCGCCTGCTTCCAGAACGCCTCCGCGCGCTCCAGGTCCCCGCGCTCGGACGCGAGCGCGCCGAGCACGTTGAGCGACGACGTGATCCCGGCGCGGTCGTTGATCTCCTCGCGGATCGCGAGCGCCGCCTGCGCCGCCTGCTCGGCCGCCGCGAGGTTGCCGCGCGAGAGCGCGATCGCCGTGATCGTGGTGAGCGACACGGCCTCGCCGCGCTTGTCACCGTGGGCGCGCCGGATCGCCAGCGCCTCGTCGGCGGCGTGCTGAGCCGCGTCGATGTCGCCGCGCAGGCGCTCGACCTGGGCGAGGTCATCGAGGCTGGAGGCCACTCCGCGCAGGTCCGCGCCCTCGCGGAAGAGCGCGAGCGCGCGCACGAGCACCTCGCGCGCTCGCGCCTCCTCGCCCCGCATCCGGTGTACGCGCGCGATGCGGTTCAGCGCCGCGCCGCCCTTGCCGCGCGCACCGAGCTTGTGGCTCAGCTCCAGCATCTCGGAGAAGGCCTTGATCGACTCGTCGTACTTGCCCGTCGTGGTGAGCACGCTGCCGAGCTGGTGCAGCGCATCGATGCGGCGGGCGACGTCGTCCTTCTCGAGCAGCTCGAGCGCCTTCTCGATGAAGCGCATCGCGCTCTGCGTGCGCATCCGCGTCTGCTCGTCGCGCGCGGCCTCGAGGTAGGCGCGCCCGGCTCGCGCCATCAGTCCAGCCTTCTCGAGGTGCGGCGCACCGAGGGCGGGCACGCCCTCCTGCGTCATCTCGAGGTTCGTGGTGATCCAGTGCGCGACGATCGCGTGGCGCGATCTGCGCAGCTCCTCGGACTGCTCGCGGTACACGTGGTGGTGCGTCTCGCCGTGAACGAAGCGGTACTCGCGCACGCCGGGCAACTCCGAGTGCTCGAGGCCGACGAAGAACCCCTTCTCTTCGAGGCGCGCGAGCGCGGAGTCGAGCGCGACCTCGTCGTCGTCGTCGGGCCAGATCGAGAGCGGATCGTCGTGTGCCGCAGCCGGCGGGCGCTCCGTGCGCATCATCGCGAGGACCGCCCGGTCGTTGGTGACGAGGCCGAGGATCGACGCGCGGTCGACCGTGGCGCGCTCGAGGTCGTCGAGCCGCGAGAGGCGTGCCTTGATGGCGTCTTCGATCGTGACCGGCAGGCCGCCGGCCTCGAGCTTGGTCATGTCGACGACGAGGCCGTCTTCGGTCTTGGTGAAGAGCTTGGCCTCGACGAGGGCGAACACGAGCTCGCGGAGCGCGCCCGGGTTGCCGCCCGAGCGGTGCGTGAGGGCGGCGACGAGCGGCTCGGGTGCGTCGACGAGGGTCGGAAGGATGATGTGCAGCATCGAGCCGACGTCCGTCTCGGTGAGCGGTGCGATCGGCCCGACCACGAGGCCGCCCGCGGGCGAGAGCCTCTGCGCGCGCTCGACGACGCCCTTGTCGCCGACGACGACGACGGTGATCGGCGCGTCGCACGAGAGCACGACGTCGAGCAGGGCCCACGCGTCCTCCTCGGCGAAGTGCGCGTTGTCGATCAGGATGAGCATCGGCCGCTGCCGCGCGTCCCCCTCGAAGAGCCGCTTGAGCGCGGCCTCTTCGCGCTTGCGGAGCTCGGCGGGCTTGTCGTCCAGGCCCATGAGGAAGGGGCTGTCGGGGAAGGGCACGCCCGCGAAGTGACCGAGCAGGTGGCTCGTCTCGCCGATCGCGAGGGCGTCCGCGCTCTGGAGCGCCTCGGCGACGAACATCGCGATCTGGCCGCGCACGACCTGCGGAGAGCTCGCGGGCGTGACGCCGAAGCGCTCGAGCAGGATGCGCGAGAAGGGCGCGTTCATCGCGTCGCCGTCGCGGCAGGCGCCGGCGTGGATGCGGATGTTGGGCGCGATACGCGCCGCGAGCTCGGCGGCGTGGAACAGGAGGCGTGAGCGGCCCGAGCCCGCCTCGCCCTCGAGCGCCACGAGGGTGGGCTTGCCCTGCGCGAGCGCCGTCGTCAGCGCGGCCTGGATGGCCTCGGACGCCTCGGTCTGCCCGACGAGCGGCGGCTCGAGATCCTCGGGACCGGGCGGCGGCGGTGCGCTGTCGCCCGTGGAGGTGGCGTCGGCGGGGATGGGCGAGACGAGCGTCTCGTCGCCCGTCTGGCCGGCGAGGTAGCTGCGGCCGGTCGCGCGGGCGGCTCCGAGCGCGACCCCGCACGCGGCACAGGCGCGGAAGGCACGCGGGCTCTCGAACCCGCACTGCGTGCAGACCTGGCTGACGAGGTTCATGGCCCGGGCATTTACGCAGAACGCGAGCGCCGGGACAACAGGGACGCTCAGCGCGAGGCGAGGTCCGAGCAGTGCGCCTCGGCCCGAGCGCGCGCGCGGCGCTGCCGCGTCTCGAGGACCTCCGGCGCGAGCTCGACGAAGGGCGCCTCGGCGCTCGGGCCGCTCTCGCCGCGCGGGGCGAAGAAGAGCGCGGGGTCGTCGGCGAAGTCGTAGAGCTCCTCGCCCTGCGCGAGCAGCGCGCAGTTGCGGTCCTCGAGCATCCCGACGATGCGCGGGAAGGCCTCGACGCTCCACGCGTGGATGTCGTGGAGCAGCACGATGCCGCCGCGCACGCCGCGCTCGTTCTCCTCGCGCTCGAGCACGGCCCGGAAGGTCGCCACGACCGCGTCGGAGGTGCGCACCTGGAAGTCGCCGGTGCCGAGGTTCCAGAGCATCTGCGTGTAGCCGCGCGCGGCGAGCCAGTTGTCGACGCGCGGCGAGCGCGAGCCGCCGGGCGGCCGGATCAGGTGCGTGCGCTCGCCGAGGACGCGCTCGAAGACCGAGTCGGCCGCGCCGACCTGCTCGTCGAGGCCGACGTTGGTCACGAGCGGCAGCTGGAGGTGATCCATCGTGTGGTTGCCGACGAAGTGGCCGCGCAGGACGATCTCTCTCGCGATGTCGGCCAGCTCGCGGTCGCGCGGGAAGCTGCCCTCGAAGCGGCGCGCGGAGAGGAAGAAGACGGCGCGGACGCGCTCGTGATCGAGCGAGTCGAGCAGGTGGCGCGTGTAGCGATGGTCGGGACCGTCGTCGAACGTGAAGAGGATGAGGCGGTGGCGCGTGGCGCCGGTCATCACCATCCCGTTGGCGAGGGAGCGGGCGTAGGGGGCGTCGGTGGGCTCGACCTCGCTCTCGAGCTGGCTCTCGAGCTGGCTCTCGAGCTGGCTCTCGAGCTGGCTCTCGCGCTGGCTCTCGACCTCGCTCTCGACGTCGACGACGATCGATGGAGCGATCCCCTCGGCGACCATCGTCTTCGGCGGCTCGGGGCTGGTAGCCGCGGCCGCGACGGCGCCCCCCGCGAGCGCCGAGGCGCACAACGCCACGCGACCCGCCACACCGAGCGCACCACGCAGACCGACCATGCGCTGATGGTAGGTCTACGACTTACATCGACGCCAAATAACCGGCGCCCGCCTCGGATCAGTGGTGCTCGAAGTTGAACGGGAGGCCGACCGTCACCGGGCCGCCGTGCGGCGCGGGGAAGATCCAGGTCTCGATCTGGTTCGACATGCACTCGGACATCGCGGCGGGCATCTCGTCGCCGACGAACGTGACCCCGTCGTCGGCGACGGACCCCGTCATCTCGACCGAGATGCGCGCGGTCACGTGGACGGCGAGCTCCGGCGTCACCCGAAGCTGGTGCTCGTAGCAGCGCTGCAGCGCCGCGCTGTGCTGGTGCACGACGGGCGTGATCTCCTCGCGCGCGAGCGTCCCCGCGTGAAACCTGGGTGCCTCGGGCCGCAGATCGTCGGGTGAGAGGTCGAGGCCCTCCGCGCCCACGTCGACGCTCGCCCTGAAGAGCCGCCCGCGCGCGTCCCAGGCGCTGACGGTCAGCGGGCCCTGACCCACACGCATCGCGATCTGGTCGCTGCCGACGACGCCCACGTCACCGATCTCCCAGCGGACGATGTCGGTGTGCGAGACGCGGAGGCTCGGCTCGGCGTCGTACGACTCGGTCGCGCCCACCGGCGCCGCGGCCTCGATCGCGGCGGCATCCGCCGGGAAGCGCGCAGGGCCCGTGAGGCGCTGGTCCACGCTCGGCCCGGTGATGTGGACATCGCCCTCGCGTACGTCGACCGTCAGGGCGCCCGTCGGCTCGTCGAAGTCGACGAAGAACGACGCGACCTCGGCCTCGATGCGGAACTGCCCCGCGAGGATCACCGTGCGTGCGCTGCGCACGCTGACGCGGCCACGATCGAGCGCGATCGCCGCATCCCCCGAGCCTCCGAGCCGCAGCTCCGTGCCCGGGTCCAGCGCGATCGCGGCGCCTTCCTCGAGGCGCGCGTGCAGGCTGCCCGTCGCGCTCGTCGCGATCAGGGCGCCCGACGCGAGCGCCGCGCCCATCGATGCGGCGCGCACCGCGTCGCCGATGCGGACCTCGCTCGCGCCCGCGACCAGCGTGATCACGGCGTGCGCGTACGCATCCTCGTGCGCGACCACCGTCGACGGCGCCGGCGGCGCCACGTCGGCCGGGTGGCGATCGATCACGTACGTCGACCCCGGACCCGCGTCGGCGACCGTGGTGGGGCTCGGTCCCGCCGGCAGCGCGAGCGCCAGCGCCGCGGCGGCCGCGAGCGCGACGCCGAAGGCCGGGACCATCCAGCCGCGCCGGTGCCTCTTCGCCTGGACCTGCGCCTCGCGCTCGAGCGCGCGCTCCATCTTCGACCAGTCGAGATCGGGGCCACGATCGTCGCGGATCACGTCGACCGTCGCCTCGTAGGCCTGGATCGTCGCGAGCTCCCGCTGACACGCCACGCAGCCGCGCAGGTGCTGCTCCACGCGCGCGCGCCCCTGCTTCGAGAGCGCTCCGCTCTCGTAGGCCATCAACGCGGCGGTCTTGGGGGAGTGTTCGGTCACGGCAGTCTCGGTCAGGGGCGGCTCTCGCGGGTGGTGTCCGCGGCGGCGGGCGCGACGTTCTTCGCGGCCGCAGGACCGACGTTCTTCTGCAGCGTGCTCAGCACGGCCTCGAGGATCGGCTCGGCTGCCATCGCGGCGTAGAGCTCCTTGCGAGCGTAGAACAGCCGGGTCCGGACCGTGAGCACGGGGGCTCCGACGAGCTCGGCGATCTCCTTGGCGGGCATTCCCTCGAAGTCGTGCAGGACGATGACCTCGCGCTTCTTGTCACCCAGCTGATCCAGCAGCCGGTACAGCACGCGCACCCGCTCGCGCTGCTCGGAGAGCGATTCCGGGTCGTCGCGCCGGGCGTCCTGCTCGCTCGCGACGTCGGGCACCTCCACGTCGGCGAAGCGGGGCCGAGAGCGGCCCTTGCGCAGGTGCATCCGGGCCACGTTCACGGCCAGCCGGTAGAGCCAGGTCGAGAAGCGCGAGTCACCGCGGAACGTCGGCAGGGAGCGGTAGACGTGGAGGAAGACCTCCTGGACGACGTCGTCGACGTCGGGGGAAGGGCCCAGGAGCCTGTAGACCACACGGGCGACGTCCTGGCGATGGGCGCGGAAGATCTCGCGAAACGCCGCGGCGTCGCCAGAGAGAGCCCTATCGATCAGCGCGCGCGCGGGATCCATGCGTCGGGCGGCCTCGCGGCTTTCGGCCGTGGCCGAGGTGGGGAATGCGATCGAGATCGACGATAACATGGCACCTCTCGCTCCCCATCCGTTGCGGCGGCCCGGGTGTGCGTTCAGTGACGGAACGAAAAAGGCCACGTCGCTGCGGGACGTGGCCGTCTTCGTCGCGACGCCGGCGGGACGCCGGCCGCGAATCAGCGCGCCGTGGGCACGAACGGCTCGGTGCCGTGGCCGCACATCGTCTGGGCCTCCTCGACGGTGCCGTAGAACCAGGAGAGGCCGCAGTGACCGACCGCGCCCGTGGTGGCGCAGGGCGTGGTCGCCCAGGTACCGCCGCCCGTGGTGCACGCCTCGCCCGTCGAGGCGAGCTGCGCCGGATCCACGATGTACTCGTTGCACCGGGCAGGCGTCGCCGTGGTGCAGCTCCCGTCCGCGCGCTCGTGCAGCGGCGGGGCCACGGCGCTCGCCGCGCTCGCGTCGGACAGGTCGTAGAAGTGCATGTGCTCCGGGCACGCGGCCTGCGCGGACGCCACGTTGGCCGTCGGGCCGTAGAACCAGGTGTTGGTGGAATCGCCGCACCACGCGATCGCCGTGTCGCCGCCCGGGCAGATGCCGTCCGACCAGCGGCCACCCTGGGCCTCGCAGTCCGTCCGCGCCTGCGTTCGGCCCTCCTCGTTCAGCGCGCGGAGCACCTCGTGACAGACGCCCTGCGCTTCCCGCATGCAGCTGCCGTGTGATCCGGCGTGCAGACCGTGCGGCCCCTCACCGCGCTCACCGCCGCCCGTCGGATGATCGCCGCCACCGCCACCGCTGCTGCTGCTGCCGCTTCCGCCGCCACACGCGAGCAGCGTTGCGATCGCGAGCGCGCTCACCCAAACGTTCTTCCTCATCGAGCCCCTCCGTCCTTCATGCCGTCCCGCGGCGGCGGGGACGCTAACACGCCACCCGAAGGTGGGCGCAAGTCAGGAGTGCGAGGGGCCGACCGGAACGTCGGGTCAGCCGCGCGGGCGGTTCACGAACGAGACGACGTCCTGACCGACGAGCAGCACGGCGAGCGTGAGAGCGACGACAGCCATGGCCCGGAGGGTCCGCTCGCCACGATCGACGCGTCCAGAAAGCGGCGTCGATTCTTGCCCCACCTCGGCGCATGGACTAGAGGCAGCCCGGTTTTCTCGGGAGGCGGCGTGATCGAGGTGGTCCGATGATCGAGGTCGAGGGCCTGACGAAGCGGTACGGTCTGCGCACGGCGGTCGACGGGATCTCGTTCTCGGTCGAGAAGGGCGAGATCGTGGGGTTTCTGGGGCCGAACGGCGCCGGGAAGAGCACGACCCTGCGCATGCTGACGGGGTTCCTCGCCCCGAGCGGGGGCACGATCCGGATCGACGGGATCGACATGCTCGACAAGCCGATCGAGGCCCGCCGCCGGATCGGCTACATGCCCGAGGCGTGCCCGCTCTACCCGGAGATGCGGGTGGTCGAGTACCTGCGCTACCGCGCCGAGCTCAAAGGCGTCCCGGGCAAGGACATCGGTCGTCGCGTGGACGCCGCGCTCGGGCAGGCCAGCGTGACCGAGGTCGCCTCGCGGATCATCGGGCAGCTCAGCAAGGGCACGCGGCAGCGGGTGGGCCTCGCCGACGCGCTGGTCGCCGATCCACCGCTCCTGGTGCTCGACGAGCCGACCGCGGGGCTCGATCCCAACCAGATCCGGCAGGTCCGAGATCTGATCCGGGGATTCGCCAAGACGAAGACCGTCCTGCTCTCCACGCACATCCTCCCGGAGGTCGAGGCCTCGTGCGAACGGGTGGTCATCATCCACAAGGGGCGCGTCGTGCAGGAGGGCTCGCCCGACGAGCTCAAGGCGCCGCCGGCGCGGGAGCGGGCGTTCGTGCTGCGCAGCAAGGCCAGCGGCGAGGCGCTCGGCAAGGCGCTCGGGGGGATCGCTCGCGGGTTCGAGAGCAAGACCGACGCGGACGGCGTGACGCGCGTCGTCGTGCGGATCGCCGACGGCGAGGATCTCGCGGAGCGGATCTTCGAGGCGGTGGCGGGCGCGGGCCTCACGCTGCGTGAGCTGACCGAGGCCAAGGGCGCCTCGCTCGAGGACGTGTTCAGCCTGCTCACGCACGGGGACGCGGCGAAGGCGAACGACGCCGAGGACGACGACGACGCGGGCTCGAGCGCGAGCGACGACGCCGAGGACGACGAATGAAGGCCATCTGGACCATCGCGAAGCGAGAGATCGTCTCCTTCTTCGTCTCGCCCCTGGCCTACGTCGTGATCACGACGTGGCTGCTCTTCCAGGGCGCCACCTTCTGGGTCATGTCGTTCTGGTACTCGCAGCAGGATCTCGGCTCCGGAAGCTCGGGCGCGAACCCGCTGAGCCACTACTTCGGCGGGACCACGCTCTTCTACATCCCCATCATGGTGTACACGCCGCTCTTGACGATGCGCCTTCTCGCCGAGGAGCACCGTCAGGGGACGATCGAGGCGCTGCTCACCGCGCCCGTGTCGGATGCGGCGGTCGTCCTCGGCAAGTACCTCGCGGCGCTCGTCTTCTGGGTCACGCTCTGGGTGCCGACGCTCATGTACGTCTGGCTGACGAGCCGCTTCGGCGACCTCGACCTCTGGAAGATCGCGGCGACGTACGTCGGCATCTTCGGGCTCGGTGCGTACTACATGGCGCTCGGGCTGCTCATGAGCGCGCTGACGCGCAGCCAGATCACCGCGGCCGTGCTGACGTTCATCGCGCTCGGCGCTTTCTTCATCCTCGGCCTGCTCTCGTTCCTCGTGACCGACGACTCCATGCGCAGCGTGTTCGACTACATGAGCCTCTGGACGCACATGAGCACGTTCGCGAGCGGCATCGTCGACAGCCGCTACTTGACGTACGAGCTCTCCCTGGCCGCCCTCGGAGTGTTCCTGAGCATCCGCGCGCTCGAGGCACGGAGGTACGAGGCGTGAGCAGCGAGCGAAAGGACGGTCCGAAGAACCGCGCGCCGGAGGCCGCCGCCACCAAGCCGCCGGAGGACGCCACGAGCGCCCGGCGTCTGGCGGGGCGCGCCAACGTCTTCGCGTCGGCGCTGATCGTCGTCCTGATCGCGCTGATGGCGAACTACCTCTCGTTCCGCCACTACCATCGGTGGGACTGGACGAGCGAGGGCCTCTTCACCCTCTCCCCGCGCACCCACGAGCTCCTCACGGGCCTCACGACCGACATCGACGTCTACATGGTCCTCTCGTCGGGCGAGTCGAACTACCAGGACGTACGCGAGCTCCTCGAGCGCTACCGCGCGGAGAGCCAGCACGTCGTGCTGCACTACGTCGACCCGGATCGCGAGCCGAGCGAGTACCAGATGATCGCCGAGCGCTTCGGCCTCGCGCGCGCGATGCTCGCCGACGGTAGCGAGGCGGCCGACGTCGCGCTCGTGATCGTCAACGGCGATCGCCAGTGGAAGATCACCCGGGACGACCTGGTGAGCATCGACTTCGATCCCTCGGGCGAGGGCGGCGATGCGCACGTCGACGTCCGCAGTGAGCAGGCCATCTCGGGGGGCCTGCTCGAGGTCACGAGCGGCCGCGCCACGCACGTGTGCATCACGAGCGGTCACGGCGAGTGGACGCTCGATCGCGGCACCGAGCGCGACCTCGGTGGCCTGCGCGACGAGATGCGGCGGGAGAACCTGGAGGTCGAGCAGATCGAGACGCGGGGGCGTACGGTCCTCCCGGACACGTGTGACGCGACCTTCGTGATCGGGCCGAGGTCCGCGTTCACCGCCGAGGAGGCCACGCTGCTCCGCCACTACGTCGAAGGCGGTGGCCACCTCTTGCTCGCCATCGATCCCGAGATCGACGGTGGTGAGATCCGCCCGAGCGGGCTCGAGTCGGTGCTGCGCGAGCTCGGGATCCGCCTCGACAGGACGATCGTGCTCGAGATGGACGAGCACCACCTGTTGCCGAGCCAGCCCTCGCCCACCGGCCCCTTCCTGGTGGCCAGCTACGGCGAGCACCCCATCACGAGCGCCTTCGCGTCGCTCGACCTGCCCATGGTCGTGAACCTCGTGCGCTCGGTGCGGCCCGCGGACGAGAGCGAGGCGACGACCATCCTGTCGGCGAGCGAGAGCTCGTTCGCCGAGACCGACATCGCGCTCCTGGTCCAGACGATGGAGCCGCATCGGGACGATCAGGACTACCCGGGGCCCGTCTCGCTCGGCGTCGCGCTCGAGGTGCCGCGCCACGGCGATGCCGCGGACGACGGCGATGCCGCGGACGACGGCGATGCCGCGGACGACGACGCCGCGCGGTCGCCCGGGCGCATCGTGGTCATCGGCGACTCGGACTTCCTCGCCTCCGAGCTCATCGCCACGCGTGAGGTCATCAACTACGAGCTCGCGAGCGCCATCCTCGGCTGGCTCACCGCCCGGCAGGCCCTCCTCGAGGTGCCGCCGCGACGCATGACCTCGCGGCCCGTGCAGCTCACCGAGAGCGACGTGCTCGACCTGGGGTTCCGCGTGCTCGTGCTGCTGCCGCTCGCCTCGGTCTTCCTCGGGATCGCCGTGTGGTGGAACCGTCGCAGTTGAGGGTCGCGGGGACATGAGCAAGCGGACCACGATGGTGCTGGGCGGGATCGCGGTGGCGATGCTCGCGTACATCCTGATCTTCGAGCAGGGCTCGCTGACGACGGGCGAGCTCGACGCGCGGCGCGGGCGCGTCATCCAGGCCTTCGTTCGCGCGCGCGTGACGCGCCTGGAGCTGAACGCGGGCACGACCCACGTCGTGCTGCAGCGCGCCGAGGACGAGGGCGAGGAGACGCTCGACACGTTCGGCGTGGGCGACTGGTCGCTCGAGGCGCCGGTCCACGCGCCCGCGGACAGCGAGTCGGTCGATGGGCTGATGTCGACGCTCGAGTGGCTCGACGCCCGGCGCACGCTCGAGGGGATCAGCGACGACGATCGTCGGCGCTTCGGCCTGGAAGAGCCGCGCGCGACGGTGGACTTCACGGTCGCGGGAGAGTCGCACCGGCTGCTCGTCGGCGGTGACGACCCGCGGGGGGAGGGGCTCTACGTCACGCTCGGCGAGGGCGACACGGCGTGGATCTGCGGCCGCGACCTGCTCGAGGCGCTTGAGCACGACGCCGACCACTTCCGGAACAAGGATCTCTTCCATCACTTCCGGGCGCGTGACGCCCGGCGGGTGGAGATCACCAACGCGGACACGCACGTCGTGGCCGAGCGCTCGGGCGCGGACGGCCACGCCGGTCCCTGGGGGCTCACGGAGCCCGTGCACGGATACGCGCGGACCGCGGGCATCGACGGGCTATTGCAGTTCGCGACGCACGCGCGCGCGACGCGCTTCGTGATGGAGGAGCCCGGTCCGGACCTGGCTCCGCCGACGCACGAGCTGCGCATCGCGCGGGCGCCCGCCCCGGACGGGGCGACGGGCGACGAAGCGGAGCGCTCGCCGATGCGCCTGCGCGTGATCGGTCCGTGCCCGGACCACGACGACGAGCGGCTCGCGGTCGTGAACGAGGGCCCCGTCGTCTGCATCCTCGCCAGCGACGTCGAGCCGCTCGACGTCTCGCTCGATCGCTTGCGTGAGACGCGGCTCGTCTCGACCCCGGACGACCGGGTCGAGTCGATCACGATGGGCCACGGCGACGGCGCGTTCACGATCTCGCGCGTCGAGGGGGGCTTCCGCATCGGAGAGGGCGACGCCGCGGTCGACGCGGACGACGACGCGGTCGGGGAGCTGATGGAGGCGCTGCGTGGCCAGGACGCCCAGGAGCTGGTCCCGGTGACCGACGCGCTGCTCGCGGAGCACGCGCTGACGACGCCGGCGGCCGTGCTCACCATCGCGCGCACCGACGACGCGGAGCCCGAGATCGTCTCGTTCGGCGCCGCGGACGCGGTCGGCATCTGGGTGCGCCGGGGCGACGAGGCGCAGATCGGGCGCTTCGACCTGCGCGCGCGCGACCTCGTCTGGCGAGATCCCGTCTCCTTCCGCCGGCGGCGGCTCGTCGAGCGGGACGCGGACGACGCCACGCTCGTGAGGATCACGCGCGGTACCGCGGTGGAGGCCGTGACGCACGGGGACGAGGGCTGGCGCCTGACCGAGCCGAGCGCTCTCGTCGCGGACGACGGCGCGGTGCGCGACGTCGCGCGCGCGATCGCCGGGCTCAGCGCGCTGCGCTTCGTCTCTGCGGCCGCTGCGCCGGAGCACGCGCTGGATCACCCGCGCTACGTCGTGTCGGTCCACTTCGCGCAGACTCACGGCGACGACGACCACGGCGACGACGACCACGGCGACGACGACGGCGAGGCGGCGCACCGCGAGGGGCCGCTCGAGCCGACGCTCCACGTCGGCGCGGCCACCGAGGGCGGGGCGTTCGCGACGCTCGGCGACGACCCCGCGGTCTTCGTGGTCGCGTCGGCGCTCGTCGACGCCATCGCGCGCCCGCTCGTCAGCCGCGATCTGCTCGCGGTGCCGAGCGGTGACGTCAGCGCGCTCGCGATCACGGGTCCCGCGGGGACCGTCTCGCTGCGCGAGTCCGGCGACGCCTGGGTGACCGACCTCGGGCCCGCGGCCACCGGCCCGACGACCGCGATGCTCGACCGGCTCGCGAGCCTGCACGCGAGCGGCGTCGAGCCCTACGGCACCGCGATGCCCGCGCCCGTGATCACGATCGAGGCCACGCACCGCGCGGCGGGATCGGCGGCGACACGGATCGAGATCGGTCCCGTCGTCGTCGGGACCGAAGGCGCGCCCTACCGCCTGGCGCGCGTCACGGGCGTGCCCGTGGTCTTCCGCTTGCAGGACGCGGACGCGACCGCGTTTGCCGACTATCGGCCCTGAGCGCGGGCCGGGCTCAGGGCCGGCTCAGCGCGCGGCGCGGCGCTCAGCGCCGCCGCGCGGGGCCAGCGTCGGGGATCTCGCCCGGCTCGATCGTCGTGTGGCTGCGGTACTCGAGCAGGCCCTCGGAGACGTTGAAGCCGCTCGACGAGATCCGTGCGAAGTGGCCGACGATGTGGACCTTGGCGCCGGGGTAGAAGTCGGTAGGAATCGGAGTGAGGCCGGACTCCTCCTCCGTGGGCTGCGCATGACCGTGCGCCTCGGAGTCGCGCGCCTCGTCGATGGCGGCCTGGTTCTCGGCGTACCCGACGACCATCAGGAGGTGTGTCTCGTCGGTCTCGCCGCGAGCGTCCGCGAGCCACATGTGGGGCGCCGCCGGCGGCGGGCAGGTGTGACCCTCGGGGCACTCCTCGGGCACGTAGACGCGTGCGATGTACGCGGTGACGTTCACGTCGGTGTCCATCGTCGTCGTCTCGCGGCGCCGCAGGCCGTACACGCTGTAGCTCTGATCGGGGTACGTGACGGGGTAGGGCGGCGGCGGCAGCGTCGGCACGGACGGCAGGCTCGGCGTGACCGACGGCAGCTCCTCGATGTTCAGATCCGCGTTTCGCCCTTCGCCGCACGAGGCGAGCACAGGAACGAGCGCGATCGCGAGGAGGCACGAGCAGAGACGACGCATCATCGAGACCCTTTCGATTAGCGCGCGGACGCTATCACGCGCTCCGGGCCCGCCTCAATGGGCATCAGGGCGCCGGGACGGGGCAAGCCTCGAGGGCGCCTTGTCCGGCCAGGACCGGCGCGAAGGCCTCGTTCGCGGACTCGGTGGCGATGGCTCGAGCCCGCGCGGCCGTCTCGCCGCCCAGCCGGATGGCGATCCGCAGCGCCTCGACCGCGACGTCGACGTGCGGGGCCCACGCGCCTTGCCGCGTCCCGCGGCGCATGACCTGCTCCACCGCGACGGTCGCGTCGGGGACGCAGAAGGCGCTCGCGAGCCCGAGCGCCGCCGCGGTGACCCGCGGCCACTCGTCGTCGTCGGCGAAGATGGGCGCGAGCAGCGGCCACGCGCCGTGATCGGCCCGCTCGGTCAGCAGCTCGATCGCGCGCGCGCGGACCATGGGCGAGCGATCGGCGAGGCGGCCGCGCAGCGTCGTGATCTCCGCGTCCCGGTGGGCGAGGGCCTCGAGCGCCGCCACACGAACGAGGGGCCAGGGATCACGGGTGGCGCGGTCGATCAGGCGATCGGTCGAGGCAGGATCCGCCGCGAGGCTCGCGACGGCGGTCCGTCGGACGCGCGGGCTCGCGTCGGAGAGGCCGGCGGCGATCGCGAGCGTGCTGCGCAGCGCGAGCGCCTCGAGCGCGGCGGCGCGCAGCATCCACTCTTCGGCGTGCGTCGCGACGTCCGTGAGCCATGCGTCGTTCGCGGCGGAAACGGTCGCGTGCCGCGAGGCGAGCGCGAGCCTGTAGCGATCGCGGAACTCCGCGGCCGCCGGTATGGCGCGGGTGACGAGATCGCGGGCGAGGTCGGGTCGGGCCTCGCTGGTCGCGAGCGCGACGGCCGCGATCGCGCCCGGCGGGGCGTCGGGCAGCCACGCCGCGATCGCCGCGTCCACATCCGCGCGTGGCTCGCGGCCGGCACGCGCGCCGATCGCCGCGCGCAGCCACGGCCGCTCGGACCCGCCCCCGCTCGTCGCGCGAAGCAGGGGCGCGACGTCGAAGGGCTCCCGCGAGAGCGCGAGCGTGCGCGCGGCCGGCTCGCCCCGGTCGCCGGCGGCGACCTCCACGAGCGTGCGCGCGCCGCCAGATCCTGCGTGCGCGAGCACCGCCAGCGCGTCCGATTGGACGTCGTCGTCGTCGTCGACCGCGCCCAGCGCGAGCAGCCGCAGCGCGGGCTCGGCGCTCGCGTGCGCGGCCGCGACGCGCAGCGCCCGCCGGTGGCCGAGCGCGGAGAGGCGGTCCCACGCGAGGGCGAGCGCGTCGAGGGCCGCGCCGCCCGCGCGCGCGAGCCAGTCCGCCGTGCGCTCCGCGTCCGCGCCCTCGGCGACGAGCGACTCGACCAGCGTCGCCACGCCGCCACCGAAGTCGAGCTCGGTGTAGGCCTCGATCTCGCCGAGGCCCACGTGCTCGGCTGCGTCCTCGGTCGGGCCGCGCTCGATCACGAGCGCCACGCAGGTCCAGGCCTGCGGCTCGGGGAGCACGATCCACGCACGATCGAACACGTCGGGCAGCGTCACGTGGAGCGCCGAGCCGGTGTCCCCGACGACGAACACCGAGCGCGGCGCGTCGACGCCGGCGGCGGTCGATCGGACCAGGGCGATCGCACGAACGGCGCGCGGCGCGTCGATGCGAAGCGAGACGAGCTCGCCTGGGCCCGCGCCCGCCCGCCCCTCGATCCAGCCGGTCGCCGGGTCCCCGTCGCCCAGCCCACCGAACGTCCCGAGCGAGGCGGCGTCGGTGACGCCGAGCGCGCTGGTCGCGCCGACCACGCGCAGGGTCGTGCCGACGGGTGGGGGCGTCGGTCCCGGGGAGACGGCCGTCGCGGCGACGTCCACACGATCGGCGCCCACGCGGCCGATCGACACCGGGCGGAGCTCCCCGACGTCGTCGAGGGCCGAGGGAAAGGCGAGCGCCAGGGCGCTGCCGCAGGTGGTCACGCCCTCGCGCACCTGGCCGACGACCACGTCGGGCCGCCCGTCGCCGGTGCGATCGAGGGTCTCGATCGCGTCGGCGACGCGCTCGCCCGGGTCGCCATGCAGGTCGGTCCGGCCGCTCCACACGATCGCGGGCGCGCCGCGACGCTCGACGACGATCCACGCGTACGACCGCCCGGCCCCTCGTCCGCGGACGAGGATGGTCGGTCCGCGCGTCGTGTCGATCCGCTCCGCGCTCGCGTCCTCGAGCACGACCGGCACGATCGCCTCTGCGACGTGCCGTCCCGCCCTGGCCACGACATGCGTGTCGCTGCCCTCCGCACCCACGTGCACGGTCACGGGGTGGGTCAGCCGCAGGGACGCCTCGAGCGGCAGCGGCTCGGCCCGTGCCACGAGCGGGCTCACGACGGCCCCGAGCGAGATCAGGCCCGTGATCAGGAGGCGCGCCCCGCCCCGGGTGGCGCCTCCAGGCGCCGTCCGGCGCCGCGCGTCGCCACCGGGGCGGTCGACGTCGCTTTGTTGTGTCATCGGCGGCCTTGGGATAGACGGCGCGCCTTCGCACCTTCGGAAGAGGGCCGTTGCAAAGACGAAAAGTTGGCGATCGGTCCGAGCACGAGTCGGTGTAGAGTCCGCGCCACTCTCGCGCAGGCCCAGCCGGGGCGAGAGTACCTTCACGATGAACGGCGAGCGACCGCTTCTTGCTTTCCCAGGACGCTGGGGACGGACGCGGGCCGGGGTCGTATGAGGGGACGCGGGGCTTAGGTACGAGGTGAACGCGTGACGAAAGGCCAGACAGGCGCACGAAGTGGCACGTCGCGTGCTCGCGCGGGCGGCGCGCCCGCGGCGTCCGTCGCGAAGTCGAAGGCCCCGGAGAAACGGACTGGTTCGGCCGGGCAACGGAACGAGGGCAAGAAGCCCGACGTTGAGACGAGAGGGAAGCCCGCCGTGAACGCCGCTGCGAAAGCGATGCCGTCGATGAAGTCGGTCGCCGCCAAGAAGGCGAGTGGCAAGGCATCGAGCGTGCTTCCCACCGGGGTGAGCGGCAAGCGTGCGCCAGGGAGCGCGAACAAGGGCGGGGACGAGAGGAAGGATCCGATGGCCAAGGCGGCAGCAGCAGCGGTGGTACAGGCGCTCGCGAGCGCCCCCGCCACCGGTCCCGGCAAGGGCAAGGGCGGCAAGGCCGCGCTCAAGCCCGCCAAGGGCGGCGCGAAGGGCAAGGACGCCGCGCCCGCGAAGGAAGGCGCGGCCAAGGAAGAGGACGACGAGGTCGAGGAGAAGGAGGCGGAGTTCTCCGCCGACGGCGATCCGAGCCCGGAGCAGCTCGCGGAGGCGCAGGCCGAGGCCGAGAAGGCCCTCAAGGAGATGGAGCGCCAGGGCGGCGGCGACTCGACGCTCAGCCGCTACTTCCGCGAGATGGCGGGGCATCGCGTGCTCACGCCACAGGAGGAGATCGAGGCGGCCAAGGAGGTCGAGAAGCTCGAGATCGGCTACTGGCAGGCCCTCTGCTCGTATCCTGCGGCGTTCGAGACGGTCGCGTCCACGATCGAGCGGCACGTCACCGAGCAGGTGCTCCCCGAGATCGCGATCCTGCGCAAGCTCGCGCGGCCGGGCACCGTGAAGCTCTCGCGTCGCGAGCAGGAGAAGTGGGACGAGACCGCCAAGGCGCTCTCCACCACGATGCGCATCCTCGACAGCGACCGGATCTTCGTCGCGGACTCGGACCGGGCGGTGCACCGCGCGGCCGGTGAGTTCGCCGCGGAGCGCGACCTCGTCGGCGAGGGCGTGCAGCTCACGCCCGCGTTCAAGAAGTACCTGAGCGGCGTCGATCGCGCGCGCGACCTGCAGCAGGAGTCGAAGAACCGCTTCGTCGCGGCCAACCTCCGGCTCGTGGTCTCGATCGCCCGGCGCTACAACCGCGGCCGGCTGCCGCTCATCGACCTGATCCAGGAGGGCAACATCGGCCTGATGAAGGCCGTGGAGCGCTTCGACCACAACCGCGGCTATCGCTTCAGCACGTACGCCTCGTGGTGGATCCGGCACGCCATCTCGCGGGCGCTGGCCGACAAGGGCCGCGCGGTCCGCATCCCCGTCCACATGCTCGACACGTACAACCGCGTCGCGCGCGCGACGCAGGCGATCGCGACCCGTACCGGCGCGGAGCCGACGCCGGAGGAGCTCGAGAAAGAGACGGGCATCGCCGCCGAGAAGCTCGAGAAGATCAAGGGCTACTGGGCGGAGACGCCGTTCTCCCTCGATCGCCCGGTCAACGACGAGGACGGCCGGAAGTTCATCGACTTCCTCGAGCAGGAGAACGTCCCCACTCCGTACGAGCAGCTCGTCAGCAAGACGTGGTCGGACGAGGTGCGGCGCCTGCTCGACACCCTGAGCCCGATGGAGGCACGCATCCTCCGCTGGCGCTTCGGCCTCGACGACGAGGACGAGCTCACGCTCAAGGAGATCGGCGACAAGTACAACCTGTCGCGCGAGCGCATCCGCCAGCTCCAGGAGCAGGCGCTCGCGAAGATCCGCCGCCAGATCAAGGAGTGAGGCGGGGCGAGTTCGCCGGGTCCCGGGCGCCGCCTCCCCACGTCACGTGATGGCGAAGCCGACGGACGCCACGGCGCCGCCCTCGAGCTTCACCGTCACCACGCCCGCGGGCACGCCGCCGAGCTTCTCGAAGTGCGACGCGAGCATGCCGATCGCTTCGTGCATACGCGGGCTCGAATCGGCGCGCAGGGCGCCGATCGGCTCGCACCTCAGGGTCCAACGATACGTCGTGGCGCTACCCTCCGGTGCGAGCGGCGTCACGCGGATCTCGAGCTTCGTCGCGCCCGGCAGCGTCAGGTCGGCCACCGCGAGGGCGATCGCATCGAGCGGCTCGCGGAGCCCGAAGCCGAGCGTCGCCTCGAGTCCGTCCGGCTCGACCGCCGCGTGCGCGCGCGCTTCGACGAGCGCACGCACGGCCACGTACGCCAGCACGCCGAAGAACACCGCGAAGCCGACCAGCAGGGCGTTCCGGATGAGCGCGTCGCCTTCCACGTCTCGAATCTACTCGCGCCAGAGGTGGCTCGCGATGGCGCGAGCGACACCGTCGCAGAGCGCCCGCGCCGGCGCGTGCTGGCCGCGGCCGTTGGCGAGCACCGAGAACGCGATGGCCTCGCCGGGCGTGCGCCCCAGGACGTACCCCGAGAGCGCGATCGCGTCGTCGAGCGTTCCCGTCTTGGCGCGCACGATGCGCGGGGCGGGCAGGTCGCGCAGGCGCCCCTCCAGCGTGCCGTCCACGCCCCCGATCGCCAGCGACGCGACGTACTCGTCGCGCATCGCCGGGCTCTGGTAGACCGAGGCCAGCAGATGCGCGAGATCCCCCGCGGCGATGCGGTTGCCCTGGAAGAGGCCCGACCCGTTCACGACGGTGACGCGGCCGCTCTCGATGCCGATGCTCGCGAGGTAGGCCTCTACGACCTCGACGGAGGTGGCGGCGC
The DNA here is from genome assembly GCA_044220955.1 of Sandaracinaceae bacterium. Lineage (GTDB taxonomy): Bacteria > Myxococcota_A > Polyangia > Polyangiales > Sandaracinaceae > JBBSAT01. The sequence continues at coordinate 19,277 of JBGAQA010000061.1, forward strand.
TGCCCGGTCGGCGGCGCTCGGCCCCGAGGACACGGAACACCATCTCGGCGGTGAAGTTGTCGCTCTGCTTGCCCATCGGGAGGATCAGCTGCGAGAGCGGCGCGGAGGCGTGGTCGGCGAGCAGCCCCGCGGTCGGAGCGCTCGTGGCGACCGACACGCCGCCCGTGACGTGGATCCCGGCGCTCGCGAGCGCGTCGACCATCAGGTGGCCGACCCAGGGCAGGGGCGTCTCGACGCGGCGGCGGTACGAGGCGCCGGTGATCCCGAGCGCGACCGTGCCGCGGAGGCCGAGGTGCAGGCGATCGCCGGCCGCCCGCTGATCCGCGATGACGTTGGACGCGCCCTCGGCCCCCGTCGTGAGCTGATTGTCCAGCTCGAAGTACCCGGCGCCGTCGAGCCGGACGCTCGCGAGGGCGCCGACGCTGGCGCCGGGCAAGACGCGCAGCGTGTACGCGTTCGCGTCGACCGACACCGCCGCCGTCGTCGCGCGGAAGGCGGCCACCTCACCGGGCTGCTGATCGAAGGCGGGAGGCAGGTATTGCCCGTCGAAGTACGTCCCGTCGACGACGACGCGATCGACGGTGCGCACGCCGTGGTCGGCGAGGTCGCGCGCGAGCTCGACGAGATCGGCCTGCCGCAGCGAGGGATCGCCGAACCCACGAAGCACCAGGCCCCCCGTCACGGCATCGCCGTCCACGTGCCCGTAGAGGCCCGTGTGCATCCGGAAGTCCGCGCCGAGCGTGGCGAGGGCGGCCGCAGCCGTGACCAGCTTCATGTTCGAAGCCGGGTTGAGCGCGAGGTCCGGCTGGTGTCCGAAGATCACGCCGCCGTCGCGCGCGTCCACCACCGAGACGCCGAGCTGGTCGCCGAGGCCGGCCGCAGCGACGAGCGCAGCGAGCTCGGCCCCGAGGGCGGCGTGGGCCGGTGGCGGCTGGGCTCTGCCGTGGCCGATCGACGAGAGCGCGATCACCAGCGCGGCGAGCGCGCTCGTGCGGAGGAGGGGGCGTGCCGTCATGCGCCTCTGCTTACCATGGCCCTCGTCGCGCTCGTGAGCGCGGGCGCCGCGGGCTGCGGGCCGTCCGCGGCGCCACCGCCTGCAGAGCGGCTCGTCGTGCTCATCCCCGGCGAGCCGCTCGAGATCGACCCGCGCCACGTCGTGGACGCGCAGGGCCTGCGCGTCTCGCGGCTGCTCTTCTCGGGCCTGGTCGCGATCGACCCGACGACGCTCGAGCCCATGCCGGCGCTCGCCGAGCGCGTCGATGCGAGCGATGACGCGCTCACCTACGCAGTGACGCTCCGGCCGGGCCTGACCTTCTCGGATGGCACGGCCCTCGATGCGGCGGACGTGCGCGCGACGTTCGAGAGCATCGCGGCGCCGGCGGTCGCGAGCCGCTTCGCCGACAACTACGCACGCATCGCGCGGATCGACACGCCGGACGCGCGCCACGTCGTCTTCACGCTGCGCGCGCCCCACGCGCCCTTCCTGACCGATCTCGAGATGCCCATCGTCCGCGCCGAGGACGCGGGGACGCACCTGCACCTCGGCGATGCGGCGCTCGCCGGGAGCGGGCCCTACGCGCTCGCGACGCCGGGAACGCGGGTGATCGATCTCGACGGGCGCGCCGATTTCCACGCGGGGATCCCGGCGAGGCCGCACCTGCGCTTCGTGGTCATCCACGACGAGAACACGCGAGCTCTACGGATGCTCGGCGGGGCGGGCGACGTCGCGCTCGCGTCGATCCCGCCGCTGCTCGTGCCGATGTTCGAGGACGATCCTCGCTTCGTCGTGCGGACGGCGGAAGGGACCGGGACCGTCTACCTGGGGATCGAGACCGAGCACCCGAGCGTCGCCGACGTCCGCGTGCGGCGGGCGATCGCGATGGCGATCGATCGCGAGGCGATCGCCGACGGCAAGTACGAGGGACTCGCGCGCGTCGCCGAGAGCTGGATCCCCGAGGGTCACTGGGCGTCCGATCCCGAGGCGCGCGCTCCCTCGTTCGATCCGGCGGGTGCTCGGGCGCTGCTGCGGGAGGCGGGCGTCGCCGACGGGACCCGGCTCGTGCTCCGCTGCTCGAGCGACCGGATCCGGGTGTCCACGGCCGCCGCGATCGCCGCGATGCTCGCCGACGTCGGGCTCGACGTCGAGGTACGCCCCAGCGAGACGGGGGTCCTGCTCGCGGACCTCGACGCTGGGCGCTTCGACCTCACGCTCATGGCGCTGCCCGAGCTCTTCGAGCCGCACGTGCTGGCGCGCTTCTTCGACTCGCGCTCGATCCCCGGCGAGGGCGGGGGCGCGAACCGCTGGCGCTTCCGCTCGCGGGAGCTCGACGCGGCGCTCGACCGTGGGGTCTCGACGCTCGAGCTGGGCGCACGACGCGACGCCTACGCCGAGGTGCAGCGCGTCCTCGCGCGCGAGCTACCGGTCGTCCCGCTCGTGCACGAGCGCGTCACCCTCGTCGCGAGCGCTCGCGCGGGGCTCGACGCGGCCCCCCGCGACGGGCGCTACGCGTTCCTCGTGCGCTGACGGCTCTCCGGGCACCATCATCGCGACGAACGCGAGCTCGCGCCAGGCCGCCTCGCGCGCTGGCGCGCGGCTCCACGCGATGCGCTCCTCGGCCCACGCGCTCCGGGGATCGCCGGGATGGGCGCGGAGGAACGACTCGACGGCGTCGCACCACGCGCGTTCGTACGCGAGCACGCGCGCCGGTGGGAGCACGACGCGCTTGCGCGCGCCCGAGAGCAGCGGCGTGATCTGCGCCATCGTCGCGACGTCCATCTCGGCCGCCGCCCTCGGTCCGATCGCGACGAGGTCGCCGACCAGCACGTGGCGCGCCCGCGGGCGAAGGGCTTCGAGCGCGGTCGTCCAGCCGGGCAGGCCGCTGCCGAATGCGTGAAGCGCGCCGAGCGCCGCGGCGAGCCCCGCCGTGCCTGCGTCTTTGCCGTCGAGGAAGACCTGCGCGTCCTGGCAGACGACGTCGACCCCGAGCCCGTGGGTCCGGTCGCGAGCGGCCTCACAGGCGGCGGGCGAGCGGTCGACGCTCGTCGCCGTACAGCGGAACCGCTCCACGCAGATGCGCGCGAGGTCCGCGCGGCCCCCGCCCAGATCGAGCACGTGCTCGCCCGGGCCGAGGTCGGCGGACCCGAGCAGCGCGAGCAGCTCGTCTTCGGCGAGCGGGTTCATCAGCGCCATCGCCTCGTGTCCGATCAGGGAGAACCGATCGCGCATGGGCTACCCGCGGGCGGACGCGTAGTTGAGGCGGACGATCAGGAACACGAAGCCCGCCACGATCAGCACCGCCATCGCGATCCCGCCGGCGAACAGTGGGGAGTCCGAGAGCGGAGTGAGGCCGAACTGGCCGTCGTACTGCGCGAAGGTTCCCGCCACCGAGAGCCGCTCCCGGAGCAGCGCCGGTACGGCCGCGCCCAGGATGACGGCGGCCGCGATCACGCCGCCCGCGACCGCCTCGCGCTGCGAGCGCAGGAGCGCCGCACCGGCCGAGAAGCCGAGGGCGCCGATCCCCACCTCGAGCACGAATCCGACCAGGGCGATGGCCGAGGGCACGCGCTGCACGTCGAAGAGGTAGAGCAGGAACCAGTCGCCGTGGAACACGTAGAAGTACACGCTCGCCGGGACGAGCACGAGGCACGCGAAGAGCAGGTACGCGCCGAAGGCGGTCGTCAGGAACGGATGCCGCGGGCTCAGGCGCAGCTCGCCGCGCCCGGCGAGCGCAGCGGCGACTCCCGTCGCGAACGCGATGCTGATCAGCGTGGGCAGCGGCACGGCGAGAAGATAGCGAGACGCGTCAGCGGACGTCCACCGGCATCTCGTCGCGCGCCTGGATGCTCGGCGAGGCGCGCGTGAGGACGTCGACCTCGACCGCGATGTCGAGCTCGCGGCCGGAGATCGAGCCGTGACAGCCACCGCAGAGGCCGTTGAAGAAGCCGCGCGGGATCGACTGGCGGCCGTGCTCGCCGGGGTAGAACTGCACGGCCTCGCGCTGAAGGATCTCGCCGGTGAACAGGCCCCCGGTCGGGAACGTCAGCGGGTGCCCGTCCCGGTCGGTCACGCGGAGCTGCACGGATGCTCCACCCCGCACCTGGATGTGGGCCGATCCGTCGTCGGCGAGGTCGACGTGCCCGGCGACGCGCCGCGAGACGAAGAACTGGCCGAAGGCGTCCGTCATCACCGAGCTGGCGATCGATCCGTCGCCGAAGCTGGTGACACCGTCGGGCGGCGCCAGCGACTCGAGCACGTCGAAGCCGCCGATCTGCGGATCGATCAGGCGGCCCGTCCGACGGTTCGCGAAGAGCAGGGTCGCGATGAGCGGTAGGTCGGCGTACAAGATGACAGCGTCCTGCTCGCCGGGGTGGACCTCGGTGTGACCGTTGGCCTCGAAGAAGCTGCTGACGAAGACGTCGTGTGGCTCGCGCGCGAAGACCGCCACCGCCTCGACGTTCGCGCCGGTCCCGCCGCCGATCTCGGTGACCGTGCCGGCGTCGGGATCGATGTCGCAGAGCCGGAAGTCGAAGGGACCGGTCGTGAGCGAGGTCGCGGCGAGCGCGCAGGAGGCGACCAGGTGTCCGTTCGGGAGCGGCGCCGGCGAGCGGAACGCGCCCGCGCCAGCCGGTCCGACGGTCCCGAGCGCGCTCGGCACGGGGAAGAGCATGGAGTGGATGAACTGCCGGTCCGTCGGGTCGCGATCGTCCTGATCGGGTCCGATCGAGCGGTTCACCAGGACGATGGTGCCGGCTCCGTCCGCCGCGTCGAGCGGGGCGGCGACGATGGCGAGGTTGCGGTCGAGCATCTCGACGATCTCCGTCGCGCTGCGGAACCCCACGCTCTCGCGCTGGGCGAAGAGCGGGTGATAGTCGCCTCCGTCGAGGTTCAGGCGGCGCCCCGCGAGCTGGTGGAACTCGAGGTCGCGCTTCTCCGCGGTGAAGATGAGGCGGCCGTCGCCCATGAAGGAGGGCTGCATCTCCTGGTTCAAGAGGAAGGTCAGCTGACGCAGGCTCCCGTCCGCGTCGCGGACGTAGAGGTTCGCGTTCGGCGCCAGGCTCGCCGGCGTGCGTGTCGGCCCCAGGCGGCCGATGGCGTGGTCGGTCAGGTAGCCTCGCGTCGAGGTGAACACGAGCCGGCCGTCGGGCGCGAAGGCCGGGTCGAAGTCGTGCAGCAGGATGCCGCGCTCCGTGTCGGTCGCCGGGGCGATGCCCGGGATCGGGGCGCAGCCGCTTCCGTCCGCCGCCACCTGGTAGAGGCGGTACGGGGCGCTGGCGCTCGTGCGCGCGGCGAACGCGATCGAAGTTCCGTCCCAGGTCGCGGCAGGTCCGCGGATGTCGGCGGCGCCTGCGGGGAAGCCGCAGCCGGCGGCGAGGTCGCGCTCGCCCCCGAGGGCGAGCGGCGCCGTGCGCGAGAGCGTCGCGTCGGCGATGCGGAGGGAGGCGCCCGGCCGGTACGTGTCGAAGTCGTCGGGGCGGCCGACGCCGCTCGGGCGATTGACCCACACGAGCGACGAGACCGAGTGAGCGGTGTCGACGCCGGGATGGACCGCCGCACGCTCGATCTCGTGCCAGCGCGTGAAGATGCAGTACGCGGGGATCGTGTCGAGGTCCCCCGTGCGATCCAGCTGGTCGTCCGTGTACGCGTCGCAGTCCGAGGGCGTCGCCGCGTGCGGGGTTCCGTCGGCGTTCAGGCCGAAGTCCTCGAAGAGCGAGCCGCCGCGGTGCGCGAGACCCATGCCTCCCGCCACGGACGAGTCGGGGAACAGGTTCTTCGCGATGAGCCGGCTCTCGTTCGGGTTCTCCGCGTCCACCGCGAGCAGCGCGCGCGCGATCTCGTAGTTACGGATCGTCGCGAGCCGGCCGAAGTGACCTCCTGAGCCGCCCCGCAGCCGGAGATCGTGGAACATCGAGGGCGAGTGGCAGTTCAGGAACATGCAGCCCTTGCGGACCATCACCGGCTGGACGCGGTTGGCGAAGAAGCGCAGGCCCGCCGCGTCGTAGCCGGGCGGCACCACCGGGGCGACATCCGTCGGGGTCAGGGACTCGGCCCAGTGGAAGATGGCCGCGTAGCGCGGGTCCGTGGTGCTCGGCAGGACGGTGCCGCCCTCGTGGAACGTGCCGCCGCGATCCTTGGCCAGCGGGCGGCGCAGCAGCTCCGAGACCGACACCGACTCGCTGACGAACTGCATCGAGACCCAGTGGTTCCAGTGCAGCTCTTCGGGCGTGTCGCCGCAGCTCAGGTAGAGGTCGGCGGCGCGTCGGCCGTGGCAGACCTCGCCCGCACAAGTCGTGCGCAGCACCGGCTGCACCTGCGCGAGGAACTCGGCGTAGTCGGGCCCGGGCGCGGCGGCCGGATCGTAGCCGGGGGCCGAGCCTGCGCCGCTCGTGCACGGGCCCTCGCTGACGCGCAGCTCCGTGGGCGGTGAGCCCGTGCGCGTGTGCCCGTTGCGCACCCACTGGCTGATGAGCGAGAAGCCAGCCGTCCCGAGATCGACCGTCGTCCCGCCTGCGTGCCGGATGTCGGTCGTGACGTCCACCGTGCGCATCTCGAGCGGCAGGCCGTCGCTCTCGCCGAACGTCTCGACGTGGATCGTCACCGGCTGGCCCGGCTTCATGAGCAGCAGCGGGAGCGGGTAGGGGCCGTAGGGCTCGAGCACGTCGCCGCGGCGCATCAGCGCGTCGAACGACGAGATGTCCAGGTTGCCCGCCGACGTTCCCTCCGGGGTGGAGAGGTGGCAGCCGGTGTTCTGGCGGACGCAGCTCGTCGTCAGCCCGGGCTGGATGTTGTCGTCGTAGTACGAGCCTGCCGGCAGATCCTGCGCCTCGCACCCGCCGAGCGCGAGCGCGAGCGCGCCCGAGAGCGCCCACATCCAGCTTCGCTTTTGCGTGGGCGCGGAGCGCGCCGAAGAGCGGAGCAACATGGTCGGAGAGTACCTCGTGCGAAAGGGCCATCGAAGACGAAAACGGCCCGCGGTCGCCCGCGAGCCGTCTGCGTCGAAAGGAACCGTGAGGACGGCTCAGCGACCGAGCGCGTTCTCGATCGCGTCGCGCACGAGCGACTCGCGCTCGCTCGACGCGGCCGCCGTCAGCGCCGTCAGCGCGTCCGACCCGCCGATCTGCCCGAGCGCCCACGCCGCCGCCTGACGCGCGCCACGATCGGTGTCGCCCGTGAGCATCGCGGCCAGCACCGGCACGGCGTCCGCCGCGCGCAGCGCGCCGACCACGTTCGCCGCGTGACGGCGGAGCGACGCGTCGCTCGACGCCAGCAGCGGCAGGACCGCCGCCGTGTCCGAGAAGAAGTTGACGCGCAGGATGATGCTCACGGCGGCGAGCTGGACGGACGCGTCCGAGTCGCGCAGCGCCATCGAGATGAAGGGCAGGCCCGTCGACGCGTTGATGCGCGCGATGCCGCGGACGGCCGCCGCGCGGACGTTGGCGGCGGGGTCGCTCGAGATCGCCGTGCCGAGCAGGTCCACGCCGTGCGGATCCATGAACTCGCCGATGGCGGCCGCCGCGCGCTCGCGGTGCGTGGCCGTCTCCGACATGTTCGTCAGCACCGCCGTCATGTCGTGCATGACCGCGCCGAACCCGAGCGGGCGCCGGCGGAGCCACCAGGCCGCGAGCTCGCGGACCGTCGGATCCGGGTCGTCGAGGATCCGTCGCTCGAGCAGCGGGATGCACGCCGTGCACTCGACGCGCTCGCCGTACTCGAGCATCGAGGCGATCTGCGAGGGCGCCGCGCTCGAGTTCAGCATGGCCTCGAGCGAGTCCGCCGAGGGTGCCTGCGTGTGCGGCGAGAGCTCGCCGCGAGTCTGGTCGAAGGCGCGGAACACGCACCCACCACCGGTCTGGTCGTACTGCTGCCCGCCGGGGCAGGTCTGCGCGCTCGTGATCGCGGGGACCGCGAGGACGGCGCTGGCGAGGAGGATGGTCTGCAGGGTCTTCATGGTGTTTCTCCTGTGTTCCTTCTCAGAAGCCCGCCGAGTCCCACATCGGGTCGACGTTGAACCGCGAGTAGTACTGGCCACCGAGGTCGGCCATCTGGATGAGCATCGCGCGGTCCTCGGGGGACAGCGTCACGCCCATGTCTTCGGGGTGCATCGGGGTCGACCACGCGTGCACCGACGGGTCGTCGGTCGCCGCCACGTTGACGCTCGCGATGAGCTGGCTGCCGCGCGCGTCGCCGGGCGCGACCCAGATCGGCGGCATCTCACCCGTCACCGTCGCGTCCATCATGGCCGACGGGTAGAGGAGCGTGACGTACGAGGCCGGGTACGAGCGGACCTCGCGCTCGTAGTAGACCTCGATGGGCGCCGCATCGAGCTGGAGCCACGGGATGTCGTAGGCCAGCATCTGGCCCGTCATCGTCGTGACCTCGACGTGGTAGGTGCGCTGCGCGAGGGTGCTGCCCGCGCCGTGGCAGCTGACGCAGTTGTCGTTGAAGACGTCCTGCATCGTGCGGTGCGAGGGCGCGCCGTACCACGGGAGCTCGCGGCGATCGGCGATGCGCGAGAAGGTGCCCATGAAGGGCGGGTTCTGCTGCGCGATGGTCTGCGGGACGCCGCCGCGCGGCAGGACCGAGCCCGAGCGCGAGCTGTGGCAGCCGCCGCACTCGCGGCTCTCGCCCGGCATCGCCTGGATCCACAGCATCTGGTTGCGGATGGCCATGCCGAACCGGTCGAGGGGCTGCAGGTGGACCGGCGTCATGCCGGGGATCGCCGCCCGCCAGCTGCCGTCCGTGTTGACGGGCACCTCGCCCAGGATCGCCGCGCCCTCGTGCATCGTGAGGCCGAACATGCCGACCGCGCCGATCTCCGACGAGAAGCCCTCGACCACGCGCACCGCGCGCGTCTGCAGGAGCGCATCGTGGAGAGGCATGCCGCGGAGCGCCGCGCCCTCGACGCCGCCGATGGTCTCGTAGCCGAGCGAGGTCTCTGCCACGTCCACCGCGCCGATGATGGCGGGGCGCGTCGCGAGCTCTTCCGGCGTGCCGCTGACCGTGCGCGGGATGACGCGCGGCTCGACGCGGGGCGCGACCGGGATCGCGTAGAGGTCCCACATGTCGGGATCGTCGTAGACGAGCGTGCGCTGGTCGGGGACGTTCGGGTCGAACATGTAGATGCCGAACTGCGGCGCCGTCGCGGCGAGCTCGTTGCGGTCGTTGACGTCGCCGTCCGACCACGAGACCAGGAAGTCACCCGTCGGGACCATGTGGCCGTCCTGCATCAGCGAGATGCTGCGCGGGTTGCGGTAGCGGCCCACGCCCGAGGGGGGCGACTCGCTGCCCGTCGGAACGGCGGGCGTCCAGTTCAGGAAGCGCGCCTGCTGCACGTCGATGCGCAGGCCGTCCGTGCCGGTCGCGGCGCGCGCGTCGATGCGCATGACGGCGCCCGACTGGATCGTGCGGCTGCGGCTGGTGCCGATCGCGACGAACACGCCGGGCTCGATCTCGCTCGCCTGGACGATCGAGTTGAAGTCCTTGTTGAACTGGCCCGCGATGGCCTCCATGCCCGAGCAGTCCGGGTTCATGCGGAAGAGCTTCACGTCGTTGACCGGGCCGAGGTGCTCCCAGCGCGAGTAGCCGATCTGGCCGTCCGAGAGGAGGAAGGGGTCGGCGGTGTGCGAGAGGTTCTGCGAGCAGACCGTCGGGTCACCGCCGTCGAGCGAGACGACCGCGATCTGGGTGACCTCGCGCGAGTGCTCGTACTCGTCGGCGCGCGTGCCGAGCGCCGTGTACGCCAGGTTCGTGACGTACGCGATCTGGCGCCCGGGCGCGTAGATGGGGCGGATGTCGTCCTGGTCGCCGAAGGTGACCTGGTGCACGTCGCCCGTGCCGTTCACGTTCGCCGTGTAGATGTGGTAGTGGTCGTCGCCACCGTCGTAGCGCATCGAGAACACGACCTGGTTCGCGTCGAACGAGAGGTCGAGGCCCGCGATGTCGACGCCGTCGAAGTTGCGCGTGAGGTTCGTGAGCGTCCCGTCCGGCGTCGGCGGCGAGAGCACGAACACGCCGCCGGGGTGCTCGGCCGTGCCGGGCGTGTAGCGCTGGTAGTCGATGACCTGACGCGAGCCGCCGCTGATGTCGTGGCTCAGGTCGGGTCGCTCGAACGCGCGCTGCACGAAGACCACGGCCTCCACGCCCGGCAGCACGCCACCTTGGCTGCCGCCCGTGCATCCCGGGAACGCTGCGGCGAGACCGAGGGCGAGCCCGAGGGCTACTACCTTCTTCTGCGTCGTCATTGAGTGTCTCCTCTTCCTCTGTGCCCGGACGGAGGCCCGGACGCGCGGTCCGTTGCAAGCGAGGATCCAGCCGGGAATACACCGGCGAGCGCTCAATTCACGACCGATCCGTGGGTAGTCGGACGGCGCACATCGGTGCGGGTGGGGGCGACCGGCCCCGACGACCCAGGCGTCTGGGGGCCATGGCAGCCATCACAGCGTGAATGTCGGATACGCGAACACACGGTCACGGTCCCGGCCGGATCGCCGACGGTTCTCGCAAGATCTCCGCGAGATCACGGGAAAGGTGACCCGGCACGGGGCTCGCTATGGAATTCGATCGTGCAGCTCCTCGGACTCTTGCTGGCCCTCGCGAGCGGGCCCCGGTGGATCGACCACGCTCCGCGCCTCTCGCTCGAGCTGCGCGCCCTCGCGCCGGTCGCCGCCGCCACGCCGGAGATCGAGACGCTCGGCGAGATCCTGTCGCGCGGCGTCGTGCTCCCGGCGCAGCTGCACCTGGGGCTCGACGGCCAGCCCTCGATGCCCTTCCTGAGCCCGTTCTTCTACGCGCAGGAGATCCGGAACACCCAGGTCGACCCGCTCGCGCTCGCGGGCAGCCTGATGATCACGGCGCGCGTCGAGCTCTGAAGACCGGTCCCGCGCCGAGCGCTCACTCGGTCGGCATCACGATGCCGTTGAGGGCGCCGGTCGCGGGGATCTCGGTCGGCATCACGATCCCGACGACATCCAGGGCGCCGGGCGCGAGGTCGGCGGCGAGCGCGGTGGCGTCCCGGGCGCAGAGGCCGCCGCTCGCGGTGGCGATGCCCGTGCCGTTCTGCATCACGCAGCCGAACATCGCCGTCTCGCTGGTCGACACGTTCGTGGCGTCGACGAGCGCTGCGTCGCCGCCGCCGAGGTCTGCGAGCAGCCCCACGCGGCCGCTGCCGACGAGCGCGACGTCCGTGAGCGTCGTGGTCGCCGCCGGGTGCACGAGCTGGATCCCGTCGCCGATCATCGCGCCGCCCCACGACGTCAGGAGCCGGGCGGCCAGCGCGGTGTGCGCGACCATCGTGCTCTCGATCGTCACGCCGCTCGCTTCGATGGCGACCACGCCCGCGAAGCTGTTGTCGACGATCATGCTGCCGCCGCCGATGGTCATGGACGCGGAGCGCTGCACGACGACGCCGCCGCCAGCGTGGCCGCTGCAGAGCATGCCCATGTGCACGGCGTCGCTCGCGTCCTGCAGGATGCCGAACCCCTGGTGCGTGTCGGTCACGGCGAGGCCGTCCGTGTGGACGTTCGCCCCCCGCCCGATCGCCAGCCCATAGGGCGGCGCGAGGCCGAAGCCGCGAAGCGTTCCGTCGATCGTGACGTCGGTGACCGTCGCCGCGCCGGCGTCGATCCACGCCCCGATGGTGAGGTTGCCGGCGAGGGTGCCGCCGGTCCAGGTCAGCGTCGAGTCGGACGAGACCACGCCGCCGGCGCCGAACCCGCTCGCGGACACGTTGGTGAGCGTGGCGCTCGTCACCCGCTGGAGCACGACGCCGTAGAGGCAGGTGTCGGTCGCGCTCGGGTGCGCCGGGAGCAGCTGCGCGGCGGCCTCGTCCGCGACGGGGCCGGTGGCGACGACGTTCGCGAGCGTGACGGAGCCGACGTCGGCGAAGCCGAGCGCGGCGCGCCCGAGCGTCGAGTGCACCTCCACGTCGCGGACGCTCACCGAGTCGACGCTCACGGCCACGATCCCGTGCCCGGCGCCGTGATCGATCCGCAGGCCCGTGACGCTCGCCCCGGCGCCGAGCACCACGCCGAGGCCGCTCGCGACGATGCGCGAGCTGGCCGCGCCCTGGCCGCGCAGCGTCACGCCGGCCGGGACCGTGAAGCTGCCGCTCACGCTGCATGCGCCGAGCTCGACCGTCTGGCCCCGGCTGGCCGCGGCGAGGGAGGCGGCGAGCGATCCGTCCGCGCAGTTGGGGCCGCTCGCGCAGGCCGTGAGGGTCAGGGCGACCAGCGCGGACGCCAGAAGACAACGCATGGCCGCAGCATAACGCATGGGCCTATCATGCGCCCCGTGGTCGACCGCTCGACGCACGACACGGAGCTCTCGCTCTCGGTCCCGGCCGCCGCGCTCCAGCAACGGATCGGACCTTACGTGGTCGAGGGGATCCTCGGCCGCGGCGGGATGGGCGTGGTCTACCGGGGGCGCTCCACGCGGGGCGACGCGGTGGCGATCAAGGCGATCCGCCCGGAGATCCTGTCGACGGCGGTCCTCGATCGCTTCGAGCGCGAGGGTGCGATCCGCGTCGAGCACCCGAACGTGATCCGGACGCTCGAGTCGGGCTGGGATCCCAAGAGCGGCACGCCGTGGATCGCCTTCGAGCTCCTCGAGGGCGAGAGCCTCGACGCTCGGCTCGCCCGCCGCAAGACGCTGCCACCCGACGAGCTGGTCCCGGTGCTCGAGGCGATCTGCGCAGGGGTCGGCGCCGCGCACGCGCAGGGGATCGTGCATCGTGATCTCAAGCCCGCGAACGTCTTCCTGTGCACGGACGGCGCGGTGAAGGTGCTCGACTTCGGCATCGCGCTCGTGCGCACGGCGGCCCGGGTCACGATGGACGCGCAGGTGGTCGGGACGCTCGCCTACCTCGCGCCCGAGCAAGCCCGCGGCGAGCGCGACCTCGACGGGCGAGCGGACATCTGGGCGATCGGCACGCTGGCGTACGAGGCGCTGCTGGGGCGGCTGCCGTTCGAGAAGAGCGCGCCCATCGCGATGCTGATGTCCATCATCCAGGACGACCCGGTGCCGCCGTTGCGCGCGGCGACGCACCTGCCGCGACACCTCGCCGACGCCGTCGCGCGCTGCCTCGAGAAGCTCCGGGATCGGCGCTTCCGCGACACGGCCGCGCTCGCGGGCGCGCTGCGGGGGCATGCCGAGGGATCGGTGCCCCTCTCGCTCGTGCCGGGCGCGCTCGCGTCCGCGCGGACGACCGCGACGTCGCTGCGGCCGGGCGAGTCGCGCGCCCTCATCCTGCTGCTCGCTCGCGAGGTCGACGAGCCAGAGCAGGTCTCGCGCGCGATCGAGGAAGCGGGTGGCGAGGTCCTCATGCTCCTCGGCCACCAGATCGTCGGCATGTTCGGGACACGCGCGTGGCGCGGAGACGAGGTGCGGCGCGCCGTCACCGCGGCGGTCCGGCTGCGGCACCTCGCGCGGCGGATGGCCGTCTGCTCCGGCCATGCGCAGGAGGGGCTCACGGGGGTGTCCGGCGATGCGCTGGCGAGCGCCGAGCGTGGCTGCACGCTCGCGCTCGACGGCGTCGCCGTGGATGGCCCGGTGGCCGAGGCGCTCGGCGGCGCGTTCCTCACCGCGAGCGCGGAGGGCGGCTTCCTCGAGGTGCTCGGTGAGCGCGACGACCACGACGAGTCCGAGGTCGAGTCGGCGAGCGCTCCGCTCGTGGGGCGCGCCGCCGAGCTCGCGGCGGCCTCGCGCGCGCTCGCGCGCTGGCAGTCCGGCACCGCCGCGGTGATCTCTCTCGAGGGACCGACGGGCATCGGCAAGTCGCGGCTACGTCGCGCGGTGGAGGAGCGCGCCCGCGCGCTCGTGCCCGCGGCGCTCGTCCTCTCGGCGCGGGGCGAGGCCGGCACGGGCGAGGTCAGCGGCGGCGCCTCCGCGCTCGGGCTCTTCGCCGGCGCGCTCCGCTCGCGGGCACGCCGCGGGGCCCGCGAGCGAGGGTGGCCCACGCTGCGCTCGGACGCGCCCCCCATGGCGCAGCGGCAGGCCGTCCTGGCGCTCGCCCGCGAGGCGATCGCCGATCGCACGGAGGCGACCCGTTGCGCCGAGTTCCTGGGCGAGCTGCTCGGTGTGCCCTTCGTCGCGAGCCCCGAGCTCGCGGCGGCGCGGCTCGATCCACAGCTGATGGCCGACCGCCTGCGAGGCGCCGTGCACCTCTATCTCCGCGGCCTGCTCGAGCGGCCGGTGGTGCTCTCGATCGACGACATGCAGTGGGTGGACGGCCCCTCGCGAGCGCTCCTGGTCGAGCTGCCGCGGCACTTCGCCGACCGGCCGCTGCTCGTCGTGGCTGCGGCGCGGATGTCCGAGACACGTCGGATCAGCGTGCTCGGCCCGACGGCGACGCAGATCCACGTCGGCCCGCTCGGCCCTCAGGAGGTCGCGGCGCTCGCGTCGGCCGTGGCGGGAGAGGAGATCACCCCGCGCTGGGCACGCCTGCTCGCGGAGCGCACGGGCGGCAACCCGCTCTTCGTCGAGCACGTCTCGCGCGCACTTCGCGAGCGAGGCGAGCTCGAGCACGAGTCGACCCACGACACGGCGGTCGACCGACTGCCGGTGCCCTTCACCGTCGAGGCGGCGATCCAGGCGCGCTTCGACGAGCTCGGCGACCACGGGCGCGAGGCCAGCCGTATCGCGAGCGTCTTCGGACGGGCGGTGGGCGCCGCCGAGATCGTCGCGCTCGGCGCGCCGGCGCCCGAGGACGCGCTCGCGGAGCTCGTGCGCGCGAACATCCTCGAGCCCCAGTCCGACGCGGGCGCGAGCGGGCCGGGGGTCACCTATCGCTTCAAGAGCGAGCTCTTCGCGACCACCGCGTACCGCAGCATCGAGCACGAGACGCGGAGCGCTCTGCACCAGCGCGCGGCGATCCACCTCGCACAGCAGCCGGGCCGGGACGCGGAGGAGGTCGCGCTGCACTACGAGCGGGGGCTCTCGCCCTCCCTGGCCGCGACGTTCTTCGCCGAGGCGGCCGTGCAGGCCGCGGCACGAGGTGACGCCGAGCGGGTCCTGCGCTGCGCCGGACGATCGCTCGAGCTGGGCGCCCCCGAGGAGGGCCTGTACGCGCTGCACGTCGCGCGCGCCGACGCGCTGCGCTTCCTGCGCCGTCGCGCCGACCAGGCGGAGGCGCTCGCCGCCGCGCTCGAGGCTGCCTCGTCTCCGCTCGAGCGAGCGCGCGTGCTCTCCGATCGTTCGCTTCTGGCGATGCACGCGTCCCGCTACGTCGAGGCCACGCTCACCATCGAGCGTGCGCTCGCCGAGGCCACACTCGCTCGCGATCCCGACACCATGGCGATCGCGCACGCACGCCGCGCCGAGATCGCGCTGCGGGCCGGGGAGCTGAGCACGGCGGCCACCGCGGTGGTCGATGGCCGGCTCCTCTCGCCGCGCTGCGGCCCCGTCGCGCGCGGACACGTCGCTTCGGCCGCCGCGAACCTGGCGCTCGCGTCGGGTGACGTCGGGACCGCCGTGGCCGAGTACGCCGACGCGGCGCGATGGCACCGCCAGGGGGGCGACCTGCGGCGCGCCGCCGGCGCCGAGGGAAACCTGGCCGACCAGTACAACCGAGTGGGGGACTACGGCGAGGCGGAGCGAGGCCTGCGGGCCTGTCTCGAGGCGTGTCAGCGCGTCGGCAACCGGGTCGCGGAGGGCTATGCGCTCGCGAACCTCGGCTACGCGCTGGTCGGACAGGGCCGCGCCGCGGAGGCCATCGAGGCGCTCGATCGCGCGTCGGAAGCGGCGGCGCAGATCGCCGACGAGCGGCTGGCGCTGGCGGTCCGCCTGTACCGCGCGCGCGCGTTCTGGGGCCGGGCCGATCTGCCCCGCGCCCTCGAGGAGGCGCTCTCCGTCGCCACCGGTGCGCGCGAGCGCGATCACCGCGCGCTGGTCGCCCAAGCGGAGGCCCTCGCCGCGCGCCTCTCGCTGGCGATCGGGCGCCAGGCGGAGGCGCTGGTGCTCTCCGAGGCGGCCCACGGACGCCTCGAGCGCACGAGCGAGGTCGGCGAGGACGAGGCGGAGATCTTCGTGGCGCGCGCCGAGGCGCTCGAGCGCGCGGGGCGTCGCCCCGAGGCCGACGCCATCCGCCGGGAGGGCGAGCTGCGCCTGCAGGAGCTCGCGGCGCGCATCTCCGACCTCGCGTGGCGGGAGCGCTTCCTCGCGGGGCCGGTGCTGCATCGAGCGCTCTTGCGACTGCCGTGATGCGGTGGGCGCTCACGCTGGTGCTGGTGGTGACCGGCTGTCGCGACGACGTGACGTCGAACGACGCCGCGAGCGACGCGGGGGACGCGATCCGCGCGCCGGCACCGCCCGTGCTGACCCCGTGTCCGCCGGGCTGGCGCGAGATGGACGATGCCTGCGAGCCCTGGCCGGCGACTGGGCGCTCGGACACGTGCGATCCCGGCTCCGCGCACCTCGCGGGTACCCCCGGATGCGTGTCGCTCTCCGCGGCGTGTCCGCTCGACGACTGGCCGGCGGACCTCCCGGCGGATCGGCCGGTGGTCTTCGTGGACGACGACGCCGCGGACGGCGGCGACGGGCGGACGCGCGCGACGGCCTGGCGGACCATCGGCGGGGCGCTGGCGTCCTCGCCGCCCGACGCCGTGGTGGCGGTCGCGGCCGGGCGCTACGACGACCCCGGCATCGTGATCACGGACGCGCGCGAGGTCCGTGGCGCATGCACCGCGCGCACCATCCTGACCGCGAGCGCGCCCGGCAACGCCGCGGTCGAGCTGACGGGCGGCGGCGCGTCGCTGCGCGACGTCCTGATCCAGAGCCCGGAGCGGATCGGAGTCCTGGTTCGCGCTGCGGGCGTTCACGTGGAGGGCGTCGCCATCGTCGGGGCGCGGGGTGTCGGCCTCGGCGTCCGGTATGGCGACGTCACGATGCGGCGCGTGCAGATCTCGGACATGCGCGCCCCCGACGCGGGGCTGAGCGTGGAGCGCGGCGTCGACGTCGAGGGCGCGTCGGCGACGCTCGAGCAGGTGCGTATCGACCGTGCGCGCGGCGTCGGCGTGTTCGTCGGCGGCGCCGCGACGTCGCTCGCGGCCTTCGACGTCGCGATCTCGCGGACGCAGCCGATCGACGACGGCACGCTCGGTCGCGGCGTCGAGCTCCTGGCCGGCGCGCACGCCGAGCTCGAGCGCGTCGTGGTCGAGGACGTGCTCGACATGGGGATCACCGCGAGCGATGCCGCGACCACTCTCTCGCTCGCGGACGTCGTGATCCGACGCGTCGCGTCCGAGCCGCTGAGCGGGGACTACGGCCGCGGGCTCGACGTCGAGGCGGGCGCGAGCGTGAGCGCGCGCCGCGTCGCGATCGACGCGGCCACGGAGGCGGGCGTGCTCGCGAGCGGTGTCGGCACCAGCCTCACGCTGGGCGACGCGCTCGTGCGCGACACCGCGTCGCGTCGCGACGGTCGTCGCGGCCGCGGGGTCGACGCGAGCGAGGGTGCGGCCGTCTCGCTGCGCAGGGTGAGCATCCTCGCCAGCCGGGAAATGGGCATCTTCGCGACCGCGGGCGCGACGCTGACGATCGAGGATCTCGTGCTCGACGGAGTCGTGTCGCGTCCGGCCGACGGAACCCTGGGCGCAGGGATCTGGTCCCAGGGCGGCGCGAGCGTGACCGTGTCGCGCGCGCGTGTGTCGGGCACGCAGCTCTCCGGCGTTGCCTCCATCGACCACGGCGCCGTCGTCCTCGCCGACGTGAGCGTGCGCGACGTGAGCCCTTCGGCGTGCGCGAGCGCCTGCCCGGACATCGCGGGTGGCCACGCGCTCACCTCGCACTTCGGCAGCACCTTGCGTGCGAGTCGCTTCGAGGTGGGCGGTGTGGCGCTCTGCGGCGTGCTCGTCGGCGAGCCGCACCCCGACGGGACCGCGACGCAGATGGACCTCGCCGAGGGCACTGTCGCCGACGCGCCGATCGGTGCCTGCGTCCAAGAGGACGGGTTCGACAGCGCCCGCCTTCACGACCGTGTCCGCTTCGTGGACGTCGGCGTGCCGCTCCAGGCGACGCGCTATGCGCTGCCGACCGCGGACTGAAGAGCCGTCCCGGAATCGGGACGGCTCTTCTCGCGCGGCGACCGGGGCGAGCCTGGCGAGGGTCGGCCCTGCAACCGAGGACGACCGGCCGTTGAGCGCGGCGAGCACTCGATCCAGTCCCGGAGTAGATCGCGCGTGCATGCTGCTGCGCGACCCGGTCCACGGCCTCGTTGCCTTCGAGGGCGACTTCGAGAGGGTCGCGCTGGCCCTGCTCGAGACGCGCGAGGTGCAGCGGCTACGACGGATCCGCCAGCTCGGACTGACCTCGCTCGTCTTTCCGGGCGCCGAGCACTCGCGCTTCGCGCACGCCCTGGGTGCGGCCCACGTGATGACGCGCCTGATCGAGCACGCGACGCCGCGGCAGAGCGATCTGCCGCCCGAGCTGCGGCTGGACGACGGGCACGCGCGTGACGCGTTCGCGGCGGCGATGCTCCACGACCTCGGCCACGGACCGTTCTCGCACCTCTTCGAGGAGGTGATGCCGCGCGCACGCCCGCACGAGGCTTGGACGAGCGCCATCATCACCGATCCCGCGTCCGAGGTGAACGCGGCGCTGCGCGCGATGGATCCCGGGATGCCCGCTCGGGTCGCGTCCCTCATCGAGGGCGAGCACCCGCTGCCCTGGCTGGCGAGCGCGATCAGCGGCACGCTCGACGTCGACCGCTGCGACTACCTGCTCCGCGACAGCCACATGACGGGCGTCGCGTACGGCATCTACGATCTCGACTGGCTCCTGCGCAGCCTGGCGTTCGCCCGGCTCGACACCCCCGCGGGCGCCGAGTGGGTGCTCGCGATCGAGGGCCGCAAAGGCCTGCCGCCGATCGAGGGCTTCTTCCTCGCGCGGCACTTCATGTATCAACAGGTCTATCACCACAAGGCGACGCGGGGCGCGGAGTGCCTGGTGCGGGGGCTGTTCCGCCGCGCGGCCGAGCTCGTGCGCGAGGGACGCACGCCCGAGGACACGCCCGAGGCGATCGCGCGGGCGGTCGTCGGCGACCCACCCTCGGTCGAGGCGTACGTGGATCTCGACGACGTACGCCTGCAGCACTGCCTCGCGTGCTGGGAGAGGGCGCGCGATCCCGTCTTGGCGGACCTCGCGACGCGTTTCCGGCGGCGAGCGCTCCCGAAGACGGTCCCGCTTCCGGAGGGGCCGGCCATGGAGCCGCGCTGGCGCGAGGCGCACGCCCGTGCGAGCGACGTCGTCCGCGAGCTCGGGCTCCGCCCCGACCTGCACGTGTGGCTCGACGTCGCCGAGGACGTACCCTACGCGGAGCCCCGTGAGGTCTCGCGCGAGGGGCTCTGGGTGACGCTCCGGCATCAGCCGCTGCGTCGCCTCGGCGACATCTCGTTCGCCCTCGAGCGACTGCGCAACGTCGCGGTCGTGCGACCAAGGCTGTGTTTCCCGCGCGAGGCGCGCGACGCCGTGCTCGCGGCGATCGAGCCCTTGATGGCTTGACCCCGTGCTAAAGGACGGCGCCATGCGCTGCCTCGTCCTGGCGTTCATCGTCCTCTCGTGCGCCATCTTCGCGCCCGGGGCGCTCGCTCAGCGTCGGCGCGGCGGCGACACCGCTGCGGTCGATGCCCAGCTCGAGCTCGACGCGGGCGCTCCGCGGCGGGTCCGGCTCAGCCTCGTCGCGCGCGATGACGTGGAGGTCACGGCGGATCTGCGGCTCTTGCGCCTCGAGGTGCGTCCGATCGGTCGAGGCCGAGCGCTGCCGTGCGACGCTCCGCCGCGTCCCGGGCGCGGCCTCCCCGACACGCGGCGGATGCGAGCCGGCGAGGTCTGGACCGACACGTTCGACGTTCGGATGTTCTGCTGGGGACGCGCGCTGGCCGCGCTCGACGCGGGCGCGGAGCTGGGCGGCTCGCTCGGGACGGCGCGCATCGGCGGCGCGCGGCGCAGTGCCGGCGGGTCGCGCTTCCGCGCGGTCGCGCTTCCGTTCACGCCCGTACCCGCG
>JBGAQA010000062.1:0-38885 GCA_044220955.1 Sandaracinaceae bacterium
ACACGGGCATCATCGTCATCCCGGAGGACACGGGCCCGGGCCCGGGCCGCGACGGCCCCGGTCAGCGGGGCCGATCCGGCCCACCTCGGCCCGCGCCGCGGCGCCGAGCGCGACCGGTACATCGAGGCCGCGGCGGCGGCCGAGATCGATCGCCTCCTGCGCACGGGTCGAGGCCTCGGCGTCGAGACCCGCGCGCAGCGCGGCGAGCGCCGCGCGGATCGAGACGTCGGCGAGCTCCACCTCCAGGATCGCCGGGCTCGCCACCTCGAGGGCCTCGCGGTAGCGCGCGCTCGCGCCCCGCGCGTCGCCGACCGCGTCGCGCACGTGCCCCATGGCCGCGAGCGAGACGAAGCGAAGCTCGGGGTGCGCCGAGCGCGCGGCGAGCGCCAGGACGTGCCCCAGCGCGTGCTCCGCCTCCTCGAAGCGCTCGATGCGCGCGAGCGCGTCGGCGAGGTGCGCCTGCGCGCGCCCTTCGACGACCGCGTCGGCTGCGCGCGACGCCGACGCGACCGCACGCTTCAGTGCGGCGACGGCCGGCTGGACCTCACCGAGGGCGAGCCTGGCCCGGCCCTCCAGCACGCCGAGCCGCGCTCGATCGAGCGGATCGAGGTCGCTCGAGCCCTCACGCTCGGCGATGGCGATGACGTCGGCGTCCGCGCCCCGGGCCAGAGCGAGCAGCGCCTCGGCGTTGGCGAGACCTCCGCGGACGGCCGAGGTCGCGCGAGCCCCGGTGGCGGAGCGCGCGCTCGCGAGCACGCGCTCGGCGACGCGATCGGCGCCGCACTGGATCGCGAGCGGGACGGCGCGCAGCGCGAGCGCCGCGATCCGCTCGCCCGTCGGGTCGTCGCCGTCGCTCGCGAGGATGTCGATCGCCTCCAGCAGGCGCTGCGCGGCGGCCTCGGGCGCGGCGCGGCTCTCCGCCACGTCGGCGGCGAGCACGAGGTAGTCCGGCGCGCGCCGCCGATCGGTCGAGCGCGCGGCGTGGTACGCGAGCCACTCGGTCGTGCGCGGCTCGCGCTCGGCGCGCTCGAGCACGTTCGCGATCTTGGTGTGGAGGCGCTCGCGATCGCTGCGCTCCAGCGACTCCAGGATCGCGCGGCGCGTCAGCGTGCCCGGGACCACGACCTCGGCCGGGACGGCCGAGGGCTGATCGCCGCCCCACGCCCCCGCCGGCTCCGCGCTGGGATCCTCGACGCTCGCCGTCGGGCCGGCGGGCGCGACCCCGGCTGGAGGGGTCGAGCGCGGGACGTCCGGCGTGGCCTGCGCCTTCGCCGTGGCCGCGCGAGGTGCCAGCAGCGCGCGCACGAAGAGGCGACGGAACGCGCTCGCTCCCGCGTCCGCGACCAGCCCTTCGCAGCTGGCGACGAGCGCAGACGGAACGGGCCCGTCGAACGCGGCCGCCGCGAGGAGCAGCGAGCGGTCGAGCGGGCGCAGCTGCGCCAGACGCGCGGCCACGAGCCGCGCGGTCAGCTTCGGGATCGGCGAGGGCTCGAGCGCGCCTCGCGGCGACGCCGTGCCGCCGTCCACGGAGACGCGTCGCGCCGCCGAGAGCTCGGCTGCCACGAGCTCGATCGCCAGCGGATTGCCGGCCGTCTCCGCGTGGACGTGGGCGGTGAGCGGGCCGTCCACGCTGCGTGCCCCGAGCGCATGCGCGAGCAGCCGCCCCGTCGCCTCCTTGCCGAGCGGCGCGATGCGCATCGTGGTGCCGCCCAGCGTGTGTGCCGTGGTCCCCGAGCGTCGCGTGGTGACGAGCAGCACGCGGGGCCGCGAGAGGCCGCGCAGCATGATGGGCAGCACCTGGCGGGAGGCGTCGTCCAGCCAGTGCAGGTCCTCGATCGCGAGGAGCAGCGGCGCGTCCTGCGCGAGCATGCCGAGCGCCCGCCGGATCGCCACCGCCAGCTCCACGCCACGGGGCCGGCCCGCTCGCTCGCCGCTCGACACCGGATACGCAAGCCCGAGCAGCTCTCCGAGCAGGCGCACCTCGCGCGGCTTGAGGTTCAGGACCCGTAGGCGCTCCACCTTCGCGTGGCGCGCGGCGGGCGCGTCCTCCGGCTCGACGCCGCAGAGATCGGACACGAGCTCGGTCAGCACGTGGTGGCTGCTCTCCGTCGCGCTCTCGTCGCCGCGCGTCGACAGGATCGTGAACCCTCGCGCGCGCGCGAGGGCGCGCAGCTCGCCGATCAGCCGCGACTTGCCGCTGCCCGGCTCGCCGACGATCGCGACCGACTCGAACGCCCCCGCGCGCACGCGGTCGAGCGCCTCGGTCAGCGCGCGCGTCTCCTCGCGCCGCCCGACGAGCGGCGCACGGCGCAGCGCCTCGCCGTCGCGCTCGGCGCGCTGTCGGAAGCCGCGGATCTCCGTGCGCTCGTCCGAGAGCCGGAACGTCGGCTCGAGGTCGGACGCAGCGCCCGGCTCGAGGCGGATCGCTCCGCTGCCGGCTGCCGCGAGCAGCGCGCGGGCGGCTTCGAGCAAGGAGTCGTCGGGCTCGAGCAGGACCCCTTCCGTGATCTTGCCTTCACCCTCGAGCACCGCCGCCGACGGCGATGGATCGGCGCGCCCCTCGTTCAGCTCGGCCGTCAGCCGCCGCAGCTCGAGGGCCGCGCGCGCCGCGTGGGCCACGGCGCGCTCGATGCCGGCGCCGTGCCCGAAGATGGCGACGCGCATTCCTTGGAGCGGACCGAAGACGGTGCCGCCGCCCACCTCGCATGCCTGGGCGAAGGCGACGTCCTCGGTCTCGCGCTCGACCGCGACGAGCAGGGCCACGCGGCGCCGCTCCACGCGCATCCGGCGCGACACCGGGATCGCGGCCGTGCGATCGACGTCGGCCGACGCGTGCTCGCTCGCGGCGAGCAGGGCGCCCGCCTGGCTCACGGCCTGCGCGTCGTCGAACGCGCGCCGCATCACGTCGACGCGGAGCTTGTTGGGCGCGAGGGCGTCCTCGGGCGGGAACATGCGGTCCATCGCCTCGGAGAGCTCGGCCTGCCCGACGGGCTCGCCCCTGCGGAAGAGGTACTGGGTCACCTCCGTCGCGAGCTCGCCGCACCACGCGAAGCGCTCGTCGCGCGCCGCCGCGAGCGCGCGCACGAGCATGCGCGAGATCTCCGGGGCGACCGCGAGCGAGGCCGCGTCGAGCTCGGGCATCTTGGCCTCGCGCACCAGCGCGAGCGTCTCCTGGGACGTGCGCCCGCGGAACATCCGGCGCCCCGACACGAGCTCGTAGAGCACGACGCCGAGCGAGAAGAGGTCGCTCCGCCGGTCCAGGGGCTCCCCGCGCGCTTGCTCGGGCGACATGTACGCGTACTTGCCGCGCAGCACGCGGGGATCCTCGCCCCGGCCGAGCCCGCTCTCGTCCGCGCGCGCGATGCCGAAGTCGGCGAGCTTCACGTCGCCCTCGTAGCCGAGCAGGATGTTCTGCGGCGAGACGTCGCGGTGCACGATCTGCATCGGGCGCCCGTCGTCGCCGCGCCGCCGGTGCGCGTGATCGAGCGCCTTGGCGACCTCGCCGACGATCCAGAGCCGCAAGGGGAGCGAGAGCCCTTCGGCGCTCCCGCCGCGCCACGCCATCGCCTGGCCGAGATCCTTGCCGTGCACGTACTCCATGGCGATGAAGTACGAGCCGTTCTCCTCGCCGAGCTCGTAGATCTGGACGATGCCCGGGTGCGAGAGCCGCGCGGAGATCTTGGCCTCGCGCACCAGCAGCTCGGCGAAACCGGCCTTCGTCATCAGCGTCGGCAGGACGCGCTTGATGACGACGGTCTTCTCGAACCCGGCGGCACCGCGCGCGCGGGCGCGCCACACCTCCGCCATCCCGCCTTCGGTGATCCGATCGAGCAGCTCGTAATTGCCGAGGACGACCGGTCCGGGCACGGGCCGGACGGTATCACTTCATCAGCGCGGCGAGCAGGCGATCTAGCTCGTCGAGGCTCGCGTAGCGGATCTCGATGCGGCCCTTGCCGTCGTGGTCGTCGATCGCGACCGGCGAGCCGAGGCGCTTGGCGAGGCGGCTCTCGAGATCGCGGACGTTGGCCGACTTGGGCTTGCCGGTCTTGGCCGCCTTCTTGGGCGAGGCGCTCGCGCGCGCCTGCCGCTCGGTCTCGCGCACGCTCCAGCCCTGCGCCGCGGCGGCCTTGGCGAGCTCGACCATGCGGGCCGGGCTCTCGGCCGTGAGGATCGCGCGGCCGTGGCCCTCGCTCAGCTCGCCGTTCTCGATGCGATCGAGGATCTCCTTCGGCAGCTTGAGCAGGCGCATCGCGTTGGAGATCGTCGAGCGGTCCTTGCCGACGCGCTGCGCGATCTTCTCGAGGCTCTGCTTCTGCTCGTCGACGAGGCGCGAGAAGGCGCGCGCGGTCTCGACCGGGTTGAGGTCCTCGCGCTGCAGGTTCTCGATGATCGCCGCCTCGAAGGCCGCCGCGCTCGAGAGCTCGCGGACGAAGATGGGCACCTCGTGCAGGCCCGCGCGCTGTGCCGCTCGCCAGCGCCGCTCGCCCGCGATGATCTCGTATCCGCCCTGCTGGCGCTTGCGGACGAGGATGGGCTCGAGCACGCCCACCGACTTGATCGACGCCGCCAGCTCCTCGAGCTTCGCGTCGTCGAAGCGCGTGCGCGGCTGCGCACGGCTCGGGTGCACTTCCTCGACGGGCGCCGTGGTCTCGGCCCGCGACGCGGCCGGGGCGCTGGGCTTGCTCCCGGGCGCGGTGAACAGGCCGCTCACGCCGCCGCCGAGGCGCGACTTGGGTTTCTCGGTGCTCACGCCGCTGCTCCGAGGAGCTCGCGCGCGAGCGAGATGTAGCCGGCCGAGCCGCGGCTCCCGGCGTCGTAGAGGATCACGGGCTTGCCGTGCGAGGGCGCCTCGGCGAGCCGCACGTTGCGCGGGATGACGGTCTCGTACACGTGGAAGTGCTTGCGCACCTCGTCGGCGACCTCTCGCGCGAGGTTGCTCCGCGGATCCCACATCGTGAGCAGCACGCCGGCGACGCGGAGGTTCTCGTTCAGACCCTCCTGGATGCGAGTGATCGTGTCGGAGAGGCGCGAGAGGCCCTCGAGCGCGTAGTACTCGCACTGTAGCGGCACGAGCACGGCGTCGGCCGCGACGAGCGCGTTGATCGTCAAGAGGCCGAGCGTCGGCGGACAGTCGACGATGACGTAGTCGTAGTCGTCTCGCGCCGCGTCGATCGCGCGCTTGAGGCGCAGCGCGCGGTCCTCGGCGTCGGCGAGCTCCGTCTCGGCAGCGGCGAGATCGGCGCTGGCAGGCGCGAGGAAGAGGTTCGGAAGCTCGGTCGGCACGACGATGTCCGCGATGGACGCCTCGCCGCCGAGCACGTCGTACGTGCTGCGGCTCACCTGTCCGACGTCGACGCCCACGCCGCGCGAGGCGTGGCCCTGCGCGTCGGCGTCGAGGAGCAGCACCTTCTGCTCGGCGACCGCGAGCGATGCGGCGAGGTTGACGGCGGTCGTCGTCTTGCCGACGCCGCCCTTCTGGTTCGCGATCGCGAGCACCTGCGCCATGGGGGACGCGCGATGTACCAGCCTCGCGCGAGCGCTTCAATGCGCCTTCGCGCGTGCGGATCTGCGCTGCTTATTTGGTGATCGATCCTCTCACTGCTACAAGGTACTCAGATGTAGGACAACGTAGGCAGTCAGACGACACTGACTGACCAGGGGTCCTCTTTTGCGCTTAGGAGGTCGAGCATGCGTGACGGACCGAAGTGGTACGGGTCGATCGAGGAGTTCGAGCGCGAGGAGATCCGCGGCGACATGAAGATCGGCTTCTCGCTCGACGACCTCTACGTCGAGGCGACCCCCGAGCGCCGCCGCGACGACTCGACCGCCGAAGACGAGACGGACGACCTCGACTTCGAGGAGTGAGCGAGCGTCAGTAGGAACAACGCGCCGCCGTCCACCTCCCACGGGCGGCGTCGCCACGCAGGAATGTCGATCGCCCTCGACACCCTGCACTGCCCCGGACCTCGGCGGTCGCCCCCGCCGAGGTCTTTCTATTTCTTCTTCCGGGATGCGCTTCGCGCGAGATCAAGAGGACCACGGAGAAGCGCGACCTCCTTCGGACGGGCTGCGGTTTCTTTGACGGGACGACGACGGGTCTGGCACTGCGGGTCGAGGAGACTGCCGTGGTCGATACACCCGTCTCGTGTTGTTCCGTCTGTGCGAAGTCGTTTCAGCCTCGGTTCCGCTATCAGGTGGCCGAGCGCGAGGGCGCGTTCCTCTACTTCTGCTCGCAGCGCTGCCAGCAGACGAGCCTCGGGGCCGAGCCGGTGGACGGCGGGACCGTGGGCGCGTCGGCGGCGCAGCGCGAGCAACACTGTGACGCGTGCGGGCGCGGCTTCGCGCTCGAGCACGCGTTCCAGGTCAGCGTCACCGATCGTGGCGCGAGCTACTTCTGCACGATGGGCTGCCGGCAGGCGGCCCTCGCCGGTGCGCTCCGCGTGAGCGCCTCGGGGGCCAGGCGTGGGGCAGGCCCACGACGGATCGCGGTGTTCAACCACAAGGGCGGGACCGGCAAGACGACGACGTCGGTCAACCTCGCTGCCGGACTCGCCGAGGCGGGGCAGCGCGTGCTCCTCGTCGACGCGGACGGACAAGGCAACGTCGGTGCGAGCCTCGGGATCCGCGGCGAGCACGGGCTCTATCACGTGCTGGTGCACGGCACGCCGGTCGAGCGCGCGGCGGTGCCGGTGCGACACAACCTCGACGTGCTCACCTCGAACGAGCTGCTGGCGGCGGCGGAGCTGCACCTCGCGCGCCTCCCGAACCGCGATCGCGTGCTGCGCGAGCGGCTCGGGGATCGCGCGTCCGGCTACGACGTGGTCGTCATCGACTGCGCGCCGGCGCTCTCGCTGATGAACCAGAACGCCCTCGTGTACGCGGACTCCGTGCTCGTGCCGGTGTCGTGCGACTACCTGTCTCTGATCGGCGTCAAGCAGGTCCTGCGCACGCTCAAGAACGTGCGCGAGCACCTCAAGCACGACGTCGCGCTGCTCGGCGTGCTGCCGACCTTCTTCGACGTGCGCAACTCCATCGCGCGCAGCTGCATCGAGTCGCTCGAGGAGCACTTCGGCGAGCGCTGCCTGACGCCCATCCGAGTGAACACCAAGCTCCGCGAGGCGCCGAGCGTGCGGAAGACCATCTTCGAGCACGCGCCCGACAGCCACGGCGCCCTCGACTACCTCGGGCTCGTGAACCGCATCCGCACGCTGCGCGGCGACCCGCGCGCGCTCGACCACGCGGCCGAGTTCTCCCCTTCCCGTCCCGGGCCCGCGATCGGGCTCGAGGCCAGCGCCTAGGAGCCCGAGATGAAGAACGCTGCCGAGACGATCCGCGCCGTCTTCACCGACGAAGAGGTTCTCGCCGAGACCTTCTATCGCGAGTCGGACGCCCCCAAGCCACGCCTCGCGGCGCTGGACGCCGCGGGCAAGCGCCGCCGCGCCGCCAAGCCGAAGCCCGACCACTACGAGATCATCTGCATCTCGATCTACAACGAAGATCTCGCCCGCCTCGACGACAAGGTCGACGCCCTCAAGCGGAGCGGCCACCGCCGCATGACGCGCAGCGCCCTCATCCGCTACGCCCTCGACCGCCTCTCGGTCGCCGACGTCCCCAAGCCCCCCTTCTGAGCGGGGTCACTCCACGGGGTCTCAAGTCATCGAAACGACTCGGTTCCTGCGGCAAGATGCGCTGTACACAATTGCCAATTGTGTCTTGCGCACCTACCCGCAGGAACGCTTGCGTTCCGCGGGGTTGGATGGGTGTGGAGTGACCCCCTAGCGGACGACGCAGACGTTGACGGGGGAGGTGAACGCGCCGACCGACCTCGTGCAGTCGAACTGCGTGGTGTTCGCGCAGTCGCCGCGGACGCTGCACCGCTCCCAGCAGGCGCTCGTGCCCCCGAAGTTGAGGCACGCGCCGCGGCCGCCGCGCGCATCGAGCGGGCAGTCGTTGTCGGTGACGCAGCCGGTGAGCGAGCAGAGCCGCGTGCTGGCGCTGCCGACGGTGAAGGTGTCGCACTGAAGGCCTCCCGAGCACTCCGCGCTCGAGGTGCAGATGCGGTACGGAGCGACCGATGGTGGCGGGCCGGCGTCCGGGAGGCACACGTTGGTCGCGATCATCCCCGAGCCGGTCGCGTAGCAGGCGAAGCCCGGGTAGCAGTCGCTCGAGTCGTTGCAGCGGTGGTAGCAGTCGAACGTCGAGCCCGAGTCGAAGGACACGCAGAGGCCGCGCGAGCCGAACATGTCGGTGTCGCAGTCGTTCTCGGTCGTGCAGTGCCGGTACGAGCAGAACGCCCGGGTGACGCCGCGGTTGCTGACGGAGAAGCACGTGTCGCGCGGCAGCGTGCAGGTGACGCCGCCGCCGCAGCTCTCGTAGGGATCGGCCCCCGAGCACGCGCCGCAGTCGTTCGGGCACGTCGCGCACGTCTCGCCCGCCGCCGAGTTGCACGTGCCGTCGTTGCAGCCCGTGCAGACGCCGCAGTCGCCCGCGCACGTCGCGCAGTTCTCGCCCGCCTCGCAGATCCGGTCGCCGCACACCGTCCCGCTGCAGTCGCGCGGGCACGAGAGGCTCGTCTCGTCGCGGTCGCAGTATCCGTCGCCGCAGTAGGTGGCGATGACGGCCTTGCAGCCGGTCATCGCGAAAGCAGCCATTGCCAACAGGAGGATCGTCCTCGGACCGATGTGGTGCCCCATGCGGGGGAGTTTATTCCGCGACGGGCACCGGCGCGACCGCGAAGACGAAGCGCTGCCCGTCCACGTCGGTCTCGGTCCTCGTCCCCGCCCCGATCCCGGGGGCGAGCGCGGTCGCGAGCACCTCACCCGACACGTAGTCACCGTGCTCCTCCAGCGCCTCGGCGAGCTCCGCGTCGGCCTCGTACCCGATCGCGATCCGCGCCTCGTGCGCCAGGTCGAGCTGCTTGCGCGCCGCCTGGATCTTCGACACGGCCTCCCGGGCGAGCCCCTTCTTCTTCAGCGCCGGCGTGATGGTCGTGTCGAGCACCACGAGCGTCCCGCGGTCCGAGGCGGCCGCGAAGCCCTCCTTGGCCGCGAGGCGGATCTCGATCTCGTCGGGCCCGAGCTCGATCGCCCTGTCCGGCAGGTGGATCGTGACCTTCCCGGCCGTCCCGAGCTCGTCGTACAGGCCACCCCCGTCGGCCTTGCCGAGCGCCGCCTTCACGGCGGGCACGTCCTTTCCGATCTTCGGCCCGAGAGCGCGGAAGTTCGGGACGACCTGGAACTGCACGTACTTCTGCGGCTCGTGCGTGAACGCAACGGACTCGACGTTCAGCTCGTCCTCCACGATCGCGCGGTGCTCGCGCAGCACGTCCTCGGAGTGCGTGTCGGTCGTGACGACGATCACGCTCCCGAGGGGCTGGCGCACCTTGAGCTTGTTCGCCGCGCGCACGCGCCCGCCGAGCGTCACGACGTCGCGCACCAGGGCCATGTCGCGCCGCACGTCGTCGTCCTGCCGCGCGTCGTCCGCCGCCGGGTAGCTCGCGAGGTGCACGCTGGCCGCGCCCTGGCCCCGCGTGAGGTTCCGGTACACCACGTCCGCCAGGAAGGGCGTGAACGGCGCGAGCAGCCGGGCGAGATCCACGAGCACCTCGTGGAGCGTGGCGAACGCGGCGAGCTTGTCGGCGCTCTCCTTCTCGCTCCCCCAGAAGCGCGCGCGACTCCTTCGCACGTACCAGTTGGAGAGCGCGTCCACGAACGCCTCGAGCTTGCGCGCCGCGGGGTGCGTCTCGTAGTGCTCGAGCGACTGCCCGACGAAGCGCACGGTCTCGTCGAGCTCGGCGAGGATCCACCGGTCGAGCTCCGCGCGCTCGGCGATCGGCGGGCGCCGCGACGCGGTCGTCCAGCCGTCGATGTTCGCGTACGTGACGAAGAACGAGTAGCAGTTCCAGACCTTGAGCAAGAGATCCTTGATCGCGTCCGACGCGCCGCCCTCGAACCACTTGCTCGACTGCCCGGGCACCGCCGACGCGAAGAGCGCCCAGCGGACGGCGTCTCCGCCGTACTCGTCGAACATGTTCATCGGGTCCTTGTAGTTCTTGAGCTTCTTGCTGAGCTTCAGCCCCTTCTCGTCGGTGATGAGCCCGAGCACCGTGCAGTGCTTGAACGGGTGCGGCATCGGCCGGTCCTCGAAGAGGAGCGTGCTGATCGTGAGCAGCGAGTAGAACCAGCCGCGGGTCTGGTCGATCGCCTCGGTGATGAAGTCGGCGGGGAACTCCTTCTCGAAGTCCGAGCCCTGCACGTGCGGCCAGCCGTGCTGCGCGAAGGGCATGCAGCCCGAGTCGAACCAGCAGTCGATGACCTCCGAGACGCGCCGGTAGACGCCCTTCTCGCCCGGGAGCGTGAACGTGACGTCGTCCACCCAGGGCTTGTGCACCATGAGGTGCTCGCTGAGAGTCGGGTTCTTCTTCTTGGCGTCCTCGAAGTGATCGAACGCGCGCGGGTTGATCGCGAGGATCTCCTTCGCGCTGCCCATCGCCTTCATCGCGCCCGTCTCGTCGTTGATCCAGATCGGCAGCGGCGTGCCCCAGAAGCGCTCCCGCGAGAGCGCCCAGTCCACGTTGCTGCGCAGGAACTCGCCGAAGCGGCCCTCCTGGATGTGCTCGGGCTCCCACGCGACGTGCTGGTTGTTGTCGATGACGCGGTGGATCTCCTGCGTCGTCTTGATGAACCAGCTCCTGCGCGCGTACTGGATCAGCGGGTCCGTGTCCTTGCGCCAGCAGAACGGATAGGGGTGGCGCACCACCTCTTCCTTGAAGAGCAGCCCGCGCTGCTTGAGGTTGCGGATGATGTCGCGGTCGGCCTCCTTGCAGAAGCGGCCCTTCCACTCCGTCACCTCGTCGGTGAAGGTCCCGTCCGGCTTCACGAGCTGGAGGAACCCCATCCCGTTCTCGCGGCAGACGCGGAAGTCGTCCTCGCCGAACGCCGGCGCCGTGTGGACGATGCCGGCGCCGGTGTCGAGCGTCACGAAGTCGGCCGTGATCACCTCCCAGCCGCGCCCGCCCTCCGGGGTCTTGTAGGAGAAGGGCGGCGTGTACTTCGTCCCCGCGAGATCGCGACCCGTCCGCGTGCCGATCACGCGCGCCGAGCCCTCGTTGATCTCGCGCTGGAAGAGCTTGTTCACGAGCGCATCGGCGATGACGAGCTTCTCGTCGCCGAGGTCGACCGTCGCGTAGGCCTCCTCGGCCTTCACGGCGAGCGCGACGTTGGACGGGAGCGTCCACGGGGTCGTCGTCCACGCGAGGAACGAGGTGCCCGGCTCGCTGGGGATGCCGAAGCGCACGAACACGCTCGGGTCGTCGACCTCCTTGTATCCCTGGCCGACCTCGCCGGCGCTGAGCGCCGTGCCGCCCTGCGCCCACCACCAGACGACCTTGTACCCCTGGTAGAGCAGCCCCCTGTCGAAGAGCGTCTTGAGCGCCCACCAGACGCTCTCGACGTACTGCTTGTGGAACGTCACGTAGGCCGCGTCCATGTCGAGCCAGAACGCGACGCGCTCGCTCATGCGCCGCCACTCGTCGACGTACTTGAAGACGCTCTCGATGCACTGGTGCGTGAACGCCTCGACGCCGTACGCGACGATGGCCTCGCGCCCCGAGATGCCGAGCGCCTTCTCGACCTCGACCTCGACCGGCAGCCCGTGGGTGTCCCAGCCGCCGCGCCGCGGGACGAAGTGCCCCGTCATCGAGCGGTGCCGCAGGATGACGTCCTTCATCACGCGCGTGAGCACGCTCCCCGGGTGCGGCTTGCCGTTGGCCGTGGGCGGGCCCTCGTAGAAGACGAAGCGCGGGCGCTCCTTCGCCTCCTCGACCGAGCGCTCGAAGATGCGCTCCTTCTTCCACTCCTCGAGGAGCTTCGTCTCGAGAGCCGGGAACGAGACCTTCGCAGAGACGGGATCGAACATCGGGCGGTGCATACCACGGCTCCGGCGCGTCGGAGCCTCGGCCGCGGCATCGCCCGCGCGTCACGCGTTCCCGCGCGACGGCCGGGGGAGTACCGTATCCCGCATGCGTGCAGCACCAGTGCTCCGGGTCGCGACGGTCGTCGCTTGCGTCTGGCTCGCCGCCCTCGGCGCGGGCTGCTCCTGCGGCGGCGGGATCGAGCCGCGCACCGGTGACGGAGGGCGCCGCGACGGGAACGGCTTCGACCTCGGCCAGCCCGACGACGCGTACATCGCGCCAGCCGATCTGCTGGTGATCGTCCCGGGCACGCCGGGCGACGCGGCGTCGCGCTTCGACGACCCGTCCGACGCCGATCCCACGCACGCACCCGACCTGCTCTACCCGCTCGATCAGGTGCAGTTCCCGCGCAACGTGTGGTCGCCCGACGTGCAGTGGGACGACCCGGGCGTCGCAGGCGATCTCTATCGCGTGCGCTTCTCGGGCGGCACGGTGACGCTCACCGCGTACCTCGTGCACACGGGGAGCGCCTTCCGGTGGGACTTCACCGCCGACTCCACGTATTGGCGGATGCTCACCGCCGGCGCGTCCGGTCGCTCGATGCAGCTCTCGGTCGACCGCTGGATCGCCGCGACGCACCAGGTCGCGCACGGCACGCCCATCACGCTGCGCATCGCCTCGGACGGGATCGCGGGCGCCGTCTACTACTGGCGCCTCGGCGACTTCGCCGCGACCGAGGGCCGCGTGATCCGGGTGCGCCAGGGCGGACTGACGGCGCCCGTGATCGAGGAGTTCCTGCCCTCGCCTCCCGCGGGCAGCGACGGCAACCGCTGCGCCGCGTGCCACATCCTGAGCCGCGACGGAAACCACCTCGCCGCGTCGCTCAACGACGGCGAGTTCGGCGGCGTCTTCGATCTCACGACGGACCTCACGGCGGCCGACCCGCCGATGCTCTTCCGCTTCTCGCAGGCCTGGTACTTCGCCGCGTTCAACACCGACGGCTCGCGCGTGCTGATGACCGACCCCGCGCAGCACTCGCACATCCTCGACGGCGCGACCGGCACGGAGATCACGACGCTCCGCGACGGCACGCACCCGGCGTGGTCGCCCGACGGCGCGCAGATCGCGCTCATCCTGCACGCCGACGACGCGTGGAACCCCTCGCACGGCGACCTCGCGACGATCCGCGTGAACGCGGGCGACACGTTCGGCGCGGCAGGGATGCTGCACGCGGGCGCGGACCTCGCCTCGGCGCCCGAGGGCGGATCGCTCGACGCGTATCCCTCGTACTCCCCCGACTCGACGCTCGTCGCCTTCCAGCACGGGACCGGGACGGTCGTCAGCGCCGGCGGCGCGCACGGCGCGCTCTACCTGATCCCGCGCGACGGCGGCGCGGCGGTGCGCCTCGACAACGCGAGCGCGGGCGACGCGTACTACCCGAGCTTCACGCCCTTCATCACGAGCGTGGACGAGATCCAGCAGACGTACTGGGTCCTGCACTACTCGCCGCGCGACTACGGCAACGAGCACGCAGGCACCCGCGGCACCCACCGGAGACAGATCTGGGTGAGCGCGGTCGCGAGCGACGCGCCGGGCGTCGATCCCTCGTCGATGCCGTACTGGTTGCCCGGCCAGGACGTGCGCGAAGAGAACGCGAGCGCGTACTGGGCGCCCTTGCCGTGCCGCTCGACGGGCAGCCAGTGCGACTTCGGCGCGCAGTGCTGCAGCACGGTCTGCGGGCCCGACGCGCACTGCGGCGCGCCGCCCGAGTGCCGCCGCGAGGGCGACACGTGCAGCCGCACGAGCGAGTGCTGCACGCCCGGCCTCGCGTGCATCGGCGGCGCGTGCGTGCCGAGCGGGCCGGTTTGACGGCGGCGACGTCGCCGCGAGACATTGGTTGCAACGGGAGGGCGCGCACATGGGGCACCATCACCACCACCACCACTTCCGCAGCGGCGGCGGCGGCCGCGGCCCGGTCAGCCCGGCCGCGCGCCTGATCGGCCTGATGATCTTCGTCGTGTTCCTCGCCTGGCGCTTCCTCGCCCACCGGCACTAGCTCGGGGTCACTCCAGGCCCACGCAAACACCCGAAATCGCGCCGCTCTGGCGGCCAGGTGCGCGATTCGTCGTTGAGCGCTGTTCTTGCGGGCCGCACGACGAATCGCGCAAGTACCCGCCAGAGTCCTGTGAATCCGGTGCGTTAGATGGGCCTGGAGTGACCCCCGATCAGACCCCCGGGTCGGTGCGCTCCTGCGGCAGCTCCGGCAGGCCCGGGGATCCGATGCGCTCGAGGATCTCGTCCGCCCTGCCGCGCAGGCGCTGCACCTCGTGCGCGCGGATCGGGTCGGTCTTCGTCTCCGGGTCGAGCTCGAGGAAGGCCGCCATCGCGAGGCAGCTGCGCGCGAGCTCGGGGTCGTTGCCGAGCTCCTCGAAGAGCCGGATCGACTGCTCGAGCTGCTCCTTCGCGAGCGCGTGGTCGCCGCCGCCCCAGCCGCCCGCCGCCGCGATCTCGCCCGCCGTCCGCAGAGCGACGCCGAGGAAGGGCTTGCCCTTGGCCTGCTCGAAGTGCGCGATCGAGCGCTTGATGAGATCGCGGGCCGCGCCGATGTCGCCGATCATCATGTGCGCCTTGGCCAGGCCCCGCAGGATCTCGCCCTCGAGGATCCGGTCGCCGAGCGAGGCGCTGAGCTCCTCGGCCTGACGCAGAACCGTGATCGCGCGCTCGGGCTCCTGCATGCGGTACGCAGCCTCGCCGAGGTTCGTGAGGATCACGGCCTGCCGCATGCGGTCGCCGACGATCTGGTTCACCTCGAGCGCGTCGTTCCAGAGCTCGGTCGCGCGCCGGTGGTCGCCGCGATCCTGGTGGAGCGAGCCGAGGTTGTTGAGCGTCTGCGCGATGCCGGGGTGGTCGTGGATGTCGCGCCGGATCTGGAGCGCCTCGTCCCACGCAGCGAGGGACTCGTCGAAGCGGCCGCTGTCCTGGTAGACGAGCCCGAGGTTGTTGAGCGAGAGCGCGATCGAGCGCCGGTCGCCGATCTCGCGCCGCAGGTCGAGCGAGCGCTTCATGAAGCGCTCGGCCGGCTCGTAGGCGCCGCGCATCCAGTGGACCTTGCCGACGTCGTCGAGCGAGCTCGCGACGCCGCGCTGGTCGCCCGCCGCGTCGAAGAGCGCGTGGCCCGTCCCGAGGTGCCGCATCGCCTCGTCGAGCTGGCCGACCGCGCGGTACACGCGGCCGATGCGGTTGTGCGCGACGCCACCCTTGGCCTTGAGGTCGAGCCGGAAGGCGAGCTCCTGCACCTTGCGGAAGACGGCGATGGCCTGCTCGTTCTTGCCCGCGAGCTGGAGCACGTCGCCCTGGTTGTGCAGCGCCTCGATGCGGCGGACGACGTCCTCTTCGCCGAGGAGCGGCAGGCCCGTCTCGTAGTAGCCCTCGGCCTTGGCGTTCGCGTAGCGCTCGCGCGCGCGGTCGCCCGCCAGCACGTAGAACTCACCCGCCTTACGGGGCGCGCCGCCCTTGGCGTAGTGGTGCGCGAGCGTCTCGCAGACCTCCTCGGTCGCGCCGGCCGACGCGCCGTAGCGCATCTCCAGCCACTCGGCGAACACGAGGTGGAACTTCGCCACCTGCGAGGCGCTCATCAGCTTGTAGAGCGTCTCGCGCTCGAGGTTGTGCTTGAACGCCCACTCGGTCTCGCCGGGCATCGACGAGTCGGGCATCCCGAGCACGTAGTCGCGGTCGGCGAGCTGGGCGAGGAGGTCGCGGTACTGCGCGCCGAGATCCTCCGCGCCGCCCCAGAGCGCGGGCGCCTTCTTGTCGATGCGGCCGAGCGCGACCAGCGCGCCCAGCCAGAACACGCCGCCCATGATCGCGGCCATCTCGAGCAGCTGGCGCTCGGCCGGCGCGAGCGAGGCGATGCGCGCCGCGATGGCGTCGTCGACCGAGAGCGGCAGCTGCGCGTCGTCGAGCTTGTCGAGATCGACCGCCCAGAGGCCGCTCGCCTTCGGCACCACGGTGCCGCTCTCGACGTAGGTGCGCAGCATCTGCTCGAGCAGATAGGGATTGCCGCCGGCCATGTCGACCGCGGCATCGACGAGCTCGGCGGGCGGATCTCCGGTCGGCGCGAGCAGGTGCATCATCAGTCGCTCGGCGTCGCTGGTGCCGAGCGGCGCGAGCTCGATCCGCTTGTGCCTCCCCCCGCCGCCGTCGAGCCAGTCCGAGCGGCGCGTGAGCAGCTCGGGGCGACCGGTGGTGATGATGACGATCGGCGCGTCGCGCGCGCCGTCGATGAGCGACTTCACCAGGCCGAGCGCGTCGTCGCTCGCCCAGTGCAGATCCTCGAAGGCGAGCACGAGCGGCGCGTGGTGCGCGTCGACCTCGAAGAAGCGCCGCAGCACCGCGCGGCTGATGCGCGCGAACTGTTCCGGGTCGTCCTCGAAGGCCTTGATGAAGGGCGACTCCGGGAACGAGAGGTCGAGGAACGCCCCGAGGAAGTGGAGGAACTCCGTGACGCGGCGATCGCCGAGCGCCTCGGTCACCTGCGAGCGGAGGCGGTCGCGCAGCGCCTCGGCGTCCATGTTCTCGGTCATGCCGAAGCGGCCTCGCAGGACGCGCGCGACGACCTCGAAGGCCGCCCCGCCCTCGCGCGCGGCGCCTCGGAAGGTGCGGACTCTGCGCTCGCGGCCGGCGATGCGCGCGAAGACCTCGTCGACCAGGCGCGTCTTGCCCACGCCAGCGCCGCCCACGATCGTCACGATCCGCGGCTCGTTCGCGGACAGCGCGCGCGCGAGCGCGTCGTCGAGGTCGGACAGCTCGGCGTTGCGACCGACGAGCGGAGCACGGATCGACAGAGCCTGCGCGGCCGGCGAGGTGGTCATGCGGGCCGCGAGGATATCCCTGCCGGGGGCGCTTGGGATCGGGGTTCCGTCACCGCGCTGCGGGTCCGGGACGCCCACGTGCGACGAGCCCCGGGCGCCGCGACGCGCGGGGCTCGATCATGGCCGTATGTGGCTCGTGGTCAGGTGCCCGGGCTGCGGCAGTAGCCGTCCTGCCACACACCGTGCGAGTCCTGCGCCGGCGCCACCCACTCGCGGCCCTCGCGGCAGCTTCCCGACTCCGGCGGACGCTGACGACCGCCGCAGCCCGAGGCCATCGCGGCGAACGCCAGAAGCCCAGCCACCACCACCATCCCGACCGAACGAACGCGCATCGTGAGCTCCTTGCCAGTCGCCCCTGCGAACCCGGCGGGTCGGACGCTAACCGCCCAACCGGGAGCGGTCAATGGCGGCCGCCGCCCCTCGGAGCGGGTCGATCCGAGGTGAGAGACGACCGGACCAGGTGCGTGCCGGGCTGCGCGCGCGCGAGGCCGAGCAGCGGCAGGACCGACGCGCGGCTCACGGCCCGCCGAGGGTCGCGACGATGACGCCCGACGACCCTCCATACGCAGCCTCGGTGCCGGCGGTCGCGAACGCCACGCCGATGATCACGGCGGCCACCACGGCCGCGCCGCCGCCGGTCAGGCCCCAGAAGAGCGGGCTCTCGACGAGCTCTTCTCCGCGCGGCACGGGCTCGAGCGCCGCATCGACGGAGACACGCTCGCCGGGGCCGACCTCGACCCGCCGCTCGAACGCCAGGTAGCCCTCGGCGTCGAGCGCCACGACGTGCCCCCCCGGAGCGACCGACGCCTCGACGTGGCCGACGCCGCGCGCGGTCCCGTCGATCGCGATCGCGGCCGCCTCCACCGTGCTGGTAACGACCAGAGAGCCGTCGAGCGGGCTGAGCGCGACCTCGCGCGCGTCGTCTCCGGTGCCGAGGGTGAACCGTGCCTCGGAGTACCCGTCGAGCGTGACGACGACGGTGTGCTCGCCCGGATCGAGCGTGGCGCTGCGCTCGGGGCCGCTGCCCTCGAGCACGCGGCCGTCGACCTCCACGCGGGCGGCCTCTGGCGCGACCTGCAGCACCACGTGGCGCAGGCTCGCCTCGGCCTCGGCGCGGAGCGCCGCCGCCTGCTCGGCGAGCGCGTGATCCCGTGGCGCCTCGAGCATCCCCGCGAGCTCGTCGAGCGCCGCGAGGGCGTCGTGCGAGCGGCCGAGGCGAACGAGCACCGCCGCGATGTTGAAGACCGTCGTGGCGCGATCGACCAGTGCGCGCGAGCGCTGGAACGCGTCGAGCGCGTCGACCCAGTGCTCCTGCGTGGAGAGCGCCCGCCCCTGCTCGAAGAGCGTCCGCGCCTCGCGCGACTGCGCGGTCGTCTGAGCCGTCGCGAGCGCCGGTGCCGCGACGGAGATCACCCACGCGAGCGAGACGCTGCACGCGAGCGAGCGCAGCCTCACCACTCGACCACCCCCGGCAGCGTGTGGTCGGAGTCGTGGCGCTCGACGCTGGAGGGCGGCGCCTCGGCTGCAGCGGTCGAGGTCGTCGTGCCGTGGGGCCGATGGGCCCGCGCGCGTGGCGTCGCCACGACCGAGGTGTCGGGCGGCGGCGTCGCGACGGACGGCGGGGGGACCGCTGCGGACGCGGGCGGCGCGACGGTGGCGGGCGGATCGAGGGCGGCCACGGTCGAGGGGGGAGGCGCTGCGATCGGGGCCGACGCGCTCGGCGGCGGCGGGCTCGCGCCGAACGCCACGTAGGCCAGCACGAGGGAGGCCACGACGATCGCCGCGAGCCCGGCCACGGCGATCCCTCGGCCCGGGGCCAGGGCGACCGCCGCCGCGGGGGGCGTCGGTGCGCTGGCCGCCGGCTGCGCGACGGAGGGCGCGGGGGCCAGCGCGCGCGCGCGCGAGGCGGGCTCGGTGGCCGCCTCGGCACGCTCGCCACGGTGCCGCCCCGGATCACGTGCCTGTGTCGCGGGGCGATCGAGCGCGAGATCCTTGCTGTCGAACGCGACCGAGATCCCGTCCGGCGTGCCGCTGCCGGCGATCTGCGTCTTCACCGAGGGTGGCGAGAGCGAGAGCGGCGTGACCGTCGACGTGCGGCCGGGCTCGGGCACGTCCAGACCGGCGTCTGCGGCCCCGGCGCGCAGCGCGTCGGCGAAGGCGCGCATCGTCTCGTGGCGGCGCGTCTGGTCGCGCTCGAGGGCGCGCTCGACGGCGCGAGCGATCGAGGGCGGCACGGACGGATCGTCCTGGTCCACGGGCGGGGGCCGCTCGGTCATGATCTTGAGCATCACGTTCGCGGGCGAGCCCCCGCGGAACGGCGGCTCGCCGCGCAGGCACTCGAACGCGATGATCCCCATCGCCCACACGTCGATGCGCGGACCCTGGTCCTTGCTGCCCGTGGCCTGCTCGGGCGCCATGTACGCGGGCGTGCCCATGATCGATCCGGTGTTCGTCGCGAACGAGGAGCTGCCCTCGAGCACCTTCGCGATGCCGAAGTCGAGCAAGGTCGGCACGATCTGGCCGTCCGGGCGGCGCGAGAGGAAGATGTTGTCCGGCTTGAGATCGCGATGGACGATCCCACGGTCGTGAGCGGCCTCGAGGGCGCTCAGCACGGGGAGCATGATCTCGAGCGTCCGCTCCACGGAGAGCTTGCCCTTGACCTCGAGGTGATCCCGGAGCGACTGCCCCTCGAGCAGCTGGAGCACCTGGTAGATGGTCCCGTCCGGCTCGACGCCGAGGTCGAGCACCTCGACGACGTTCGGATGGTGAATCGACGCGGCGGCCTTGGCCTCGCGGACGAACCGCTTGGCGAACTGGGACTCGCTCGCCAGCTCCGGGCGCAGGATCTTCACGGCGACGGGGCCGCCGCCGTCGTCGTGCGCGCGGAACACGACCCCCATGCCGCCGCGGCCGAGGATGGACTCCAGCGTGTAGCGCTCGGCGAGGAGGGTTCCGCATCGCTCCTGGTCCGTCAGGATCGGCACGGCCGAATCGTAACAGTCCCGCCAGGGCGGATGAAGATCAGAAGGCGATCAGCAGGGACGCGCCCACGTCGGCTCCCTGGGCGGCAGGGACGAGGGAGAGCGTCACGTCCCCGTCCTCGAGCGGGCTGAACCCCAGTTCGTGCACCTCGTTGGCGAGGGCCACCGCCAGCATGATCAAGCCGATGCCCTGGAGCATCACCGACGGGATGCCGAGGGCGAAGCCCCAGAGGTAGGTCGAGCGCCCGCTCGGAGCGAAGTTGGCGAGGCCGGCGGTGATGCCCCCTCCGACCGGGATCAGCGTGAGCGGCCAGCTGTTGCAGGAGCCGCCGCCGCGGAAGCCGCGGCAGGAGCCGCCTGCCTCGTCGAGCATCCCGACCAGCAAGCCGAACATCCAGCCGACGTCGAACACGACCATCGCGGCGGCGACGAGGCCACCATCCTCCCCGTGGCGGCGGACCGGTCGGCTCAGCGTACCCTCGTGCGTCGCGGGCCAAGCGCTGATGGGCGGCGCCAGCGCGGCCGCGAGCGCCGGCGGAGGCTCCGGCAAGGACGGCGGCGGAGCGAGCAGGCGCGCGCGGGTCCCGCTCTCGACGGGGGCGATGCACGCCTCACCGTGCTCGACGAGCCCGTCCGGGCACTCGGGGGCGCCCGTGCAGAGGTGCTCCGTCGCGCGAAAGATCTGACCGGGCCAGCAGCAGACGCCCTCGGTGCGGACCCGCCCCTCGGCGCACGCGCGGGGCGCCTCGGCGGCGGCCGTCGCGGCGTCCTGCGCCGCCGCCGGCGCCGCGAGTCCGACGAGCGCGATCAGCGCGAGCGCGCGTGTCACCGCGTCTCCGGGATCGAGCGCTCGAGCGCGAGGACGAGCTCGCCGTACTCGTCGCGCAGCTCGCGCGACAGGGTGAACGAGTCACCGGTGCGCACGATGTCCGGGCTCTGGGGGGTGATCGTGAGGAATCCGTCGCGCGAGCACTGGACGACGAAGTAGGTGCGACGCATCGGATCGCTCGCCGCGCGAACGGCGAAGAGGCCACGCTCCGGATCGGTGCGGACCGCCGGGTGGCCCGCGTCGCGA
Source organism: Sandaracinaceae bacterium (assembly GCA_044220955.1). Classification (GTDB taxonomy): domain Bacteria; phylum Myxococcota_A; class Polyangia; order Polyangiales; family Sandaracinaceae; genus JBBSAT01. Next base: position 20,839 of record JBGAQA010000062.1, read on the forward strand.
GCAGCCGCGATGGCGTCGTCGTAGAGGGTCGGATCGCCGGGGCGGAAGGGGCCGATCCCGAGCAGCGGCGCGCGCGTCGTCCGGGCACACCCCGCACCGCTCAGCGCGGCGACGAGGATCAGCGCTCGCAGCCGCGCGTCGTGCCCCACGCTGCCGAGTGTGCCGAGCCCCGGCTCAGGACGGAAGCGCGATCGTCGGCACGCTCGCCGGGACGTGCAGCTTCCCCTCGGTCTTCTGCCTCACCTCGTCGACGCTGACGCCGGGCGCGAGCTCGAGCAGGTGCAGGCCGCCCTGCAGGACGTCCATCACGCAGAGGTCGGTGATGATCCGGTGCACCACCTTCTTGCCGGTGAGCGGGAGCCTGCAGGCCTTCAGGACCTTGCTCTCGCCCTCCTTGTTGCTGTGCTCCATCACGACGACGACGCGCCGCGCGCCGGCGACGAGGTCCATCGCGCCGCCCATCCCCTTCACCATCTTGCCGGGGATCATCCAGTTCGCGAGGTCGCCCTCCTCGCTCACCTCCATCGCCCCGAGGATCGCGAGGTCGATGTGCCCGCCGCGGATCATCGCGAAGCTCTCCGCGCTGTCGAAGAGCGAGGCGCCCGGCAGCATCGTGACGGTCTGCTTGCCGGCGTTGATGAGGTCCGCGTCCACCTCGGCCTCGGTCGGGAACGCGCCCACGCCGAGGATGCCGTTCTCGCTCTGCAGCATCACCTCGACGCCGGGCGGGATGTAGTTGGCCACCAGCGTCGGGATCCCGATCCCGAGGTTCACGTAGAACCCATCGCGGAGCTCCTGCGCCGCGCGCATCGCGAGCTGGTCTCGGTTCAGCATGCGACCTCGTCTACCACCGCGGGCGGCGGGGCGACAAGGTCACGCCGCGTTCGGCTCGCAACCCCGCGCGTACGCCGCCTCGCTCGGGGACGTCCTAGCCCTTGCGCGTCGTGCGGCGCTCGATGCGCTTCTCGTGCTTGCCCGTGACGACGTGGTGCACGTAGACGGCGGGCGTGTCGATCTCGTGCGGTGCGATGGCGCCGACGGGGACGATCTCCTCGACCTCGGCGATGGTGACCTTGCCGGCCATGGCGCAGAGCGGGTTGAAGTTCTTCGCGGCGAGGCGGTACTGGAGGTTGCCGTAGCGGTCGCCGCGCCACGCCTTGACGATCGCGAAGTCGGTGACGATGCCGCGCTCGAGGACGTAGTGCTTGCCGTCGAATTCGCGCGTGTCCTTTCCGTCCGCGACCACGGTGCCGTAGCCGGTCTGGGTGTAGAAGCCCGCGATGCCGGCCCCACCCGCGCGGAGGCGCTCGGCGAGGGTGCCTTGCGGCGTGAGCTCGACCTGCAGCTCGCCCGAGAGGAACTGCCGCTCGAACTCCTTGTTCTCGCCCACGTACGACGAGATCATCTTCCGGATCTGCTTGGCCTGGAGCAGGATCCCGAGGCCGAAGTCGTCGACGCCGCAGTTGTTCGAGACGAACGTGAGGTTCCTGGGGCCGGCCTCGGCAAGCGCGGCGATGCAGAGCTCCGGGATCCCGCAGAGGCCGAAGCCGCCCGCGGCGATCGTCGCGCCGTCGCCGATGCCGGCCCGCTGGATCGCCTCGAGCGCGGATGCACGCACCTTGTCCATGGCGTGCGGTCGTACCAGAGCCGCGCCGCGAGCGCGAGGCCGGTCCTCACGACGCCGCGCGGGACGCCCGGCGCCACGCGCGGCGCCCCACCCAGGCAGCGAGCGCGAGGACGAACGAGCTCGGCGCCAGCGCGGCCAGCGCGCCCGCGCTCGCCACGACCAGCGTCGCCGCGACGTGGGCCCCGGCGAGCGCCGAGCGCGCCACGAACGCGAGGGGCTCGCTCGTGACGCCGGGGATCGCACGTGACACGTCGAGCGTCACGCGCGCCATCGCCACGCGGTCCTGCGTCGCGCGGTCCTGCGCATCGAGCACCTCGATCTGCTCGCGGACCCGGGCCAGCTCGTGCTCGACGGCCAGGACGTCGGCGAGCGTGGCCGTGCGCGTCGAGAACATCTCTGCGAGGCGCTCCTCCTCGGCCCGTGCGCTCGCGATCCGCGCGCGCAGGTCTGCGTGGGCCAGCGTGACGTCCTGCCGCTCCTCGCCGCTCCACGTCACGTGGCCGAGATCCGAGAGCGCGTCGCGCGTGGCCGGGAGCGCCGCCGCCGGAACGCGGAGCTCGAGGGACGCGCGCTCGTCGTCGACCGTGCTCGTCTCGACGTAGCCCTCCGCGAGATCGGCCGCACGGCGCGCGGCCGCGACGGCGGCGGCGACGTCTGCCACCTCGACCCGGATCGTCGCGTGGTGCGTCTGCTCGCGCGCGGCGGCTCCGGGATCGGCCGCAGGCGCGCTGCGCGGCAGAGCCCCTCCGCCACGCCCGCTCTCGGAGCACCCCGCCCAGGCGAGACACAGCGTCAGCCCCGCGATCCCCAGCGCGCCTCGCACTTGCGTCATGCTCGACCTCCGCCCGAGGAACGCGCGGCCGCCGCCGACCTTACACTCGGCCCGGCTCGTGGTGCTCGACGACGCCGGGCAAGGCGACGACACGAGCTTCCCGCGCGCCGTGGTCGAGGCGATCGCCGAGATCAGCGGACCGTAGCCGCCTCGGCCGCGTCGAGGATCGCGCGGGCCAGCGCACCGGCGTGAACGTCCGCGGCCGGATCGGAGAGGACGAGCGCGAGCGCGCGGGCGGCGGGCGCTGCGCCCTCGGCCACGATCGCGTGCGGGCCCGACGCGTCGATCCCGTGTCGGGCGGCGAGCGCGAGCGCGCGCGCGCGGATCGCCGGGTCCCGCACCGGCGTCGGCTCGTGGCACGTCGCGCAGCGCGTCGGGTCGACCGCGAACGCGTGATGGGTACCGTCTCCCGCATCGTCGTGACACCCGAGGCAGCCGCCCTCGATCGCCGCGTGCGGCGCCGTCCCCGCGACGCCGAGCCCGCGACCGAGCACGAGCGCCGCCGCCGCGCCCGAGGCGTCGTCTCCACGGGGCGCGTGGCACTCGAGACAGACGGAGGTCGGCGCATCGGCCCACGCCACGACGGGATCCCCGAGCGAGGCGGGCCACGTTGTGTGGCGCACGAGGCGTCCGACCGAGCCCGCCTGGTGCGGAGCGTGGCAGGCGGCGCAGGAGACGCCGAGCCCCGCGGCGAGCGCGAGACCGGGCCGCGCGGCGCGCGCGCCGACGTCCGCGAGGAACCCAGCCGTCGTGTGGCAGCGCGCGCACGTCCCGGCGCGCGTCCGCGGATCGTCGTCGGCACGTGCCATCCGGCTCGCCGCGAGCTCCGTCGGGTGAGTGTAGGCGGGGGGCGCGTCGTGGCACGTCGCGCACACCTCGGAGCGCAGGATCGCCCAGCTCGCGTCGGGCTCGGGGATCGCCCCCGGGCCGTGGCACGCCGTGCAGCCGACGCCGGCCACGCGCCGTAGCCCGCGCGGCACGCCCGCGACCTGCGTCGCGTCGAGGTGCCAGGGGTCGATCTCGAGCTCCCGGGCGACGTGCGCGAAGCCCTCGTCGGGCAGTCCTGGCTCGCCGGTCGTGTGGCACGCGAACGCGCAGCCCGCATCGCGGCCCCCGAGATCGTGCTCGAAAGCGTGCGTCATCGCGCTCGCCTGCGCCGCCGCCGTCTCCGCCGCGTGGCACTCCGCCCGGCCGCAGTCGAGCGGCGTCGAGGCGTGACCGCCGACGCGCAGTACGAGCTCGGCGCCCGTCGGATCCGCGAGCACGTACTCACCCGGCAGCGCCGGCTCGATCCAGTCGAGCGACGCAGGCGCGCCCGCGATGCGCGCGATGTCGCCGCGCGCGAGCGCCGCGGCGGCACGCGGCGGCTGCGAGACGATGGAGAACGGGCCGCCCGCCAGCAACACGCGAGCGCCCAGGGGAACGCTCGGCAGGCCGGTGGCGCGCGAGGCGCCTGCGACCAGGACGCGGAGCTCGACGTCGGCGTGGCCGTGCCCGTGCCAGGTCGCGCGGAGCAGGTGCGCCTCGCGCGTGCGCGGGGAAATCGCCACGACCCCTCGCGCCGGAGGGCGAGCGAGCTCGAGCGCCGAGAAGCGGAGCCGTGCCCCGAACCCGTTGCGCGAGAGCGAGAGCGTGGCGGCGGGGCCGGCGCCCGGCTCCTCTCGCCAGGTGATCCTGCCCGCGAGGGCCTCACGGCACCCGGGCTCGACGGCGAGCGTGAGATCCGCCCCGAAGCCCGCCTGAGGCTGGTCCTCGGGGCCGCGGAGGAAGGGCACCAGATCGAGCGCGACGTCCGCGTCGAGCGGCACGGCGAGCGTGCACGCCGCGTCGTGCTCGATCGCGATGCCGCCTCCGGCTCCGGGAACCACGTCGAGCGCCAGCACCCGCGCGCTCGCCTCTGCCCGGACCACGCGCGCGGCGCCCGTCCAGCGCGCCTCGCGGAGGTCGACGCCCACGGGCGCCCGCACCAGGACGTGCACGACCCGCGGCTCGCTCCCGCACGCTGCGGCCAGAGCCAGCGCTGCGATCAGCCCCCGCGACACGTCCCCACCACGCATCGGGCGCCCTCCCCGCAGTCGGTGTCGAGCCAGCACCCGGGGTCCGGCGCGAGCGGGGCGCAGGCGCTCTCGATACAGACCCACCCGACCGCGCAGGGGCAGGCGCCGATCGCGCTCCCGGCGGCGCACGAGCGGATCTCGAGACCGCCGCCGTGCTCGACGCGACAGTCGGGGAAACCCGGGGCGCGATCGGGCGAGAGGTCGACGCAGACGCGCTCGTCCGCCCCTCGCCGCGCGCCGCAGCGCCAGCCCTCTGCGGCCGGAGCCGGCACGACGCCGGCCGAGGGAGCGCCACCGTGGCAGACGAGCGCTCCGTCGATCTCCGCGCACTCCCAGACGCCATCGTCCGGCAAGCGCACGTGGCGCTGCGTGCACCGCGCCGGCTCGCAGACGAAGGGACTGGCGTCGAACGCGCGGTCGCGGCAGGTGCGGGCCGCGCCCTCACCGCTGCATCGCCAGCCGAGCGCGCTCACGGCGCCGCTCGCCGGCACCGTGCGCTCGACCCACCGAGGTGCGCCGCTCGGGTCCCAGCACACGCGCAGGTCGCGGACGTCCGCGCACGCGCCGGCCGGACCCTCGTCCGGCGCCTGGAGCGTGTCGCCCGGCACGCTCACGTGATCGATCCCCGGCGCCGGCTCGTCGCAGCCGGCGACGGCGAGCGCCAGCCCGAAGCCGAGGATCAGCCGCCGGTGCAGGTCGAGATTCCGCCGCAGTTCCCGATCGAGGTGTGATCGGTCGGGTAGTTCTCGCAGCACGCCCCCGCTTCGACGCAGCACGAGGCCGAGTAGTACACGCCGGTGCAGCTGCCCGCGTGCGTCGTCACCTCGACGCACGTGCCCCAGTGCCCGTCGCTGCCGCACGTCTGCTGGCCCCAGTGGCAGTACATGGGATCGTCGCACCACCGCGTGCTCCCGGGGGTGCAAGTCTGGCAGTCGGTGTCGGCGCAGTCCGCCGAGCCGTCGCAGTCGTTGTCGCTTCCGTCGGTGCACGCGCCCTCGGTGCTCGGACAGCCGCAGGAGCCAGGGTGGTGGCAGTCCGTGTCGTCGCAGTCGATGTGCCCGTCGCAGTCGTTGTCGCGCCCGTCCCCGCAGAGGACCTCGGCCACGAAGGGGAACATCCGCATGCACCCGGGCGGCGGCGGATCGATCACGCACGCGGCGTCACTGCCGCAGTTCGGATCATTGCAGTCTGCGTACCCATCGCAGTCCTCGTCGATCCCGTCCGTGCACGCGAACTCGTCGGCCGCGCAGCTGCTCCCGCAGGCCGCGCTCGTCGCGCAGGCCGGGTCCTCGCAGTCGACGTACCCGTTGCAGTCCTCGTCGGCGCCGTTGGGCCCGCAGTCCTCGAACTCGGCGCAGCTCGAGCTGCTGCCGTCGTCGAATCCGTCGCAGTCCTGATCGATCCCGTCGGCGGGGACCTCGCCCTCGGGGAGCACCTGCCCGTCGCAGCTGCCCCAGGAGCTGAACTCCGCCGAGAACGACTGGCACTGCTGCACGCCGTCGCGACACGCGCCTACGCCGCGGCGCTCGGGGGGACCGGTCCAGCAGTACTGCCAGTCGCCGAGCGAGCACGAGCACCCCTCGTCGACGAGGCCGTCGCCGGTGTTGTCGAGACCGTCGCCGCAGTTGTCGGCCGTCCCGGTGCCGCCGTCCGGCAGCTCGACCGTCGCCGCGTCCTCGCCAGGGGGCGTGATCGTGGAGCCCACGTCCTGGTCCGGCGGTCCGCCCGTGTCCCGGTGCGACCCGGGGCGATTGCCGTTGCCGACCGAGCAAGCGCCGGCGAGCGCGAGCACGCTCGCGAGCGACGACATCACCAGAAACGCGCGTCGTTCGAGCATCGCCGAGGCCCTCCAGCGAAGAACGTGGGAGCGAGCGCACCACGCTTCGAGGGCCGGCCGCAAGGGGGCACGCCCGCGCCGTGTGAGCGCACGCGCCGATGTGGGTCAGTGGCCGCCGCCGGCGATCCACGCGCGGACGACCTCGTCGAGCACCGGAAGGCTCACCCCGCCGACCCCGAGCAGCAGGTCGTGGAACGCGGGCAGCTCGAAGCGCTCGCCGAGCGCGGCCTGCGCCTCGGCGCGGAGCGCGAGCAGCTCCAGCTGGCCGACCTTGTACGCGAGCGCCTGCGCGGGGGTGTTGAGGTAGCGATCGACCTCGTTGCGGATCAGGTCGTCGGGCATCGTCGTGTGCGCGCGCATGTAGTCCTCGGCCTGCGTGCGCGACCACCCCATCGCGTGCAGCCCCGTGTCGACGACGAGCCGCGCCGCGCGGAACGCCTCGAGGTCGACCGCCCCGATGCGATCGAGATCGTCGTGGTAGAGGCCCATCTCGTCGGCGAGGCGCTCCGCGTAGAGCCCCCAGCCCTCGACGTACGCGGTGAAGCCGCCGTGCCGCCGGAACGCGGGCATGTCCGGCAGCGTCTGGGCGATCGAGACCTGGAAGTGGTGGCCGGGCACCGCCTCGTGCGCCGTCAGCGACGCGAGGCTGTAGCGTCGGCGCGACTCGGGGCCGGCCGTGTTCACGAAGAAGGTCCCGCCCCGAGAGCCGTCCTCCGCGCCGGGCACGTAGTACGCGAAGGGGGCGCTCGCGGCCTCGGCGGGCGGCATGGCCACGACCTCGCACGCCTGCGACGGCGGGTGCGAGAAGAAGCGCGGCGCGGCAGCCTCTCCGGCGGCGACGCGCGCGCGCGCGTCCTCGAGGATCGCGTCGCTCGACGGATACCCGAGGGACGGGTCGGCACGCAGGTGCGTCACGACCTCGGCCAGCGTCGTCGCTCCGAAGAGGCGCCCGCCGAGCTCGAGCATCAGCGCGTCCGTGCGCGCGACCTCGCGCTCGCCGAGCGCGTGGAGATCCTCGGCCGTCCGCGTCGTCGTGGTCTGCGCGCGGATGCTCGCGGCGTAGCAGGCGGCCCCGTCCGGAAGCGCCGAGACGCCCTCGTGCTCGGCGTCCCGCCCGTGCGGCAGGATCTCCGTCGCGAGACCGTCCCGGTAGCGCTGGATGGCGGGACGCAGCTCGCCGTCGAGCACACCGAGCAGCTCGGTCTCGAAGCCGGCGAGGGAGGCGCCGCTCGCCAGGGGCTCCGAGGCGCAGGTCCACTCGCGCGTGGGCTGTGCCAGGGTGCGATCGGCGAGCGTGATCAGCCGCTCGAGCGTGGCGTGCGGTGCCACGCGACCCTGCTCGACGCCCGCGAGCAGGTTCGCGAGATCCTGGTCGAGCATCCGCGCGAAGCCGCGCATGCGCGCGACGTAGGTGCGGGCGTCGGCGTCCGTGTGCACCTCGTGGATCTGCGCGAGCATGTTGAGCGCCGTGATGAGGTTCGACATCGGGGAGTCGTTCCAGAGGTGCAGCTCGCAGACCTCCATCGCGATCTCCGACTCGTGGTCCTCGACGAAGAGACGCAGCGTGATGCGATCGGCCGGCTCGATCTCTCCATCGAGCGCCCTCGCCCGCTCGAGCTCGCGCCGGATCCGCGCGCGGCGGCGCATCACCGCCTCGGCCGAGAGGTCGGGGACCTCGGCATCGAGGCGGTGATCGCCGAGCATCGTCGCGAGGATCGGGTCGTCGTGCAGCTCCGCGTCCCAGCTCTCGCGCAGGAGCGCGGCCAGCGCGGGGGTCCGGACGCCGGCGGCATCGTCGTGACCCGAGGCCTCGGGGTGCGCGACGCGCAGCGGCGCTCCGCCGCAGGAAGAGAGGGAGACGGCCACCGAGATCGCGAGCACTCCGACGCGCATCATCGGCGTGCGTTAGCACGGCTCGCCGGCGCATCGCTCACCCTCGGGGCGCAGGCGATCAGCGCAGCGCGAACGCGTGCGTCACGACCGCGGGCTCGCCCGTCGTCGGCGCTGGGAACGTCCACGCCGAGAGGTGCGTGATCAGGCACTCGCTGACGGCGGGAACGTGGATCTCGTCGTGCTCGACCGCGGCGCTCGACACGGCCCCGTCGAGGCCGATCGTGAAGCGCAGGCGGATCGTCCCCGATACGTCGGGGCGGTGCGCGAGCTCCGACGCGAAGCAGTGGCGGACCTCGGCGTCGTGGGCCTGCGCGACCGCGGCGATCTGATCGTCGGGGTACGGCGCGACGGCCCGCTCGGCCCGCGGGTGGTCCGGGAGGCTGCTTCGGCGGCTGTGGAAGCCTCCCAGCGTCGCCGTCCCGTAGCCGCGGGGCTCGTGCCAGCCGACGCGCAGCTCGACCGTGCCGGCCTCGCCCGCGGCCAGCCGCACGCGAGCGAGCGCGCCGACCACGCACGTCTGGAACGCGACGGCGCTGGAGTCGCCGACCTGCGTGACCGTCATGCGCCCCGTGCTCGCGACGTCGAGCGACACGCGCACCTCGGCGCCCGAGGCCTCCCGACCCGCGCTCGCGCATCGGGCCAGCGCCGTGCGCATCCGCCGGAGCGCGGGCGTCACGTCGGCCTCCGTCCGACCGCCGCCGTGGCCCGAGATCTCGATCGTGGCGTGGGCCGTGTCGCTGCCGTCCTGCGAGAGCGCCGGGAGCGCCACCAGCACGAGCGCGAGCGCGAGCGCGAACCGAAGAGTGCTTCGAGCCACCATGAGTCCCCCCGAGCGTGCGAATCGTGTCTTCTGCGCGCCGCGCGCGCAAAGGGGCCTGCCGTGCCGGCGGGTTTCCGGCGACAATCGACGGATGCGCCTGACGCTCGCTTCGTTCATCGCCCTGGCCGCGTGCAGCACGTCCCCTGCCGCGCCCGACGCGTTCGTCCCCGCCGACGACGCGGGCACGGACGCGTTCGCCCCCGCGCCGCGAGACGCGGGCCCGCCGCCGGACGCCTGGGTCGCGCCGCCGCCCGTCGAGCTCGGCCGCCACGCCGTGAGCGTGGTGGACACCCGCCGCATCGTGCCGAGCCCGGGGATCCCGAGCACGATCACCGTGCAGCACTCGAACAACAACCTGGACGTGATCCGCTTCGGGGGGCGTGTCTTCTTGATCTGGCGGACGGCGCCCAACCACTACGCCGGGACCGCGACGGAGATGCACATCGTGTCCAGCACCGACGAGGTGAGCTGGACCGACGAGTACGTCTACACGACCGGCACGGACATCCGCGAGCCGCGCTTCCTCGTCGTCGGCGGCCGCCTCTTTGCGTACATGTCGCTGCTCGGCACGGACCCGCTCGACTTCAACCCGCGCGGCGTCGTCGTCACCGAGCGGGCAGCCGACGGCACCTGGAGCACGCCCGAGAACGTCGCGGGGCTCGACGGCTACATCGAGTGGCGGACCCGCACGGTCGGCTCGACGCCGTACATGCTCGCGTACCTGGGCGGCGAGATGATCTACGACTTCACGAGCGCCCCGATGCTGCACCTCGACTTCCTCACGACGACCGACGGCCGCGCGTGGGTGCCGGTCGATCCCGCCCGGCGGACGGTCTACACGGGGGGCGGCAGCGAGAGCGACTTCGCGCTCGCCGACGACGGCTCGCTCTACGCCGTCATCCGGAACGAAGCCGGCGACGCGAGCGGCTTCGGCTCGCTCGTCTGCCGTGCGCCGGCAGGCGCCCTCGCCGACTGGACCTGCGCGCACGACCCGCGCAAGTACGACTCACCGCTCGTGTTCGCGTACGACCACGAGATCTACCTCATCGGCCGGCGAAACGTGACCGAGAGCGGCCGCTACGATCTCGGCCTCGACGCGTCCTTCGGCACGCAGGCGGCGCGCTACGCGCTCGACTACTGGAACCACCCGAAGCGCTGCTCGCTGTGGAGGTTCGTGGAGGGGGAGCAGCGGATCGCGTTCGTGCTCGACCTGCCCTCGCACGGGGACACGTGCTTCGCCTCGGTGATCGACGGACCCAGCGCCGACCAGCTGGTCGTCTACAACTACTCGAGCGACGTGGACGGCCCCGACGTGAACTGGAACGTCGGGCAGCAGGGCGACACCTTCGTGTACCGCCACGTGCTCCAGTTCACGCCGAACCCCTGAAGCCCGGAGCGGTCCTCAGTGAGCGGCCCGCCCGCGCCGGGGCGGCGTGGCAGGCGCCGCAGGCGCGGGCGGCGGCGCGGCGGGCGTGCTCGCGATCTGCACCTGGGCCTGCGTCGCGCCGGGGACGAAGCGTCCGACCCAGACGCCGTAGGCGCCCGTCGCAGGCGTCGTGAAGTGCAGCGTCGGGTCGTACGAGCCGTTCGGCGCGTCGTCGGCGCAGTGCCAGCCGCCCGCGGGGTCGCGCACCGCGAGCGTCGTGTCGGTCAGCGCCTCGACCGTGAGGTCGAGCGTCGCGAGGGCCGCCGTCACGTCCACCACCAGATCGGCCTCGCGCGTGACCGCCCCCGTGCAGGACGGGCGCAGGCCGAGCGTCGAGAGGTCGATGTCGCCGCCCGAGCTCACCTCGACCGTGCTGGGCGGCGACTCGGCCGTGACCGCCGTGTGCTCGGCCCCCGTACCGTCGACGGCCAGCCGGTCGGCGGCCGTCCCGACCATGGCCGCCGCGTCCGCCTCGGCCATCAGGGCGTCGCACGCGAACGGGTCGTGGCCGTCGCACGCGTGCTGCCACGCCGTGTGGGCCGCGTCGGGGTTCGTCGAGACGACGAGGCGTCCCATCTCCCAGCATGCCTCCGGGATGTTGGCCTCCATGCACGCGAACTCCAGCAGCTCCGCGCCGCGCTGCGGGTTCGCGGGCGCATCGCCCTCGGAGAGCGCCGCGCCCTCGTACGCGCACGCGATCGGGAGATCGTGCTGGCACGCCGTGTCGTAGAACGCGATGCCGTCGGAGGCGCTGGCCTCGCTGACGCCGCTCATCGCGAGCCGTCCGAGCAGCGCGCAGGCCTCGGCGTTCTCGTTGTCGCACGCGACGCCGAGGCGCTCGATCGCGACGTCGGTCTCGTTCGGGCGCACGAACCAGCGCATCTCGCCCGAGTGGACGCAGCCGAACATCTCGCCGCCCTCGCAGGCCAGGTCGGCGAGCGTGATCGCGCGATCATGATCGGTCGGAGCGAGCTGCCCCTCCCAGTACACCTCGGCGAGCTCCGAGCAGGCGCAGGGGTTGCCGCCCGTGCAGGCCGCGTCGAGCAGCGCCACGCCCGACGCATCGCCCGCCTCGACGGCGCGCGCGCCCTGCTGGTAGCGGTCGCCCTCGGGGGAATTCGGGACCGAGCACTGGATGGTGGGCGGAGCCTCGCCTCCCGTCGTTCCGTCCCCCGTGGTCGTGGTCGTGGTCGTCGTCGTCGTCCCGCCGCCGCCGCACGCGCCGAGCAGCGCGACGAACCCGATCATCCCCAGGCGCTTCGAAGTCGTCATGTCCGGTCTCTCCCCGTTGGCCGGGCGCGAGAGTAGATCAACAGGAGGGCCCGGCGCCGACACAATCGTGTCCCGTGCGCGCGGCGGACGCCCCGGGCCTCAGAAGACCACGATCCGGGCGAAGTACGATCCGTTGGTGTCGTTCCAGACCGTCACGTGATCGTCGGTCACCTCGACGAGGCGTGCGAGGTCACCGGCGGCCTGCGAAGGGTTCTGCCCGGACTCCACGAAAGAGATGTACGTCAGCACGCCCGTGGGCGTGCGGCCCAGACCGTGCTGGACCTGGAGCTGGACGTGAGGGCCGTACGGCAGCCAGCGCACGTCGGTGCCGGTCCACGGGGCGCTCTCCCACGCGTCCGGCGAGGGATCGAGCATGGCGCTCGGCAGACCCCCGTCGAGCGAGTACGGCACCAGCGCGCCCTGGCCGGGCTTGCCGCACGAGGTGGCGAGCGCCGCGGAGGCGACGAGCGCGAGGATGGCGAGGGAGCGGCTCATACCCGAGAGCGCGGGTTCTCGCGCGCGTGCGCCTCCAGCGCAAGCACGAGCCCCTCGGCGGTGTAGGGATCCGCCGTGACGTCGACGCGGACCCCCGCCTTCGCGGCGGCCTCGGTCGTGACGGGGCCGATGGAGGCCACGCGCAGCGCCGCGAGCGCGTCCACGCCGCCCGGGCCGAGCGCGGCGAGCACCTCGCGCACCGTCGAGGGTGCCGTGAACGTGACGTAGTCGAGCGCCCTGTCGCGCACGAGCGCCTCGAGCCGCGCGCGCTTGGCGTCGTCGGGTGCGACGTTGCGGTAGGCGGTGACCACGTCGAGGTGCGCGCCCGCCGCCCGGAGCGTGTCGGGCAGGACGTCGCGCGCGACCTCGGCGCGCGGCAGCAAGAACCTCCGCCCGCGCACGCCGCCGGCGGCGATCAGCGCCTCGGCGGCGGCCTCCCCGCGGAACTCGCGCGGCACGAGGTCGGCTCGGATCCCCCGCGCGCTCAGGGCCCCGGCCGTCGCCGGACCGATCGCGAGCACCTTCGCCCTGCCGAACGCGCGCGCGTCGAGCCCGACCGCATCGAGCGCCGCGAAGAGCGCGCGGACGCCGTTCGCGCTGGTGAACAGCACCCAGTCGTAGGAGCTCAGCGCACGCGCCGCGCTTTCCAGCGGCGCGGGGTCGACCGGCGCCGCGATGGCGATCGCCGGGACGCACACGGGGTCCGCGCCTCGATCCCGAAGCATGGTGACCAGCGACGCCTCGCTTCCCTCGGGGCGCGTCACGAGCACTCGCGCGCCGAAGAGCGGCTTGGTGTCGAACCAGCGCAGCTCCTCGCGGAGCCTCACGACGTCGCCGACGATGGTCAACGCCGGCGTACCCGGGCTCGCCGCCTCGGCCAGCGACGCGAGCGTGCCCACGGTGCCCTCGATCACGCGCTGGGAGGGCAGCGAGCCGCGCACGACGAGCGCGGCCGGCGTGTCCGCCGCGCGCCCGTGCTCGACCAGCAGATCCATGAGCGATGCGAGCTTGCGCGACCCCATGAAGACGACGAGCGTGTCGGTCGCGGTGGCGAGCTTGGACCAGTCGTGTCCCGCGCGGATCTTGTCGGGCGACTCGGCGCCCGTGACGTACGCCACGCTGCCGCCGTGCTCGCGGTGGGTGAGCGATATGCCCGCGTAGGCGGCCGCCGCCGACGGCGAGCCCACACCTGGCACGACCTCGAACGCGATCCCGGCGCGCGCGAGCGCCTCCGCTTCCTCCGAGCCGCGGCCGAAGAGGTAGGGATCACCGCCCTTGAGGCGCACGACCGTCTTGCCCTCGCGGGCCGCCTCGATCATCCGCGCGTTGATCGCGTCCTGGCGCTCGCTCACGCGGCCGGCCCGCTTGCCGACGAACACTCGCTCGGCGCCCGCCGGGGCGAGCTCGAGCAGCTCGGGGTGCGCGAGCGCGTCGTAGAGCACGACGTCGGCCTCACCGAGGCGCCTGGCGCCGCGACGGGTGATGAGCTCGGGATCGCCCGGCCCCGCCCCCACGAGATACACGCGGCCGCTCACGCCCCGACTCTACCCAAGGACGGGCACACCCGCTCGGTCCGTGGTACGCGCTGCGATCGCCATGACGTCCCGCCCCCTCGTACCTCTCTTCTCCGTGGTGCTGATGGCTGCCTGCGGTGGCGTCGACGCGGCCGTCCCCGAGGGCACGTCGGCGACCGACACGCCGCCGGCCAGCGGCGCGGGGTCGGCGCCCACCCCCGAGAGCCACCCGACGGGCACCACGGGAGTGACCGAGGACGGGGAGACGGTCATCTTCGCGGGCGCGCACCCCGTGCCGACGACCGCTCCGGGCGAGCGTCCCATCGACCGCGAGCACCTCGTCCTGACACCGAACGCGCCCGATCCGGACGCGACCTGGTCGCTCGACGACGCGCTCGAGGGCCTGCCGATCGACGGCGATCTCATCGCGGAGATCCAGACGGACCTCGGCGTGATGATGTGCGAGCTGTACCCGGACCGGGCGCCCCACGCGGTCGCCGCGTTCGTGGGCCTGGCCCGCGGGCGCCGCTCGTGGTGGGACGCCCGCGCCGGCCGCTGGATCCGGCGGGCGTACTACCGCGGCACGACGTTTCACCGCGTCATCCCCGAGTACATCGTGCAGGGCGGCGACTACCTCGGCGACGGGACGGGGCGCGTCGGCTTCACCGTGCCCATCGAGCAGAGCGAGACGCTCTCCCACGACCGCGCCGGGCGCCTCGCGATGGCGACGTTCGATGGAGACGTCAACAGCGGCGCGGGCCAGTTCTACGTCACGGACGGCCCGCACCAGGAGCTCGACGGGACGGCGACCATCTTCGGCCAGTGCAGCCCGGACTACGTCGTGTCGCAGATCGCGCGCGTGGTGCAGACGGGCGCGCCGGAGAACCGGCCGCTCACGCCGGTGCGCATCGGGTTCGTGTACATCCGCCGCGTGGTGGGCGGCGTCGCGGCGGCGCACGTCACGGTGCCGGGCCAGGCCGAGGGCGAGCCCGAGGTCGGCCGTGGCGCGAGCCCAGGCCCGAACGACCTCGAGCGGGGACGGGCCATCCTGCGCGGCGACGATCCTGCGCGCGAGGAGCGCGAGCGGCTCGGGCTGCCCCCCACGCCACCTCCGGCACCGACGCACTGACGTCGCGGCTGCGGCGCGACGATCACGGCGTGATGTGCACCCACGTCCCGGGCGCGCGCGTCGAGGCGATGATCCCGTGCCAGCCCGGCGGCAGCCCGGGCGTGGTCCACTCGAAGAGCCAGCGCGCATCGGCCGGAGCGAGGTTCACGCAGCCGTGGCTGCGCACGCGACCGAAGCCGTCGTGCCAGAAGGCGGCGTGCAGCGCGTAGCTGCCCTCGAAGTACATCGTCCACGGGACGTCCTCGATCGAGTACGCCTCGGTCGGCGAGTCCGGGTCGTCCATCGTCGTCGAGACGTGCTTGCTCTGGATGCGGTACGTGCCCGTCGGCGTCGCGAATCCTTCCCGCCCGGTCGAGACCAGCGTGGCGAAGACGGCCCGATCGCCCTCGTACGCGACGAGCGTCTGCTCCGAGAGGTCCACGTGGATCCAGCGGTCGCTCTCCGGGATGGGCGAAGGGCGCGCGATCGGGTCGACGATGCGCATCGCCGTCTCGCGGACGATCGTCCCATCTCGAGCGATGCGGTAGACGCCGCCACCGCGGCGCTCGATGCGCTCGTCCGTGAGCAGCAGCGGGCGGTGGTACTCGGCCTCGCCCCGCTCGCGGAGCGCGCCGGTGCTGGGCTCGCGGCGCAGGGCGGACGCTCCGCGGCGGAAGACGAAGCCGACGGGCGGCTCCCAGTGCCCCTCGAGCACGACGCCCCGCATCGACGGCGGCTCGGCCGGGGTCATCGCGTCGGCGGGCACGAACGCCCCGCGGATCGTGCGCAGGAAGCGCCGACCCTCGTCCTGCACCTCGGCGTCGAGGCTGACGTAGAAGCCCTGCTGCAGGCGCTGGCGGAAGAAGTCCGGCAGGGCCACGGGAGCATCCGCCAGCACGGGCACGCTCGCCGCATCCCCGGCCACCTCGACGGCGCCCGGCGGCGCCTCGAGATCGGGCGCTGCCTCGGCACTCTCGGCGCTCTCTCGGGCCTCCGCACCGGACTCGGCCTCCGGTCGCGCGGCGCGGGCCGCCGCCTGTGCGGCGCGATCGCGCAGGGTCTCGATCAGGGTGGCCGCCGTCTGCTCCTCGTCGCGGGACGGCATGCGCCAGTACTCGGGTGCGTCCGCGCGTCCGACGCGCGCGTAGGCGTAGGGCAACGCGTCGGCGAGCGACGGTGGCACGGGCGACGGCTCGAAGGTCTGCGGTGTCGTGCCGAGCTGGAAGCCTTCGCCGCGGCACACGAACCCGCCCGCGCCGGCGGCGTTGCCCTCCACCTCGTGCCACCCGCGCGCGCAGCCGGGGCCTCGCAGGCCCTCCCGCGCACGGAAGTGCGAGCCCCGGCGCATGTAGCCGACGACGCGGCTCGAGGCGTCCGGGCGAGCGTGGATCTGCGCGAGGTAGTGATAACAGACCCCGTGCATCGGCCAGCTCGACTCGTACGCGGCCCGCTCTGCCTCGGCGCGCGCGCGGGCCTCGGCCTCGGAATCGACGACCGGCACCGGCGGAGCAGCCACCGGCTCGGCACGCGCTCGCTCGGCACGCGGACGCGTGGCCGGTGCGGGCACCGGTGCGGGCACCGAGGGCAGAGCAGCGTCGTCGGTGCCCGCCTCGGGCGAGGCCGTCGGTCCGTCGCAGCTCACGAGCGCGAGCGCCACCAGGAGGGCGCGTCCGAGCGACCGAGAGCGCGAGAGCATGCTCCTCGCGCATAAGTCGGAATGCGATCCCGCGTCCAGAAAGTGGTGGCAGGATGTGCGCGTGACCGAGGAAGACCCGCTCGAGAAGCTCGACTACTACGAGCTGCTGCGCATCGACGAGGGCGCGAGCGCCGACGACGTGCGGCGTGCGTTCCACGACTTCGCGATGCGGTACCACCCGGACCGCTACGCGGGCGCGCCCGTCGAGAAGCAGGAGCGGGCCGCGGCGATCTATCGGCGCGGCGCGGAGGGCTACCGCGTGCTCACCGACCGCGAGCAGCGTCGTCGCTACGACGAGGGGCTGGCGAAGGGCACCCTGCGCTACGAGGAGCCCAAGTCCGGCGCGACGGCGCGGCCCTCGTCGGGAGTGCTCGACGTGAAGAACCTGCGCGCGCGACCCTTCTTCCAGAAGGCGCTCGAGCAGATGAAGGCGGGCGACCTCAAGGGGGCCAAGCTCAACCTGGCGCTCGCGCTGAACCACGAGCCCGACAACGCCCTGCTGCTCGCCAAGCTCGAGGAGGTGAAGGCCAAGCTCGCGAAGTGAGGCGACTCAGCCCCGGCAGCAGACGACGCCGCCGTGCTCGGCGCCCGGCTTCACGAGCAGCTCTGCTTCGTGGGTCCCCGAGCCGTCGTCGCGGCACGACCAGGGGGGCGGCAGATCCGCGCAGAGGTTGTTACCGAAGCGATCGAGCGCGCCGCACGTGCCCGGGTCGGGCACGGCGCCGATCGTGCCGCACCCGAACACGTCGTTCGTCGTCGAGGCGGTCTGCGCGCAGTCCGGGCGGCAGTCGATGGCCGTGCAGTCGGTCGCCGTCCCCGTCGCGCAGACGCCACAGCCCGAGCTGCTCATGCGCGTGGCGAAGAACGCCGAGGGCGCGTCGTTCGCGCCGGCACAGCCGTCCGGCGAGCTCGCCGCGACGTCGGCCGGACCGGCGCAGACGTGCCATCCGGCGGCGCAGAAGTCCGCGACGCCGCAGGTGCCGCCCGTCGGGAAGGGGCCGTCGTCTCCGCCCTGCCCCTCGCACGTCGTCGGGGCCGGGTGGACGATGCCCGGTCGCGTCCAGCCACCGGAGCAGCCCGCGATGCGCGGATAGCGCGTCGGATCGCGGAAGCCCTCGCGCTCGCCGTCAGCGGCACGTTCGAGCGGCTCGCCATCGTCGCCAACGCCGCCGCGCTGCTGCTCTACCTCGGCTGCGCGGTCGCGGCGTGGCGCCTGCGCGCGAAGGCGGCCGAGGGCGAAAGCGCCACGCTGCCGCTCGGCACCATCGCGCCCTACCTCGCGGTGCCGGTCATCGTGTGGCTGCTCACCGGCCTCACGCGACACGAGTGGCTGGCCATGGCGGCGGGGCTCGGCGCCGAGGGTGTCCGCCCCGCGCCGGTCGAGGACCTGCACGAGGTTCCCGGCTTTGGCGTCGAGGGGCGCTGGCAGGGCCGGCTCGTGCGGATTGGCCGCTCCGGATGGCTGGGGGT
>JBGAQA010000063.1:0-38703 GCA_044220955.1 Sandaracinaceae bacterium
GGGACAGACTCGGAGTCTTCAGGTGGCGTGAGCCGCGTGAGCCGCCCCCTCGACGCACCGGCGGAGCCGGATGCGTCTCACCCCCGCACCGACTCGGCTCGCTCGCGCTCGCCTCGCGAGGCACACCGCTCGTCGCGCACGGCCGTCCCATCGTGCCCGGAGCTGGCGTTGATCTCGGGACAGCCTCTCAGGAGAATGATCAGCGGGCTGCCTGGAGCGGCGCCTGGGGACCGGCGAGCGTGTGCACGAAGCGCTCGACCTGCGAGGCGTAGCGGCCCGCCACGACGTCGTCGTGCGCCATGCCGAGCGTCGCGCGCGGCTCTCGGCCAGAGAGCGTCGCCATCTCCGTGAAGACGGCGTCGTGGCTGCTGTAGCCGTCGGTCAGGAAGAACGCGACGTTCGTGGGGAGGTGCTCGCGCTCGTCCTCGAGGTACGCGCGCATGGGCGCCGACACGGAGTCGCCCCAGACCGGCGTGCCGAGCACGACGAGATCGTAGCGCGAGGGATCGAGGCGTCGCGGCACGAGCGTGGTCCGTCGGTGCCCGATCGCGTCGCCGAGCGAGCGCAGCAAGCCCATCGCGCCGCGTCGTTCGACCGTGTCCGCGAGCGCCTCGATGTCCGCGCCCGCGCGATCGGCGATCGCGTGCCCGAGCCGCGCCGTCGTGCCGGTGCGCGAGTAGTAGACGACGAGCACCCGCGAGCCGCTCGTACGTACCTCCGTGACGGGAGCGCTCGCGCCGTCGTCGGCGACGCCGGCGACGATGGCGAACGCGGCGAACAGGCCGCCGAGGGTCGCGAAGAACCAGGCCGAGCGCCGCTTCTTCCGAGCGTCCACGCGGTCCAGACGTACACGCGGCGTGCCGCCGAAAACCCGTGGATGTTCGGGGCGGCCGCTCGCGGCGGGCGCAGGTTCTGCGCGCGCGGGCCGCGTCTCGCGCAGCCCGTTCGCGTCAGTCGTCCGCGGGCTGCTCCGAGGCGCCTGGCTCGAGACGCGCGACGACCTCGATCGGGCCGACGATCGCGTCGTTCAGCGCCTCGAGCTCGTCCGCCGGCACCCAGAGCTCGGCGTGATGCCGCGCGCCGACCGTCTCGACGCGATAGCGCGCGGCGACCTCGGCACGGACGTGGAAGCGCGTGACGTACCCGGCGCCATCGTCGCGCACGTTCCAGCGCTCGGCGATCTCTCTCGCGTAGGCCTCGTTCGTCACGGGATAGAAGATGGGCTGCTCGGCGAGGCGCGGCGGCCAGCGCCGGAACCCGCTCGCGTCGAGCAGGGCGAGCTCGGCCGGTCCGGTCGGTCGATACAGCACGACGACGTCGCATCCCTCGCGCCTTTCGCGCTCGAACGGCGGCGCGGCATCGACGCGCCGGAACCCGCCGAGGTGATCGGTGAGGCGCAGCAGGTCGCGCAGCGCCTCGAGGCGCGCGAACACGATCTCGGACGTGATCTCGCGCTCAGCCATCTTCGCCGATGCCCTCCAGCGCCTCGATGTCGGCCAGATCCTGGATCCGTCCGGCGAGGCGCTTCATCGCGACGAGACCGGCGACGGACACGACCGTCAGCCGAGTGCCCGCCCGCTCGAACCGCTGGCGGCCGGACCACACCTGCCCGAACGCGGGCTCGACCAGGATCAGGTCCACGGTCACGAGCTCGGCGCCGATCGCCTTCGAGACACGCTGGATGTGGCGCTCGGCCGGCGTCCCGGCGCCGAACGTCATCGGCTGCGCCCGGAGGCCGAAGCCCAGGCGGCTCAGCGCGGTGATCGCGGCATCGCGCGCAGCGGTCGGGAGCAGGAGGTCGATGTCCTTCGTGGCGCGCACGTGGCCGTGGACCGCGACCGCGAGCCCGCCGCAGAGCGCGAACTCGACACCTTCGCGGTCGAAGAGGCGCGCGATGCCCTCGAGCTCGGCGACGAGATCGGCCATCGACGCTCACGCTAGCACGGCGTCTCTCGCTTGCGGCGCGGGCTCGCCCGCACCACAACCGGCGGCTCGCATGGACGAAGAGGACATCCACAAGACGATCGCGCTGCTCGAGGCGATGGTCGAGGACCGCACCAAGATGGCGGACATCCCGCGCGAGGAGCGGCGCCGGCTGCTCATCGCGGCCGGGCGCCTCTCGCGGCCCGAGCGCGGCGAGCTACGCAAGCTCCGCAAGGCGATCCGCAAGAACGAGAACCGGAAGGAGCGCCAGGCGGTGCAGGCCGTGCTCGACCGGACGGGCATCCGGAGGGCGCGCAAGGTGCCCTTCTTCGTGACGCCGCCCCAGCTCGGGGCCGGAGAGAGCGCGGCCGCGGGCGAGGCGCCGCCCGTCGGCGCGGTGGGCGAAGACCGCAAGTGCTACGTGTGCAAGCGCCCCTTCCGCGAGGTGCACCACTTCTACGATCAGATGTGCGCCACGTGCGCGGCGCTGAACTGGGATCGGCGCAACGCCACGGCCGACCTGCGCGGGCGCGTGGCGATCGTGACCGGCTCGCGCGTGAAGATCGGCTACCACGCGGCCATCAAGCTCTTGCGCGCGGGCGCGCGCGTGATCGCGACGACGCGCTTCCCGCGCGACTCGGCCGCCCGCTACGCGCGCGAGGCCGACTTCGCGGAGTGGAAGGACCGGCTCACCGTCGTCGGCCTCGATCTGCGCCACACGCCGAGCGTCGAGGCGTTCTGCGCCGAGCTCGATCGCACGCTCGACCGCCTGGACTTCATCCTGAACAACGCGTGCCAGACGGTGCGCCGGCCGCCGGGGTTCTACCGGCACCTCGTGGACGCCGAGCTCGCGCCGCCGCCGAGGGAGCTCGCGTCGCTCTTGGCGCTGAACGACCAGCTGCACGCCTCGAGCGCGCTCGCCCGGCGCGAGCAGTCCGCGTCCATGGCCGACCCGGTCGCGCTCTCGCAGGTTGCGCTCCTCCCGGAAGAGCTGCGCGAGGACCTCACGCTCTTTCCGGCGGGCAAGCTCGACGCCGACATGCAGCAGGTCGATCTGCGCGGCCGCAACAGCTGGCGCCTGCTCCTGCACGAGGTCTCGACCGTCGAGCTCCTCGAGGTGCAGCTCGTCAACGCCGTCGCGCCCTACGTGCTCAACGGGCGCCTGCGCGCGCTGATGAAGCGCGTCCCGACGGACGACAAGCACATCGTGAACGTGTCCGCGATGGAGGGGCAGTTCTACCGGGCGTTCAAGACCGACAAGCACCCGCACACGAACATGGCCAAGGCCGCGCTCAACATGATGACGCGCACCGCTGCCGCCGACTACGTGCGCGACGGCATCCACATGAACAGCGTCGACACCGGCTGGATCACCGACGAGGATCCGCTCGAGATCTCGGCGCGCAAGGTCGAGGAGCACGGCTTCTCCCCGCCGCTCGACGTCGTCGACGGCGCGGCGCGCATCGTCGATCCGATCTTCGACGGCTTCCGCACCGGCGAGCACAAGTTCGGGCTCTTCCTGAAGGACTACGTCGCGGTGCCCTGGTGAGGGTACTCGGCGTGCTCGGGCTCGTCCTCGTCGCCGGCTGCGCGATGCCGCCGGCCGAGGGGGTCGACGCGGCCGCTCGCGACGCGGGCCGCCTGGACGCGGGCGCCGCGGACGCATCCGTCTCCGCTGACGGCGGCGGCGCCGAGACGGGCGATGCGTTCGTCCTGCCGGACGCGTTCGCGCCGTCGGACGCGTTCGTCCTGCCGGACGCGTTCGCGCCGTCGGACGCGTTCGTCCTGCCGGACGCGTTCGCGCCGTCGGACGCGTTCGTCCTGCCGGACGCGTTCGTGGCTGGCGACGCGGGCCCGGTCACGCACTGCGTCGACATCGACGTCTCGAACACGTGCGTGATGAGGGTCAGTCCGACCTCGGTGACCATCCCGCACGGCGAGGTCGCGTACTTCTGCTGGCGCAACCGCTCGCGCGACTACGCGGTCGACGTGTGGCTCAGCTACGGGGGTGGCTACACGGATCTCGCGACGGGCGCGACCTGGAACGAGCCCGTGCGCCACTGTCTCGGTCCGAGCGCGCACGACGAGTACGCCGACGTGTCGACCGCCTGCTCGAGCTTCCGCTTCCTCATCCACTGCCTCTGACGAGCGCTCGAGTCGTCGCGCGGTCCCCGCGGCGGCTCAGAGCTGGCGGACGATGCGGACGGTCTCGCCGGCCGGCACCGTCACCGTCTCCTCGTGCATCGTGCCGTCCGTCGTGCGCAGGCCGATGCGGTGCGAGCCAGCCGAGACCGGCAGATCGCGGACCGGCGTGTTGCGACCCGTGTCCCGCCCGTCGAGGAAGACGCGCGCCCACGGGAGGGTCTGGATCATCAGGTGGCCGCGGGCGCCGCCGCTCGAGCTGGTGGTACCGTGCTCGCGCGTCGGTGCCGTGTGCGCCGGGGCCGTGGAGGTCGGCGGCGGATCGATGCGGCGCGGTCCGGTGGTGGTCGTCGTCGGCGCGGGCGCAGGAACGGGGCGCAGCGTCGGGGTCGTGGTCGCGGGCGGCGGGGAGGTCCGCGTCGCGGGCGGCGGCGTGGGTGGCGGCGTGGCCGCGCGCGTCGCGGGCGGCGGCGCGGCGACGACGCTGGTCGGCGGCGGCGGCGGCGCGGCGACGACGGTGGTCGGCGGGGGCGCGGCGAGCGTCGTCGGCGGAGCCGCGATCACCGTCGGCGGCGGAAGCGGCGGGATCGCGGAGGTCGGTACGCCCGTCGTCGGCACGATGGCGCCCATCGGAGCGATCGTGGTGGGGGAGGGGACTCCCGCTTGCGGCGTCGGCAGCGGCGTCGGCGCGGTCGCGACCGCGACGCCGCCGATCCGCGTGAGCGCGACCTCGAGCGAGGCGCTGCCGTTCGCCATGACCGAGACGGTTCGCGTCTCGGACGAGAATCCGTCGGCCTGCAGGATGATCTCGTGATCGCCTGCCGCGACGTTCTCGAGGCGGAGCGGCGCACGGCCGCGCACGGTTCCGTCGACCAGGACGTTCGCGCTCGCGTCCGGCGGGCTCGTGCGCACCTCGATGACGCCGACCTGCGGCCGGTTGAGCACGAGGAAGCCGATGACCGCGATCGCCGCGAGCGCGAGCACGCCGAAGATCCCCGCGACGATCACCGGGCCCCGGCGCTTGGGCTGCGCTTGCGGCGGCGGCACGCGGAGCTCCATCGTCTCCTGGTGGCGCTGCGGCGGCGCGCCCGGGAACGCCGGCGGCGGCTGCATCAGGCCGCCCGGCTGCGCTTGCGGCTGCGGCGGCTGCATCATCGCCGCGCCCTGCGGGCCCAGCGGCTGAGCGAACGCCCCCTGCGGCTGTGGTGGATAGCCGCCCTGCGGCTGCTGCGGATAGCCGGCCTGCTGTGCCGGATACCCCTGCGGCTGCGCCATGACGGCGTTCGGTCCGAGCTGCGGCGCCGGCGCGGGCCCGGGCGGTGGCGCGGCGAGCGTCTCGGAGTGCATGGCCACGGCGAGCGGCGAGTGCGGTGCGGGCATCGGCGGGCGCGGCCCCGGCGTCCCGACGACGCGCATCGGTGGAGCGACGGCGACGGCGGGCGCGGCCCCGAGCTGGATCGGCTGGCCGTGGCCCGGCAGCGGCATCGACGGTGGCGCCGACTCCGGCCCCTGCGCGAGCGCTTCCTGATCGTCGGCCGAGAAGAAGATCTGGGTCGCCTGACCCATCATCTCGTCTGCGGGGGCCGCTCCCCCGGACTCCATCATCTCGTCGAAGGGCGAGCTGGAGATCATCGTGCTCTCGCCCTGGAGCTCGGCCGGCTCTTCGTCGTCGGCCGGCGCGTGTCGCTGTGGCGGCGGAGGCGGCGGGCGACCCGGGCCGCTCGCGCGCCCGGGCGGTGGCGGCGGCACGCTCGGCGGCGGGCCGACCTTCGCGAAGAGATCGAGGCGCCCCTTCTCCTTCGCGATCTCGGTCGCGAACGCGGTGCGCATCCACGCCGAGAGCTTGCTCGTGCCGAAGGGCGGCCGCTCCTTCGCGATGTAGGCCGTGAGCGCCTCCTGCATCTCGCCCGCGCTCTGCCAGCGATCTTCGACCTCGCGGGCGAGCGCCTTCATCACGATGCCGTCGAGCTCGCGCGGCATGTCCGGGATGAGCTGCGAGAGCGGCGTGACCGTCGCGTTGCGGACCTTCTCGAGCGTGGTGAAGTCGCTCTCGCCCACGAAGAGACGCTCGCTCGTGAGCATCTCGTACATGCACGTGCCGACGGCGAACACGTCGGAGCGGTGATCGACCGGCAGGCCGCGCACCTGCTCGGGCGACATGTAGCCGAACTTGCCCTTGAGCACGCCCGCCTGCGTCTTGGTGTTTCGCGCTGCGGCCTTCGCGATGCCGAAGTCGATCATCTTCACCTGGCCCTCGTAGGAGACCAGGCAGTTCTGCGGGCTCACGTCGCGGTGGATGATGTTGAGGGGGCGCCCGTGGCGGTCCTTCTTGCGATGCGCGTAGTCGAGGCCCTCGCACATCTTGCTCCCGATGAACGCGCACATCGACGGCGGCATCGACTTCCGCATCTTGCGGAAGCGGTTCATCAGCTGGAGGAGATCCTTCCCCCAGATGTACTCCATGGCGATGTAGTGGCTGTCGCCGATCTTGCCGAGCTCGTAGATCGGGGCGATGTTCGCGTGGGTCAGGTGCCCGGCGATCTTCGCCTCGTCGATGAACATCTGGATGAAGTCCTCATCCTCGGCCATCGTGGGCAGGATCCGCTTGATGGCGATGATCTTCTCGAAGCCCTCGATGCCGAACGACTTCGCCGTGTAGACCTCGGCCATGCCGCCGACGGCCAGGCGGTCGAGCAAGAGGTACTTGCCGAACGGGATGACGCGGATGTCGGGCTTGCCCGCGACCGCGCCCCCCTGCGGGTTCCCATTGGGGCCTAGACCACCCATTCGGACCTCGTGCACGACATTGCTCCTCGATGGTGCCTCGCGTCAGAGCGTTCGATCAACGACATCTTGGGGACGAAACCCGAAATAGGTGGGCGCAGGTCGTACGAATCGTGGTCTTCCGGCCGCGGGCTGTGAGCCCCAGGGTGATTCGCCAAGCTACGAAGAAGGGGGCGGTCGAAGCTGGGAACATGCGAACCTCGGCCGTGACGAACGAGCGATGACGAAGCCGCGCTGGTTCGAGATCGCCGACGAGGGGTGGGCGCGCGTCGCGTCGTCGCGCCCGATCGAGCGGCTGATCCTCGAGGCCGTGCAGAACGCGCTCGACGCGGGGGCGGGCAACGTCTCGGTGGAGATCGGACCCGATCGCGTGCTCGTCGAGGACGACGCGGCGCGCGGCATCGCCGACCCGCGCCTCGTCTACACGCTCTTCCTCACCGACAAAGCCGGCGACCCCACGCGGCGCGGGCGCATGGGCCGGGGCCTCAAGGAGCTCGTGGCGAGCGGCGAGCGCGCGGTCGTCGAGAGTGCGGGCGCGCGCGTCGAGTTCGACGAGCGCGGGCGCCGGGTCACGGAGTCCGGGCGCGAGCGTGGCACACGCGTCGAGGTGTTCCGCGCGCTGACCGAGAGCGAGCGCGAGCAGGCCGAGACGGCGCTGCGCCTCGTGATCCCACCGCGCGGTGTCTCGGTCCGCGTCGACGGCAAGCTCGTGCGCCGGCCACGCACGGTCATCGCGCTGCCCGGCTGCGAGCTCGAGACGGTGATCGTCGAGGCCGGCGTCGAGCGCGCGGCGATGCGCAGCACGCTCATCTCGGTGCACTCGCCGCGCCGGGGCGAGCAGCCGCACCTCTTCGAGATGGGGATCCCGATCGCGCCCTGGAACGTGCCCTGGCACTGCGACGTGCAGCAGCGCGTCCCGCTCTCCCAGGGCCGGGATCTGCTGCCCGAGCGCTTCGTGCTCGCGGTGAAGGCGACGCTGCTCGAGGCGACGATGCACCGGCAGCTCGGTCCTCGCGAGCTCCGCGCCGACTGGGTGCAGGACGTGCTGGCGCGCTGGCCGCTGCGGAGCGCGATCCTCGACGCGTACTGCTCCAAGGTGCTGCCGCGCGGCTCGGTGCTCGGGGGCAGCGTGCGCGCCAACGATCGCGCGCGGCAGCTCGGCGCGCACATCGTGCAAGCGGTGGCGATGTCGCAGGGCACCTACCTGGCGCTCGGCCGCGTGCTCGAGACGGCCGACGACTACGTGCGCCGCCGCTCGCGCGAGTTCGTCGGCGAGGACGTCGAGCCCGACGAGACCCAACGAGCGTTCGCCGACGCAGTGCGCTGGCTGGCGCGGCGTATCGCGGGGAGCGTCGTGCGCGTGCGCTTCTTCGCGCGGGACCCGAGCGACGCCGGCTTGCTCGAGGACGCGACGACCGACGTCGAGGCGCGCCTGATCTCGTTCAACGTGAAGAGCACGCTGCGCTGGGACGATCCGCTCGATCCGGCGACGATGGGCGTCGTCCTGCACGAGCTCGCGCACCTCGTCACGCTCGAGCACGACCACCGCTTCATCGATCGACTGCAGTTCCTCGGCGGCGCCGTCGCGAAGCTGCTGGCCGAGAACGCGGGCCTGGGCGCGAAGCTGCGCCGCGGCGATCCGGACCGCTGAGCCGCGCTCCCTGGAACGGGCCGGCGGGGTGGACTAAGCTGCTTGGCCATGGGCGCCGTCAAGCGAATCACCGTCCACGAGGCCAAGACGCACCTCTCGAAGCTCATCGACCGCGCGCTCGCGGGCGAGGAGGTCGTGATCTCGCGCGGACACGAGCCGGTCGTACGGCTCGTGCCGTTCGCCGCGCCCAAGCCGGAACGGAAATTCGGCGCCTACGCGGGGCAGATGCGCGTGACCGACGCGTTCTTCGAGCCCCTCCCCGAGGACGAGCTCGCGCTGTGGGAGGGGAAGAGCCGGCGCGGGCGTCGTACCTGGGGTCGATGAGGCTGCTGCTCGACACGCACGCGGTCCTCTGGTGGTTCGCGGGCGATCGCCGCCTCTCGGGTGCGGCACGCCGCGCGATCGGAGCTGCGTCGTCCGAAGTCCTGGTGAGCTGCGTGACGGGCTGGGAGATCACGACCAAGTACCGCATCGGCAAGCTGCCGGAAGCCGCGGTGATCGCGGCCGACGTCGAGGCGGCCGTTCGCGGGCAAGGCTTCGCTCCGCTCGATCTCTCGATGCGTCACGCCGAGCATGCCGGTCGAATGCCCGGCAAGCGCCGGGATCCCTTCGATCGCATGCTCGCGGCGCAGGCGATCCTCGAGAACCTCCTGCTCGTCACGAACGACCCCGCGTTCGAGCCGCTCGGCGTCTCGTGTCTGTGGTGAGCCGCGACGGGAAGCTGCGCCGAGGCACGCCCGATCGCCGAGGCTCGGCCGGCGCACCGCTCCCGGGTTCGCCCCGGTCGTGCTCACGAAGAAGGTCGGCGGCCGCACCCCGCTCGTGCGCGTCGGGTGGAGCGCCGGCGTGACCCGCGCGCGCGAGGTCTGCGCGCTGCTCACGCGCCACCTCGCTGCCCGCGGCTGAAGGCCGAGCCGCACATCACGCTCAGTCCGCAGGGCGCCGTGCGCATGCGCGTCTTCCGCCGCTGAAGAGTCGTCCCGAGATCGGAACGACTCTTTCCCGCGCAGCGATACGAGGGGGAGGCTCCACTCCGATTCACTCGGAGTGGAGGGGGCCGCGTATCGGCCCCGACAAACGGAGCGGGGCAGACTACGCTGGCGTCATGCTGCGCACGGCGCCCATCCTCGTCGCGCTCGCGTGCGGCTGCGCGCAGGTGCACGAGCGCGGCGCGCCGGAGCGCGACGGGGGCCCCGAGCGCGATGCGCCGGACGCCGCCGAAGGGCCGATGTGCAGCCTCGCGGGCTCGTTCTCGATGACGTACGAGCTCGGCACCTTCTTCCTGACGGTCCACGACGACGGAACGTGGAACCTATCGTCGTCGAACGAGGGGGAGCTCGCGTTCGGTGGCTACGTCGTCACCGGTGCGAGCGTGGCATTCACCTGCCTCGGAGTGGCCTCGCGGTGCGTCGACTGCATGGGCACCTACGATCTCAGCGTTCGCTGCGACGGTCTCCACCTCCGCAACACGAGCATCTCCGGATGCCCCGGCTGGCCCGTTCCGCAGGGGAGCTACGTCCGCACGGGCCCGTGAGCATCGTGCACGACGCGCGTGTGACCGGTCCCGAGAAGCCGAAGCTGAGGCTCGCGAGCACGAGCGCGCTCGTCGTCGCGAGCATGATCGGCACGGGCGTCTACACGACGAGCGGGCTCATGCTGCAGGAGGGCCGCACGCCGATGGGCGTGCTCGCGGTGTGGGCCGTCGCGGGCCTGCTCTCGCTCGCGGGCGCGCTCTCGTACGCGGAGCTCACGTCCATCTTCCCGGAGAGCGGCGGCGAGTACGCGCTCCTCTCTCGCGTCTTTCATCCCTCGATCGGGTTCGTGGCGGGCTTCGCGACGATCGTCCTCGGGTTCGCGGCGCCGATCGCGGCCTGCGGCATCGCGTTCGCGCGCTATGGCGGCGCGGCGCTCGGACTCTCGCCCAGGGAGCTCGCGTGGGCCGAGCAGCCGGTCGCGCTCGTCGTGGTCGCGCTCGTCTCGCTCGTGCACGCGCGCGAGCACGAGAGCACCGTCCGCGCCCAGGATCTGCTGACGCTCGGCAAGCTCCTCCTCGCCGCGCTCTTCGTCGTGGCGGGCGTGCTCTCGCCCGCGCTCGCGCCCGCACACCTCGCGGCTCCGTCGATGCACCTCGGCGAGCTGGCCGAGCCCTCGTTCGCGTTCGGGATCGTGCTCGTCTCGTTCGCCTACAGCGGGTGGAACGCCGCGGCTTACGTCGGGGGCGAGATCGAGGCGCCCGCACGCACGCTGCCGCGTGCGCTCGGCCTCGGCACGCTCGTCGTCACGCTCCTCTACCTGGCGCTCAACGCGCTCTTCCTCGCGGCCGCTCCGCGCGAGGAGCTCTCGGTGGTCGAGATCGCGCACGTCGCCGCGACGCACTTGTTCGGGCCCGTCGCCGGCCGCGTGCTCTCCGCCGTGATCGCGTTCGGGCTGCTCTCGACGATCGGCGCGTTCGTGCTCACCGGCACGCGCGTCTACGCCGCGATGGGGCGCGATCACCGGGTGCTCGCCCGCGTCGCGCCGCACCGCGTGGCGCTCATGGTCCAGGCAGCGCTCGCGTTCGTGATGGTGGCGACCTCGAGCTTCGACGTGCTCCTCGGGTCGGTGGGCGTGACGCTCTCGCTCTCGTCGGCGCTCACGGTGGCGGGCGTCCTCGTCGTCCGCTGGCGCGGAGCGCCGCCGCACGCCTACCGCACGCCGGGCTACCCGCTCACCCCGATCGCCTTCGTCCTGCTCTCGCTCGGGACGATCGTGGCCGCGATCGCCTACGACCCGCACGTCGCCATCTGGGGGAGCCTCTCGATCGTGGTCGGGCTGGGCCTCTATGCGGTCGCCCGGCAGTCCCCACCTCGGCAGTGACCGCGCCAGCGTGGCGCGCGATCGTGGGGCCTCTTGACCAGAGCACGCGTCCGCGGGGACCGGTCGCGCGAGGGATCAGGCCTGAATTCGACCTTGCGGTCCCCACCTCCGTTTTGGCACGCTCGTCGCAGACGGAGGCCCGCATGACGACCAAGACCCGGACGGCCAAGAAGGCTTCGAAGGCGAGCGTCGCGGAGGGTCCGCGCGCACCGGTCAGCACGACGCTCAAGGGCGCCTCCGAGCTGGCGCGCGAGACGCGCGGCGCGATGTTCGTCGAGTACCTCACGCTGATCTGCGTCGTCATCCTGGGCGGCTCGGCCGCCGTCGTCAGCCTCGGCGAGCCGCTCGTGCACCTCTATCGGGTGGCGCAGCTCGTCGTGGGCCTGCCCATCCCCTGAGCTCACCTCCGTTTCCCCCGCACAACACCACGAAAGAGAAGGTAGATCGCCATGATGAAGACCCGTCGGATTCGCTCGCTCCTCGCTGACACCCGCGGCCTCTCGACCGTCGAGTACATCATCATCCTCTGCCTCATCGCCGTCGTCGGCTTCGCCATCTGGCAGAAGTTCGGCAACACGGTGAAGACCAAGACGCGCGGCGCGGAGAGCGTCGTGAACGGTCTGCCGACCTCGTCGACGCCGTGAGGTCGTGACCGGAGTGCCCGGCGCAGCCGGGCCGACACGGATCGTGTCGCGTCTTCGACGACTCCGGTGGATCGAGGGGCACCTGTCGCGGGCAGGTGCCCCGTCGTCCTCCCTCGGAGGCGATGCTCTCTCTTTCCCGCTGGCAGCCGCAGGAGGCCGCGTGTTCGCGTACGATCCCGCACCGGAGCTGATGCCGTACGTCTACGGCATTGCCCTGTTGATCGCGGGCATCGGGGCGCTCACGGACTACCGGACCGGGCACATCCCGAACTGGTTGACCCTCCCGCCGCTGGTGATCGCCCCCATCGCGTACGGCCTGGCCGCCGGGTGGGAAGCGTTCTTCGGTGTGGTGCTCGGTGTCCTGCTCTGCGGTCTGGTGCCGGTCATCATGTTCTACATGAACGGGATGGCCGGCGGAGACGTGAAGCTCTTCGCGGCGATCGCGGCCATCATCGGCCCCGATCTCGGGCTCCAGGCGGAGCTGCTCGCGCTCGTGGTGGCCGGGATCTACTCGCTCGGCCGGCTGGCGTGGGACGGAAAGCTCCTCCGGACGCTCGGCAACGTCGTGATGCTCGGTGTGAACCCCGTCCTTCCCAAGCGTCTCCGCCGGCAGCTCAGCCCGGAGCTCCGCGACACTCTCCGGCTCGGCGGCGCCATCTTCGCCGGCCTCCTGATCACGCTCATCGGCCGGGTCCGTGGGCAGTTCTGACTCCCCAACGCTCGTGAGGTCATCATGAAGAAGAGAAGCCTCCATCGAGACACTGCCGGCGCGGTCTACGTCGAGTTCCTGCTCGCGTTCATCCCGCTCTTCTTCATGTTCCTCGGCATGCTGCAGATGGGCCTGCTCTACGGCGCGAGCCTCGTGGTGCAGCACTCGGCCAACATCGCCGCACGCGCCGCGATGGTCGTGATGGACGACGACCCCCAGTACTACGACGGTGCGCAGCGCCGGCAGCTCGAGACCGAAGCGTCCGGCATGTCGAGCTTCATGAACACGGCCAACAACATCATCGGCCGCTTCTTCGGCTCGAGCAGCACCGGCCCCGCGTGGACGGGCGGCGCGCGCCTGCAGGCGATCGAGTTCGCCGCGGGCATGCCGCTCCTGCCGCTCTCGCCCTCGCTCGGCTCGATCGCGCGCCTGCCGCAGGACGAGAGCGTCCGCGGGGCCCTCGGCATGACCGGCCTCGACTCCCCCGAGGCGCGCGTCGCGTGGGGCATGGTCTACAACCGCATGGCCCTGCGGGTGACGTTCCCGACGGCGACGGGCAGCACGGACGACTACCACACGGACTTCAACGGCCCCAGCGCCGAGGGCGACGCCGGCCAGGTCATCGCGCGCGTCACGTACCTCTACAACTGCCAGATCCCGCTCGCGAACCGGCTCATGTGCGAGGATCTCGTCTACATCCGGACGGGCATCGACGCGGGGGCGATCTCGGCCCTGACCCAGCAGTTCATCAACGGCGATCTGACGTTCGACCAGTTCCAGCAGGCGATGCAGGCGATGCAGGCGCGGAGCGCGCGCCGTACCCGGTGGACGCCGCGGATCAACGAGTTCGGCGACAGCCTCAACACCTTGACGCTCTTCGCCGGCATCTCCTCGATCATGGGCGGCCCGATCCCGCGCTTCGTCCCCATCACCGCCGAGGCGTCGATGCCCTTCCAGGCTGCGAACTACCGCTACCACGGCGGCGACGACGAGGTCGGCTGGGAGCAAGAGAACGACAGCTGATTCATCCGGGGCGGAACCGCTCGCCTCGCGCGGCGGATCCCTCTTCCAGCCCCGCGCCGTGATCGGATAGGCTGCGGGCTCGATGAACACCAAAGCCATCCTGGCCGCGGTCGGAGCCGCCGTGCTCGGCGTCGTGATGCTCGGGCTGTACATGCAGCGGTTCGAGGACGAGGCGTCCGGTGGTGAGCCGATCCTCGTCCTGACCGCGGTCCAGGACATCCCGCTCGGCGTCGCGCTGACCGCCGACATGGTCGTCGCTCGCGAGCTGCCGGCGGCGTACCTCGAGGATCGCCACATCACCGTCGCCGACCAGGAGCGCGTCATGGGCGTGCGCGTCGTGAGCGGCATCCGCGCGGGCGAGTCGATCCTCTGGACCGACCTGGCGACCACGACCGACACCTCGCGAGACCTCTCGAGCCTCGTCCGCAACGGCATGCGCGCGATCACCATCCAGGCCGACCAGAGCGCCACCTTCGGCGGCCTCGTGCGCCCCGGTGATCGCGTGGACGTGCTGATGACGCTGACGCGCCCCTCGTCGACGCCGACCGCGACGCTCGAGGAGGACCGCGTCACCATCGCGCTCTTGCAGAACTTGCTCGTCCTGGCGGCCGGGCAGGACACGGGCGCGATCCAGCGCAGCGCCACCGCACGCTCGCCCACGCAGATGAACGACGTGACGCTCTCGACCACGGTCGAGCAGGCGCAGCTGCTGGCGTTCTCGCAGCAGCGCGGACGCCTGACGCTCCTGCTCCGGCACCCCGACGACATCACCGTCATCGAGGGCCTGCCCGAGACGACGACCGACGACATCATCGAGCCCGAGCGACGCGAGACGCGTCAGCGCACGGTTCCCCACGCACCCCCTCCCTCCACAACCGTCACCGTGGTGCCGCAACGTGTCCATTGAAACGCCGTCGATCCAAACCGTGTGTCGTGGGCTCTTCCGTTCCCTCGCGGGCGTGCTCCTCGCGGCGGCAGTCCTGGTGCCGCTGGGCGCGTCCGCGCAGCGGACCGGCGGCTCGGAGCGCATCGAGCTCGACGTCGGCGAGCAGCAGACCGTCTCGGCGGCGAACGTGGCGAGCTACTCGGTCGGTCGCGAGGGCGTCGCCGACGTCCGGCTGACCTCCGATGGACGCACGTTCGTCGTCGTCGGCCAGGAGTCGGGCGAGACCTCGCTCCTGCTCATCTACGCCGACGGACACCAGGTCCGCTACGACATCACGGTTCGCAGCCACACGGTGGCCGCGCGCACGGGCGAGGTCGTCGCGCGCGACGACATCCGGCTCGATCTCTACTTCGTCCAGCTCACGGGCCACTACGACCACTCGATCGGCATCGCCTGGCCCGGGAGCATCGGCGGCATGGCGCAGCTGAACCTCACCGTGGACCTCACGGCGCTCGACACGGCGCCCTTCCAGCAGGCGACCGCCTCGCTGCTTCAGCAGGCGCTCCCGCGCCTCGACCTCGCGCAGTCCGCGGGCTGGGCGCGCCTGCTCCGCCAGGGCATGGTCGTCACGGCCAACGGCGAGCAGTCGATCATCAACACGGGCGGCGAGGTGAACATCCTCGTGCAGACCGGCTTCACGCAGAGCGTGCAGCGCATCGAGTTCGGCACGCAGATCCAGATGACGCCGCGCTACGATCCGGACACGCGTCGGATCGAGATCGCGCTCGCCGCGGACGTGAGCGAGCTGACGCCGCCGGTCTCGGGCCCCATCCCGGGGCGCATCCGTACGCAGCTCTCGACGCTCGTGAACATGGAGCTCGGCCAGTCGATCGTCCTCGGTGGCCTCGTGTCGCGGAGCACGTCCGAGTCGCAGGGCGGCCTGCCGGGCCTCTCGCAGATCCCGATCGTCGGCGTCCTCTTCGGGACCAACGTGCGCCACGAGGAGAACGTCGAGAACTTCCTCTTCATCGTGCCGACCGTCGTCCAGTCGGTCCCGCGCGCGCAGGCCGACCGCATCACGGAGGCCCTGCACGTGTACGAGGACTACGGCACGATCGGCGGCCACGGCCTCGGCGACATCGAGCTCATCGAGCCCTCGCCGCCCGGGTTCGAATGACGACGCGAAGGCACCGGCGCGAGCGGGTGCTGGATGATCTGACCGGAGCCACGAGGTGACGCATTGCCCCTGAACCTGGCCATCGAGCTGCAGGACGGGACGGTCGAGCAGCTCTCCGTCGACGTGCAGGGGCCCGTGACCATCGGTCGCGACCCCTCGTGCCACGTCGTGCTGCCGTCGCCCGACGTGTCTCGGCGGCATCTCGCGGTCGAGGCCACGGCGAATGGCATGTTCCTGGTGACCGACTCCAGCGCCAACGGCACGATGGTGGGCAACCAGCGCGTCCGGCAGACCACCGTCCAGGTCGCTGCGAACGTGCCGATGCGCGTCGGCCCCTACGTGGTGCGGCCCATCGCGGCGCTCACGCCGGGAGTCGGTCAGTTCGGCCAGCCCGCCGCCGGGTACGCCCAGCAAGGCTATGCGCAGCAGCCGACCGCGGGCTATCCGCAGCAGCAGCAGGGCTATCCGCAGCAGCAGCAGGGCTATCCGCAGCAGCAGCAGGGCTATCCGCAGCAGCAGCAGCAGGGTGGCTTCCCGCAGCAGCAGCAGCAGGCGTACGGGCAGATGCCGGGCAACTACGCGCCGGCCGCCCAGGCGCCGCAGCCGCCGCCCCCACCGGCACCGCCCAAGCCGCCCGAGAAGAAGGGCGAGGCCAGCCCCTACGACGTCTCGGGCACGGCGATGGTGCCGGTCGAGCTGCGCAAGCGGATCCACCGCATGCTCCTCGAGAACCTCGATCTGGCGTCTCTCGACCGCAACAAGATGGACGAGAAGATCATGCGGCCGAAGGTGCGCACCGCGCTCCGCCGCCTGATGAACGAGCTGGCGAACGACTTCCCGCAGGGGACGGACACCGCCGCGCTCATCGACGAGATCGCCGACGAGGCGCTCGGGCTCGGGCCGCTCGAGCGGCTGATCGCCGACGACGCCGTCAGCGAGATCATGGTCGTGGACCCGTACACGATCTACGTCGAGCGCCGCGGCAAGATCTCGCTCACCGCGCTGCGCTTCACCGACGACGAGGCCGTCCGCTCGGTCATCGAGCGCATCGTCACGCCGCTCGGCCGCCGCATCGACGAGTCGACGCCGCTCGTCGACGCACGCCTCAAGGACGGCTCGCGCGTCAACGCCATCATCAAGCCGCTCGCGATCAAGGGCTCGTGCATCACGATCCGGAAGTTCGCGAAGAACCCGCTCACGCTGACGAACCTCGTCGGCTTCGGCGCGATCACGGAGCCGATGGCGCGCTTCATCACGCGGACCGTCAAGGCGCGCAAGAACATCGTCATCTCGGGCGGCACGGGCTCGGGCAAGACCACGCTCCTCAACGTCCTCTCGGGCGCGATCCCCGAGGACGAGCGCATCGTGACGATCGAGGACGCCGCCGAGCTGCAGCTCAAGCAGCCGCACGTCGTCTCGCTCGAGACGCGCCCGGCCAACATGGAGGGCAAGGGCGAGTACTCGATCCGCGATCTCGTGAAGAACGCGCTCCGCATGCGCCCCGACCGCATCGTCGTCGGCGAGTGCCGTGGCGGCGAGGCGCTCGACATGCTCCAGGCGATGAACACCGGCCACGAGGGCTCGATGACGACGACCCACGCCAACAGCCCGCGCGAGGCCGTCTCCCGCCTCGAGACGCTCTGCCTGATGAGCGGCCTCGACCTGCCGGCCAAGGCGATCCGCGAGCAGATCGCGACGAGCGTCGACATGATCATCCAGCAGACGCGCTTCGCCGACGGAAGCCGCCGCGTGACGAGCATCAGCGAGGTCGTGGGCATGGACGACGACGGCGAGCTCGAGCTGCACGAGATCTTCGGCTACGTGCGCACCGGCACCGGACCCGGCGGCAAGGTGCTCGGCGAGCACCGCGCGAGCGGCTACATGCCCACGTTCCTCGACGAATTCATCACCATGGGTCTCGTCACCGACGGAGAGTACCTATGATCGGCCGGGCTTCGCCCGGCACTCTTGCCGGGGAGTACCTATGAGCAGCCTCCTCCTGACGGTCACCTCGACGACGGAGCTGCTCGGGTGGGGCGGGCTCTTCCTCGCGATCGGCGGCATCGTCGCGTTCGTCTTCTTCATCGTCACCGACGAGACGAGCTGGCCGCGCCAGCGCTTCGCCGAGTACGAGGATCTCCTCGAGAAGGAAGTGCGCTTCCAGCTCTGGAAGACGACCGGCAAGGCGATCGCGCGCGCGCAGCTCGGGGTGATCCTCGCGATCCCCGTCGTCTCGTTCCTCATCAACGACCCGATCTGGATCCTGATCGAGATCCCGGTGCTCGTCGGTCCCTACTTCTACATGCAGAACCAGCACGACGAGCGCCTGCGAAAGCTCGAGGAGCTGCTCGACAGCTGGCTGCTCATGCTGGCCAACGCGCTCAAGGCCTCGCCCTCGCTCGGCGAGGCGATCTCGAACAGCGCCAAGCTCATCCGCCCGCCCTTCTCGGAGGAGATCGATCTCGTCCTGAAGGAGATGAAGCTCGGCACGCCGCTCGATCAGGCGGTCCTCAACATGTCGCGCCGCGTGAACAGCCGCGTCATCTCGAGCTCGCTCGCCACGATCCTCGTCGGGCGCCAGACCGGCGGCGATCTGCCGAACATCCTCGAGACGAGCGCCTCGACGCTGCGCGAGATGGCGCGCCTCGAGGGCGTCGTCCGCACCAAGACGGCCGAAGGCAAGATGCAGGTCATCGTGCTCGCGGTCATCCCCTTCGCGCTGCTCGGGATGATCCACTACATGGACAACACGTGGCTGCGCCCGCTCGTCGAGACGAACATCGGGTACGGCATCATCGCGGTCGCCACCATCCTGTGGATGACCGCCCTGATCCTCGCCCGACGCATCCTGTCGGTGGACATCTGAGGAGACGACCATGCCGGCACGTGGCTACGCCTATCTCGCGATGTTGATGGTCGGAACCGGCCTCTTCCTGGCCGTGTTCACGCTCGGTGGGAACAAGCCGGAGGACTCGCCACGGCTCGGCGCGCGCGGCCTCAAGCGCCAGCGGGCGATCGAGGCGGGCGGGACGTTCGTCTCGTTCGAGCCGCTGATCCGCATGATCGCCGGCTGGGTCGCGTACTTCCCGCTCACCGATCAGCGCCGGCAGATGGACGAGCTCTTGAAGCACGCGGGCGACTGGCTGGGCATGACGCCGAACGAGTTCTACTCGCTCTCGGGCATCGGCTTCATCTTCGGCACGCTCGTCGGCCTGCTCGCGATGACCGTCAGCGAGAACCCGCCGATCTTCGCCATCATCTTCGGCGCGATCGGCGGCATCGTCCCGTACTTCCAGGTGACGGGCGAGCGCGACCGTCGGTTCAAGGAGGTGAACCGCGCGCTTCCGCAGTCGATCGACCTCGCCTCGCTCTGCATGGGCGCGGGTCTCGACTTCCCCGGCGCCATTCGCCAGATCGTCGACAAGGCCGGCAACAAGAACGACTCGCTCGTCGAGGAGTTCGAGCGCCTGCTCCAGGAGCTCGAGCTCGGCCGCACGCGGCGCCAGGCGCTCGAGAACTTCGCCGACCGCGTGCCCACCGAGTCGGTGCGCGACTTCGTCGGCGCGGTCGTGCAGGCCGAAGAGAAGGGCAACCCGCTCGCCGAGGTGCTGCGGATCCAGGCGACGATGCTGCGCATGCGCCGCTCGGTCATGGCCGAGGAGGCCGCCGCGCGCGCCGCCGTCCTGCTCATGGGCCCGCTGATGCTGATCTTCGGGGCGATCATCCTCTGCCTCCTCGGGCCCTTCGCGGTCCAGGTGCAGCAGAGTGGTGCCATGTGAGCACGTAGGAGGACACGAGACATGGAAGCCTACGTCGAAGTCATTCGCGAAGACGGGACGCTCGAGCGCACGCGCATCGAGGGCGAGCAGATCACGGTCGGGCGCTCGCCGACGGCCGGCGTGCCGCTCCCCGACGCGCGTGACCTCGAGCCGGAGCACCTGCTGATCGCGCCGCGCGGCGAGGGCTGCTGGGTGGCGATCGCGCAGGGCGCCAAGATCGGCGCCAAGGTCCGCGGCCAGCCCTTCCAGCACGGCATGGTGCAGTGGGGCAGCGAGATCGAGATCGGAGGCCTGCGCTTCCGCGTCACCGACAAGCCGCCGCAGGAGCAGGGCAAGCCCAAGCAGGCGACCTCGCCGGTGATCATCATCGCCGGCATCCTCGGTGCGGTCGTCGTCATCTGGTCGCTCCAGGGCGAGGAGGTCGCGGGCCTCGAGACCGAGGCGCCCGAGCCCTACGTGCTCTTCAGCGATCTCTCGGCGTGCCCGGTCGCCGACCCGATGCAGGCGATGGCGCGCGCCGAGCAGTCCGCCGAGGCGGCGCTCGCCAAGAGCGAGCGCTACCCCTTCGACCCCGCCGACGGGCTCGACTCCGTCGTGCTCTACGACACCGCGCTCGTCTGCTACACGGCGCAGCACGCGACGGCGCCGGCGGCCGAGATGCAGCGCGAGCGCGACTACATGCGGCACCGCATCCAGGAGGACTACGACACGCACCGCCTCCGGATGGCGCGCTCGCTCGAGCTCGAGCGCTACGAGGACGCCCTCGTCGAGGATCGAGCGCTGCTGGCCCTCGTGCGCGAGCGCGGTGACCCGAACACGGCCGTCGCGGGCGACGGTGACCCCTACGTCGAGTGGCTCGAGCGCATGGAGCGCCAGCTCCAGCTGCTCACGGCCACTCCGGGTGAGGGATGACGAGCGCGCCCGCGGTGCTGGCGATCGCTGGCGCGATGGTGGTCGGGTGTGGCGCCGCGCAGCAGCCGGTGGTGCAGCCGCCGATGACGGATCCGCTCGACGATCAGACCGCCCAGCAGCTCTTCGATGCCGGGACGCGCATCGCGCAGCAGGGCGACTACATCCGCGCCGAGCAGTACCTCACGGCCGCGCGCGACCACGGCTACCCCGAGGACGAGGTGCTGCCGATCCTGATGGAGGTCTGCGTGCACAGCTCGCGCTACTCGGCCGCCGTCGGGTACGCGGAGCCCTACCTCGAGACGCACCCGGACGACTGGCGCCTGCGCCAGCTGCTCGCGACCATCCAGATGGGCCTGGGCAACCCGGCGGCGGCGCGCCTCTCGCTCGAGCACGTCGTGACGGAGGCGCCGGAGGAGGCGGTCCCCCACTACATGCTCGGCGTGCTCCTGCGCGACGAGCTGCACGACGAGCCGGGCATGCGCACGCAGTTCGAGCGCTACCTCGCGCTCGCGCCCGACGGCGCTCACGCCACCGAGGCCCGCGAGGCGCTGGGCCTCATCGCCGGACCCACGGGTCCCGTGCCGGTGCGCCTCGCCCCCGAGGACGTGCCGCCTCCCCCCGTCGACGCCGCAGTCACGACGGGAGCCCACCCATGATCGAGATCCTCGAAGGCCGGTCTCCATGAGCAGCAAGACCCTCGGCAAGGACGTCTACGAGCAGACGCTCCTGAAATTCTTCGAGCCCATCAAGCCCTTCCTCGACGACGCGTCGGTGAGCGAGGTGATGATCAACGGGCCGAGCCAGATCTACATCGAGCGCAAGGGCAAGCTCACGCTGACGAACGCGAAGTTCGCCAACCGCGAGGCGCTCACGGCCGCCCTGCGCAACCTCGCGCAGTTCGTCGGCCGCCACGTGGACGAGCAGCGTCCGATCCTCGAGGGCCGCCTGCCCGACGGCTCGCGCGTCGAGGCCGTGCTGCCACCCGCCGCCCCCGACGGACCGCACGTGGCGATCCGCCGCTTCTTCCGCGAGACGCTCACCGTCGAGAAGCTCGTCGGCTTCGGCTCGTTCACGCCGGAGGCCGCCGAGTTCCTGCGTCAGGTCGTGCTCGTGAAGAACAACACGATCGTCGCGGGCGGCACCGGCTCCGGCAAGACGTCGCTGCTCAACGCGCTCACGGGCTACATCCCGGACGACGACCGCATCGTCATCATCGAGGACAGCAAGGAGGTGCAGTGCCAGCAGCCGCACGTCGTGCAGCTCGAGGGCCGGCCGCCGGACGTGCGCGGCCGCGGCGCCGTGTCCATCCGCGACCTCTTCAAGGCCACGCTGCGCATGCGCCCGGACCGCATCGTCGTCGGCGAGATCCGCTCCGGCGAGGCGCTCGACCTCGTGCAGGCCATGACCTCCGGCCACGGCGGCTGCATGGCGACCGTCCACGCCACCTACCCGACCGACACGCTCAACCGCCTCGAGACGATGTGCCTCATGAGCGACATCGAGCTGCCGCTCGTGGCCCTGCGCGCCCAGCTGGCGAGCGCCGTCGACATGATCGTCCAGACCTCACGCCTGCGCGACGGCTCGCGCTGCGTCACCCACATCGCCGAGGTCCAAGGCTACGACCCCACGCGCGGGTACCACATCGAGAACGTGTTCATCCGTCGCTACCACGGCGAGGACGAGAAGGGCCGCGTGCTCTCCACCTTCGAGCCGACCGGGTTCATCCCGAAGGTGACCGAGGAGATCCGTGGACACGGCCTCGAGATTCCGCACATCATCTATCATGCGGCTCAGCATCGAGCGCAGCATGGCGCGCAGCCCGAAGACGAGGGCGGCGGTGGTCACGGTGGCCATTGAGCTCGACGGACACTGATTGATGGCGGTGGTCGGACAGGCAGTTCCCGGCGGCAAGAGCTGGGCGAAGGTGCGCCTCACGCGCGGCCAGTCCGCGGGCGGTGTCTGGGAGATCGACCAGCAGTACCCGCAGGCGCGGCTCGGGATCGGCAGCGATCCGAGCGCTGGATGGGTCGTCCAGGGACCGGGCGTGCGCCCCACGCACTTCGAGATCTACTGGGACGGCCGCTGTCTCTTCGTCGCGGACACGCAGCGCGCCGGAGGGGTCACGCTCAACGGCGCTCCGCTCGGCGGCGAGTGGGTGCAGATCCGTGGCCGCGGGGAGGTCGTCTTCGGACAGGCCGCCGTCGCCATCGAGACCTCCGAGGCGCAGGCGGCGGCGATGCCGGACCCGGTCTCCGCGCGCCGCATCTCGTCGGCCGAGGGCCCGAGCGGGCAGCACAGCATCCCCGAGCTCACCGGCGAGGCGACGCGGATGACCGACTCGCCGATGTGGGACGCGCCCTCGCTGACGGGTGAGGCGACGCGCATCCAGGACTCGCCCCTCGACCTGCCGCCGCTGCCGCCGCAGCTCGGCGGGGCGCCGAAGCTCGGCGGGGTGCCGCCGCCGCCGCCCGCGCAGCGCCCGCGCCTGGGCGGCAACGACGGTGCCGGTGCGGCGCCCCAGGCCAAGACCCTGATGCAGGACGAGCTCCAGGGCGCGGTCGCCGAGGCGACCCGCATGGTCGCGATGCCGGACGGGCCGCCCTCGATCGTCGTCGCTCCCGGGATGGGCATGCCGCCGCCGTCGGGCGGCATGCAGGGCGGAATGCAGCCGGGCGGCATGGGCGGTGTGCAGCAGCCCTTCGGTGCGCCCATGGCGCCACCGGCCCAGGGCGGGTTCGCCGCGCCGCCGGGCTTCGACCAGGCGCCGCCGCCCGTCACCAAGAGCGCCCTGAAGCTCCCCTTCGGCCTCACGCCCCGCACCGCGATCATGGTCGGCGCGCTGCTGGTCGGCATCGTGGTCCTCTTCTTCGTGGGCTTCGGTGACGAGGAAGAGGAGTACGTCGAGGACGACACGACCCAGACCGTCGCGCCGCCGCCCACCGCGCTGCCGGCGACGACGGTGGCGCCGCCGACCATCGTGCCCCTTCCGACGGGCGTCCCGACCAGCGTGGCGGGCTATCCGCCCGTGACGACGGGCGTGTACGTCCCGCCCACGGCCGTCTACGTGCCCCCGACCACCGTCGTGCTCGCCCCTCCGACGACCGTGGCGCCACCGGCGACCGGTGTCGATCCCACGGCGCCACCCGCGCCGACCGCCGAGCGGCTCGCGGCCGACCAGGTGCTCGCCGGCCGCTACGCCGAGGCGCTCCCGCTCTACCAGCAGCTCGCGCGCGAGCACCCGGAGCGTCCGGAGTATTCGGCGATGGTCGGCATCCTGGAGCAAAGGATCCGCGCGGCCCAGTGTGTCAATGGAATCGGCCCGAACGGGCTACCCTGTGCCCTGGGACACCCGTAGGCCGGAGGCGGTTTCCATGAACGGCTCGCGCTTCGCTCGTCTCGTCCTCGCGTCATCGGTCACCGCCGCGACGGCGCTCGCGTGCGAGGAGCCGCCGCCGCCGCCGGTGTTTCCGATCACGTTCATCGCCGAGTCCGACCCGGGCTCTCCCCTGGGCGGCGTCACCGTGACCGTCGCCGGCGCGGCACCGGCGCAGACGGCGGCGGACGGAACCGTCCGCCTCGAGCTCTCGGGCGACGAAGGCACCTCGGTCCCCGTCACCGCCACCTGCCCCGAGGGCTATCGCACGGCGCCCGCGCTCTCGCCCATCGTGCTGCGCACGACCGTCGGCGTCGGAGGGGCGCCCGCGCCGGGGCTGCGGGTCAGCGTGTCGTGTCCGCCCGCCATGCGGCAAGGCGTGGTGGTGATCCGGGCCGGCGGGACCGGCACCGCTCCGCGATCGGGCCTGCCCGTGATGATCGAGGGCCGCGAGGTCGCGCGGACCGACGCGAGCGGCGTCGCGCACGTCTCGCTGAACATGGCGCCCGGGCAGAGCTTCCAGGTGCTCCTCGCGACGGCGACGGCCTCGCCGCTGCTGCGGCCCCAGGATCCACAGCTGACCTTCGTGTTCCCCGACGCGAACGAGATCTTCGCGTTCGACGAGAACTTCGACGAGGAGGCGCCGCCCGAGCCCGTGCACCACGCGCGTCGCCGCCGCGCGCCGCCGCCGACGACCGGCCCGGTGATGATCCCCGTGCGGATTCCGTCGGGAAGCGGGCGCTGACGCTCCGGCGCTCCGTCACACTCGCGCGCCGCGCGCGCCGCCGTCTCGTTGCAATCGCGGATGCCCCGTGAGACGGTCGCCAGCCATGTCGGCAGCGCTCGTCCTCGCATCGACCTCGGAAGCACGCCGTCGGCTGGCCGCGCGCCTCGGCCTCGACTTCGTGTGCGTCGCGCCTACGTGCGACGAGCAGGCGCTGCACGGCCGCTCCCCGGACCAGACCGCGCTCTTGCGCGCGTTCGCGAAGGCGGAGAGCGTGCGGGGCCAGTTCCCGCGCAGCGCGTTCGTCGTCGGCTCGGACCAGCTCGTCGACCTCGACGGGCGCATCCTGGGCAAGCCTGGCAGCACCGAGGGTGCCTGCGCCCAGCTCGCCGAGCTCGCCGGCCGCACCCACCGGCTGGTCACCGCGATCGTCGTCCTGGGCCCCGACGTGCGCGAGAGCCGCGTCGTGGTGAGCCGTATGACGATGCGCTCCCTCAGCGCGGCGCAGATCGCGGCCTACGTCGCGGCCGACGCGCCCGAGGCCTGTGCCGGCAGCTACAAGATCGAGCTGGGCGGCCGCGCCCTCTTCTCGGCGATCGCCAGTGCGGACGAAACTGCCATCGAGGGCTTGCCGCTCGTCGCA
Source organism: Sandaracinaceae bacterium (assembly GCA_044220955.1). GTDB lineage: Bacteria > Myxococcota_A > Polyangia > Polyangiales > Sandaracinaceae > JBBSAT01. The sequence goes on from JBGAQA010000063.1 coordinate 25,227, forward strand.
CTTTCCGGGATGCTCGCCCCCCTTTACGACGGTGGCCTTCGGGGGGGCCCCGCCACGGCACGCAAGCCGGGCACCCCTCCCGAGGCGTCACCCGCTCCCTGATCCGATCGATCCGTCGAGGTGAAATCCATGGCCAAGGTCACGAAGTCCTCCGCCAAGAGCTCGAAGTCGCCCGCCAAGGCGGCGCCCAAGAAGGCCCCCGAGAAGGCGTCCGGCGCCAAGAACGGCAAGTCCGTCTCCGTCAAGCCGAAGGCCAGCGCCACGACCAAGGCCGCCGCTCGCATCGAGATACCGAAGGCGGCCCCCGCTGCCAAGGTCGCGCCCGCGGCCAAGGACAAGGAGCGAGTCCTGCCAGGCCTCAAGCCCACGCCCGACGCGTCCGTCATCCGCGCGCACGCCGACGCGAAGCTCAGCAAGCAGGAGCTCAACGCGCTGTACACCAAGCTCGTCGACGAGAAGTCGCGCGTGCTCGGCAACTTCGAGAACCGCGTCGACAACGCGCTCGCCGAGGAGGACGTCCTCGCCGACGAGATCGACATCGCCCAGCGCTCGACCGATCAGGCATGGCTCTTCCGCATGGCCGACAAGGACCGCAAGCTCCTGATCGAGATCGAGGCGGCCCTCGAGAAGATGCACAGCGGCGAGTACGGCGTGTGCGAGGGCACCGACGAGCCGATCGGCTTCAAGCGCCTCGAGCTCCGCCCGTGGACCCGCTACTCGGTGGGCTACAAGGAGATGCTCGAGCGCGAGAAGGCCCAGCAGGCCCGCTAGAGGGCGAGCCGGCGGCCGCCGGACGCTCACGGCGCGCGGTAGTCAGGGCCCTGCGCTCGGCGGTACAACCCTGGGATGCGTAGACGGCAGCTTCTCTCGGCGTTCCTCGTCCTCGGCTCGTTCGCGACCGCGTGTGGTGGTGGCGGCACGCCGCCGGCGCCCGACGCGGGGATGGACGCGCCCGCCGCCGCGACGCGCGTGAGCGAGCTGCCGACGGGCGAGGAGCTCGCGCTGCCGGGGCTCGAGGGCGCGGTCGAGGTCGTCTACGACGATCGCGGCATCCCCCACATCTACGGCACGACGGCGCACGACGTGCTCATGGTCGAGGGCTATCTCATGTCGCGCGATCGGTTCGCGCAGATGGAGATGATCCGGCGAAGCGTCATCGGGCGCCTCGCCGAGGTCCTCGGCGCCGCGGACACGAGCGTCCTCGGCCGCGACCAGGACGCGCTCGCGACGGGCTACCGCCGCTGGGGCGAGATGATCTGGGCGCGCCTGATGACGAGCACCGACCCGCTCGACATCCGGTCGCGCGAGCTGACGCAGGCCTTCGTCGACGGCATCAACGTCTACATCGACCGAGCGATCGCGAACCCGGCCACGGAGAACCCTGCCCCGGACGCCGCCGCGACGTTCAACATCGTGCTGCTCTCGCCCGCGTTCGGGCACTGGCGGCCCGAGGACATCCTCGCGATGGCCCGCTACGAGTCGGTGGCACTGAGCTACGACGCGAACGACGACATCCACCGCACCCAGGCTCTCGCGGGCGTGCGCACCGCGTTCGGCGGCGCGAGCGATCCCCGGCGCGGCATCTACGCCGACCTCTTCTCGTCCTATCCGGCCCGTCCGGACACCGTCCGGGACGGCTTCCCGAACGATCCGACCGACACGGGGATGCGCGCGCTCCTGCCGCCCGACCTCGGCGCCCACGCGGGCGTCCCGATGCAGCTGCCGGCGCGCGCACAGCTCGACGCGGCCGAGGCCTTCTTCGATCGGATGGAGGATCAGGTGTCCGGCCTCGGCCTCGGTGACGAGCGCTGGGGCTCGAACAACTGGATCGTGAGCGGCTCGCTCACGGCCAGCGGCCATCCGCTGCTCGCCAACGATCCGCACCTGCCGCTCATGAGCCCGCCCATCTGGTGGTACGTGCACCTCAACACTGCGCTCATGCATGGCGAGGACGACCTCGACGTCGAGGGCGTCGCGTTCGCGGGTCTGCCGGGCGTCGTCCTGGGCTTCAACCGCAACATCGCCTGGGGCGCCACCGTGACGGGCTACGACGTCACCGACGTCTACATCGAGACCATCACGGCCGGCACCGGCGGCGCCCCCGACACGGTCGCATTCGACCCCGGAACCGGCACGACGCAGGTGCCCATCACGACCGTCGTCGAGATGGTCCCGAGCGCCGCCGGGGCTGCCGTGCCGACGACCATCGAGCTCGTGCCGCACCACGGCCTGATCGTCCCCGGCACGCGAATGCCCGTGACCGGCTCGCCCGGGCAGTTCACCGCGCTCTCGGTCCGCTACACGGGCTCGGACTTCTCGAACGAGCTGGCGTACTTCTTCGGCCTCGCCACCGCGGCGAACGTCGCCGATGCGCAGGCGGCGCAGCAGCACTTCGAGGTCGGCTCGCAGAACTTCGTCGTCATCGACGAGCACGACATCCGCTGGTCGACCCAGTCGCGCATTCCGGTGCGCGATCCGCGCGCGCTGACCTTCGCCTACGACGCGAGCGGCGTCCCCACGGGCTATTGTCCGCAGTTCACGCTGCCAGGCACGGGCGAGTACGAGTGGACCGGCGACCTCGACGGCCGCTACATCCCCTTCGATCAGAACCCGACGCGGGGCTGGGTCGGCACGGCGAACGGCGACGCGGTCGGGACGACGCTCGACGGCAACCCCTGCAACGACGCGCACTACCTCGGCTCGGACGACCTCGGCTGGCGCGTGCACCGGATCCACGAGCAGCTCGGGATGCTCGCGACCCGCGGCCACATCACCACCGACGACATGATGACGCTCCAGGCCGCCACGCGGAGCTCCGCCGGCGAGACGATCCGTGATCCGCTGGTCGCGATCCTCGCGGACGCTCACGGGGCGATCCCCTCGCTCACGGCGGCCGAGCTCGCGCGGCTCGACGACGTGCGCATGCGCCTGAGCGCCTGGTCGCTCGAGACGCCGCACGGGGTCGGCGCCACCGACGCGAGCGTCATCGCCGACAGCGTGGCCACGACGATCTTCAACGTCTCGCTCACCCGCATCCTCCCGCTCGCGCTCGGCGACGAGATCGCGGCGATGGGCCGCGGCCCGAGCACCCAGCAGGCGATGCGCTTCCTCGAGTGGGGCTTCGGCGATCCCACGCGCCTGGTGACGGGCGAGGCGCTCTGGGACGACGTGACCACGACGACGGTGACCGAGACGCGCGACCAGATCGCGATCCGCGGCGTGCTCGCGGCGCTCGACTACCTCGACACGCGGCTGGGCGCGGACGAGAGCCAGTGGCGCTGGGGGCGACTGCACACCGTGACCTTCGACGCCGGGGAGGTGGGCCTGCCGGACGCGATCTCGATCCCGCCGCCCGACGATGCGACGTTCCCCGGAGGCTTCCCACGGCACGGTGACTATGGCGCGGTGGACGTGGGCAACTTCGGCCTCTTCGGCACGACCGACTTCTCGCACGGCTCCGGCGCCTCGCAGCGGCTCGTGGTCGAGATGACGCCCGACGGGCCGATCGCGTTCAACGCCCTGCCGGGCGGCCAAGCGCTCGACCCCGAGAGCGCGCACCACCGCGACGAGGCCGCGCGCTGGATCGTGAACGAGGCCCCGCCGGTCGCGTTCGACGAGCCCGACGTGGTCGCCCACTTCGAGCGCCGGCTCGACGTGCACCCCTGAGCTCGCGGGGCCCCCAGGACGCGTCGGGGTCTCGCGCGCGTCAGCGCTGCGCGGACGGCGGGGCCGCGTCCACCCGCGCGGCGACGATGTGGTCGAGGACCTCCTCGAGGGCCGGCAGGGCGAAGGGCTTCTCGATGCGCCGGTTCGGCGGGACGTGCTCGAGGAACTGCACGACGCTCGGAAGGAACGCTCCGCCCGTCATGAACACGAAGCGCTCGGCGAGCTCCGGGGCGCCCGCGAGGGCGCTCTCGTGGACGTCGATGCCGGTGCCGTCGGGCATGAGCATGTCGCAGAGCACCGCGTCGAAGGTCGCGCCCGTCGTGGCGATCGCGGCGCGCGCGTCGCTCACCGAGGCGGCGTGGGTCACCTCGTAGCGCTCCACCAGCGCCCTGGCGAGCGTGCGCGCGAGCGACACCTGATCTTCGACGATGAGCACCCGCGGGCGGCGCGCCCACGCGACCGCGGGTGCGCGCGAGCCGGCGGCGGGCGGTACGAGGCTCGAGCGCTGGGCGCGGGGCAGCCGTACCCGGACCGTCGTGCCGAGGCCTTCGTCGCTCTCGAGGGTGATGCTCCCGCCCGCCGCGGTCACGATCCCGTGGCAGATCGAGAGGCCGAGCCCCGTCCCGACGCCGACGGGCTTGGTCGTGAAGAAGGGATCGAACGCGCGACCGATGTGAGCGCGCGCGAGGCCGATTCCGTCGTCCGTGATCGTGACGAGCGCGGACGAGGCGTCCGCCGATGCGCTGATCGTGACACGCCCGGGCCTTCCCTCGGGGAGCGCCTGCACCGCGTTCATCAGCAGGTTCACGAACACCTGTTCGAGCTTGCGCGCCGCTCCGACGACCGCCGGCAGGCGCTGGACGTCGCGCACCAGCGTCGCGCGCGGGGTGATCTCGTGCTCGACCATGCGGATGGCGCTCGCGAGCACCTGCTCGAGGTCGGCGGGCCCGCGGTCGGGATCGCCGTCGCGGCTGAAGGCCTTCAGGTCGCTCACGATCGCGGCGACGCGTGAGGTTCCGCGGGAGATGTTGTCGAGCAGGGGCGCGAGCTCCTCGCGCGCCGCGGGGGCGATGGGCATCGCGGCGAGCCGGCGCTCCAGCGCCTCGGCGCTCAGCGACACGAACGCGAGCGGGTTGTTGATCTCGTGCGCCATGCCGGCGGACAGGCGTCCGAGCGCGGCGAGCCGCTCGGTCCGCTCGAGGTTCGCCTGCAGCGCCTCGCGCTCGGTCACGTCGCGGGCGATGGCGAGCACCGCGGGCTCCCCATCGTGCTCGGTGGTGATGGACGCGATCTCGGCGAGGACCTCGCGGCCGTCCGGCCGGGTGGCGCGGTAGATGGCCGGGTTCAGCGCCTCACCGGCGCCGAGCGCGAGCAGGCGCGCGCGCATCCGCTCGAGCTCGCTGGCCGGGAGGAACTCCTCTAGCGAGTGTCCGACCAGCGATCCCGCGACGCCGAGCATCGTCTCGGCTGCCCGGTTGGCGAACTTGATCTCGAGGCGCTGCGAGATCACGACGCCGTCGGGCGCCGCCTGCAAGAGGTCGCGGAAGCGCCGCTCCGAGGCGGAGAGCTTGGCGGCCGCGGCGTGCCGGTCGCGCACGTCGGTCAGCATGACGATCTGGACGGGGCGCCCGCCCGACTCGCCCCGCGCCACGCCCACCGCCACCGGGATGCGAGCGCCGGCCAGCGTCACGATCGAGCCCTCGAGCGAGGCCGGCGCGCTGGGATGAGCGCTCCGGTGCGCGAACGCGTCCGCGATCCGCGCCCGATCCTCGGGGGCGATGCACTCGAAGGTGGGTCGGAGCAGGAGCGCGTCGGCGGGCTCGCCGACCCAGCGCGCGACGACGTCGTTCACGAAGAGCAGGCGCGGAGGCTCCTCCATCGCGAGCAGGAGCACGCCGATCCCGGCGGCCTCGGCGGCGTTCATCGTCAGCGCTGCGATGGCGTCGAGGCGAAGCGGCCCGGGCATCGGCCCATCATACCCCTTCAGTCGGTCTTCACACGGTAGCCGACCCCTCGGACGGTCTCGATGTAGTCGCGCGCGGACCCGAGCTTCTCGCGCAGCCGCTTGACGTGCGTGTCCACCGTGCGCGTCTCGACACCCGGCGCGTAGCCCCAGACGCGCTCGAGGAGCGAGTCGCGGGTCTGGACGCGGCCCGAGCGGGAGACGAGGTCGTAGAGCAGCTTGAATTCCAGCGCCGTCAGGGGAACCTCCTCCTCGTCGACGGTCACGCGGTGCTGGGGCACGTCGACCTCGAGCGTGCCGATGCGGAAGCGCTCCCCGGGCGAGGGCTTCTCGGGTGCCGCCGTACGCCGCAGCACCGCGCCGATCCGCAGCACCAGCTCCCGCGGGCTGAAGGGCTTGACGATGTAGTCGTCGGCGCCGATCTCGAATCCGACCACGCGGTCGATCTCCTCGCCCCGCGCGGTGATCATGATCACCGGGATCGTCTGCGTGCTCGGGTCGCGGCGCAGGCGCCGGCAGATCTCGGTCCCGGCGATGTCGGGGAGCATCAGGTCGAGCAGGATGATGTCCGGGCGCTGCCGGCGGATCTCGGCCAGGGCCGAGGCCCCGTCCCGCGCCGCCACCACCGTGTACCCCGCCTGCCGCAGGTTGTACTCGAGCAGCTCGACGATGTCGGCCTCGTCGTCGACGAGCAGGATCCTCTCTCGCATGTTGTCGGAGGCTGCCGTCATCGGGTGTCGGTTGTGTGAACCGCGTGTGTCGGGCCGGCAAGCCCGTGACATGTGCGAGCGCGCGCTTGCCTTTGCGGCCGCGGCGGACTGGGGGCATAACGCGGCCCCCATGGCACTTTCCGTCGGAATCGTGGGCCTGCCGAACGTCGGCAAGTCCACGCTCTTCAACGCCCTCTCGAGCAAGCAGGCCGAGGCGGCCAATTACGCGTTCTGCACCATCGAGCCGAACGTCGGGGTCGTCCCCGTGCCGGACCCGCGCTTCGACGCGCTCGTGAAGATCGTCGGGCCCGACAAGACGGTGCCCGCCACGGTCGACTTCGTCGACATCGCGGGCCTGGTGAAGGGCGCCAGCAAGGGCGAGGGCAAGGGCAACGCGTTCCTCGCGAACATCCGGGAGTGCGACGCCATCGCGCACGTCGTGCGCTGCTTCGAGGACGAGAACGTCCTGCACGTCGAGAACCGCGTCGACCCGATCGCCGACATCGAGACGATCGAGACCGAGCTGGTGCTCAAGGACCTCGAGACGGTGCAGAAGCGCCTCGATCGCGGCCGGCGCGCCGCCAAGGGCAACAGCGCGCTCGAGAAGAAGGCCGTCGAGATCTGCGAGAAGCTCGAGAAGCACCTCGACCAGGGAAAGCTCGCGGCCGGGGTCGTCGTCGAGGACGAGGATCAGAAGCAGATCGTCCGCGAGCTCTGCCTCATCACGGCCAAGCCGATGTTCTACGTCTGCAACGTGAAGGAGGATCAGCTCGGCAAGGCCGAGAGCGACCCGCTGGTCGCGAAGGTGCGCGCCCGCGCGGCCCAGAGCGGCGCGCCCGTGGTGGTCATCTGCGCGAAGATCGAGGCGGAGATCATGCAGCTGCCGCCCGCCGACCGCGCGGACTTCCTGGCGTCGGCTGGCCTCTCGGAGCCGGGCCTGAACGAGGTCATCCGCACGGGGTACGCGCTGCTCGACCTCATCACGTACTTCACGGCCGGCAAGCAGGAGGTCCGCGCGTGGACCATCAAGCGCGGGACGCGCGCGCCGCAGGCCGCGGGCAAGATCCACTCGGACTTCGAGCGCGGCTTCATCAAGGCCGAGGTCATCTGGTGGGAGGACCGGGTGACGATGGGCAGCGAGGCCGCGGTTCGCGCCGCGGGCAAGCTCGGGATCGAGGGCAAGGAGTACGTCGTCCGCGACGGCGACGTGATGCACTTCCGCTTCGCGACCTGAGCACGAGATCCGGGGGATGATCGCGACGCTTCGACGCTGGCTCGACAACCCGCGGGCGCTCGTGCTCCTGCTCGCGGGCGCGCTGGTGATCGCGGCGCTCTCGCTCTACGTGGCGGTCCGCGAGCGACGCCACGAGATCCGGCTGGCGGCGGGCGACCCCCGCGGGCGGCGCGCCGAGATCGCGCGGGCCCTGGCGGACGAGGCGTCGCGGCACGGCCTCGACGTGGTCATCGTGGACACGACCGGCTCGGAGGACTCGATCGCGCGCGTGGAGCGTCGCGAGGTGGACGCCGCGCTCGTGCAGGGGGGACTCGACGGCAACGAAGACGTCCGCGAGATCGCGCCCCTGGTCCTCGAGCCGCTGCACGTGATGGTGCGAGAGAGCCTCGAGCTCTACGACCTCGAGGATCTGCGCGGGCGCCGCCTGATGCTCGCGCCCCCCGGCAGCGGCACCCGGGCGCTCGCGCTCGACCTGCTCGCGCTCGCGGGCATCGAGGAGCACGACTTCACCGAGGTCAGGATGGGCTACGCGGAGCTCGAGGAGGTCGAGGAGACCGGCCTGCCGGACGCCGTCTTCCACGTCTCGACGATGCCCTCGCCCGTCGCCGAGGTGCTCCTGCGCGAGCGCGGGTACGAGCTGATGCCCCTGCCGTACGCGACCGCGATGGGGATCCGGAACGTGTTCGTCTCGCCGGGCGTGATCCCGATGTACGCGTACGGAGCGCTCCCGCCGACGCCGCGCGCCGACGTGCCGACGCTCGCGACGCGCATGATCGCGATCGCCAACCGCGACACGTCGCGCGACGCGGTGCGGAGCCTGCTCGAGGCGATCGAGTCGGAGCGCTTCCTCCGGCACGCGCAGCTGCCTCGCCCCCCGGAGGCGCTCTTCGACCAGCCCGAGTTCCCGCTGCACCCGGGCACGGTCTCGTGGCAGCACCGCGACGATCCTCTCCTCACGAGCGAGGACGTGCAGGGCATCGAGAGCCTGCGCTCGTTCGCGGTGTCCTTGATCGTCGCGGGCGTCCTGCTCTGGCGCTGGCTGCGCTCGCGGCGCGTGCACGGCCTCGATCGCTACCTCGCGGAGGTCGCGCGCATCGATCGCGAGGCGCTCGGGATCGAGGAGTCGCCGACGCTGGACCTGCCGAAGATGATCGCCCTGCGCAGCCAGCTCGGGAAGGCGAAGAACGACGCCCTCTCGGCCTACCAGAAGGGCGAGGTCCACTCGGAGGAGCTGCTCTCGAGCTTCCTCGTGCACTGCGCCGACGTGCGGCAGCACCTCGACCGCCTCATCGTCAGCGAGCGCGAGAACCTCCAGAAGTCCGCGCGGCTCGCCGGCGAGGGTCAGGCCGCGGCGATGCGGACGCTCTGGGCCGAGGCGCTCAGCGACGCGCACGCCGACAAGGAGGTCGTGACGCCGCGCGCCTCGAGGGCGCCGGCGCGGGCGCCTGCGGCCGAGGACTCCGCGGGCGAGGACGAGTGACGCTCGCGAAGTCGATCGCGGCGGCGATCGAGCGCCGGCGCGCGCTGCTCGCCACGCTCGCCGCCGAGCAGACGGACTGCGTGCGCCTGTTCCACGGCGCCGTGGAGGGGCATCCCGGCCTCGCGATCGATCGCTACGGCCCGGTGCTGCTCGCGCAGTCGTGGGGCACGCCGCTCGAGCCCGCGCTGCGCGAGACGATCGCCACGGTCGTCCGCGAGGCGCTCGCCCTCGACCTGGCGCCGGCGTTCGTCGAGCGGGGCCGCGGCGGCGCCCGTTTCGGCGACGATCCGCGCCTCGCGCACGCGATCGGGCACGAGCTCGGCCTCGCGTACGACGTACGCCCGTCGCACTCCGGGCAGGACCCGCTGCTCTTCCTCGATCTGCGCGCGCTGCGGCGGCTCGTGAATGCGTCGTCTCGCTCGCTCTCGGTCCTGAACCTCTTCGCGTACACGTGCGGGCTCGGCGTCGCCGCGGGCGCTGGCGGGGCGCGCGAGGTGCTGAACGTCGACTTCGCCGCCTCGGCGCTCGCCGTCGGCCGGGCCAACGCCGCGCGCAACGGGGTCCCGGACGCGGTCTTCCGCACGCTCGAGGAGAACGCGATCCCGATCCTGCGTCAGCTCGCCGGGCTGCCCGTGAAGGGCCGGGGCAACCGGCGCCCCTACCAGCGCGTCGCACCGCGCACGTTCGACCTCGTGCTCCTCGACCCGCCGCGCTGGGCCAAGACGCCCTTCGGCGCGATCGACGTCGAGCGCGACTACCCGAGCCTCTTGCGCCCCGCGATGCGCTGCGTCGCCCCCGGCGGCCGGCTCGCCGCGACCTGCCACGTCCCGTCGATGACGCGGGACGCGCTCGAGCACGTCCTCGGGCGCAGCGCCGAGAAAGAGGAGCGTGAGGTGCGCTCGATCGTCTGGGTCGCGCCCGAGGCCGACTTTCCCTCTCCCGACGAGCAGCCGCCGCTGAAGGTCGCGGTGCTGACGCTCGCGTGAACGTCGTCCTCTTGCGGCCGGACGAGCTCGATCCCGCCGGGCGCGGCCGGCTCGAGGGGGAGCGCGCGTCGCACGTGAGCGACGTGCTCGGGCTCGGCGTCGGCGGGCGGTTTCGCGTCGGCGTGCTCGACGGGCCGCTGGGCACGGCCGAGATCCTCGCCGTCGAGGCGGGCGCCGTGGTCATCGCCTGTGCGCTCGAGCCGGAGGTCCCGCCGCCTGCGCGCGTCGACCTCGTGCTCGCCCTGCCGCGCCCCAAGGTGCTGGCGCGCCTGCTCTCGCCAATCGCGCAGCTCGGGGTCGGGCGCCTGATCCTGACCGGGGCGTGGAAGGTCGAGCGCTTCTACTTCGACGCCCACGTGCTCCGCCCCGAGGAGCACCTGCCGAAGCTCGTCGAGGGCCTCGCCCAGGCGCGGGACACGCGCGTGCCGATCGTGAGCGTTCATCGCTCGATCGCGTTCCTGCTCGACCACGAGCTCGACGCGCTGACGGGCCCGGCGGCGCGCGTGGTGGTGGATCCCTCGGCGCCGAGGCCGATCGAGGCCGTGATCGGGGGCCTCGCGCCGGCGCGCCTCGTCCTCTGCGTCGGTCCCGAGGGCGGCTTCACGGCCCGCGAGCTCTCTCACCTCGCCGAGCGCGGCTTCGCCTCGGCCGCGCTGGGCTCCCGGATCCTGCGCAGCGACGTGGCTGTGATCGCGGCGCTCGCGCGTGCTCACGCAGCGCTGCCGTGAGACTGGATAACCCCCCGGAATCGTTGTCGACGACGCCGTTGACCCCCTCGCGAGGGTTCGGTTACGGTTATCGCCGTCCACGGGGATGGCCATGACGAAGTCCGAGCTCATCGACGAAGTCGCGCGCCGCACCAAGATCACGAAGAGCCGGGCGGAGCTCGTCGTGAACTGCATCTTCGAGTCGATGACGGCCGCGCTCGAGAAGGGCGAGGGCATCGAGATCCGGGGCTTCGGCAGCTTCACCGTCCGCGAGTACAAGTCGTACAGTGGCCGCAACCCCCGCACGGGCAAGCCCGTCGCGGTGCCCGAGAAGCGGCTGCCGTTCTTCAAGGTCGGCAAGGAGCTGCGCGAGATCGTCAACGCCGGCACGGGACCCATCAGCGAGGACGACGGCGACGGCGACGACGACGAGGACGAGTCGGAGAGCGCCGCGAGCGAGTAGCCTGCGTGCTAGACCGCGCGCGATGTCCTCGCCCGCGCCGATCCCCCCCGAAGCCCAGCTCGCCGAGCTCGAGCACGGCGTCGTCGACCTCGTCTCGCGCGAGGATCTGCTCTCGCGCCTGAAGGAGGGTCGCCCGCTCCGCGTCAAGGCCGGCTTCGACCCCACGCGGCCGGACCTGCACCTCGGCCACGCCGTGCTGATGGCGAAGATGCGCCAGTTCCAGCAGCTCGGGCACGAGGTGGTCTTCATCGTGGGCGACTTCACGGCCTCGATCGGCGACCCGAGCGGCAAGAGCAAGACGCGCCCGCCGCTCTCGCGCGAGGAGATCGAGGCGGGCGCGAAGAGCTACGCCGAGCAGGCGTTCAAGATCCTCGACCGCGACCGGACGCGGATCGAGTTCAACGACACCTGGCTCGGCACGATGAGGTTCGCCGACGTCGTGCGCCTCGCGGGCAAGTACACGCTGGCGCGCATGATGGAGCGCCAGGACTTCAAGATGCGCTGGGAGCGCGGCGACGCGATCTCCATCCACGAGCTGCTCTACCCGCTGGCGCAGGCGCAGGACTCCGTGTTCCTGAGCGCGGACGTCGAGCTCGGCGGTACCGACCAGCTCTTCAACCTCATGGTCGGCCGCGACCTGATGAGGGAGAACGGCCAGCGTCCGCAGATCGTGATGACGACGCCCATCCTCGAGGGCCTCACCGCCCACGCGGACGAGAAGGGCCAGATCGTCGGCGACAAGATGAGCAAGTCGCTCGACAACTACGTCGGCCTGACCGAGCCCGCGAGCGAGCAGGTCGGCAAGCTGATGAGCATCTCGGACCCGCTGCTCTGGCGCTACGTGACGCTGCTCGGGCCGATCCTCGGCGGCGAGACGACGGCGACGCTGCTCGCGATGAAGGGCGCGCCGCGCGAGGCCAAGCTCGCGTTCGCCGAGGCCATCGCGCGGGCCTTCCACGGCGAGGGCGAGGCGCGGCGCGCGCGGGACGGATGGGAGAAGCAGTTCTCCCGCAAGGAGCGGCCCGACGAGATCCCCGAGGTCCGCGTGGAGCCGGGCGGGGAGCCGCTGACGATCGTGCGGGCGCTGGTCGTGGCTGGCCTGGCGGCCTCGAACGGGGAGGCGCGCCGCAAGATCGACGAGGGCGCCGTGAAGCTCGAGGGCGAGACGACCATCAAGGACCCCAAGCAGGTGCTCGCGGCCGGCCGGCACGTGCTCAAGCTCGGCCGGAAGTGGGCGGCGCTGATCGTGGGCTGACGCCCTCGGCCTGCTACGATGGACGAATGGCCTTTCCTCGCTTGGTGGGTGCGCTCGGGGTCGTGACGGCGATGGTCCTCGGTGGGTGTCCGTCGGCGACCACGAGGACGGACGACGCGGGCGCGGGGAACGACGCCGCGTCCGCCGTCGACGCCGCGTCCGCGGTGGACTCCGGGGCGGCGGCCTCGTGGGCCGCGTGCACGCTGACGAGCGAGTGCACCCTGGCGAGCGCCGGTTGCTGCTCGCCCTGCGGCACGCCCTCGCTCGACGAGCTCGACGCGATCAACGCGTCGATGCGCGACGCGCACTTCGTGGAGGTCTGCCCGGTGCCCGAGCCCTGTCCGCGCTGCGCGACGGGGAGCAACCCGAACCTCGTCACCTCGTGCGAGGCGTCGCTCTGCGTCGGCCACGACGTCTCGACGATGCCGCTCAGCGCGTGCACCGCCGACTCGGACTGCATGATCCGCTACGCCAACTGCTGCAGCTGCAGCGGCACCGAGTCGGAGGTGATCAGCGTGCGCGCCGACGCCGAGGCCGCGATCGAGCGGCTTCTCTGCGACGGAGGCTTCTGTCCGCTCGACTGCGCGCCGCGTCCCGACCCGAACTTCGCGCCCGTCTGCGATCCCACGACGCGCCACTGCGTCGCGAACCGCGTCACGATCGGCCCCTGAGCTCGATCGAGAGCCCTCGCCCCGCGAGCGGGGAGAGGGTTGGGTGAGGCGCCCGAGCTCGGAAGCGCTCTCCCACGAAGTGGGAGAGGGTTGGGTGAGGGCCCCCTCAGGACGAGGGCCACATCTGGGCGGTGTCGCAGGTGGCGGTGAACACGCCCTCGTTCGCGTGCACGACGACGTTCACGCGGAGCGGGCCGCCGATTGCGAGCACGGCTCCGCTCGGGTCGTCGCCCAGGCCCGCGAAGTACTCGAGCCGCGTCGTCGTCCCCGCGGCGAGCGCGCCGTCGAAGGGCAGGGTGCCCTGCGTGGAGAAGTCGAGCAGGCCGCGGTCGACCGGCGAGA
>JBGAQA010000064.1:0-38582 GCA_044220955.1 Sandaracinaceae bacterium
TCAGCAACGGCGCGGGCCAGCACTTCTTCGCCGGCAAGACGATCCAGCTCAACGATTTCTTGCGCCGCGGCCTGCTGCATTTCGACATCGCGGGCAACATTCCGGCGGGATCGCGCATCGACGCGGTGACGCTGCAGCTCACCTGCTCCGCGCCCTCGCAATGATCGGCCATCGTCAGCGGGTTGCACGCGCCGACGACGGAGTCCGAGCCGAAGAGCGGATCGAAGCAGCAGCTGGCGAGGCCGAGCCCGACGGAGAGCGCGAGCGCGCGCAGGATCGCGCCCGCGAGCAGGCCCCCATCCCGCCCCCGAGCACGATCGCGCGCCGCCGCATCAGAACCCCGCCGGCAGGCACGCGCGCTCGGTCGTGATCGACGAGTGCGGCCGGATGCAGTCGTAGGCCTCCGCCGTCCGGCAAGCGGCGCCTCCCGCGCTGCCCGCGCAGGCAGCCGCGCAGAACGCCGCGCCCGTCGGCATCGAGCCCAGGACGCACACGCCGCCGGCGGGACAGCCGCGGACGATCCCCGAGCACGGCACCGTGCGAGCGACGCCGGTGCGCGATCCATGGGGCGATGGTATCGCGAACGGCGTCGGCACCACGAGTGCCCCCTCGCTCTCGCTCTCGCTCTCGCTCTCGCTCTCGCTCTCGCTCTCGCTGCTACGGCGTGAGCCCGAGGTGCCGCTCGAGGAACATCACGGTGAGCTCGGTGAACGTATCGCGGTTCTCCTTGCGGATGAAGCCGTGTCCCTCGTTCCGCGCGAGCATGTACCAGACGTCGTGCCCCTGCTCTCGCACCGCGTGCACGATCTGCTCCGCCTCGCTGACGGGCACGCGCGGATCGTTGGCGCCGTGCGCGACGAAGAGCGCCGCCTGGATGCGCTCGACGTGCGTGATCGGCGAGATCTCGGTGAGCGTCGCGCGCATCGCGGCGTCCGACTCGTCGCCGTACTCGACCCGCCGCAGATCACGCCGGTACGCGGCCGTGTTCTCGAGGAACGTCACGAAGTTCGCGATGCCGACGATCTCCACGCCGGCCCGCAGACGATCGGAGAAGTGCGTGAGCGACGCGAGCACCATGTAGCCGCCGTAGCTGCCGCCGTGGACCGCGACGCGCGAGGCGTCGAGCTCGTGCTGCGCGCCGACCCAGTCGAGCAGCGAGCCGATGTCGCGCACCGTGTCCTCGCGCCGCGCCCCGTCGTCGAGCGCGAGGTAGTCGCGGCCGTACCCATCGGAGCCGCGGACGTTCGGGGCGAGGACCGCCACGTGCTCCTCGATCACGAGGTACTGCACCAGCGGCGAGAACCAGGGCCGCGCCTGGGCCTCGGGGCCACCGTGGATGCTCACCACCACGGGGAACGGGCCCTCGCCCTCGGGCCTGTAGAAGAAGCACGGGATCGAGCGTCCGTCGAAGCTCGTGTAGTGGACCAGCGTCGGCTCGACGAAGCGCGCCGGATCGAGGCCACCCATCTCGCTCTCCGTCCAGCGCGTCACGGCCCGGCGCCGCACGTCGTAGGTGTACGCGTCGCCCGAGAGCGCCGCGCCCGTGACGGTGAAGGCCACCACCGGCGCGTGCCGCGCGAAGCGGAGGC
Organism: Sandaracinaceae bacterium; assembly: GCA_044220955.1. GTDB lineage: Bacteria > Myxococcota_A > Polyangia > Polyangiales > Sandaracinaceae > JBBSAT01. The sequence continues at coordinate 1,590 of JBGAQA010000064.1, forward strand.
CCGTGATCACGCCCGCCGGGATCCCGCGGACGTCGGTCGTGCGCAGCGAGCGCAGGTCGATCGTGCGCAGCACGCTGACGCCGTCCTCGTTCAGCGTGTAGGCGAGCGTGCGGCCGTCCGGCGAGAGCGCGAGCTCCTCCACGTTCCACGCGACGTCGCCGCTGAGCGGGGTGATCGTGTCGGGGCGCGCGTTGGCGAGCACGAGGTCCGAGATGCGGAAGTCGTAGAGCTGCACGAACTGGCCGCCCCGGTCGGACGCGAAGAACACGTGGTTCCCGGTGGCGTCGAACACCGCGGCGCGGTCCGCCTGCGGCTGCGCGGGCGAGAGCGGGATGATGTTTCGCGTCGCGACGTCGACGACGTAGAGGCGCTGCTGCGCGATCGAGACGAACTCCTGGATCAGCAGGCGCGAGCCGTCGCGCGTGAAGTCGAGCAAGTGCCAGTCGCCCGAGCGCTCGAGGAAGAGCTCGCCCGGGCCCTGCCCGTCGCTCATCCAGATGTCCATGTCGGTGCCGTTGCGCGCGTTCGACACGTACGCGAGCCGCGAGCCGTCGCGCGACCAGAGGAACTCCATCTGCCGGTGCGTGCCGTCGGTGATCAGCGTCGAGCGGCCAGTGCCGAGATCGAAGCGGTAGAGCTGGTAGTTCTCGTTCCCACCCACGTCGGACTGCACGAGGACGGCCGAGTCGTCGCCCGGCACGAACGAGGCGCCGAGGACCGGCTCGTCGCCGAACGTCACCTGGTGGCGATCGCCGAGCGGGCTCGCGATGCGGTGTACCTGCGCGGTGTTCGCGAAGCGCGTCGTGACGAGCAGCGCCTCGCCGTCGTCCGAGACGTCCTGCACCGTCGCCGTGCGCGTCTCGAGGTACTGCTGCAGGCGTGCGTGCAGCGCGGGCGGGATCTCCGGCGTGCCGTCGAGGACCACGTCGGGCTGCGCGCTGGCATCGCCCGTCGTGGCGCCCGGGCCGGCGGCCGTGGTCACGGGCGGCGGAGCGGGGGACGCGGGCGGGGGCTCCACGCACGACGACTGCTGCGACGCCGCAGCTCCGCAGCCGGTCAGGACCGAGAGCACGAGGGAGGCGAGCGCGTTCGAGCGGGCGGACATGCGGCGCGAGCCTACACGTTCCGGGGCGGCGAGTTATCGCACGGCGTCCCGGGCCTCCGGTGATGACCCGCGTGAGACGCTCTCGCGATGCGCGCCTGGGCCCTCTCGTCGATCGTGCTCGCCGTGGCCGGATGCACCGTGCCCTCGAGCGAGGATCCTTGCGAGGGCGTGACGTGCGTGGCGTCGCTGCCTGCGGTGATCGATGGCACGACCCGCGGGAGCGCGCGCTCGCAGCTCGACACCTACGCGTGCGATCCGGGCACGCCGCTCGGTGGTGCCGAGACGGTCTACCGCGTGACGCTCCCCGAGGCCGGCTTCCTGGCCGCCGCCCGCACCGACGGCGCTGCGCCCGGCCACACGTCGGTCCGCCTGCTCCGCTCGCTGGACGCCGCGGACTGCCTCGACGCGCACGCGACGCGCGTCGGCGCGCTGCTGCCCGCGGGTGACGCGTACGTGGTCATCGACTCCGCGCCCGGTGACGAGGGTGACTTCTCGCTTCACGTCGCGCTGACCACCACCGCCTCGCTCGAGGCGCTCGGCATCGCACACGACGCGGCAGCCGACGCCCTGACCGCCCTCGGGCACGCGTGGGCCTGGGGCGCGACGCGACGCCACGAGTACGCCGTGATCGACTTCACCCTGCACTCCGCGATGGAGCGCGAGTGGATCGTCGACCTCTCGACGGGCGAGCTCCTGTGGAGCCTCCGCGTCGCGCACGGGCGCGGCTCGAGCGACCCCGCCGATCTCGCGCACGCCACGACGTTCTCGAACCTGGACGGCAGCCACCAGTCGAGCCTCGGCCTCTATCGCTCGAGCGGGACCTACGTCGGCACCTACGGGCCTTCGTTCCGCCTCGAGGGGCTCGAGCCCGGCTTCAACGACGCCGTCTGTGCGCGCGACATCGTCATGCACCCGTGGGCGCCGGTCGGCGACGAGTACGTCGGGCGGTGTGGCTGGGCGCGGCCGAGCTTCGGCTGCCCCGCGATCGACGCCACGCTCGCGATGCCCGTGCGCGACCGGCTCGCGCGCCCCGACGGCGCGAGCCCCGAGGAAGGCGTGCTCCATTTCGTGTGGTATCCGGACCAATCCTGGCACCCCGGCTCGGAGTACCTGCACGCCGACGCGCCCTCCGCCGCGCTGCGCGCACAGCTCTCGGTGGTGTGCGACTCGAGCCAGGACGGCACGCCCACGCCGCCCGCCTCGGGAGACTATCCGTGTGATTGAGCGCTATGCGCGGCGGATCACGACGGCGCTGACGTTGCCGTAGTAGCCGACGGCCGTCACGACGACGATCTTCGTGTCCTTCCGGACGCGACCCTGCACGAGCGGCGCGACCCTCATCGCGCGCTCCGGATCGGTCGAGACCCACGACGTGGCCGCCGCCATGCCCATCGCCGGCCCACCCGCGAACGCCTCGCCCCAGATCGACTTCGGCGCCGCGACCGCGACGTCGGATCCGAGCACCTGCTCGATCGCGTGCAGCTCGGCGACGTCGTAGCGCGCCAGGCCCGAGCAGCTCGCGCAGACCGCGTCGACCTGCGCCGGCGCGACGCCCGCGTCGTCGAGGGCCAGCCGGATGGCGCGCGACACCGCGACGGGCGACGCGTTCAGGAGGAGCGCGTCGTTCTGCGGTGGCTCGAACGCGGTGCCGTACCCGGCGATCAGCGCGCGCACGTGCGCTCCGCGCGCGTACGCCTCGTCCCGCCGCTCGACGCAGAGGTAGGCGACGCCCTCGCCGAGGTGGATGCCCGTCGAGTCCGCCGACGCGGGCTCCCAGCAGGCGTCCGCCTCGGCGACCGCCTCGAGCTTGCTGAAGGCGACGTAGAGCGGCTCGCTCAGCACGTCGCCGCCGCCGACGAGGAACGCGTCGGCGCGCCGGTGGGCCAGGTGCGTCTCGCACGTGAGCACCGCGTCGAGCGCGCCGCAGTTGCCGTCCACGACCGTGGCGTTGGGCGCGCGCAGATCCTCCCAGATGCTCACGTACCCGGCGGCCGCGTTGATCACCGTGTTCGGGAAGCGCGCCGGGTTGATGTAGCGAGGGTCCTCGAGCTCCGCGACGAGGTTCAGCTCGGTGATCGAGTCGAGCGAGCCGTAGGCCGTGGACGAGCACACGCCGACCTGCTCGGGCTTCAGCGGCCCGGTCCAGGCGCCGTTCTTCTTGAGCCCCGCGTCCTCGAGCGCGCGCTTGGCCGCGACGATGAGCAGCTTGGTGAGGCGATCGAAATTGCGGTGCCCCTTCTCGCCGAGGTGCGCGCTCGCATCGAACCCGGCCACCTCGGCGACGCGGGCGCCCGGCAGCTTCTCGAGGGGTAGCGCCGTCACCGGTCCGCCGAACGCGCGGGCCCGCGCCGCGGCGGGATCCTCGAACGCCGCGCGCATCCCCGCGAGGTCGAGCCCGACCGGCGTGACGAACCCGACCCCCGTGATCGCGAGCGGTCTCATCCGAGAAGGCGCTCTGCGTAACACGCGGGCGCGACGCGCGGAAGCGGAGCCCTCACGTCAGAGCCCGCGGCCGAGCGCCCGGCTCGCGCCGAGCTCCTCGGCGGCCTCGCTCGGGAACGGGAACCAGCGCAGGTCCTCGAAGTCGTCCGACACGTGCGGCTCGGGCTCGCGCGCCGCGCCGAGCTCGTCGCCCGCGGCCTGGACGAGCTTGCGACCCTCCTCGATGTAGCCCGGCAGGACCCACTCGGGCTCCGTCGCGTGGCGCGAGCGGTACTCGAGCTTGCCGGACGTGTAGCGCACGTCGTCGAGCGTCATCAGCGGGAGCGTGGGCATGCGCCGGTGCGTCCAGCGACCGCTCTCGGCGTGGAACTCGTACTGGGGCAGCAGGCGCCAGCCGTCCCGCGCCACGATCTCGACCGCGTCGAGCACGTACTCGAACACGGTCTCGCTGATGAAGTAGTTGAAGTTCACGCGCACCCAGCCGGGCTTGATGCCCTCGCAGCCCCGCATGATCTCGCGCTCGAAGGAGCGGCTTCGCTCGAGGTCGATGCCGAGCAGGCGGTGGCCGTAGGGGCCGGCGCACGAGCAGCCCGCGCGCGCTTGCACGCCGAAGAGGTCGTTCAGCAGCTGCGCGACGAAGTTGTGGTGCACGTAGCGCTTGCCGTGGCGCACGACGAACGAGACGATCGAGAGGCGATCGGCGTCCGGATTGCCGAGGATCTCGAGGTTCTCGACCTTCTGCCAGCGCGCGATCGCGCGGCGGATGAAGTGCTCCTCGCGCGCGCGGATCGCGCTCACGCCGACCGCCTGCTTGAGCTGGAACACGAGGCCCGCGCGGATCGACTCCACGATCGCCGGCGTGCCGCCCTCCTCGCGGTGCTCGACGACGTCGTCGTAGCGGTGCTCGACCTCGTTGACGTACTTCACCGTGCCACCGCCCGGCATCGCGGGGACGTGGTTCTTGAAGAGCGCGCGCTTGGCGACCAGCACACCCGGCGTTCCGGGCCCGCCGATGAACTTGTGCGGGGAGAGGAAGATCGCGTCCTTGTACGCGAGCGGATCCGAGGCGGGCGCGCGCATCGAGATCTCGACGTAGGGCGCGGCGGCCGCGTAGTCCCAGAACGAGAGCGCGCCGTGCCGGTGCAGGAGCGAGGCGACGGCGCGCGTGTCGGTCGCGATGCCGGTGACGTTCGACGCGGCCGAGAAGCTGCCGATCTTCAGCGGCCGCGCGGCGTACTTCGCGAGCTCGGCCTCGAGCTGCGCGAGGTCGACGTGACCGTCGGCGTCCTCGCGGATGACGACGACGTCGGCGATCGACTCGCGCCACGGCAGCTCGTTCGAGTGGTGCTCGTAGGGGCCGATGAAGACCACGGGCCGCGCGTCCGCCGGGATCCGCTCGCTCAGCTTCCACTGGCGGTCGAGATCTCCGGGGATGACGAGGTTCAGCACGTCGACGAGCTTGTGGATCGCGGAGGTGGCGCCCGATCCGCAGAACACCACCGCGTCGCCCTCGTCCGCGCCGCACGCCTCTGCGATGATCCGGCGCGCGTCCTCCCGAAAGCGTGTGGTCTGCAGCCCCGTGCCGCTCGACTCCGTGTGGGTGTTCGCGTAGCGCGGGAGCACCTCGGCCCGGAGGAAGTCCTCGATGAACCCGAGGGAGCGCCCCGAGGCGGTGTAGTCGGCGTAGGTCACCCGGCGGGGCCCGAAGGGGCCGGAGATCACCTCGTCGTCGCCGATGATGCCGGTCCGGACCGTCTCGATCAGCCGCTGGGTCCGCTCGTCCATCGCCCCGTTCTGTCGGTCTCTCGCCCGGAGCGCCACCCCCCCGAGTGCGCAGCGAACGCGGCGTCACGCGGCTGACGCGTCGCGTCAGGGTGACACGCCCCGCTGCGAAAGTGGCGCGTGCCGTTGCCAGTTCGACGCAGGTCCAGAACTTCCACGACCGAGAAACGTCGATATTTCAAGAGAACGATGAAATGTCAGACCAGGCACGCGCGTTGCTAGGTCGGAGGCGAGCGAGTCCATGGGTCCCCTGAGCCACAGCACGTTGATCATCGTCGAGGCCGGCGCGAGCGGCGCCGGGTTGACGGGCCGCGTGCTCGGTCAGGCCGACGGGGAGAGCATCCCCGGCTTCGTCGCCCGGGTTCGCGGTGCCGTCGCCCAGGATGCGGGCCTGCAGCGGGTCGTGCTTGTCGCCGGCGGGGTCCACGACTTCGCGCGCATCGCGGCCCGGGCCGACATCGCGCGGACGGCGGCGCAGTGCGTGGCGGCTGGCGGCGGCGGAAGCCTGGTCCTCGCGTCGTCGGACGTGCGCGGCGAGCTGGCCCAGCGCGCCCTGGGCGAGATCCTCCGCGAGCAGCTCGGCTCGAGCGTCCGCGTGTCGATCGCCGCGTTCGACGCCAGCGCGATCGCCGCCTGACGCTCGCCGCGGGCGCGCCGGCCTGGCGTCCTGCGCCCGATTCGCTATAGGGCGCGCGTCATGAGCGGACGCATCCTCCTCCTCGAGAACATCCACGCAGGCGCGAAGAAGAACCTCGAGGCCGAGGGCTTCGAGGTCGAGCTGCTCCCCAAGGCGCTGCCGGAGGCGGAGCTGGTGAAGGCCGTGCAGGGCTGCGTGGCCCTCGGCATCCGGAGCAAGACGCAGATCACGAAGAAGGTCGTCGAGGCGGCGCGCGGCTCGGTGCGTGTTTTCGGTGCCTTTTGCATCGGCACCAACCAGATCGCGATCGACGAGGCCACGAAGGCCGGGATCCCGGTGTTCAACGCGCCCTTCTCGAACACGCGCAGCGTCGCCGAGATGATCCTCGCCGAGATCGTCATGCTCTCGCGCCGCCTCGGCGACCGGAACCGCGAGATGCACCGCGGCGTGTGGACCAAGAGCGCCGTCGGCTCGAACGAGGTGCGCGGCAAGACGCTCGGGATCGTCGGCTACGGCCACATCGGGCGGCAGATCGGTGTGCTCGCCGAGTCGATGGGCATGCAGGTGATCTTCCACGACATCGCGGCGCGCCTGCCGATGGGCAACAACCGATCGGCGGGCAAGCTCGACACGCTCCTCGGCGAGGCCGACTTCGTGACGCTGCACGTCCCCGAGACGCGCGAGACGAAGGACATGATCGGCGAGGCCGAGCTCGCCAAGATGAAGCGGGGCGCGTTCCTGCTCAACGCGAGCCGGGGGACGGTCGTGGTGATCCCGGCCCTGGCCGCGGCGCTCAGGTCCGGGCACCTCGGCGGGGCCGCCGTGGACGTGTTCCCGGTCGAGCCCGAGGGAAACGACACGCCCTTCGTGAGCGAGCTACAGGAGCTGCCGAACGTGGTCCTGACGCCACACATCGGCGGCTCCACGTCCGAAGCGCAGGTCGCGATCGGCCAGGAAGTGTCGGAGGCGCTGATCAAGTTCCTCTCGGCCGGCACGACGACCGGGTCGGTGAGCTTCCCGCCGGCGGAGATGCCCAGGCGAGAGGGCGTGCACCGGATCGCGCACGTCCATCGCAACGTTCCCGGCGTCCTGCGCGACGTGAACCGGATCGTCTCGGAGGCCGAGGCGAACGTCGTGGCGCAAGTGCTCGCGACCGATCCCGCGATCGGCTATCTGCTCATGGACCTCGAGGACGACCGCAAGGCCTCGTCGGCGCTCGTCGACAAGATGCGCGCGCTCGACACGACGATCAGCGCGACGTTCCTGTACTGAACGAGTCGCGATCTGCGGCGGGCTCGGCGAGCCCCAGAGGAAACGCGCGCACGGTCAGCAGGTGGAGCGCGCCCGAGAGCGGGCTCGTGGGCATGCGGCAGAAATAGCGGATGGCCGCCGGCAGCGAGCCGAAGGTGCGCTCGATGGGCGCCCAGCGCGCGCTCGCCGCCACGTTGGAGCGGATGGGCGCGCGCGCGCGCGGGTCGTCGCGGTACGCGCGCACGTAGCCGAGGAGCCGCTCGTAGTAGCTCGCGTCCTCGATCGTGGCCCAGAGCTGCTCGCTCTTGGGGTGCGCGCCGCGGATGGCCTGGCGCGTCTGCTCCTCGAGCGCCGCGAGGCCGTCCTCGTGCGCGTCGAGCAGCTGCAGATCGTACGCGGGGTTCGCGTGCACGACCTGCAGAAGGTGGTCGATGATCACGTCACGCTCCGCGAGCAACCCCGTCGGATCGACCATCGACGCGGGCTCCTCGAGGATCCGAAGCACCTGGTGGAAGGCGTAGCCGATCCGGCGCTCCGTGTAGTACTCGGCCGCCGCGGGCGAGATCCAGAATCGAAGCATGTCGATCGAGCCGACGGCCATCTGGACGGACGTCGGGACGCGATCGACGTGGCCGAGCGTCGCGAGGCGCGCGAGCCGCCGGTCGAGCGCATCGCGGTCGCGGTACGCCGCGAGGGCGCGGGCGAGACGCCGCAGCTTGTCGTGGGCGTCGCGCCGGGTCCCGATCGCCCTGCGCACGAGGCGCAGCGGCGACTCCGTGAGCCGCGCCTCTCTCACTTGCCTCAGAGCGTCAGCGTACCGGTGTTGCCGTAGGCGTCGGTCACGGTGAGCGAGGTCGCGCCTGCGCCCGCGTCGATCGAGAGGCTGCCGCTCCCGTCGACCGACACGCCGGTCATCGTGGTGGTGCCGCTGCCGTTGGTGATCGCGACGTCGACCGTGCCGCCGCGGATCGGCGCGAAGCGGGTGGCGCCCGCTTGCTCGTCGAGCATGCGGTAGCCGTCCGGCGCGTGGTAGCCGGCGCTGAGCGTGACGCTCGTGCCCGTGCCGCCCGTGCGTCGCACCTCGAGCGCCCCCGCCACGACCTGGAACTCGCTCGAGTGCAGGGAGTAGCTCGGGCCGACGACGACGATCCGGTACGTCCCGAGCGGCAGGCCGGCGCGCGTGGACGGGTCCTCGAACCCGACCTGACCGAGCGCTGGCACCGCCTGCCACTCCACCGTCCAGTAGTGGGTGCGCGGCGTGAGCATCTCGTCGTGGTTGAGCGGGTCGGGCGTCCACGACACGATGAGGTCGCCGTCGCTGACGACGCGACCGCTGCGCCGGGTCAGCGGCGCGAACGTCCCGTCCGACTGGCGCATCTCGATCGACACCTCCGGCGTGCCGTCGAGGGGATCCGCGCCGACGAAGGTGAAGAACGCGCTCTCGAACCGACGGAGCGTGGCGGGGGGCTGGACCGACGCCGGCATGCGCGGCAAGAGGCGCGTGGTCAGGTACGCCGGCAGGGTCGCGGGCACCGTGCCTGCCATCGGCGAGACGTCCCGGTGGATCGTGTCCTCCGGCGGGGACGGCACCTGGACGTGCGTCTCACCCATCGCGGCGTTCTCGCGCTCGGGCGTCGCCAGCATCGGGAACAGGGCCGCGGTCTGCTCGAGGATCATCTCGCCGTCGAGCGGGCCCCAGAACGTGATCGTCGGCTCGTAGCCGCCGCGGATCCAGTCCTCCGCGACCATGATGTAGCCGTTGTTGTCCTGCGCGTACCCGACGACGATGTGGTGGTCGGCGGGGACCGTCGTGACGAGCTCGCGCATCCGATCGGCCGAGAGGGTGATCGGCTCACCCGGCAGCACGCTCATGTACCAGTCGCCGATGCGCAGCGCGCTGATGGTCGTTCGGGTCGTGTCGCAGATCGGCGCGCGCGTGCCGAGATCGAGCGTGAGCGCGGTCGCCAGCAGGCGCTGGACCGCCTCGATTCGGTTGCACGACGCGTAGGGCCACTCGATCAGGCGGGCCGTGCCGGGGATCTGGGCCGGCGGGACGAAGGGCCCGTTCGCACCTCCGCAGAGGGCCGCGCCGTAGGGCGCGTTGAACTCGTCGATGGGCGAGATGATCGCCCCGGTCGCGTCGACGACGTTGCGATCGGCGGGCGTGTAGCCGTCCCAGGGCGTGTAATAGAGGGCGCCGTTTCGCACCGTGAAGCGGGTCCAGTCGGGGCCGCGCTCGATGGAGCGGGTGAGCATCTCCATCGGAGCGTGCTCAATCATGCTCGCGCCCGCCGAGTCGTACGCGGCCACGAGGGCGTCGAGCGCGTTCCAGCCCACGCTCTCCTCGCGCATGTAGTCGTGACAGAGGACCGAGCCGCTCGGGCACTCGGTTCCGCTCTCGAGGCCGACGGGGGAGACGTCGCCTCCTGCCCCTTGCAGGTGCATCACGAGCACCGGGCGGTCGAAGTGCTCCTCGAGCACGCGCTCGACGCCGCCCGCCGACTCGGTCGAGACGAGGACGTTGTCGGCGCCGTGGATCGTGCCGTGCATCCCGAACACGGGCAGGACGGCGAGCGGCGTGCCGGGGGCGCTCGGCATGCTCGGATCGTAGGTGTCGACGCGGATCAGGAAGAGGTCGTGGTCATCGCGCCGCCCTCCGCTCAGCGCGTCGTTCTCGTCCCGGCGGTCGCGCGTCACGTGATCGTCCAGGTCGAAGTTCGCGTCGTGCGCGAACCCGATCCGCGCCGGCGCGCGCGTGCCGAGCGCCTGGCGCGCCACCGCCTCGAGGTCGTCCACCATCGCGTCGAACACGGATCGGCGGAAGGGGCCGAACGCGACCTGCATTCCGGAGTGGGCCGTGTAGTTCGCGAACGACGAGTGCGAGTGGCTCGTCGCGATGACGACCCGGCCGGCGAAGTCGGCGCCGAGGCGTTCCTCGAGCTCGTGCACGAGCCCCTGGTAGGCGATGCCGAGGTCCGCCTTCATCAGGAGCACCGTGTCGCCGCACGCGTCCATCGCGCCGGGGGTCCCCGTGCAGCCCGTCGAGATCGCGAGCGCGCGCGCGCGCGGCCAGGTCTCGATGCCGACGGAGGGCGCGAAGGCGCCGGCGATCTCGGTGCGGCGCTGGTCGATGAAGCCGTCGCTGCCGGCGCCCTCCGCGCGGCCAGCGTAGGCCCCCATCGTCACGCCGATCGGGAAGTGCAGGAACGACTCGCCGACGCCGGCGAAGATCGGCTCGTCGGCCACGGTCCCACCCGCGTGCGCGGTTGCAGGGATGGGCTCGTACGTGCAGTGATCGGTCGAGACCGGCACCGCGGGACCGACGTCCCGCCCCGCGTCCGCGGCCGGCCCGGTGTCGGCGCCGGCGTCGTCGGCCGGGGCGGGTGGAGTCGAACAGGCCGAGGCGGCCACGGTGAGCAGGACGAGCCAAGATGCGCGCACGAAGAACCTCCGGCGCCCGCATTCTACGCGAGGTGGTGTCCGCCGCGGGACTGCCAACCCGCTTGCGATGCGACACAACGCACAAGTACGCTGCGGGCAACGTGGGTCCTGGAACGTGAAGCGCATCGCCTCGGGGGTCACCGACATCGGTCGGCGACGCGTGTCCAACGAAGACGCATTCGGCCTCGACGAGGAGCTGGGGCTCTACGTCGTGGCCGACGGCATGGGCGGTCACGCCGCCGGCGAGGTCGCGAGCCGCGAGGCCGTCGACACCGTGATCGCCATGGTGCGTCGAGACCGCGCGATCGCGCAGGCGATCTCGGCGGGGGACCGCTCGGCCGAGACGCTTCGGAAGCTCTCTCGCACGCTGGAGGCGGCCATCCAGGCCGCGACGTACATGGTGTTCGCCATCGCGGAGAACGAGCCCGAGCAGCGCGGCATGGGCACGACGCTCTCGGCGCTCTGGCTCTGCGACGGCGGCATGGGCGTCGTCGCGCAGGTCGGCGACAGTCGCGTCTACCGCGTCCGTGGCGCGAGCGCAGAGCGCTTGACCGAAGACCACACGCTCGTCGCGTGGCAGCTCAAGCAGGGCATCATCTCCGCCGCCGAGGCGGAGCGATCGCCGCACAAGAACGTGATCACGCGCGCCGTCGGGAGCCGGGACTACGTCCAGGTCGACACGAGCACGTTCGAGATCTCACCGGGCGACCGCTTCCTGCTCTGCTCGGACGGGCTGCACGGCTACCTCGTCGACGACGAGATCTCGAGCATCATGGAGGGACCCGTCGACATCGTCGCGAAGGCGCTCATCGAGGTCGCCAACACGCGCGGCGGGCGCGACAACATCACCGCGATCGTCGTCGAGGTCGTGTAGCCTCGAGGTCTGTTCCCGGATCGACGACGGCGTCGGGCTCGACGGGGCCCGCGCGCCCGACGCCGCCCGCGCGTCGAGGGGGCGGCCCACGCCCCCGGAAGTTCAGCCCGGCGGCGGCGCAGGCGCTGCGGCGCGCGCCTCGACCGCAGCGATGGCGGCGCTCAGCGCGCTACGAACCTGCGGCACTCGCTCCACCGAGAGGCGATGACGGAGGGTGGGCAGCACGAGCGCGTCTCCGACCTGACCCAGGGCCTCGGCCGCGTGCTGGCGGACGCCCCGATCCGAGTGGTCCAGCAGCCGCCCTAGCGCGTCCATGCGCTCGGGCGCGTCGAGCCCGGCGATGGCGTTGATGGCCTCGGCCCGCTCCTCGGCCTCGCGACCGCTCTCCCGGACGAACGCCTCGAGCGGCCCGAGCGCGCCCGGGTCGCGGATGCGACCGAGCGAGCGCACGACGTCGACGCGCACGCTGCTCTCCGGGTCGTGGAGCAGGGCCGCGAGCGGGCCGACGGCGCGCGTGTCCCGGATGACGCCGAGCGCGAGCGTCGCCCACTGCCGGGCCGAGGCGTCCGTGTCCGAGAGGAGCTCGATCAGCGCAGGAACGGCCGCCGGATCGGGCAAGCGCCAGATCGCCGCAGCGGCCACGACGCGCACGTCGACGACCGGATCGCGCAGCGCGCGCACCAGGTCGGGCACGGAGTCGCGCGCCGCCAGGCGACCGAGCGCGCGCCCCGCCGACGCGCGGACCTCCCACTGCGGGTCCTCGCGAACGAGCCGCCGCAGGACGGGGACGAGCTCGGCGCGATGCGATGACGCACGGCGCCCGAGCGCCTCGGCGGCGGTCGCGCGCGCGGTGGCGTCGGTGCCCGTCAGCTGGGTGAAGTTCGCCTGGTAGTCCTCCGCGGACATCTCCTGCGCGGCCGCGCAGCGAGGCGCGAGGAGCAGTGCGAGCGCGAGTGCGTAGGCGGCGAGCTTCATGACGTATGCGGCGTGAGGCGCCCACGGCGCGTGCAACCGAGCCGGGATCCCCCGTCGAAAATCCTAACACAGACGGCGCGCGCGCCGCTGGCATTCAACGCGCGGCCCTCGGTGCAGCGGCCCGTCAACGCGCCGCGCTACGGCCGCCGTCCCGGACGAGCTCGCGCAGCTCGGGGAAACCCGCGAAGTGCTGCATGATCGCCGCCGCACGCTGGGCGATCTCGTCCGACAGGGTGTTGTGACGTCGATCGAGGTCCGTGTTCTGGGCGCGCATCGCGCCGAGCTCGACGTCCTCGGCGGCGTTCATCCCGCCGAGGCGCCCCTTCATCTGCGAGACCTGGAAGCGCAGATCCTCGCGCTCGCGCTCCCGCACGCGGAGCTTGTCGGAGAGGGCCTGCACGAGCTGGTCGGCCTCGAGCCAGGCGGCGGCCAGCATGCCGGCGCTGCGGAGCTCGGTCGCGACCTCGCGATCCACGATCGCCTTGCTGCTGCGCACGATGTCGAGCGCGCGGGCGAGGGGCGCCTCGCTCGTCGCGTGCCGCTGCCGCGCCTCGGCGAGCTGCCTGTAGAGGTCGTCGATCTCGCCCGCGGCGCGCGACTCGTCACGGCTCAGCTCGTCGATCGCGCGTCCGAGCCGGAGCCGCACGTTGCGGACCTCTTGCTCACGCGCGGTCGTCGACGTGCCGACCACCGCGAGGTCGCGCTCGAGCGACCGCGCGTCGGCGATGCGCCGCCCGAGCTCGTCGATCGCCTGCGTCAGCCACGGGGGCGGCTGAGGTCCGTGAGCGCGGCGGGCGAGGTCCGCGAAGAAGCGCAGGCGCTCGTCCCACGCGGCGGGGAGCTGCGCGCCCGCCGCGAGCGGCGAGATCGACGGCCCACCCACCGCAGGCGCGGCGCTCGCGCCGGCACCGGGCACTCCGATGACGCCCGAGGCGGGGGGCGTCGACGGGATGGTGTCGTGACGCCCCGAGATCGACGCCCGTCCGAGCGACGAGGGCAGCGACTCGGCGATCTTGCGCAGCATCAGCTTCTTCACCAGATGATCGAGCGCGTCTGGGATGCCGCGCGCCTTGCTGCTCGCGGCGGGGGCGGGCTCGCGCATGTGCTTCAGGATCAGGTCGGGGGTCGAGCCCTGGAACGGCAGCTGGCCCGTGAGCATGTGGAACAGCACGCAGCCGACGGAGTACAGGTCGGCGGCGAAGGTGAGCGGAGCGCCGCGCGCTTGCTCGGGCGCCATGTACTCCGGCGTGCCGAACACCGCGCCGGTGGCCGTGAGGCGCAGCTCGCCCTTCATGTGCGCCAGGCCGAAGTCGAGCAGCTTCACGTAGTCGCGGCGGCTCTGGTTGCTGACGAGGTAGATGTTGTCCGGCTTGATGTCGCGGTGAATGACGTCGAGCTCGTGCGCGCGCGCGAGCGCGGAGGCGATCTGCGTCGTGATGTCGACCGCCCGCGTGATCGAGATGGGACCGTTGGCCAGCTCCGCGGCGAGGGGCTTGCCCTCGAGCAGCTCCATGACGAGGTACACCATCCCGTCCTCGGTCTCGCCGTAGTCCGTGATGTCGATGATGTGCTCGTGGTCGATCCGGTTCGCGGCCTTCGCCTCGCGCAGGAAGCGGCTCCGGTTGGTCGGGTCGACCGCCAGGTCGGGGTTCAGGAACTTGATCGCGACGTCGCGCCCGAGCACCTCGTGTCGCGCCCGGAACACGGTGCCGAAACCTCCGGCCCCGAGCTTCTGCGTGACGACGTAGTGCCCGCCGATGGCGCGCCCGAGCATCGGGTCCGGCAGGTCCCGGAGCGGGGTACCGTCGAACGGGCAGACGCGGGGATTCCCTTTGTCCTTGTACCGCCCGCCGCAGACGTCGCAGACCTTCACGGGACCCCCGACTGGACCCGCAGCGTACACTCTTGCTGCATCGCCGGGCAACGAGCACAACACATTGTTGACAGTGCCGATGCGGGAAAACATAGAGAGAGCCAGGACGGCTTGAAACTGTCGAACAAAGGGCGGTACGGCGTGTGCGCGATCTTCGACATCGCGTTCCACAACGACGGTCGGGCGACCCAGATCAAGGAGATCGCCGAGCGACAGGCCATCCCCGCGCGCTTCCTCGAGCAGATCTTCCAGGATCTCAAGCGCGCGGGCCTCGTCGCGTCCCGGCGCGGTCCCCGCGGGGGCTACCAGCTCACCAAGCCCGCCGCCGAGATCCGGATCGGGGACATCGTCCGCGCCCTCGAGGGCCCGATCGAGCTGGCGCCGCGCGGCGAGGCCGGCGACTCCGAGGGAGACGCGACGAGCCGCACCGTCGCCGAGGAAGCGTTCGCGGACGTCTCGCGGCGCATCGAGGCGTGCTTCGACGCCGTCACCATCGAGGCGCTCTGCGCGCGCGGCGAGGCGCTGGGTTTCCGTCGCAAGCCCCCGAACCGCTACGTGTACGTGATCTGACATGGCCGCCGTCGTCGAGAGTGTCCTGTCCCTGATGCAGGGCACACCGCTCGTGCGGCTGCGGATGGGCGGGCCCGCCGCCGTGTGGGCCAAGTGCGAGCACTTGCTCCCGAGCGGATCGCTCAAGGACCGCGTGGCCGACGCGGCGCTCGCCCGTTCCGGCGCCCGCGCCGGGGACGCGGTCGTGGTCGCGTCGAGCGGCAGCAGCGCCGCGGCGCTCGCGATCGCCGCCAGGCTGCGCGGGGTGAAGCTCGTCGCGGCGATGCCCCGGAGCATGGCCCTCGAGAAGCGCAGCCTGCTCCGCGCGCTCGGCGCCGAGCTCGTCCTCACCGAGCCCGAGCAGGGCATGCAAGGCGCACGAACGACGGCCGCGCGCATCGCGCGCGAGCGGGGCGTGCCGCAGGTCCGCATCGACGAGGAGGACGGGGCGCGCGTCATCGCGGACGAGATGGTCGCGGCGCTCGGGGCGGTGCCGGACGCCGTCGTCGTCGGCGCCGGCTCGGGAGCGACCGCGCGCGCGATCGCGGCAGGAATGCGCGCGCATGGCGGCACCCGGGTGGTCGCCGTGCGCGCCACGAGCCCCACGACGCGGATCGCCGGACTCTCGGCGGACCCCGTCCGCGGGATCGACGACACCCGGACGGTCGAGGACGCGCTCGCCTGGAGCACGGCGCGGCGCCTCGCCCGCGAGGAGGGCTTGCTCGTCGGCCCGAGCGCCGGCGCCTGCGCGTGGGTCGCCTGCGAGCTGGCGAGCGAGCTGCCGGCGAGGGCCTGCGTCTGCACGCTGCTCGCCGACACGGGAGAGCGCTACTTCTCGATCGCGCAGTTCTTCGCGCAGGAGCCGCACCGGTGATCGATCGGGTGCTCGTCATCGGCGCCGGGGGCCTGGCGACGCCCGTCCTCTCGATCCTCGCGCGCAGCGTGGATGCCGCGGTGACGCTCGTCGACGACGACGTCGTGGACGAGACGAACCTGCACCGGCAGCTGCTCTACCGCGACGAGGACGTGGGGCGCGCGAAGCTCGACGCGGCTCGCGAGCGGGTGCGCGAGGTGGCGCGCGGCGCGGGACGTGCGCTCGAGGTTCGCACGATCGAGGGCCGCTTCACGCCCGAGTGCGCCCTGCGCCTCGCCCGCGAGCACGACCTGGTCTTCGAGGGCGCGGACAACCTCGCGACCAAGTTCCTGGCCGCCGACGCAGCCCACCTCGCCGGCCGGCCGATCGTGCAGGCCGGCGTCGTCCGGTGGGCCGGCTGGGCGCTCGCGACCTCGCCGCGAGGGGGGGGCGCGTGCCTGCGCTGCGTCTTCGAGGACGTCCCGACCGATCGGGTCGAGACCTGCGCGAGCGCCGGCGTCGTGGGCTCCGTCGTGGGCGTCGTCGGCGCGCTCGCGGCGGCGCTCACGGTCCGCGCCTTGCTGGGCGACCCGGCGGTCGGGGGCACGCTCCATCACCACGACGCGCTCGCGGGCACGCTACGACGCCGTCACGCCCGACCACGTCCGGACTGTCCTCTCTGCGGTGCTCGTGCCAGCATCCGCGCGATCGACGAGACGCGCTACGCGCCCGTGGCGTGCGCGTCTTGAGGCGAAGCGGCACGGAGTCGTGTCGCCCTTCGACGCCTCCGCTAGACCAGGAGACCCCATGGCCATCAAGGTTCGCATCCCCACTCCGCTCCGTACGTTCACCAAGGGCCTCGACGAGGTCGAGGTCGAGGGCTCGACGGTCCGCGCCGCGATCGACGATCTCGAGAAGAGCTACGCGGGCATCAAGGATCGCATCTGCGACGACAAGGGCGTGCGCCGCTTCGTGAACATCTTCCTCAACGAGGAGGAGGACATCCGCTTCCTCGACGGGCTCGACACGGCGCTGAAGGCCGGCGACTCGCTCCAGATCGTCCCGGCCATCGCCGGCGGTCGATGAGCGGCGCGCCTCGCCTGCGCTACGTCCGCCAGTACGTGCTCGCCGAGATCGGCACCGACGGGCAGCGGCGGATCGAGGTCGCCGAGGTGCGCGCCGGCGACGGCGACCCGCGAGCGCTCGAGGTCGCGCTCTCGTATCTCTCGCGCGCCGGGATGAAGCGGAACGACGACGACGGCGCGCGAATCGACGTCGTGGCTTCGGAGGAGGTCGCGCGGATCGCCGGACGGACGGAGCTGCGCGAGGCCGCGGCCTTCCTCGCCGGCGCGCTCGCGGCCACGGCCGAGCTGGCTCGCGTCGTCGGCGTCCGCGCACCACCGATCGCGCGCGTCCCGGCGCTCACGGGGGAAGATGAGCGCGCATAGCCGCGCCCTGGAGCGCATCACCGACGCGGTGGGCGAGACACCCCTGGTGCGGCTGCGCGCCATCCAGAGGGCCGAGTGCCCGGAGGTCGACCTCTACCTGAAGCTCGAGTACCAGAACCCGGGCGGCTCGGTGAAGGACCGCCCTGCCCTGCGCATGATGCAGGAGGCCCTGCGCGCAGGCGCCCTCACCAAGGACAAGATCCTGATCGACTCGACCAGCGGGAACACCGGGGTCGCCTACTCGATCTTCGGCGCGGCGCTCGGCGTGCGCGTGATGCTCGTGATGCCCTCGAACGTGTCGCAGGCGCGCAAGGACATCACGCAGGCGTTCGGCACGGAGCTGGTCTACTCCGATCCGATGGAGGGCTCGGACGGCGCGATCCGTCTCGTGCGCGAGATGGTGGCGGCGGAGCCCGCCCGCTTCTTCTACCCGGACCAGTACTCGAACCCGAACAACCCGCTCGCGCACTACCACGGCACGGGGCGCGAGATCCTCGAGCAGGTCGGCGATCGGATCACGCACTTCGTGGCGGGGCTGGGAACGACGGGCACCGCGATGGGCACCTCGCGCCGTCTCCACGAGCACGGCCGCAAGATCCACTGCGTCGCCGCGGAGCCGTCCGACGCGATGCACGGGCTCGAGGGGCTCAAGCACCTGGCCTCGTCGATCGTGCCGGCCATCTTCGACGCGCGCGCGGTCGACGAGCGCATGGCCGTCGGGACCGAGGAAGGCTGGGACATGGCCGAGCGGGTGCTCCAGGAGGAGGGGCTGCACGTCGGCCACTCGACCGGCGCGAACGTCTGGGCCGCGGTCGCCCTGGGCCAGCGCATCGGGCGGGGCTGCGTCGTCACGATCGCCTGCGACCGCGGCGATCGTTATTTCGAGCCGCTGCGCTGGGAGAGACCGAAGAAATGAGCGCTTCCGACGACGACACCTGGATCCGTGGCCCGATCCGCGTGACGCGCGAGGTGATGGAGGCCGTGCGCGCGCACGCGAAAGAGGCGTACCCGAGCGAGTGCTGCGGCTTCATGTCGGGCCCCGCCTCCGACCCGCCGCGGGTCGACGCGTCCGAGCGTGCCGTGAACGAGGCCGACCGCTACCACGCGCTCGACCCGGAGCGCTTCCCGCGCACCTCGCGGACGTACTTCAAGATGAACGAGCTCAAGGCCGGCAAGGCCATCGACCGCGGCGCCACGACGGGCAGGCCCGTGAAGGTCATCTACCACTCGCACTGCGACGCGGCGAAGGCAGGCGCGCGCGGCGACTACTTCAGCGCCGAGGACGCGGCGACGTTCGCGCAGGGCAACCAGCTGATGTGGCCCTGCGCGTTCGTCGTGGTGAGCGTCGAGGCAGGCGAGCCCGTCGGCCAGCGACTCTGGGTCCACCGGCCCGGCACCGATGCGTTCGACGAGGGCGTGCTGGAGATCGAGTGATCGCGACGCCGGGCGCCGGCTCAGGCCTCGGCAGCCGCCGGAGCCTCGTCGGCCTCGGTGCTGCGGCTCTGGCGGAGACGCGCGGCCTTGCCCTCGAGCTCGCGCAGGTAGAACAGGCGCGAGCGGCGGATGTCGCCGCGCGAGACCACCTCGAGGCGCTCGATGCGGGGCGAGTGCTGCGGGAACACGCGCTCGACACCGACGCCGAAGCTGACCTTGCGGACCGTGAACGTCGCGCCGAGGCCGCCGCGGGCGTGGCGGATGACGACGCCCTGGAACACCTGGATGCGCTCTTTCTCGCCCTCACGGATCCGGTAGTGGACCTTCACCTGGTCGCCCGGGCGGAAGGTGGGGAGCGTGCGCTTCTGAGCGGCTTCGAGGGCTGCAATCTGCGGAACGGTGTTCGACATGATCTACTCGGGTGACGGGGACGAAGGGGGCGAGCCCGTCGTCGAAAGGGCGGGGCAGGTACCATGGAGAGGTTGCGCGGTCAATCGGCAGGACTAGACCGAGGGGCATGCTCGCCGTCGGCACCCACGCGCCCGTCCTGACCGCCGTCGACCACCGGGGCAAGCAGGTGAGCTCGAAGGCGCTCCTCGAGAAGGGGCCGCTGGTGGTCTACTTCTACCCGAAGGACTTCACGCCCGGCTGCACGCGCGAGGCCTGCATGTTCCGCGACGCCTACGCCGAGCTCGACGGTCAGGGTGCCACGATCGTGGGCGTGAGCATGGACGACGACGCGAGCCACGTGCGCTTCGCGGAGCGCTTCGGCCTGCCTTTCTCGCTGGTCGCCGACCCGAGCTTCGCCATCGCGCGCGCGTGGGGCGTGGCGCGCCCGCTGGGGCTCGGCGCGTGGCGCGTCACCTACGTGATCGACCACGCCGGCGTGATCCGGGGTGCGTTCCACCACGAGGTCTCGATGAGCAAGCACGTCAGCGAGGTCCGCGACCTCCTCGATCGGCTGCGGTCCGCGGCCTGAGCGCGCGCTCAGGGGTCGCGCCGGAAGAGCCGATCGAAGGTGATCGCGGCGGCGGCGCGCACCGAGAGGTGGTTGTAGTCGGCGCTCCCCTCGATCGGCTCGAGCACACGGTCGGCTCGCGCCAGCACGTCCGGGTGCAGGCCGTGCGCCGTACCGAAGAGGATCAGGGCGGGCCGTGAGGCGGAGGCGAGCCGCTCACGCATGGAGGCGAACGAGACGGCCCGCGCGGCGAGCTCGGGGCGCGCCTCCGTGACGACGACCTCGGGCGGCGCGCCGGCCTCGACCTCGATCGCGGCGAGCGCCGCCTCGATCGACTCGACGGGACGGCACCGGGCGAGCGCGTCGCTGCGCTCCGGCACGCGTCGCGCGCCCGCGCCGGTGCGCCAGTGGTCCAGGATCCGATCGACGAGCAAGCGCTGCGCCGCGATCGGCGAGACGACGAAGTATCCCCGCAGGCCGTACGTCCGGCAGGAGCGCGCGATGTCGTGCACGTCGACGTTGGTGATCGCGCTCGTGATCATCGCGCCGTCGCGGCTCCGCACGGGGTGGTGGATCAAGGCGGCGTAGACCGGCGCCCTCATCGCTCGTGCGGCGTGTTTGGCGACACGAGCCCGCGCTCGACGTCCGTCAGCTCGGCCTTCGCGAGCAGATCCGGGCGGCGTGCCGCCGTGCGCAGGATCGACTGCTCGCGCCGCCAGGCCGCGATCTGCGCGTGGTGTCCGGAGAGCAGCGCCGCCGGGATCCCCTCCCCGCGGAACTCCGCCGGCCGCGTGTACTGCGGGTACTCGAGCAGCCCGGCCGCGTGCGACTCCTCCTCGATCGAGGCCGCATTGCCGAGCACCCCCGGCAACAGACGCGTGGTCGCCTCGACCACCGCCATCGCCGCGACCTCGCCGCCCATGAGCACGAAGTCACCGAGCGAGACCTCGACGTCGACGCGCTTTCGCGCGCGCTCGTCGATGCCCTCGTAGCGCCCCGACACCAGCGTGAGCGCTCCGTGCGTCGCGAGCTCGCGTGCTCGCGCCTGGGTGAACGGCTCGCCCTGCGGCGTCAGCAGCACACGCGTCGGCCGCGCGCCGCCGCGCTCGAGCTCGCGCGCCTCGGCCGCCTCCATCGCCTCGACCAGGGGGCCCGGCATCATGACCATGCCGCTGCCTCCGCCGTAGGGCGTGTCGTCCACGGATCGATGCTTGTCGTGCGCGAAGTCGCGCAGCGCGACGGGCTCGATCCCCACCAGGCCCTTCTCGATCGCCTTGGCCACGAGCCCCGTCGCGACGAACGAGCCGAAGATCTCCGGCAGCACCGAGACGAGATAGAACCTCATGGCGACCGCGGCGGCTTCTTGGGCCGCGCGCGCTCGACGGGGAAGTCGCTCGCGTGCGCGATCTCGATGCGGCGCGCGGCGAGGTCCACCCCGGCGAAGTAGGGCGCGACCGCCGGGACCTCGCGCGTGCCCTCCGCGCTCTGGACCACGAGGCACGTCGAGGCCGGGTACGTCACCACCCCGACGACCTCTCCGAGAGCCGCCCCGCCCTCGAAGCAAGCGCAGCCGACGAGATCCGCGAGGTAGAGCTCCCCGGGCCCAGGCGGCGGGAGCGCGTCGCGCGGGACGCTGATCTCGGCACCGGTGAGGCCCTCGGCCGCCTCGCGCGTGTCGACACCGTCGAGCGCGACGACGAGCATGTCGCCCGCGGGCCGCGCCGCGCGGATCCGAGTGCGCGTGCCGCCGACGACGACGTCGCTCCCGGGCGTGAGCAGCGCGGAGCCCGCGTTGTACGGGAGCAGGCGGATCTCCCCGTGCACGCCGTGCGCGCGGCCGAGCCGCCCGAGCACGACGAGGACGGGGGCCACCGCAGCGGCTACTCGAGGATCTCGAGGACCGCGCGCTTCTTGAGGCGCGCCGAGCTGGCCGCGAGCACCGTCCGGATCGCCCGCGCCGTGCGGCCGTCCTTGCCGATGACCTTGCCGAGATCGTCCTCGGCCACCGTCAGCTCGATGATCACCGCGCGATCGTCCTCGACCGTCGCGACGCGCACGTCGTCCGGCTCGTCGACGAGGGCGCGGGAGACGTAGCGGACGAGCTCCTCGAGCTCCGCGACCCCCTCGGTCGCGGGCCGGGCTCCGCGATCCTCGCTCACGCCTTGGCCGCCGCGCGCTTGAGCGCGTTGACGACGTGACGTACGCGCGTCGAGGGCTGGGCGCCGACGCCCACCCAGTGGTCGAAGCGGGCCTGATCGAGCTTCACCGTGCCGATCGGCTTGCTCGGATCGTAGGTGCCGATCTGCTCGAGGAACTTGCCGTCGCGCGGGTTCTCCGCGTGCGTGACGACGAAGTGGTAGAAAGGCTGCTTGTTGGTGCCGAAGCGTGCGAACCGGATCGTGACCATCGAAACGTTCCTCGAGGCGAACACCGGCCGGGCGAGCCAGGCCGTGTGAAGGGCGCGGAAGGTAGCGGCGCTCGCCCGGTCGGTCAAGCGCCCGCCCCGGCCCCGCGCGTGGGCGGCGGTCTGGCTTGACGCCGCGGGCGCCCGAACGATAGCGTCCTGCCGTGGCTTCTTCGACGGCGGCGCGCCTCGGGCTCGCCCTGGTGACGGTCGGCTGGGTCTCGGGGGCGGCGCCCGCGAGCGCCCAGCGCATGGACCTGGCGCTCTCGCGCCTGAGCTACCCCGCGTCGTCCAGCCCGATGGAGACGTATTGCCCCGACACCAGCGGCACGGGCGCCGTCGCCGCGTGCGCGGACGACGGCGAGTGGCGCTCGCTGATCACCGAGTTCACGGGCGCGCTCATCCCGCCGATGCTCACCCCGGCGCGCACGCGCGGGCCCCGCTCGTTCTACGTCGGTCTCGACACGTCGATCACCGGGATCAGCGCCAACTCGACGTTCTGGCACCGCGGCACCGAGGGGCAGACGGCGGGCGCCGACATCAACCGCCAGGTCGACGGCGCGCTCGCCTGGACGCGCGTGACCGTCCGCAAGGCGTTCCCGTTCGGCTTCGAGCTGGGGACCAACATCGGCTACCTGGTGAACACCAGCTACTGGGCGCTGGGCGTCGAGATCCGCTGGTCGATCCTCGAGGGCTGGCTCTCGCACGACTGGGTCGTCCCGGACATCGCGTTCCGCGGCGCCGTGCAGACGCTGGTCGGCGATCAGGAATTCAACGCGACCGTCGCCACGGCCGACCTCTCGATCTCGAATTCGATCATCCTGGGCGACGCGTTCGAGCTCACGCCGATCACCGGCGGCCAGGTGGCCTGGACCTGGTCCGACAGCGAGCTGGTGGACCTCACGCCCGGCACCAACGCGTTCGCGACGTGCATGCCGAGCAGCGCGACGCCCATGGGCCCCGGCGAGCCGAACTGCGCGGGCAGCGGCGCCGACTACAACAACAACGCCGTCTTCGCGAGCATCCGGACGATCCGGCCGCGCGCCTTCGTCGGCATCCAGGGCCGCTACGAGGCGTTCACGCTCATCGGGATGTTCTCGGGGGACCTGATCCCGCCGACGGACATCGGCTCGAACCACCTGAACGACGTGCACGGCAACCCGCTGCGCATCGATCGACAGTGGCGGATCGATCTCGGGATCGGCCTCTCCTACTGAGTCTCGGCGGCGCTGCGCGCGTGCTCAGCGGAGCAGCACGTCGCAATAGTAGCGGAGCTTCTTCACCACGGCGCCGTGCGGCCGCGTGTGGATGTCCTTCTTGAGCGCGAGCATGACCTTGCGCTGGATCGTGTAGCCGTTGAGCACCGTCTTGGGCGGGGCCGCGCCGCCGGCCTTCTCGAGCGCGTCGAAGACCGTCGCGCGCGGCCAGCCCCACTGCGCGAGGTCTGCGTCGTCGAGCTTGTCGATCATCTGCTCGGCGAGCGCGCGCTTGGCTGCGTCGTTCTTCAGCTCGACCGCCCACTTGTGGAGCGAGTCGGTCACGGGCCGCGAGTGCTGGCTGACCGTGATCGGGTCCCCGGGGCCCTTCTTGCCCTGGAACTTCTCGCCGTAGTTCACGGCCTCCGGCTCGTTCTCGACACCCATGTACGAGAAGACGCGCTCGAGGTGCTGCTCCGGGGCCGCGACGAGCTCCTCGTACTTCACGTGCACGAGCGGCACGGGCCGCTCGCGCAGCATCTTCGCGATCGCCGGCACGTAGCGCTCGACGAGCGGGTTGAACTCGTGGGCGCGGCCCCAGTCGCCGTCGAAGAAGCTGTTGGCGAAGCTCGAGAAGATCGCGAGCGGGTGCCGGGTGAGCACCACGTACTTCGCCGCGGGGTACACCTTGGTCAGGAACGGGAGCACCAGCGCGTAGGCCGGCGTCTTGTCCATGAAGAAGCGCTTGCCGGTCGGCACCAGGCTGCGGCCGTAGAGCGTGTCGCAATAGGCGCGCAGCGCGTCGAGGTAGTCGTCTTCCGCACGCGGCAGCGAGCTCACGAAGAGGCGGATCGCCTCGGCGCTGTTGATGTGATCGAAGGGCGCCTTGTCGACCGTGTCGTAGTAGCCGAGATAGGCGAGCGGCGTGATCAGGTGCGGCTCGGGGTGCGTGTGCACCTCGGTGTGCGAGCCGATCATGCGCTGCACGAGCGTCGAGCCGCTCCGCGGCGGCGAGACGACGAAGACCATGCGCTCGCCGTGCTTCCCGAAGTCGTGGTCCATAGCCGCGTCGTGGCCGAGCGCGCGGATCGTGTCAAACCTTCGGCCGATCCCAGGACCCGAGGACCGCTCCATGACCCAGCTCCCCGTCGTCTCCACCCCTGCTTCGAGGCCCGAGACTCGCGTGCGGCCGCCCGTCGACCCCTCGACGCTGCGCCACCGCGATCTCCTGGACGGCGACTTCTGGAGACGGATCCCGGCGTACGCCGGCGTGAGCGAGGCGGAGTTCCTCGACCACAAGTGGCAGATGAAGCAGACGATCACGCGCGTCGACAAGCTGCTCGCCGCGCTGCAGGGGCTCGTCCCGGCGTCGTTCATCGAGGATGCGCTCAAGGGCTTCGCGAGCGCTCCGATGGCGGTCCGCGTCTCTCCGTATCTCCTGTCCCTCGTCGACTGGTCGGCGCCGTACGAGGATCCGCTGCGCCGCCAGTTCATCCCGCTCGGCTCGAGCATCCTGCCGGACCATCCGAAGCTCCGCTTCGACTCGCTCAACGAGCAGGGCGACGCGCCGGTGCCCGGCCTGACGCACCGCTACCCCGACAAGGCGCTCTTCCTCGCGCTCGACACGTGCCCCGTCTACTGCCGCTTCTGCACGCGCAGCTACGCCGTCGGCCCCGACGTCGATCAGGCGGAGCTCGAGAAGGTCTCGCTCAAGGCGAACAAGGATCGCTGGGAGAACATCTTCGCGTACATCGCGTCGCGCCCCGAGCTCGAGGACATCGTCATCTCGGGGGGCGACTCGTACAACCTGCGCGACGACCAGATCACCGAGATCGGCAACCGCCTCCTCGACATCCCCAACGTCCGCCGCATGCGCTTCGCGACGAAGGGCCCGGCGGTCATGCCGCAGAAGATCCTGGCCGACGACAAGTGGTTCGAGGCGCTCGTCTCGGTCGTCCACCGGGGCCGGACGATGGCCAAGGAGGTCGTCCTGCACACCCACTTCAACCACCCGAACGAGATCACGGACATCACGCGTCGCGCGATGAACCGCCTCCACGCCGAGGGCGTCACGGTGCGCAACCAGTCCGTGCTGCAGCGCGGCGTGAACGACAGCGTCGAGACGATGCAGCTGCTGGTGAAGCGCCTCGGCTACCTCAACGTGCAGCCCTACTACGTCTACGTGCACGACCTCGTGAAGGGCGTCGAGGAGCTGCGCACGACGGTCGAGACCGCGGTGACGCTCGAGAAGGCGACGCGCGGCACGCTGGCGGGCTTCAACACCCCGACGTTCGTCGTCGACGCACCAGGCGGCGGCGGCAAGCGCGTGGTCCACAGCTACGAGCACTACGACCGCACGACGGGCATCAGCGTGTACTCGGCGCCCAGCGTGAAGCCGGGCCAGTACTTCCTCTACTTCGACCCGCTGCACCTCTTGCCCGAGGCCGGCCAGATGCGCTGGAAGGACGAGGCCGAGCACTCGAAGATGGTGCAGGAAGCCCTCGATCGCGCTCAGGCGCGGCGCTGACCTGGCTCGAGCCCGATCAGGGCAGCATGCAAGGCGCGTAGAAGTCCGCCGGAAGCCCGCTGGCGTACGCGCGCGGCAGCTCGCCGTAGCCGTGGGCCTCGAGGAAGCGCCACGCGCTCTCGCGCGCGGACGAGGGCACGGTGTGGCCCATGCCGTGGTCGCAGATGAACCCGAAGTCGCCCGCGCCCTGGACGGCGCGGAGCCACGACTCGGTCTGCCGCTGGAACGAGACGAGGACGACGTCGCTCTCGCCGCCGTGCAGCATCATCGCGGCGAAGCGCGCGTCGGCGGCGTCGCGCGTCGGTGGCCGCGAGCTGCGCAGCCCCCCGCTGTAGGTGACGACGCTCGCGAGGTAGCTCGCGCGCCGGTAGGCCATCTCGGTCGTGTGGAGCGCGCCGGCGCTGAAGCCGACCGAGTGCACGTGCGCCGCGTCGATGCCGATGCCGCTCCGAGCGCACGCGACGATCTCGTCGGCGACGAAGAGGTCGTCCTCCTCGGAGCCGAGGTCGAGGAACCAGGGCAACTGCGTGTTCGCGGGGTCGTGCGCGGGCGCGGCGACGATGCCGCCTGCCGCGAGGATCGCGCTCATCGCCGTGTCACCGAGGATGTACTGCGCCTCCGAGGGGGAGCCGCCCGCGCCGTGCCAGACGAGCACGAGCGGACCGTCCATCGTGGCGGCCGCGTCCGACACCCAGATCTGCACCGGACGCGCCGCGATCCCGGCCGGTGACACCATCACCGTGCCCGAGCGCGTGAGGTCGGGGCACGCGCCCGCCGCCGTCGGGAAGCTCGCCGCCGCGCGGATCGCGCCCGCGTCGGTCGGCACCCACGCATCGGGGCCCGCGTCCGGGCGCGCGTACGCGTCGACCGGCGCCGCGGCGTCGTCGGTCGGGCCGACGTCGGCGCCGGGCGCGGGATCCGCGCAGGCGGCGAGCGAGAGGGCGAGCGTGGCGAAGCCGGCGATCGAGGACGTGCGCATGGGGCGCACGTATGGCGGGAAAAGCTTGCGAGCGCAACGATGCTCGGCGGCCGACGACGCTCAGCGACCGAGCACGTCGCTCCGGCGGATCCCGCCGCCCGGCCGATCGAACCAGGAGTCGTCGAGATCGGCCTCCGGGGCGCGGACCTTCTTCGTGGGCAGCTCGGTGATGACGGGGAGGTCGAACCAGGAGTCGTCGAGCTCGTCCCGGCCGTCCCCATCGGGCCGGGGCGAGCGCTTCGGCGTGTTCATGCCCGGATCGTTGCGACGGACGCGCGCCGCGTTCAGCGCCGGCGGCGAGCGACGATCACCTGCGACTCCGACCACGCATCGAGCGGCGTGCGTGCGAAGTCACCGTAGCGCGCCTCGATCGCGAAGCCGTTGTAGTGGAGCAGCGCCTCGAGCTCGGCCGGGAAGAACTGCCGGTGCGCGAGCGGGCACACGTAGACGTCGCGCGGGTCGGCGACGTCGCGGAACGCGCTCGTCACCATCTGCGTCTGCGCGATCGCGTCGTACTCGAACGCCTCCGAGTACGCCCTGCGCGCGCCGGTCGTGGGGTCCTTGATCGGACGGCTCTTGTAGAAGCGCTCCGGATCGCGGATCAGCGCCCGCAGGTCGGGCAGGAGCACGTCGAACACGAGCCGCCCGCGGGGAGCGAGGTGAGCCCGGCACGTCGCGAGCGCGCGCTCGACGTCGCGCCGCGCGTAGAGGTGCATGAAGACGTTGAAGGGCGCGATGACCAGCGGGAAGCGACGCCTCAGCCGCACCGAGCGGAGGTCGCCGAGCCGGAGCGTGACGCGCGCGCGGACCGCCCTGCTCTCCCGTCCGAGGCGCGCCTCGAGCCGCTCGAGCATCGGAGGCATGCGGTCGACGCCGACGACCTCCCGGCCGTCCTTGGCCAGCGCGATGGCCACCCGCCCGGTCCCCACCCCGAGCTCGAGGATCGACCGAGCGTCCCGCTCGCGCGCGACCTCGACGTAGAAGCGCTGATCGGCGCGCCGCGCCCTGTAGACGTGGTCGTAGTGGGCCCCGTCGACGTAGTGGCCCTCGGTGCCGGCCTCGAGCGCCGCGGGGGTCAGCTGGGTGGTTCGCGCGATCGAGCCCATCGGGGGAGACGAAGCCATCGGGGTGACGAAGGAGGTGTGGCACGTCGGGCTCCGATGTGCTTGAAAATGGGGATCGGCCGGGCTTCGCCCGACCTTTCTGCTTTTTGGGGTTCAACATGTCGAAGCACGGCTACGTCGGTGTCCTTCGCGCGCTCGTGGTGCTCGTCCTCGGCCTCGCGGGGCTGGCCCCGACCTCGGTCGCGCACGCGGTGCCCCTCTATCGCGGCTTCGGCGGCCCCGCGGGCTTCGGCAGCGGCATCCTCAACGGCAACGACGACGGCTCGACGGGCGCGATCGACCTCACCGGCGCGTTCTCGGGCGGCCTGCGCTTCTACGGCGGGCCCTACACGCAGTTCTGGGTGAACAACAACGGCAACATCACCTTCAGCGGGCCGGTCTACGAGTTCACCCCGATGCCCTTCCCGATCGCCTCGCGCCCGATGATCGCGCCCTACTGGGGCGACGTGGACACGCGCAACCGAACCGGCCTGGCGACGGCGGCCGAGAACCTCGTCTACTACCACCTCGAGCCCGGCCGCCTCGTCGTCACCTGGTACAACGTCGGCTACTACTCGAACCACAACGACCTGCGGATGAGCTTCCAGCTCATCGTCACGAACGCGACCGACTGCGGCTCGGGCGACTTCGACGTCGAGTTCCGGTACGAGCGCTGCGAGTGGGTCACCGGCGACGCGAGCGGCGGGATGGACGGCCACGGTGGCACGCCCGCGCAGGCAGGCTTCGACGCCGGCAACCTTCACGACTTCACGGCGCTCCCCGGCTCGTTCACGGAGAGCATCGTGAACGTGTGTACGACCTCGAACGTCGACATGCCCGGTATCTGGGAGTTCTCGGTCCGCGCGGGCGGGGTCGTCTGCCGAGAGGACATGGCCTGCACGGTGCCGGGCGCCGTCGGCGCATGCTCGCTCGGCCGCACGCAGTGCGTGATGAACGTCGCCGAGTGCCAGGCCATCACGACGCCCAGCGCGGAGCTCTGCGACAACGTCGACAACG
The DNA here is from genome assembly GCA_044220955.1 of Sandaracinaceae bacterium. Taxonomy (GTDB): domain Bacteria; phylum Myxococcota_A; class Polyangia; order Polyangiales; family Sandaracinaceae; genus JBBSAT01. The sequence continues at coordinate 30,438 of JBGAQA010000064.1, forward strand.
ACTGCAACGGCATGCCGGACGACGCGCCCGGCCTCTGCGGCTCGGGACTCTCGTGCGTGCTCGGCCAGTGCGTCGATGGCTGCTTCGAGGGCTCGTGCGCCACGGGCTTCACCTGCGACGACGCGCTCGGCGTCTGCATCGAGGACGCCTGCGTCGGCGTGCCCTGCGCGCAGAACCAGCGCTGCCAGGGCGGCATGTGCGTCGATGCGTGCGACGGCATCGTCTGTCCGCACGGCGAGCAGTGCATCTCGGGCGTGTGCGTGGATCCGTGCGAGGCGATCACGTGTGACACCGACCGCATCTGCCGCGGGGGCATCTGCGTGCTCCGGTGCCCCTGCTCGCCCTGCCCGGTCGGCGAGACCTGCCTCGCGGACGGGACGTGCCTCGCGCGCGGCTGCGACATCGTCCTCTGCGAGGCGGGTCAGTACTGCCAGAACGCCACCTGCCACGACGCTTGCGAGGGGGTCGTCTGCCCGCACGGCCAGGCCTGCGAGCTCGGGCACTGCACGATCCCGACCCCGCGCGACGCCGGCCCGATCAGCCCCGACGCCGGTACCGACGCCGGCATGATCGCGGCCCCCGACGCCGGCATGGACGCCTCGCACGGGCCGCCCAACCCGGGCGACGCCCCGCGCGACTGCGGCTGCCGCGTGGGCGCGCGCTCCGACTTCCCGTGGTCGTTCGCGGTCGGCGCGCTCGGTCTCGCGCTCGTGCTCGCGCGCCGTCGGGTGTCCCGATGAACCGCTGGCTCCCGCCGAGCTTGGGTGCCGCGCTCGCTCTCGTCGCGTCGTGCGGCGGCGGGGGGACGACCGGTGGCGACACGGGCCCCGGGGTCGACGCGTTCGTGCGCATGGACGCGGGGCCGTGCAGCACGGCCACCGACTGCCCCGGGTCGTACTGCAACGCCGGCAGCCACACGTGCTGCGAGCCCGCCGATCCTCCGTACGAGATCTGCGGCGACCGCATCGATCAGAACTGCGACATGCGGGACGAGTCGTGCGGCGACACCGACCGCGACGCGATCCAGGCGTGCATGACCGGGCAGGACCCGCTCAGCGGCTGCGACTGCGACGACGAGCGGGCGGACGTGCGGCCTCCGGTGGGCGCCGTCGCGGGCGCGCCCGAGCTCTGCGACGGCATCGACAACGACTGCAACGGCCGCATCGACGAGGCGGCCGAGTGCTGCCCCGCATGCATGGCGCTCGGTGCGGACGGCGCCGCGCGCGCCGACTCGTGTACGCCGAGCGGCGAGTGCGACTGCTCGAGCGAGCCGGGCGTCGGCCCCTGCGGCCCCGGCCTGCACTGCTGCAGCTCGGGCTGCGTCGACGTCACGACCGACGTGGACCACTGCGGCTTCTGCGAGGCGCCCTGCACGCAGGAGGCCGATCGCTGCGTCGCGAGCGCGTGCATGTGCGGCTCGATGCCGCCGTGCGACCTCAACGGCACCTGCAACGCGGGCATGTGCCCGCCACCCCCATGATCGCGACGACCCGCGCGAAAGAACGAGGCCTCGACGTGAACCGACGACACGCTTTCTTCGCCTGCGCGACGCTCGCCACCCTGGCGACGCTCGGCGGCTGCACGGTCCGCGGCACGCCTCCGGGCGAGGCCGACGCGTTCATCCCCTTCCAGGACACGGGCACGGGCCCGCGCCCCGACACGAACAGCCCGTGTCCCGTCGGTCAGATCGACTGCTTCGGAACGTGTACGAGCGTCGTCGCCGACTCGCGGAACTGCGGTAGCTGCGGCAACGCATGTCCGTCCGGGACGAGCTGCGCCATCGGCCGCTGCGACTGCATGGCGCCGATGCTCGGCTGCGACGGCATCTGCCTCGATCCCAGCGGCGATCGGATGCACTGCGGGACGTGTGACAACGTCTGCGGCTCGACCGAGGAGTGCGTGGCCGGCCGCTGCGTCGTGCAGTGCACCTCGGGCGCGATGCCGGGCCTCTGCAGCGTCGGCGGCGTCCCGACGTGCGTCGATCGCGCGATCGACCGATTCAACTGCGGCACCTGCGGGACGCAGTGCACGGGCGACGCGGAGTGCCTCAACGGTGTCTGCACGTGCCTCGGCGGCGGCACCTCCTGCGGCGGTCACTGCGTGGACACCAACACCGACCCGATGAACTGCGGCGCCTGCATCTCGAGCTGCGGCGCCGGCGGCACCTGCGCGGGCGGCCGCTGCACCGCCTGCGGGACCGACCTGACGCTCTGCGGGACGACGCCGCGCTGCGTGAACACCGACACGAGCACGCTCCACTGCGGTCGGTGCGGCCACGCCTGCGAGGCTGGCCAGGCCTGCATGGGCGGCGCGTGTCAGTGCACGGGCTCGCTCGTCGACTGCGGCACCGGCTGCATCGACCTCATGAGCACCGTCGAGCACTGCGGCACCTGCTCCGTCAACTGCGGTCCCGGCGGCGCATGCAACGCCGGCGCGTGCACGTGCGCGGTCGGCCTGATGATGTGCAGCGGCTCGTGCGTCGACCTCATGCGGAGCCACGACCACTGCGGCTCGTGCCCGGTGGCGTGCGGCGCGGGCCAGGCGTGTCACGCGGGCGTCTGCGAGGCCGTGGACTCGTTCCGGGTGCTCACGCTCGACGCGACGGGCTGCAACGTGCTCGATCACATCTCGCGGTCCGGCGACGACCGCGGCGGCGTCGGAGTGACGCCGAGCACGTTCCTCGTCACCGGCGACACGTCCACGGTCCGCATGAGCGCGACCGACCTCACCGGCATCACGGCCGTGGGCGCGATCCAGGACGGGCTCGTGAGCAACATCGACACCGAGCAGGTGTTCGTGCTGCTCAGCGCGACCAACGCCCAGCCGACCTCGAGCCTGAGCAGCACGACGCCCCTGAGCATCACGCAGCTCGGAGAGCTCGATCCGGCGACGGGCGTCCTCACCGCGACACGCATCCCGCTCTCGATGCCGATCCCCGTGAAGTACGGCACCGCGGTCATGTCGGGCTACGGCGAGGCGCTCATCGGCGTTCCCATGTCGCCGAACATCCAGTGGTACCAGATCGACCTCACCAGCGGTGTGGTGACGCAGCTCGGTCTCACGCAGAACCCCACCCATCGCTCCTGCGAGAACTGGGGCTGGTGGGGCATCGCCGAGCGCTACTCCGGCTCGCACTACGCCGTCTACGTCGAGAGCACGACGCGCATCGCGCGGCTCTCGATCCCGGACACGGGCACCACGAGCGTCGCGACCGCGACGGTGAGCACGTTCACCGACCTCGGCGACATGTGCTCCATCACGTTCTCCACGTCGCGGAACCGCTGGTACTTCCACCACGAGTACACGTCCCAGTTCACGCCAGCGACGCCCACCTTCTCCGAGACGGCGGGCTACTGCGGGGCGACCTGGGATCGCCCGTAGCTCCTACAGGTCGGTTCCCCGGAGGATGTCGGGCGTGTCCGTGAGGACGCGCCCGTTCTCCATGCGCTCGACCCGGAAGAGAGTCCCCTCGGGCCGCACGACCCAGCTGACCTCGCGCTGGTACGGGTGGTTCATGAAGTCGTAGGACGCGACGCCGTGGAGGTAGAGGCCTCCGTGGTCGTCGAGGTTCTCCGAGCCGCGGAAGGTCACCTCGAGCGGGGCGCTCGAGAGGCGCTCCCAGACCTCGCGCGCCATCACGCGGTCGTCGTGCTCGACGCCCTGGTCCATCGCCTGCTTCGCGAGGGCGCGCTCGTGGGCCTCGCCGATCGAGATGGAGGCGGCCTGGTCCCATGCGCGGCGGCGCCACGCGTCGAGGTACGACTGCGCGACGCGCTCGGGGGTGCGGTCGTCGATCACGAGCGCGGCGTACTCTTGCCGCTGCGCTTCGTCCTCGGCGATCTCGGTCGGGATGTCGATCGCGTAGAGCGCGGCGATCCCGATCGCGACCATGCCGCTCGAGGCGGCGAGCACGAGGGGCGTGGACAGGCGCTTGGGTGCGGGTCTCTTGGCCATCAGCGGGTGCCGGCGAGGAGGTGTCCTACCACCTCGGCGAAGCCGCGGCCGCGGTCGGAGGGCGTGACGAAGCCCGGGGGTACGGGCAGCCGAGCGAGGTGCGCGGCGACGTTGGAGACCCCGACGGTCCGCGCGAAGAACGCGAACGCCGCCGCGTCGTTGCCGGAGTCGCCCACGAACACGAAGCGCGCGCGCAGCCGCTCGGCGTCGATCCCGAGCGCCGCCGCCGCCCGCACCACCCCGGACGCCTTGTCCCAGTCGCCCGGGATCGCGTGGGCGTGCACGCTCGAGACGAGCGAGCGGGCCCCCTCGGCCTCGATGATCTCGACCAGCGCGGCGATCGTCACCGGGTCGAGCTTCGCCCGCTCGCCCACGTCGAACGCGAGGTCCGCGCGGCGTGCCGGCTGGTCGGTCGCGAGCGACACCTCCGGGAGCGAAGACCGGACGCGCGTGAGGACACACTCGAGCAGCGCGGCCTGGGCGACGCGCGCCGCCGGCGGATCGAAGCTCCCGGTCTCGATCGTCGGGCCCCGCCGCAGCGCCCAGCCGGCGCCGTTCTCGCCGACGGCCGCGGCCACCGGCCAGGTCGACGCGAGCGCGTCGCTCCAGCCGAGCGGACGCCCCGTCACGGCGATCGCAGCGAGGCCGCGCTCGCGCAGCGCCCACAGCGCCTCGAACGCCTCCCGCTCGAGCACGCCAGCCCGCGTGACCGTGTCGTCGACGTCGAAGACGACGCCGTCCACGTGCTGCGCGTCGAGCTCGACGAGTGGTCTCACGGCGCCTCCCTCACGGGACCACCCGGAACAGACACGCCTTGAGGTAGCGCGCCTCCGGGAACGCGGCCGGGGACGGGTGATCGACGCCCTGCTCCCCGGTCCGCACCAGCACGAGATCGCGGCTCGCGTCGCGCGCGCCCATCACCGCCGTGCGCTTGAAGTCGGCGAGCTCCATCGCGCCCGAGCACGAGCAGCTGAGCAGGTAGCCGCCCGGCGCCACGAGCCGCGCCGCGTCGGCGTTGAGCTTGCGGTAGAGCATGCGGGCCTTGTCGAGCGACTTCGCGGTCGGCGCGAGCTTCGGCGGGTCGAGGATCACGAGGTCGAACGTCTCGTGCTTGCGGTGGAGGCGCTCCATCTCGTCCTTGGCGTCGGCGCGCTCGAACGACACCCGTGACGCGAACCCGTGGCGGTGCGCGAGCCGCGCGCCGACCGTGATCGCGGGCACGGCGCTGTCGACGGCGACGACCGCCTGCGCGCCGCCGCGCGCCGCGAAGAGCGCGAACGCCCCGACGAACGTGTAGAGGTCGAGCACGCGCATCCCCGACGCGATGGACTCGACCAGCGCACGGTTGTCGCGCTGATCGAAGTAGAAGCCCGTCTTCTGGGTGATCGCACCCGGGACCTCGAACGAGAGCCCGCGCTCGAGCAGCTCGAGGCTGGCCTTCTCGCGACCGCGCACCACCCGCGTCTCGGCGACGAAGCCCTCGATGGCGGCGGTCTTCTCGCTCGCGACCTCGATGATCGTCTCCACCTCGGCGATGCGCGCCACGTGACCGAAGACCTCGTCCTCGCGTCGCTTCATTCCGATGCTGAGCAGCTGCACGACCGCCGTGTCGCCCAGCACGTCGACCACGAGGCCGGGAAGGCCGTCGCCCTCGGCGTGCACGAGGCGGTAGCCGGTGGTGTCCACCGAGGGCAGCCCGAAGCGCCGCCGCAGCGCCTTCGCGGCCTCGATCTTGCGGCCGATCGAGGACCCGTCGAGCGGGTCGTTCTTGTCGCGCGTCGCGATCCGGACGGGGATCGCCGATCGGGGCGACCAGTAGCCGCGCCCGTGGTGCCGCCCCTCGGGGTCCAGGACGTCGACGACGTCTCCGGGGGCAGGCGCGCCCTCGACCCGCTCGATCGCCTGCGCGTACACCCAGGGGTGCCCGGCCCAGACGGGCTGGACACGGCCTCGCGCGAGGTGGACCGTCGGCATGCCCGCGCTGTTTACGCGATCTTCCGCGAATTCGCTCGCTTGCGGGGGCGAATACGCGCCGCTAAGGTTGAGTCGTACGGTCTCGAGACCGGAGGAGCGCGTATGGGTAGCCTCGGAATGGGTGAGCTGGTCGTCATTCTGCTCATCGTGCTGCTCGTCTTCGGGGCGAGCCGGCTGCCGCAGCTCGGCGAGAGCCTCGGCAAGGCCGTCAAGGGCCTCAAGCGTGGCCTGAACAGCGACGACGACATCGAGGTGACCAAGCGCGTCCCCGAGAAGTCGAGCGCCGACACGACGACCGCGAGCGTCAGCGAGGCCGAGGTCGTCCGCAAGGGCTGAGGCCGCCGCGGGCGCACTCGCTCAGACGTAGTCGCCGCTGACGCGGACCATCACGCTGCGCGTGTTCGTGCGCGCGAGCCAGAGCTCGACGGTCTCGGCGTGGCAGTGCGCGTGCCAGACGAGCAGCTTCGCGACGACGCGCGTCAGGTCGGTCTCGTCGAGCGAGGGCGCGCGGTCGAAGAGGCGCACGCCCCACTGATCCGTCTTCTCGAAGATCTCCGCGTGCGCGACGACCTGCTTCGATATCGGGTCGATCACGTCCCAGAACTGCTTGGCCTTGGCGCTGACGGCGTCGCGCGCCATCGGCGCCGTGACCTGCCGGTACTCGAGACGGTCGATCTCGATCGGGTCGCTCATACGTAGCGTCGGCGCAGGAGCTCACCGAGCGAGTCCGCGAGCGCGCGCTCCTGGTAGCCGTGCCGCTCGATCATGCGGCGCAGCGTGTCCTCTGCCCGCCTCACGCGATCCGCGGGGACGTTCTTGACGTTCTTGGCGAGGAAGGCGAGCGCGTCCTCGACGATCTCGGCGATCTGCTTCTTGCGCTTCTGGAACGTCGCCTCCCGCACCTGCGCGAGCAGGCGCGGGAACACGCGCGGGAAGCTCGGTTTCTCGCCGGGGTGATCGATGGCGTGCGCGGCCACGGCGCTCATGATGTCGCGGCGGAACGCCTCCTGGCCCTTGGTGACGCCGAGCATCTGCTCGACGTTGTCCATGAGCTTCTGGTCGGGCTCCTCGTCCTTGCCGGTCATCGCGTTGTAGATGCGCTCGCGCTTGAGCGAGTACGAGACGTGCGTGACGTAGCGGTCGAAGAGCTCGACGTACTGCGCCTCGTCGACCAGGCCGGTCGCGGTGCGGACCTCCTCGTCGACGCGGTCCAGCCAGCGCGTGCGCACGACGTCGATGAAGCCGCGGTGATCGTGGTAGCCGCCCTCGACGGGCTCTTTGAGGAAGTCGAAGTCGTCCGAGTCGCAGAGCTCGCGGATCTTCTCGAGCACCGAGAGCGGCGAGAGACCGCCGTGCTCGGCGTCCTGCGCCGCGTCGAGCAGGAGCGTGCGGATCTCGCGCGGTGAGGCGCCCGTCGAGCCCTCGTAGAGCGCCCAGCCGTCGGACTCGTGTCGCAGCTCGGCCCAGCCGGCGCGCAGCTCGGCGATCTCGTCGTTCGAGAACCGGTTCGGGATGGTCAGGGAGTCGTAGTAGTCGGCCTTCTCGATCGGCGTGAGCTGCACGGCCAGGTGGCCGAGCTTCTTGTTCGCGTAGCTGTCGAGCACGGGACGGCGCAAGCGGGTCAGCACCGCCCAGAGCGCGGCGACGTACGTCGCGTGCGGCGCGACGAGGCCGCGCACCTGAGGGACGATCTGGCCGTCGTAGATGGAGCGCTCCGCCGAGTGCTCGAGCAGATAGGGGACCTTGATCAGCGAGAGGCGCCCGCGGAACGAGCGGTACTCGTGGTGCTCGCGGAACGCCTTGAGGTGCACGTCGTTACTCGTCGCGACGAGCACCGTGTTGAGCGGCATCACGCTCTGGCCGAGCGAGATCTCGCCCTCCTCGATGGCGAGCAAGAGGTAGCGCCACGCGTCGAGCGGCCGCTTCAGCAGGTCCGAGAACTCCAGGATCCCGGAGCTGGCGTCGACGAGGTCGCCGTGCGTCTCGTAGAGCGCGAGCGACTGCAGCGACGCGGGCAGCGAGCCGAGCGATCGATCGACCGTGATCTGCCGCTCCTGCGCGTCCACGGCCATCTGCGGCCCGACGGTGACCGCACCCTGCCGGTAGCGCTGCGAGACGTAGAAGCGCTCGACGCGGACGTGGGCGAGCACCTTCGCCAGGTCGCCGCGGTAGGCGGTGAGCAGCGCCTCGAAGATCTGACGGTTCTTCGCGCCGAGC
>JBGAQA010000065.1:0-12516 GCA_044220955.1 Sandaracinaceae bacterium
GAGGTCGAGGGCGAGGTCGAGGGCGAGGGCGAGGGCGAGGGCGAGGGCGAGGGCGAGGTCGACACCGCAGGGCCGAGCGGCAGGGCTCGCGCCTCGGGGGCTGCGGCGCCCGAGATCGCCGCGACGCCGACGGCGACCAGCGCGATGACGAGAACGCCGCCGACGGCGGCGGCCCACACCCAGGGCGCGACGCCGCTCGCGGGTCGCGCGACGGGGGCGCTCAGCTCCCCGGACGACGAACCGTCGGCCGGGCGGTGCACCGCCGTGCCAGGCAGGGCTGGCGTGGCGAGACGTGCGGACTGCGTCTCGACCGCCCGCGGTCCGCTCTGGGTCACCACCACGGGCGCATCGCTGCCCGTCTGCAGCACGCTCGCGACCACGCCGAGCTTGGCCTGCCGCTCGCGCGTGAAGAGCTCCTCCATCAGCTCGCTCAGATCCGCCAGGCTCGCCGGCACGCCGCTCGCGCTGACGAACGCGTTCAGGTCGCGCGCCATCGCGCGCGCGCTCGGGTAGCGCTTGTCGAGGTCGCGCTCCAGCGCCTTCATCACGATGCGCTCGAGCTCGGGCGGGACCCCCGGCCGGAACGTCGAGGGCATGGCGATCGGCTCGCTCGCGACCGCCTGGATCATCTCCACCTCCTGGCGCTTGCCGAAGAGGCGCTTGACCGCGAGCAGCTCCCAGAGGCAGACGCCGAGCGCCCAGACGTCGAGGCGGCGATCGATCTGTTTGCCGCGCACCTGCTCGGGCGACATGTAGCCGAGCTTGCCCTTGAGGTTGCCCGTCTGCGTGTGGTGCAGGCGTCCCTCGGCGAACGCGACCCCGAAGTCGACGACCTTCACCGCGCCGTCGTAGGTGACGAAGATGTTGTGTGGCGTGCAGTCGCGGTGGATCACGCCGAGCTTCTTGCCGCGCTCGTCCGTGAGCTCGTGCGCCGCGTGCACGCCCTCGCACGCGTCCGCGATGATCTTGGCGGCCAGCGCGCGCCAGCGCAGCGAGGCGGCCAGCTCGGGGCGCGCGTGGACGGTGCGGAGCATCGCGTTCAGCGGCTGCCCGACGAGGTACTCCATCGCCATGAAGTACGTGCCGTCGACCTCGCCGAAGTCGAACACGCTGCACACGTTGGGGTGCGTGATCCGCGCCGAGAGGCGGGCCTCGTCGAGGAACATCTCGACGAACTCCTTCTTCTTGGCGAGGTGCGGGTGGATCCGCTTCACGGCCAGGGCGCGATCGAAGCCAGCCGGGCCCTTGCTCCGCGCCAGGTACACGGTCGCCATGCCGCCGGAGGCGATCTCGTAGCGGAGCAGGTAGCGGCCGAACTGACGCTCGTCTTCCTCGACGGGGACGAGCTGATCCGCGTCCGCGCCCTCGAGGCTCGGTGTGAGCCCACCCACCCCCGACCCGCTGCTGGTCATCGCGCCCGCCGAGCGTATCACCCGGCCGGGGGCCGCTGCGTGCTTGACCGCACTCGTGAGCTCCACCGCGACCCCTTCGACGTCACCGCCAGCGACGGCGCGTCGGACGCGTTCCCCGCCTCCTTTGACCCGGGCCCGCGGCGGGACCGATACTCGGCTCGTGACTGGCGGCGGAACCGGCTGCGCGCTCGCGCTCGCGGGCCTGCTCGTGCTCGCCGCGACCGGCTGCCAGGCCGGCGTGAGCCCGGGCGCCCCCTGCGTTCGCGCGAGCGACTGCAGCGGCTCGCTCGTGTGCAGGTTGGGCCGGTGTCGTGCGCAGTGCGTCGAGCAGCGCGACTGCCCGATCGGCGCGGTCTGCCTGATCGGGCCCGACCACGGCGGCAGCTGCACGCTCACCGACGACCCGGACTGCCGCACGTCGGGGTGCCCGAGCCCGCTCGCTTGTGTCGGAGCGACGTGCGTGAACCTCTGCACCACGCTCGTCGAATGTCCTCCGGGCTCGGCGCTGCGCGACCGGATCGACGGCTGCGTCCGCGGCGACGCGCCGGACGCCGGGCCGCCCGCCGACGCCGGGTCGTGCCGTCCGGGGGCGTGCGATCCCATCGTGCAGATCGCGGCGGCGGACTGGCTCAGCTGCGCCCTCACGGCGAGCGGGCGGCCGTGGTGCTGGGGCGCCGGCTCCGCGATCGCGCGCGATCCGGCGTCGCCTGGCTGCGTCGGCGACGTGTGCGCGGTCCCCGGTCCGGTGTCGATCGAGATCGCACCCGGGTCCCTGCAAGACGCGGTCGGCGTGGCGTCGATCGTCGCCCGACGCTACTTCGGCTGCATGACCGTCGGCGCGGGCGACGCCTACTGCTGGACCAGCACGCCGGACGACTCCGCGGTGGGCAACGACGGCGACGGGCGCTTCGCACGGCGGGTCATCCGCGTGGGCGGGACCGATCTGACCGCGGTCGCGCAGCTCGTCCCTTTCGCGCGCACCGCGCTGGCGCGGACGAGCGCGGGCTCTTGGGTCGGCTGGGGGTGGGACGACACGGGACAGTTCGCGGGGACCACCACCACGGGCCAGCACGTCCGCGCCCTCGACGTCGCCGAGCCGGTGGTCGGTGCGACGCTCGTGCGCGGCGGTGGCCACCACGGGTGCGCGCTGGTGGCCGGAGAAGCGTGGTGCTGGGGCGAGAACGACCTCGGGCAGGCCGGCGACCTCGCGCACGTCGGTGCGGGGGCGATGGTGCTCGGACCGCGGCGCGTGGAGGGCGTCGCCGGCGCGACCGACCTCTCGCTCGGCCGCTGGCACTCGTGCGCGCTGCTCGGCACCGGAGACGTGACGTGCTGGGGAGACCGATTCTCCGTCGGCACCGACGCGCCGGCCGGCTGTGTCCCGGCGGGGACGGACCAGGCTTGCCCGGCGACGCGCGTGGACCGCGGTCCCACCGAGTTCCGTCGGCTCGCCTCGAACGGTGACGGATCGTGGACGTGCGCCGTCGACGCCTCGGACGACGTGCTCTGCTGGGGCTCCGACAATTTCGCGCACCGTCAGGTGCCCGAGCGCGTCGACCTGCCGCGCCCGGTCGCCGCCGTGGCGGTGCACTGGTCGCACGCCTGCGCGCTCGCGGCGGGCGAGGTGTTCTGCTGGGGCCTGAACGACGCCGGACAGCTCGGGCGCCCGACCTCGGGGATGGCGGACCTCTCGCCGGCGCCGGTCGTGTGGCCGTGATCACCCGGACGTGACGCCGTCGTGTCGGCCGGCCGATCAGAAGCGAACGATCGGCGCGTCCGGCTGCGTGCGATCGGAGCTGCCGGAGCCGACCCCGACGACCACGCCGATGATCACCGCGGCCACGACCACGACGCCGATCCCGACGCCGAGCCCGATGAAGAGGCCGGAGTCGTCGTGGTCCGCGTCGTCGTCGTCGGCGTCGATCGACGCCGCCACGGGGGCGGGTCCAGGGGCGGGCCGCGGCGCGACGAGCTCGTGCTGCGCACCTCCGCCGTGGACGATCGGGGCAGCCTCGCTCCCGGTTCGGCCGACGATGGCACCGCCAGGGCCCACGGCCTCGACCCACGCCGACACGCTCGCACCTGCTGGCACGTCGAGCCGTACGGTGCTCGCGTCGGAGTCGCTCCACTCGCCGTCGGCGACGCGGACGTGTGTGCGGAGCGAGCGGACGAGCCCGGCAGCGTCGCGGTGAACGTCGACGTTCAGGGTGGTCGTCCCGGCGCCGTCGGCGAACGTCAGCTCGAGCTCGAGCCCGCCCTCGCGCGCGGCGTCGTCGAAGGCCTCGCCGAGCTCGGGGGGAGCCTCCGGGGGGAAGCCGTGGTGCGGATCGAGCTCGGCGAGGGCCGCGAGGTCGCGCGCGGCGTGCCGCTCGTCGCCGGTGGCCCAGCGCGCCATCGCGCGCCCCTCGTAGATCGCCAGCAGGTCGTCCCGCGTGAGGTGCGCGCCGCGCTCTGCGCGATCGAAGGCACGGATCGCGCGGCTGAAGTCCGCCTGGGCGAGCCGCCGCTGCCCCTCGGCCAGCTGCGCCGACGCGCTCGCGGCGAGCAGCCAGAGCGAGAGAGCCGTCAGGCACGCCGCGATCCATCGCATCGAGGCAGCGATGATATCCTGCGCGCTCGCCGCGCGACTACGGGGCGCGCTCCAGGGGCCGGAATTCGTCCCAGCCGAAGTGCTCGGGGTACTCGCGCCAGGGCCCCTCACACTGCGCCTCGAGGGCACAGCCGCGACAGGCCGGCCCCTTGAGCTTCCCTTCGTGCAGGCGGAACTCGGTGTAGTCCGCCACGATCCGGTCGTCGTCGAAGATCTTCGTGCGAGGGATGATCCACTCGGCCGCGTGACGGTACAGACGGCCGAGGAAGCAGAGCGGGATCGCCTCCGTCATGCAGCGCACTCCGGCGCGGATGCCGACGTGCAGCCCCGCCCGGACGAAGGGCTCGATCTCGCCGAATCGCGGGACGATCTCGTCGAAGTGTCGCGCCGCCGTGCCGAGCGGGTGCACGAACGCGAACTGGTACTGGTCGGCCCGCAGCGCGACGAAGAGCTGCGCCATCTCCGGCAGATGCTGGTAGTTGGCGCGCGTGATCACGCTGTTGATCACCACCGGCACGCCCAGCTTCTTGGCGTTCATCACGCCCTTCACAGTCTGCCGGAAGGATCGCTTGGCCTGGGTCAACGCGTCGTGGATCTCCTCGTTCGGACCGTGGATGGCCGGCGCGATCTCGTTGGCGCCCGCCTCGACCAGCTCGCCGAGCGCGCGCTCCGATGCCAGGACGCGACCGTTGGTCTGGAGCTGGATGAGCCTGAAGCCCAGGCCCTTGGCGTGCGCGACGAGCTCCGGCAGATCCTTGCGCAGGGTGATCTCGCCGCCCGTGAAGACGACCTCGTCGACCTCGCGGCGCCCCTCGTCGAGGATGCGCTTGAGCTCCGCGGTGCTCTTGTCGTCACACTCGTCGCGCTTGTCGCCCTGCACGCAGAAGCGACAGCGGTTGTTGCACTGAAAGCCGACCTTGACGTCGATCCGACGGACGCTCATCCGGTGCGTGCTCCCGGTTCTGTGGCTCGCGCCCGGGGTCGAGCCGTTGATCCGCCGCAACTCCGACGTGCCCGCCGGAGGGGGCGCGGGGAGAGTTACACGGGATTTTTTCTGCAATTATGTAATCATGGGGCGCTCAGGTGGGGAAGCCGGAGGTACGCGCATGTCGTCTCGTGTGTTGAGCCGCAAGCTCAAGGGGCTCTTGGTCGCGCAGCTGCTGACCGCTTTGCTGCTGGGATCCTGCGCCGGAGACACGCCGCCGGCCGTGCAGGCCGCCCCCGAGGCGCTGGTCCGCAGCTTCCCGTCCGGCTCGCTCGTCATCCCGATGGGCACCAACTACCAGGCCTCCGGCACGCTGCGCGCGTTCGGCCTGGTGTACGCGCTGCTCCGCGGCGGGGTCACGATCCACTGGACGATCCTCACCGGCAAGGCAGCCTTCGCCACCGACTTCACCATCGTCGCGCCGGCCTCGGTGCGGAACCGCGAGACCGGCGCGGCCGTCACGCTTCCGGCCACCTACCGGGGCGGCAGCTTCGTGGTCGACGCGGCCGACCGCGCGACCGCGCTGCCGATCATCGACGCGTGGCTCGCGTCCGACACGCTCACGGTCGTGCACGACGTGACCGGCGCGTTCGACGCCGACGTGTCGCGCACGCTCACCGCGGCCCCGCGCATCGCGGTCTTCGAGGACGGCAACGAAGCCATCGCCTTCACCGATCTGAACGCCGCCGGAATCCCCGACTCGGCCGGGATGACGTGGGCGGCGACGTCCGTCGATCTGCTCACGCCGACCCAGGTCGCCGGGCCGTCGACGACGAGCCACACCGACGGGGCGCTGTTCCGGGCGGACGGCACCCCCGCCTACTGCCACGTGACCTCGATGCACTGGAACCCGGCGGCCGCCGACCCCGTCGGCGAGATCGTGAGCGAGGTGCGCGCCTGGCTCGACTCCTCGATCGTCACGCACGCGTTCATGGAGTGCCACGCGATCCAGACCTTCGAGAACGACCCGGCCGGGCGCTTCCTGACCACGATGGGCGTGGCCGGCGGCGGCAACGCGGTCAACCTCCCGCTCACCATCCTGACGCCGGACGCGCCCTTCGCGCAGTACGACGGCCCGCTGGCCCCGGACGGCGGAAGCGTCCAGTCGATCCTGCCGGTCGGCGGGCTCGCGGGGTTCCGACCCTTCGTCCGCCGGATGATCGTCGACGGGGGCGGTGACGTCCTGTGGGCCAGCGCGCGCCTCGACGGCGACCCCAACAACGGCCAGCTGACGTATCTCGGGGGCCACAACTACAGCGTCGCGGTCCCCATCAGCGCGGCCAACGACCAGACCAACGGCGTCCGCCTGATCCTGAACAGCCTGTTCGAGTCGGGCTGCGCCGGTCCGGAGGGCGCCCCGAACGTCGCGGTCACCGCGTCCGCGCCCGCGACCAGCTTCTCGCGGACGTTCACGGTCACGCTCACCTATGCGAACACCGGCGCGGGCGCGGCGGAGGCCGCGGTGCTGACGGCGCCGCTCCCCGCGGGCGCCACGTTCGTCAGCGCGACCGGCGGCGGCGCGCTCGTGGGCGCGAACGTCGTGTGGAACCTCGGCAACCTGGCGCCCGGCGCGACCGGAACGCTCACCTACACGATCACGGTCGCCGCCGACGGCTCCTACGACGACTCGGCCTCCATGCGCTTCTTCGTCGGTCTCACCCCGCGGACCGTGCCGAGCAACGTCGCCACGACGGTCGTGACGAGCGTCATCGACACCACGATCGTGACGGCCGAGCCGAGCCCGACGAGCGATCCGACCGGAGACTTCACGTTCTCGTCGACCGATCCCACGGCGAGCTTCGAGTGCAGCGTCGACGGTGGCGCTTTCGCGGCGTGCCCCGCGACGTTCAGCACGACGGCGCTGGCGGACGGCACGCACACGCTCGCGGTTCGCTCGCGCAACGCCGTGCTCGTGGACGCGACGCCCGCCACCGCGACCTGGGTCGTGGACACCACGGCGCCCGACACCACGATCGTGACGGCCGAGCCGAGCCCGACGAGCGATCCGACCGGAGACTTCGTGTTCGGCTCGCCCGACGCGACCGCGACGTTCGAGTGCAGCGTCGACGGCGGCGCGTTCGCGGCGTGCCCCGCGACGTTCAGCACGACGGCGCTCCCCGACGGCATGCACACGATCGCCGTGCGCGCGGTCGACCTCGCCGGCAACGTGGACCCGACGCCGGCGAGCACGAGCTGGATCGTGGACACCTCGACGGCCGTCACGATCACCACGCCCGCGGACGGATCCACCGTCATGACCGCGACACCCGCGATCACCGGCACGGGCGACCCGGGCGCGACCGTGAGCGTGTCGGTGGACGGGACCGTCATCGGTACGGCCACCGTCTCGGCGGGCGGCACGTGGAGCCTGACCCCGACGAGCCCGCTCGCGAACGGGATGCACACGGCCGTCGCGACGGCGACCGATCCGGCGGGCAACACCGCGACGGCGATGACCACGTTCACCGTCATGGCGGGGACGTTCGTCGTCATCGACTCGCCCGCGGACGGGACCTCGGTTCGCACGCGGACGCCGGCCATCACCGGCCACGGCAACCCGGGTGACACGGTCACGGTCACGGTCGACGGGGCGAGCGTGGGGATGGCCACCGTCGCCGCCGACGGCACCTGGTCGGTCACGCCGGCGGCGCCCCTCACCGAGGGACCCCACAGCGCGAGCGCGACGGCGCGCAACGCGCGCGGCGACATGGCGACGGACACGAACTCGTTCTCCGTCGACAGCGCGACCGTCGTCGACTTCCTCCAGCCGGGAGACCACGGTCCGATCGGCGACACGACGCCGGAGCTCAGCGGCACCGCGGAGCCGGGCGACAGCGTCGAGGTCACGCTGGACGGGACGCTCGTCGGGACGGTCACGGCGGACGCCGAGGGCAACTGGACGCTCCAGGTCCGGACGCCGCTCGCGAACGGCGTGCACATGGTCTCGGTCCTCGCGACCGACGCGGCCGGCAACACGGCCACCGACGCGGGTCCGTTCACGGTCGACACGAGCGCGCCCTCGCTCGAGATCCGGAGCCCCGCGGACGGCAGCCACACGAGCGAGACGCGCCCCGAGATCAGCGGCGACACCGACCCGGGCCTGCTCGTCATCGTCATCCTCGACGGAGTGATGATCGGGACCGCCACCGCGGACGCGAGCGGGCACTGGTCGCTCGTGCCGCCGACGGCGCTCGCGCCCGGCGTGCACACCGTGCGGGGCGAGGTCACCAACGCCGCCGGGCAGACCTCGGTCGACCAGCACACGTTCACGGTCGACACGACCGGTCCGACCGTCGCGATCACCACGCCCGCGAACGGCGCGCACGTCTCCGACACGACGCCGACGATCTCGGGCACGTCGCAGCCCGGGAACACGGTCGAGGTCTTCGTCGACGGTGTCCGGATCGCGACGCTCACCGCGGCCGCCGACGGCAGCTGGACCGTCGATCCGCCGACGGCGCTCGCGGAGGGCACGCACACCGTGCGTGCGGTCGCGACGGACGCCGCCGGCCGCACGGCGACGGACGCGGGCTCGTTCGTCGTCGACACGAGCACGACGGTCGCGATCCGCTCGCCCGTGGACGGCAGCACGACCGGGAACGTGCGCCCGACGCTCCGCGGGACGGCGGAGGCCGGTGACACCGTGGTCGTGAGCCTCGACGGGACGGTGCTGGGCACGGTGACCGCGGGCTCCGACGGAAGCTGGTCGATCCCGACGACGAGCGATCTGACGGCGGGCTCGCACACGGTCACGGCCCACGCGACCGACGCGGCGGGCAACACGGCCGACGCCACGAGCACGTTCACGTACGACCCCGGCGTGCTCGACACCGACGGCGACGGAATCATCGACACCGACGAGTGCCCGTCGATGCCGTGCCGCGACAGCGACGGCGACGGCATGCCGGACTTCGACGACCCCGACGACGACGACGACGGCGTCCCGACCGCGCTCGAGTGCATCGGCGGTGCCTCTTGCATGGACACGGACACCGACGGGCGCCCCGACTACCTCGACCCCGACGACGACGGCGACGGCGTCCCGACCATGGTGGAGACGCCAGGCGGCGTCCTCCCAGACACGGACACGGACGGACGCCCCGATTACCTCGACGTCGACGACGACGGCGACGGCATCCCGACGGCGACCGAGTGTGCGGGGGGTACGGGCTGCATGGACACGGACACCGACGCTCGTCCCGACTACGTCGATCCCGACGACGACGACGACACGATCCCGACGGCGCGCGAGCGCGCGGACGGCATGCGCTTCGGCAACGACGTGGACGGCGACGGCAGGCCGGACTGGCTCGACACCGACTCCGACGGCGTGATGGGCGGCGATCAGATGGAGGGCGTCACCGACTCCGACGGAGACGGCATCCCGAACTACCTCGATCCGGACAGCACGCCCGTGGACGCCGGCGTGCGCGACGCGGGTCCCGGCAACGACGCCGGCCCTGGCAGCGACGCTGGCCCGCGCGACGGCGGAGCCTTCGACGCGAGCGCGGCGGCCGACGCCGGTGCGGGCCCACACCCGCCCGGCGGCTTCTCCGGCGGCGCGTGCGTCTGCTCCACGCCGGGCGGATCGAGCACGCGCTCGCCGCTCGGGGCCCTCGTCGGCATGGTGCTGCTCGGCCTCGTGGTCGCGCGGCGCCGGCGTCGCGCCGTTTTATCGCTGGCGCTGCTCGGTGCCCTGGTGCCCGGCGCGCTGGCGCTCGGGGCGAGCCCCGCGGAGGCGCAGCGCGGCGGCTTCACGCTCGACCAGTTTCGCCCCGCGGAGGTCGCGAACGACGGCTTCGCGATCTCGCGGCCGAACGACCTCGGACACCTGAACTTCGGCGCGCAGCTGGTCCTCGACTACGCGCACAATCCCTTCGTCTACGAGGAGCGCCTCGGCGATCAGTCCACGCAGAGCCACCCCATCGTGCAGAACCAGATGGTCGGCACGCTCGGGCTCTCGTTCGGCCTGGTGGATCGCGTCGTGATCTACGGCGGGCTGCCGGTCTCGCTCTGGAACGAGGGAACGGGTGGCGTCGGTTTCCCTGCGGCGGACGGGACGCAGATCGGTGACCCGTACCTCGGCGCGCGCGTGCGCCTCTTCGGCGAGGCCACCGAGACGTTCAGCCTCGCGTTGCAGGGAACGCTGACGGCGCCGCTGTCGAACCTCGTCTCGCCGAGCGAGGCGTTCACCGGCGAGCAGACGTTCGCGTTCCTGCCGCGGCTCAGCGGCGAGCTGCGCCTGGTGGACGGTCGCCTCCGCGTCGGCATGAACCTCGGCGCTCGCTTCCGCCAGCAGAGCCAGATCCTGAACCTCACGGTCGGCCAGGAGCTCACGTACGGGCTCGGCGTCACGGGCGTCGTGCTCCCGAACGTCCTCGACCTGACGATCGAGGCGTTCGGGGCCACCAACTTCGATCACTTCTTCGCGCGCGAGTGGACGCCCTTCGAGCTGCTCGGCGGCGCTCGCGTGCACCCGATCTGCGACCTCACCATCGGCCTCGCGGTCGGCGGTGGGCTGACGCGCGGGTACGGGTCGCCGAACTTTCGCGGCGTGCTCTCGGTCGGCTGGGCCTACGACGCGGGCTGTCACGCGCCCGTCGCCGCCGTCGAGCAGGTGCCGCCGGCCCCGGGCGACGCCGACGGTGACGGAATCCTCGACGACGTCGATGCGTGCCCGAGCGAGCCGGAGGACGTCGACACCTACCAGGACGCGGACGGCTGCCCCGACCCCGACAACGACGGCGACGGCGTGCTCGACGTGAGCGACGGCGCGCCCATGGAGCCCGAGGACCCGGACGGGTTCGAGGACCCGGACGGAGTGCCCGACCCCGACAACGACCAGGACGGCGTGCCCGACGTGAGCGACGGGGCGCCGCTCGATCCCGAGGACCGAGACGGATTCCAGGATCAGGACGGCGTGCCGGATCCGGACAACGACCAGGACACCGTGCCGGACACGACGGACGAGTGCCCGACGGCGCCGGGGACGCCGGAGGCGAACGGGTGCCCGCGCTCGGTGCGCCTCGACGAGGAGACCGGCCAGATCATCATCCTGCAGCGCGTCGAGTTCGCGACGAACCGCGACGTGATCCTCGAGCGCAGCTTCCCGATCCTGCAGGAGGTCTTCGCCGTGATGCAGGCCAACCCCCAGCTGACGCTGGTGCGCGTCGAGGGCCACACGGACGACCGCGGCCGCGACGATCGCAACATGGACCTCTCGCGGCGGCGGGCCATCAGCGTGATCCGCTGGCTGATCGAGCATGGTGTCGCGGCGAGCCGGCTCACGGGCCTCGGGTGCGGCGAGACGCACCCGATCGACTCGAACTCCACCACGGACGGCCGGCAGGCCAACCGCCGCGTCGAGTTCCACATCATCGCGCCGGCCCCTCCCGACGGCGTGCAGACGCTCGAGGGCTGCGTCGACGCGCACCCCTGACGCGCCTCGCCCGGCATGGCTCGTGCTGACCCGGTTCCCGGCGCGCGAGGTGTGTCTTCGTGTGCCGGAGGTCCATGAGCTCGGCGGGCGAGGGCGAGGCACATCCGTGCAGCGGCGGCGCATGAGCCGCGCCGGTCGCGATCTCTCTTGGGCGTGCCGCGCTTCGGCCCGCGCGTGCGTCGCGTCCCTGCTCGTGCTCCCCGGCTGCTACCTCGCGCACTCTCGCGATCGCGCGGCGCCGACGCTCGACGGCGGACGTCCCGACGCATCCGGATCGCCCGACGCCGGCACGCCCGCCCGCGACGGGGCCGTCCTGGGCGCGGCGTACTGGACGCTCGAGCGCCGACCGGCGCGGCTCCGGATCGAGCACGAGCTGGGCTGCACGCAGTACGAGGGCGGCGAGATCGCCGTGACCGTCGCGACGCCGATCGCGAGCGTGTGCGAGCACGGTGGTCCGACGGAGGTCGCGAGGGACCCGGACGGCACGGCTCGCGTGACGTCGTGGGTCTGGGTCGAGCACCGCCGGGACGCCGGCGCGTGCCTCGCCACGACGGACGTCTCCGAGCGCACGATCCTGCTCCCCGCGCACGAGGGGACCAACGTCGCCGTCACCGACGACGGAGCGAGCCGCGTCGAGTACCGCGCTTCCGCGATCGACGATCTTCCGTGCACGCGCGACGGGGCCGAGGACTCGCCCTGCGTCGCGGACTGCGAGTGCCGAGACGGCCTCGTGTGCATCCCGCAAGCAGGGGACTTCGTCGAGTGCCACGGCGGCGTCTGCGGCGATCCGTGCAACGCCGGCGTGTCCGGGGCCCTGGAGGCCGTGTACGCGGCGGACCTCGAGTGCGATTCGCGGCAGGAGTGCGCGCGCGGCGCGGGCGTCGGTCGCCGATGCGAGCCGCGCACGGGCGCGGCGTGCGCCGACTCTTCCTGCGGGGCGGGTCTGGCTTGCGGCGCGAGCCCCGCTGCGGGCTGCGAGTGGGTGATCACGCTCTCGGCGACGAGCCGGCACGCGTGCGAGAGCGACGCGTCTTGCGACGTGGGCCTGCGCTGCGTCGAGGGTCGCGACGGCGCGAGGAGCTGCGAGGTC
>JBGAQA010000065.1:12611-38082 GCA_044220955.1 Sandaracinaceae bacterium
GGTCCCCTGTTTCACCAGCGAGATGCGCTGTCCGCCGATGCACGAGTGCCGGAGCGAGCGCTGGGTCTGCGAGTGGATCGGGGATTGAAGGGCTCGTTCCTCGTCGCGGCCGGGCTGCTCGCCGCCTGCGGTACGCGAGCACCCGAGCCGCCACCGCCCGACCCGTGCCGCGAGGCCGCGAGCGACGCGCGTACCTACGGCGAGCCTGCGCTCGACGCCCTCGCCGCGCTCGCCGTCCTCATGTCGCTGCCGAACGACGACCTCGCGCGCTCGCCCCGTCGGCGCGCCGAGCTGCTCGCGCAGGCGAGCGGAGCCGCGCGAGCGCTCGTCGAGGACGCCCGACGGGCGCCCTGATCGAGCACGTCGCGCTCGCACGCGTGCGCGAAGGAGATGGCGTATGGTCCCCCCGTGGTCACTCCACGCACGGCCAAGCCGGCCCCACCGCCACCGACGGGGTTCGTCGTCGAGCCGCCGATCGAGCCCATGCTCAGCAAGCCGACGGAGGGCGAGTCGATCCCTCGCGGGGACTTCGGCTACGAGCCGAAGTGGGACGGGTTCCGCGCGCTCGTGTTCCGGCGAGGGCCGACGATCTACCTCCAGAGCCGCGACTCACGACCGCTCGATCGCTACTTCCCGGAGCTGGTCGAGGCCCTGCGCGCCAACCTCCCCGAGAGCGTCGTCCTCGACGGAGAGATCGTGATCGCGACCCCGCGCGGGCTCGACTTCGGCGCGCTGCAGCTGCGCCTGCACCCGGCGGCCTCGCGCGTGGCCAGGCTCGCGGCCGAGCGACCGGCGTCGTTCGTCGCGTTCGATCTCCTCGGGCTCGGCGACGACGACCTGCGAGGCCTGCCGCAGGTGGAGCGGCGCGCGCGGCTCGAGGCGGCCCTCGCCGGCGTGCGGCCGCCGGTGCACGTGACCCCGAGCACGCGCGATCCCGCGCTCGCCGAGCAGTGGTTCCGTCACTTCGAGGGCGCGGGCCTCGACGGGATCATCGTCAAGCCCGACGCGCAGACCTACCAGCCCGGCAAGCGCGTCATGATCAAAGTGAAGCACGCGCGCACCGCCGACTGCGTGCTCGCGGGCTTCCGCTGGCACAAGGACGGCGAGGGCGAGCGCGTCGGCTCGCTCTTGCTCGGTCTCTTCGACGCCGAGGGACGGCTGCACCACGTCGGCGTCACGTCGTCGTTCACGATGGACAGGCGGCGCGCGCTCGTCACCTTGCTCGCGCCGCTGCGCATGGGCGCGCGGGACGCGCACCCTTGGCGGGAGTGGATGGAGCTCTCGAGTCACGAGGCCGAGGGCGACGCCGTGCAGCGCCTCCCCGGCGGCCAGAGCCGGTGGAGCCAGGGCAAGGATCTCGCCTGGGAGCCGGTGCGGATCGAGCGGGTCTGCGAGGTGAAGTACGACCACCTCGAGGGAGATCGCTTCCGGCACGGGACGACCTTCGTGCGCTGGCGCGGCGACAAGCGACCCGAGGAGTGCACGTACGAGCAGCTCGAGGTCACGCCCCCTTACGAGCTGGCGCGGATCTTCGGACAGCCTTGACCGCGGCACGAAGGGCGAGCCGGTCCGGCCGTTCGATCGTATCATCCGCGTCGTGAGAGCTCGGCTCGGGGCGCTACTGTTCTTCTTGATCTCGTCGGGGCCGGGGTCGGCCATCGCGCAGTCGACCGAGCCGCCGCCCGAGGAGCCGGATCCGGCCTCGGCGGCCAGGGACGCCGAGGGGCGGGGGCTCTTCGAGGCCGGGCGCGCGGCGTTCGCGGACGGGCGCTACGAGGACGCGCTCGACTACTTCGATCGGGCCTACGCGCTCACGCACCGCCCGGAGCTGCTCTACAACATCGGAAGCGCGAACGACCGCCTCCGCCGGGACGCCGCTGCGCTCGTCGCGTTCGAGGAGTACGTCCGCGTCCTTCCGACCGCCGCGAACGTGCGGGAGGTGGAGGCGCGGATGCGCGTGCTGCGCGAGAGCCTCGCGGCGGCGTCGCCCGCCACACCCCCGCCGCCCTCCGAGGGCATCGACGCGAGCGAGACGCGCCCCGCGGACGACACCGTCGCGACGGACGCGCAGGCGGTCGAGCGCGACCAGGCGGCCCACGAGGCCAGGACGGCGCCGCCCGAGGCGCCGGCGCCCGACGAGGGACCGGGCGTCGTCGGTGAGTGGTGGCTGTGGACGCTGGTCGGTGGGGTCGCCGCCGGGGCGATCGTCCTGGGCGTCGTCCTCGGGACGCAGGGGTCCGGCGGGACGAGCTATCCACCGTATCTCACTGGCGACAACGGGGTCGTCGTGCTCACGCTCACGGCGCCGTTGCCATGACTGCTCGCTCCTCGCTCCTCGCGCTCGTCTTCGCGCTCGGCGTCCTGCCTGCGTGTCAGAGCGCCGGCGTCAACACCCAGGTGATGGTCACGGTCGACGCCGAGGCGAGCGTCCAGCGCACCACGCGCAGCCTCGTCGTGCGCGTCTACGGCGGCCCGCGCGGGACCGCCCAGCTCGATCTGGACCTGCTGCAGGAGATCCCGTTTCCGGTCGCGGCGGGGGACGGCTGGCCGACGCTGATCGCGCTCGCGCCGCTCGATCGGGACGCCACCCGCATCTACCGCGTCGAGGCGGCCGCGTACGACACGCCCACGCCCACGGAGGCGACGGTGCCGGTGGCGCGGGTCCGCGCGATCAGCGGGTACGTCCCGGAGCAGATCGTGTGGCTGCGCCTGCTGCTGCAGGACGCGTGCATCGGGCTCGAGTGTACGGACATCCAGACGACCTGCTCGGGGGGCGCGTGCGTGTCGGCCATCCGTCCTGCGTCCGACCTACCTCGCTGGGGCTCGGACGCCGGGGACGGGATGGACGCGCACGTCGATGACGCCGGAGCCCGCGATGCGGGAGCAGAGGGCGGGACGTTCGACACCGGTGGCCTCGACCTCGGCACGATCGACGGGGGCGCTGCGGACGTCGGGGGCGACGCCGCGAGCGGCGACTCCGGCTCGGACGCCGGCTCGGACGCGGCGAGCTCCGACGCGGGCCCGCCGTGCACGCCGACCTCCTGCGACGACGGGCACACCTGCACCGACGACTTCTGCGGACCGGCGGGGTGCGAGCACTTCGCGGTGCACTCGCGCTGCGACGACGGCCAGCCGTGCACCGACGATCGCTGCGCCGGCGCCACCGGCGACGGCTGTACCCACACGAACAACACCGTCGCCTGCGACGACGGGCTCTTCTGCAACGGCCTGGACCAGTGCGCCTCCGGTACCTGCTCGAGCCACCCCAGCGCTCCCTGCATGGCCCCGCTCACGTGCGACGAGACGATGGACGTCTGTCTCGGGTGCACGGGCACGAGCGGCTGCCCAGCGCCCACGTTCGGTCCGTGGAGCGGGTGCACGTACGCCGCCCTCTGCGCCACGTCGGGGACCCAGTCGCGCGCGACGCAGACGTTCACCTGCATGAGCGGCATGTGCGTCGCGAGCTCGGGCACCGAGGTGACCGCGTGCGGTACGCGCAGCACGGACGGCCTGACGTGCATGAGCTCGAGCTGCGAGTCTCCCGGGGCGTGTCAGTACGGCAGCACCTGCGATACCACCGGGAGCGCGCCTCGGACGTGTCACGACTACGCATGCATGTCGGGCTTCTGCGCCGACACGTTCTACTCGAGCTCCTCGCCCTGCTCGCGGACGACCGATGGGCTCGGCTGCGACGACGGCAACGCATGTACGGGGCCCGACACCTGCAGCATGTCGATGTGCACGGGGCCGACGAGCTGCGACGCGGGCCCCGGCGATGCAGGCACCACCCGCTGCGACGACGGCTTCGACTGCACGGTGGACGTGTTCTTCGGCGGAGGCTGCATGTTCATGCCGGACGACCTGTTCTGCGACGACGGGCTCTCGTGCAGCACCGACCAATGTGATCCGCTCGCGCCCGGGCACCTTCCCTCGGGGTGCGTCCACTCGTACCTCGTGTGCATGCCCGACGCCGGCTCCCCGCCCGACAGCGGTGCCGCAGCGTGCATCATGAACCCGGGGCTCTGCGACGACGCCGACCCGTGCACGGTCGATGCCTGCATGCCCGCCGCTCCGCTCGCCGGTCCCGACGGCTGCACGCACCTGCCCGGGGCGGACTGCTGACCCGCTCGCTCGGCCGGCGGGCTCACTTCCTGCTGGGCCAGGCGCGCAGCGCGAGTCGTTCGCTCGAGATCGCTCCGCGGCTCGTGCATCGGTAGAAGTCGCCGCGGATCCCGCGGAGGCGTCCGCTATGCTCTCCGCGCTTGGCCAAGTCGGAGAAGATCACGATCGAGGTCGGCGGGCGCGAGGTCACGATCTCCTCGCCGGCGAAGATCTACTTCCCGGACGCGGGCATCACGAAGCTCGACGTCGTGCACTACTTCCTCGGCGTGGCCGACGGGGCTCTCCGCGGAGCGGGCGGCCGGCCGAACGTGCTCGTGCGCTACGTCGACGGGATCGCGGCGCCGCCCTTCTGGCAGAAGCGCGCGCCCGAGCATCGGCCCGACTGGCTTCAGGTCGCCTCGCTCCGATTTCCGTCGGGGCGCACCGCCGAGGAGCTCGTGCCCCGTGAGCCGGCCGCCCTCGCGTGGATGGTGAACCTCGGGTGCATCGAGCTGCATCCGCATCCCGTGCGCGCCGACGACCTCGAGCACCCGGACGAGCTCCGCGTGGATCTCGATCCGGTGCCGGGAGTGGCGTGGCCGCAGATCCGCGAGGTCGCGCGCGTGGTGCGCGAGACGCTGGCGGACCTGGGGATGGTCGGGTGGCCCAAGACGTCGGGCTCGCGCGGCATCCACGTCAACGTTCGGATCGAGCGGCGCTGGAGCTTCCCCGAGGTGCGCCGCGCCGCCCTCGCGCTCGCCCGCGAGGTCGAGCGTCGCGCGCCGGGGCTCGCGACCAGCAAGTGGTGGAAGGAGGAGCGGCACGGCGTCTTCCTCGACTACAACCAGAACGCCAAGGATCGGACGGTGGCGAGCGCGTACTCCGTGCGGCCCAGGCCCGACGCGCGCGTGTCGGCGCCCGTGACCTGGGACGAGCTGATGGAGTGCCGGCCCGAGGACTTCACGCTGCGCACCATGCCGGCGCGCTTCGCGGCGATCGGCGACCGGCACGGGGGGATCGACGCGCACGCCTGCTCGCTCGAGCGGCTGCTCGAGCTCTCGGCGCGCGACGAGGGCTCGGGGCTCGGGGATGCGCCCTGGCCGCCGCACTACCGGAAGCAAGACGGAGAGCCGCCGCGCGTGCAGCCCTCGCGCGCCCGGAAGAACTGGTCACCGCCCGAGCCGAGGGCGCCGGGCGAGCTGCCCCGGGCGTCGAGGCGCAAGAGCACGAAGCCCCTGATCGAGATCGGCCGGGCGGAGAAGAAAGAGGACGCCCTCGCCGGCCTCGAGCGCTGGAAGGCCAAGCACCCGGACGTCGCGCCGCTGCTCGCGCCGGCCGACGTGCTCGTCGACGCGATGCGCGGCCGCTACACGGCGTGGTGGCGCGTGCGCGTGAACCTCGAGCACGTGCCGGAGCAGAGGCGGCCGGCTCAGGAGGCGCTCGAGGTCGACTACGACCCGGGGGACATCCGTCCGGTGCGCGCGGGTGGTCCGTCGCGGCGAGCGGGGAGCGAGGGCGAGAGCTAGGGCGCGGGCGCGGGCGCGGTCATGCGAGGGATCTCGACCTCGAGCTCGCCCGGAATCTCGATGAAGCCGACGCCCGCTTGCTGGTGGCAGGCGTTGCAGCCCGTCGTCGTCGTCGCCCACTCGCGCTCGAAGCGCGCCAGGTCGTGCGCGCGCGCCGCCTCCTCGAGCGGCCGGAGGCACGAGGTGATGAAGGGCTCGATGCGCGCGTGGATCTCGTCGGGCGCAGGCGCCTCGAGGAGCGGGCCCTCGTAGACCTCGACCAGCTCCTCGACCTCGTAGGTGGCGAGCTCCCAGCGTCCGATGCGCGCGGCGCGCCCGGAGAGCTCGAGGCGGTGCCCGATCTGCAGCATCAGCGGCCCGAAGCGCGCGAGCGATCCCCCCGCGGCGGGCGGAGGCGGCGCGTCCTCGGGCTTGCTTCCGCACGACGAGGCGAGCAGGGCGAGAGCGAGAGCGAGAGGCCGCGGACGCATCGGGTGATCGTGCACGAGCGCGAGAGCGAGGTCGAGGGCGAGGGCGAGGGCGAGGGCGAGGGCGAGGGCGAGGGCGAGGGCGAGGGCGCTCAGCGCCCGCGCACGATCTCCCGCAGCGTCTCGTAGTCGCGCTCGGCGATCGCGCCCGTGCGCGCGCAGCGGACGTGGCCCGTCGGATCGACGAGCACGTGGATCGGGATCGTGGCGCCCGCGTCGAGGCCGAGCGCCGTCAGGAGTGCGGGCAGGCCGCCGGGGTCGTCGAGGCGCGCCGTCTCGGGCACGTCCGTGCGCTCGGCGCGAAACGCCGCCAGCGCCTCGGCGGTGGCGTCGACCGACAGGAACGCCAGCGTCACCGGTGCGCCGTCGGCGGCGAGGCGGGCAGGCCATCCGCGCAGGACGGGCATCTCCTCGAGGCAGGGGTGACACCAGGTCGCCCACACGTTGATCCAGCGCCACCCGTCCGCCGGCAGCGCGGCGCCCTCCGTGTGGGGCAGCGCGAGCACGGGTCCCTCGCCCTCGGGCGCCGAGACGTCGCAGAAGCGCTCCGCCGGGTCCGCGTGGCGCGCGGTCACGGCCTCCGTTCGACGGGTCGCCGGCTCCGGGGTCACCGTCGTGTCGTCTCCGCAGCCGCTCGCCGCGAGGGCGAGCGCCGCGAGCATCAGAGTCTGCAGTCGATCCATGCGACGAACGCGCTCCGGTTGAGGTCCTCGGGGGCGCACTGCGACTCGGGTCCACTGCGCGTCCACGCGCAGAAGCTCGGGTCGAGCTGCGCGAATTCCTCGCCGAGCCAGAGCAGGCCCACCTGGCTGGCGAGGTCGGGATCGTGGAACGTCGCCTCGAGGTGGCTCATCACGGCCTGCGCGCGATCGTGCGAGAGCGCGGTGTTCACCTCGGCCGACCCGTCCGGCGATGCGCGCGCGACGACGAAGAAGTAGCTCGCGCCGCGGCGGTCCGCGAAGACGCGGTCCACGAGCGTGCTGCCGCTCGCGTCGAGCTCGCTCGAGGCTCGCTCGAACTGCACGATGCCGCCGCGCTCGCGCATCGGCACGAAGAGCGCGTTGAAGTCGTCGCCGCTCATCGTCGCGACGCTGCGCGCCTCGACGGGCTGGCAGCCGCGTCCGCTGCCGCCGATCAGGCCGCAGCTGGTGAGCACGCGCCGCAGGATCGTGCGGAGCGCCGGCGTGCAGTACGCCTCGTCGGCCTCGGCCGCGACGGCCACCTGGGGCTCGTCGCTCGCGGCCGCCTCCGACTCGACGAGGCGCGCGGCAGCGGACGACTGCCACGAGCGCACCATCACCGTGGGGATCAGGAGTGCGATGAGCGCCAGGACGCCCACGAGGATCGCGCGGCCGCTCATCGCGCGCCTCCCTCTTCGCGATCGAGCAGGCGCGAGAGCGCGTAGTCGAGCCCGAGGTCCGTGTCCTCGTCACAGAGCCGCACCTCGTCCACGTAGACCTGGGGCGTGAGCACCGGCAGCTGGTTCGCCACGGCCCAGCGCAGCGCTCGGTTGAGCCGCGCGCGCACGGTGGCGGAGCCGACGCACTCGGAGAGGGCGGGGAAGCGAGCGCGAATCATCCGCGCGACCGCCGCCGTCCCGCCGCTGCCCTGCGCGGCCTCGTGGATCGCCTCCTGGTTCTCGAACGCCCAGCCGAGCACTTCCTCCGCGTCCTCGTCTGCGCAGAGCACGGCCTCGCTCACGACGCACGCGCCAGGGTGGATCGACTCGTCGATCATCCAGTTGCACTCGTGATCGAGGGGGAAGAGCACGGCGCGGCGGCTCACCTCGGCGGCGGCCCGGTGGTGCGAGAAGCGCTCCTCGAACGCGCGGCAGGACGGGCAGAGCGGATCGAGCACCTCGGTCATCGTCACGCTGCGCGTCTGCGAGCCGAGCGAGACGTAGATGCTGCCGCCCGCGCTCGTCTCGCCCGCGTCGGGGTGCGCGAGCGTCCCGCAGCTCCCGACGAAGTGCGCGAAGTCGGGCGCACCGCTCGCATACGCGCCGACGGGGACCAGCACGAACAAGACGCCGAGCCCGAACGCGCTGGCGAGGACGCCGTAGGAGAGCGCGCTCGGCGCGAGGGGCCGGGCGGCGGAACGCGCTCCCCGCGCGCCGCGCAGCCGGCGGTCCATCTGCGATGCGGTGGCCAGCCGGATGCGCGCGCCGCCGGCCTCGTCGGTCTCGGTCTCGGCGTCGTCGGGAAGCGTGGAGTCGGCGAGCGCCGTGTCGGCGGCCTCGAGATCCTTGGGGAACCGGGGAGCCGGCTCGGCGCGCTCCAGCACGTCGTCGATCGTCGCGCTCGGCGAGGCCCACGCGCCGCGCGCGCGCCACCAGGCGATCAGCGCGAGCACGAGCCCGACGGCGCTCGAGCTGTAGATGCCGATGCAGAGCTTGCAGGCGGCGCCCAGCTCGTGGAGGGAGAGGTATCCGAAGACGAGCGAGGTGCAGAAGGGAAGGCCCCACGCGAGCGCCTGGTAGCCCGTGCCGCGCGGGTCGCCGTCCTTGCGTGACACGAGCAGCGCGAGCGCGAGGAACGCCAGGTACGCGAAGACCGCCATGGCGGGCAGCGAGACGGGGATGCCGCCCCAGATGCTGTCGCGCAGGACCGACGAGTACGGGCTCATCAAGGTCACGTGGCAGCCGCTCGTACCGGCGACGTCCGGGGTGTCCGCGCCGGGCACGAACGAGCAGTGGATCGCGTGAACCTGGCGATCGAGGTGCGCCGTGAAGTCCGACGTGGAGACCGACGCGAAGACGAAGCCGACGATCGCGGTGATCAGAACGGAGACGGCCAGGGCTCGCTGGGCGAACATGGCCCCGGTTTGGGCGAGGATCCGCGTGAGTCAAGGGCTCGCGCTTGATCCGGCGGCGAGCGACAGGGTCCCGAAGCGCTCCGGGACGTGGAAGCTCGGGCGCCGCGTGTGCGTGGGGAAGCGCGCCAGGAACAGGCGCGGGGCAGGCGAGTGGCTCGTGATGCGGAACAGGCCGACGCGCAGACCGTCGCCGGCGGCGAAGCGAGCACGATCGAGCGCCGTGGCGGGGACGCGGGCCTCGATGACGAAGCGGTGCGCGTCGTCGTCGACGTGCTGGGCGTGCTGGCTCGCGCTCGACCACGACGTGTCGCCGTGAGGGCGTGCGTCGAGGTCGACCGCCACGTCGAGCACGTGTCCTCGCGGCCCGAGCTCGATCTCGCGGTACGTCCGCGGCGTCGAGGGGTCGGCGTCGAGGAAGATCTCGACGACGTCGTAGCCGTAGAGGTGCTCGTGCTCGGCGTCGGGCGGCGCGTCGGGCGCGGTGAGCGGCGGATCGAAGGTGCACTCGAACGCGACGTGGAGCGCGTCGTCGGACCACAGGAGGCGGACGAGGGTCGTCGGGGTGGTGAGGGTCTGACCCGCGTAGTCGGTGGTGATCGCGACGGGGGCGGCGAGGGCCCAGGCGGGATCGTCGAGGAGGCCGTCGAGCGTCGGGGGGGATGCGGTGAACGGGGCCACGAGATCCGAGGGCGAGGGCGAGGGCGAGGGCGCGGTCGAGGGCGAGGGCGAGAGCGAGAGCGAGAGCGAGAGCGAGAGCGAGAGCGAGGGCGCGAGCGCGAGCGAGAGCGAGCCGCCGCCCTCCGACGGCGCGTTCGATCTCCCCGTCTTCGGCCGCACCACGTTCTCGATGACGAGCACCACCACGGGGCGCTACCGCGGCAACAACTACGACTCGAACCCCTACAACGACGACTTCTTCTCCCTCCGCCAGCGCTTCGACCTCGCGCTCCAGGGCGACGAGCTGCGCCTCGAGGTGCGACTCGACGGCTTCCTTCCCTTCGGCATCGCCGAGAGCGGCACCGTCCCGCGGCCCTACGATCGCCCTGCCTGGTTCGGCTCCCAGGCCGTCGGCGCGTTCGGCGGGACGAGCTCGAGCGCCTGCCCGGCGGGGTCGGGCTCGCTCTGTCCGATCGCGTGGGACGTCCGGCCCGAGCGGATGACCCTGCGCTGGGAGCACGAGAGCTGGCTCGTCGAGGCGGGCGACGCGCAGATCGTCTTCGGCCGCGGCATCGCGCTCTCGTTCCGCAAGGTGGACCTGCTCGGCGTCGACACCGCGCTCCGCGGCGGCCACGTCCGCTACGACGACGGGCACTTCCGCGCGCGGGTCCACGCCGGCGTCGCGAATCCCCAGAACCAGGATCCCATTTCGCTGCTCATCATCTCGGATCCGAGCGACATCTTCGCCGCGGCCTCCGTCGGCGCGACGTTCGGTCCCGGCGACGCGCTCTCCGCGAGCGCGCACGCGGTCCGCGCCTGGTTCCAGGACGACCCGATCCACAACTCGCGCACGCAGCAGTCGGTCGACGTCGCCGGCTGGACGATCGAGGCGCCGGCGCTGCTCGACGGCAACCTCGCGCTCTACGCCGAGGCGAACGGCATGCGCCGGCAGTACACCTTCGACGGTCAGCAGCACGTCGAGTCGGGCCGCGCCGTCTACGCCTCCGCGCAGCTGCTGGCCGAGAACCTGACCATCCTGATCGAGTGGAAGGACTACTCGAACTTCCTGCTCTCGGCGTCGGCCTCCGAGCCCAGCCCCTTTCGCATCTACAACGCCTCGCCGAGCCTCGAATTCGACGGGCCACAGCGGCTTCGCGCCATCGGCAACCAGCGCGGCGGCTCGATCCGTCTCGACTACGGCTTCCTGCCCGGCCCCTGGTCGATCCTGCTCGGCTCCACGCTCTACGGCCTGGACGGTCACGATCGCTACCGCGACCCCTGGGACGGCGTGCTCGTGTCGCACACCTGGGCCGGCCTCTCGCGGCGGCAGGAGTACGACGGCGACCTCACGTGGTCGGTCACCGCCAACGGCGGCTACCGCCGCGAGATGTGCATCCACGACGACAGCGGGAGCGACATCGGCTGCGAGGTCCGCGGCGAGCGTGCGGGCGACGCGGACCGCGAGATGGTGCACGGCCAGGTCGAGGTCACGCTCGCGAGCGGCGAGCACGGCCTCGACCTCAACGTCGATCACCGATTCGAGGGCGAGCGCACCGCGTCGGGCTACTTGCGCTTCCAGATCGGCGGCGTCGCGCTCACGTACACGTACGGCGTCGTGCTCGCGATCTCGCTGGGCCTGCGCTGGACCGACCAGGTCGGCGGCATCGTCAACGCCCGCAACCTGCGCGACTACAACGGGCTCGGCTCGCGCACGGCGACGGACCTGGGCGCCGCGGGCGCGATGTACCCGTCCCTCGAGGTCCGCTACAACTTCGACCCCTCGAACTCGATCCGCCTCTTCATCGGGCAGACACCGGGTGGTCTCATCTGCGCCGGTGGCGTGTGCCGGCAGGTGCCGCCGTTCGAGGGCGGCCTGATCGAGCTCGTGCTCCGGCTCTGAGCGGTTGAGCCCGGACGGTCCATTGGTCAGACTGCGCGGCTGAATGCGGCGCATCACCGCCGCGTCCAGACGAGACCTCATGCACGCACGTCGTTTCCTCGCGCCGATCGCCCTGGCCGCCCTGCTCGCCGGCACTGCCTTCGCTCCGGCGTCTCGCGGCGCCGCGCCCGGCGCCGATCGCGGCCTCGATCTCGCCGCCCTCTTCCGGCCGAGCCCCGCGTTCGGCCGCGTCGGCGGGCAGCCGCCGCCGTTCACGCTCCCCGCCGCGACGGGCGGGCCGAGCACGGGCCAGTTCCGCATGGCCGAGCACCTCGCCGCGCACCACCCGGTGGCGATCCTCTTCTGGGCGACGTGGTGCGTGCCCTGTACGCAGGAGCTGCCTTTCTACCAGACGCTCTACACGCGCCACCAGGCGCAGGACTTCCACGTCGTCGCCATCGCGATGGACGCCGCGAGCACCATCACCCGCGTCGGTCCGGCGGCGCGCCGCCTCGGCATCACGTACGACGTCGTGACCGACCTCGACACGCGCGTCACGAGCCAGCTCAACCCCCGCCGCAGCGCGCCCTTCAGCATCTGGGTCAACCGCGACGGCCGCATCACCTGGGAGCGCGAGGGCTTCTCGCCCGCCGAGCAGTCCACCGTCGAGAACGGTATCCGCGATCTCGTCGCCGGCGCCGCGCCGCCGCCCGCGCCGCCCTCGGGTCCGGCGCCCTCGGCACCGTCCACCACGACCGGCGGTTGAGCGTCCTGCGCGCGCTCGCGCTCGCGTGGCTCGTGGCCCTCGGGGCGAGCGGCTGCGGGGATCGCTGCGCCCGCGGCCCCACGACGACCTGCTGGTGCCCGGGCGACGCGATCGGGCAGAGCACGTGCGGCGAGGACGGGCTCTACGGCGCCTGCGTGTGCCCGGGGCGCTGAGAAGCGGGGACTTGACGTCACGCGCCGCCGGCCCGCATCGTCATCGCCTCATCACGGGGGCAGGATGAATCGCGTCACGTTGATTCTCGGGGTCTGCGCGGCGATGGCGACCGTCGCGTCGAGCGGCTGCACGTCGAACGTCATGCAGGACACGCAGACGATCCACAACCGCGAGGCGACACGCATCTGGGTCATCCATCGATCGCAGGGCATGTCCTCGTCGCAGGACGAGATCGTCTACTGCGACGCCACGCAGCCGTCCAGTTCGCCTCTCTGCCAGACCTGGTCGCCCAGGTGATCTCGCGGGCGCGGCTCGTCGCGCTCGGGTGCGGAGTCCTGGCGGGCTGTGCGGCGCAGCCGCCGCAGATGGCCTCCACGCAGCTGCCGCTCGTGCGCGACGCCACGGAGACTCTCACGGACACTCCCGGGGTCACCGAAGTGGCCATCGTCTACGACGACGAGGGCGCGAGCGCGCTCGAGGTCGGGCTCGTGCAGCCGACGGCCGCGTCCCTCCCCGAGCCCGTTCGTCGCGCGGCGTCTGCGGCGGTCGAGGGACGCGCGCTCGGCCGGGCGACGTGGGTCGTCGAGGCGACGGGCTTCGCCCTCTACCGGGTCGAGTCCGACGACGGCAGCGGGCAGCCGTGCGTCGTGCGCGTCTCGGAATCCGGCGAGCTCATCGACGTCGAGTGCGCGCTCGGCCCGAGCGAGGCACTGCCCGCCGCCGTGAGCGCGACGGCGGATCGGCTCGCGCCGGGTGCGAGGCTCTACGTGGCGCGCCGCCATGGTCCGGGGACGGAGAGCTTCATCGTCCATGCCCGTCCGAGCGACCGCGTGCAGGTCCTCGAGATCGCCGCCGACGGGACGCTGCTCGAGCATCGCGTCCGCTACACCGGGGTGATCGACCTGCCGTTCTACGGGCAGCCGAGCGCACCCGGGGCTGCGCTCGCCGCGCCGGCTCCCGCGCCGGAGGCCGAGGCCACCTCGGCGGCCGTCGAACCTTCCAGCCCGCCTGCGCCCGCGCACCGACGCGCGCGACACTGACGTTCTCCGGGGCGGATGCCCGACCTCGTCGTGCCCGAAGCCGTCGTCGATCGAGGGACGGGATTCGAGCGGGCGCTGGCTACGTCCGGCGGCGGTTGCCCATCGCCATCGCGCGGAAGACGTAGTACGCCAGGGTCGAGAGGGCCGCGAGCGCGGCGCCGACGTAGGTCATCGCCGCCGCCGTCAGCACCTGCGAGACGCCACGCCGCTCCTCGCCGCCGACCATCCCGAGACGATCGAGCTCGGCCTTGGCGCGGCTCGACGCATCGAGCTCGACGGGCAGCGTGATCAGCTGGAACAGGACGGTGCCGCCGAAGAGGAAGATGCCGACCCAGACCAGCTGCGTGAACGAGAGCAAGAACCCCGCGAAGATGATGATCATCCCGAGGTTCGAGCCGATGCTCGCGAGCGGCACCGCGAAGCTCCGGAGCGCGAGCGGCGCGTAATTTCGTGCGTGCTGGATGGCGTGGCCAGTCTCGTGGGCCGCGACGGCCATCGCGCTCACCGAGCGGCCGTAGAACACGGGCTCCGAGAGCCGGACCACCCGCGTCCGTGGGTCGTAGTGATCGCTGAGCGCGCCCTGGACCGGGACCACCCGCACTGCGCTCAGGCCGTTTCGATCGAGGAGGAAGCGCGCGATCGACTCGCCCGAAGCGCCGCTCTGCGAGGGCACCCGCGACCACCTCTCGAAGCGTGAGCGCGTCATCCACGACGCCCACATGGAGAGGAGCAGCGCCGGCAGGACGAACACGAAATACATCGGGTCGAGGTACATGGACCGCTCCGTCTGATCGACCCGTAAACACGTGCGCGCGGGTTTCAATCCCCTCGCACGGGCAGCCCCTGGAGTTTGGTAGGCTCCGCGCCGATGCGCGTCCTCGTCGCCGACAAGCTCTCGTCCTTCGTCCCCGGCCGCCTGCAAGATCTCGGCGCGCGCGTCGAGGTCGACCCCAAGCTCGACGGCGACGCGCTGACGGCCAAGGTCGGCGAGCTGGATCCGGCGGTGCTCATCGTGCGGAGCACGAGGGTGAGCGCAGCGCAGATCGCCGCCGGCAAGGGGCTCTCGCTCGTCATCCGGGCGGGCGCCGGCGTGAACACGATCGATCTGCCCGCCTGCTCCGAGCGCGGCATCTACGTCGCGAACTGCCCCGGCAAGAACGCCGTCGCGGTCGCCGAGCTGGCGATGGGGCACCTCGTGAACATCGATCGCCGGATCGCCGACAACGTCGCGTCGCTCCGCGCCCACCAGTGGGACAAGAAGGCCTTCGGCGAGGCGCGCGGCCTGCGTGGGCGGACGCTGGCGATCCTCGGCTTCGGCGCGATCGGCAAGGAGGTGGCGCTCCGCGCGAAGGCCTTCGGGATGAAGGTCGTCGCGTGGTCGCTCTTCGCGCCGGGCGAGGCGGAGGGATACGGCATCGAGAAGGCGACGACGGCGGAGGCGGCGGTCACGAACGCCGACGCCGTGAGCGTCCACCTGCCGTTCACGCCCGAGACGAGGAGGCGGATCGGCGCGTCGGTGTTCGGCGCGATGAAGCAGGGCGCGTACTTCGTGAACACCTCGCGCGGCGAGGTCGTCGACCAGGACGCGCTCGTGGAGGCCATCAGGACGCGCGGCATCAAGGCGGGGCTCGACGTGTTCGCCGCGGAGCCGAGCGCGGCCAAGGCCGCGTTCGAGGATCCGATCGTGGACCTGCCGGGCGTCTACGGGACCTGCCACATCGGCGCGAGCACCGACGAGGCGGAGGAGGCCGTCGGCGAGGAGGTCGTGCGCATCGTGGCGGCCTACCGCAACGCCGAGCCGATCCCGAACTGCGTGAACCTCGCGAAGAAGTCCGCGGCGACGCACGTCATCGCGGTGCGCCACGCCGATCGCGTGGGCGTGCTCGCGCGGGTGCTCGGGGTGCTGAGCGAGGCGCGGCACAACGTGCAGGGCATGGAGAACATCGTGTTCTCGGGCGGGCAGGCCGCGCTCGTGCGCATCGAGATCGTCGGCGAGCCGGAGGAGCGGGTGCTCGCGGCGATCGCGGCGAGCGCGGACGTCTTCCACGTCGGGGCGAGCTCGATCGGCTGAGCGAGAAGAGGCCGTTGCCCCTCTGCGCGCGAGCGCGCGAGAATCCTCCGATGCGCGCGCTCACCGTCCTCGCTCTCCTGGGTGTCGTCGTCGGGTGCTCGTCGTCCGGCGCGCTCGCGACCGACGCCGACCCGACGGACGCGCGCACGATCGACGCGGGCGGGCCGGACGCGCTCGATGGCGCCGTCGCTTGCGTCGCTCCACCTCGGACCACCGCGTGTCCCGATCAGAGCGAGCCGTTCTCGATGGCGTGCCTCGACCGGACCCGCGACTGCGACTGCCCGATCCCGCCCGACGCGACGTGCACGGGACGCTTCCCGACCGAGGGGCTCACGCCTGCTGCGCGCTGGGTGCCGGGGCCCTTCACGGACGCGCGCGCGTGGGCCGGCGCGTGGGTGTGGTCGCCGACGCCAGGGCCTCGGACGCGCCTGCTCGTCACGCTCCACGGCACGGCGGGGCACGCGTCCGCGGAGCTCTACTGGTGGGCCCCGCGCGTTCAGGCGATCCGCGACTGCCTCGGCGTCGACCTCGGGATCGTCGCGGTGCAGTACCACGACGAGAGCGCCCCCGACGACGCCGGGTACCTCTCGATCGAATCGACCACCGGCGGCGAGCCCGACCTCGAGCGGCTGGTCGACACCGTCCTGAGCGCAGAGCGCGACGCGGGTCGCGCCGCGCCCGGCGGGCATCTCTTCCACGGGTTCAGCCGCGGCTCCGCGAACATGTATCCGCTCGCGGTGCTCGACGGCGCCACGGGCCAGAGGTGGGGCACTCGCTTCATCGCCGACGCCGGGGCATGGCCGCTCGGCACGCCCGGGCCCTCGCCGATCGCCGACGCGGTCGCCGCGCGCCGGACCGACGCCCTCGCGGGCGTCTCGTTCTACGTCTTCTACGGCGCGCAGGACCACGATCCCGACCGGGGTGCGACCCAGCGCAACGCCGCGGACGTGGTGCGGATGCTCGGCGGTGAGGCGACCGTGGTGGAGGACCCCACGGGCTGCCACGCGGTGATGGAGATGGGGGCCGAGAGCGACCGCGCGTTCGCGGCGCTCCTCTGGGCGCTCGACGCGCCCTGAAGGCGCCGGTCTACTCGTCGAAGAAGCGCGGCCTCGGCTCGCTCGGCAGGGCCGTGCGCCACTCGTAGGGCTCCGTGTCGTCGGCGAGCTGCCCGGCGAGTCGCATCAGGGTGGCGGGCTCGAGCGGGTAGCGCGCCCCCGACGTGATCGCCGACGCGTACACGTCGCGGAACGTCGCGTCGTCGTCAGGGACGGCGGCCCACGCGCGACGCAGCACGCCCGGAGTGAGCGCCGCATGGAGGTCACCGAGCATCTGCGCGAGCCGCGTGATCCGCGTGCGCTCGGTGCGCAGCTCGTTCGTGATCTCCGGCGAGCCGGTCGACACGCGGCCGATCATCTCGGGGCTCACCAGCACGTACTCGCGCGAGAGCGCGCGCGATCCGTCGTGCTCGCTCACCTCGTGGATCAAGAGCACGGCGGCCCACAGGTCCGGCACCTGCGACGCCTCCGCGAAGGGCGCCGAGACGCCGCGCTCGGTCGCGAACCGGACGCTCGGCGGCGCCGTACGCGCGTCGTAGAGGACGAGCACCGACTCCGGACGGAGCTCGACGCGCACGAGGTGATCTCCCGCCGGCTCGCGCCCCGGCCAGCCGAGGCGGCTCGCCCAGGGCGAGGGCCACGCGCGACGACGACCGCTACGGGCAGGCTCGCGCAGGTGTGCCGCGATCTCGGACGCGTCGCCCTCCATCGCCAGATCGAGGGAGACGTCCGCCGACGAGGGCAGCGTACCGATGCTGCCTCCAGCCCGCAGCGCGCCGAGATCCTCGTCGTCCACCCACGCGTAGAGGACCGGCGCGCCGAAGTGCGTCTCGCTGATCGCCTGCGTGCGAAGCCAGTCACGGACGACCCGCTGCTGCGCGTCGAGGGGCGCCGGCGCGCTCGGAGGCGGGCGCCCCGCGTCGTGCGATCGCGCGTCGGCCTCACAGGCGCAGCCGGCGGCCATCAAGAGCAGGAGCGCCGCGCCGGTCCGCACGCCGCTCAGCGTACGACGTGCTACAGCAGCCGTCCCCATGCGTTTCATCGACGAGCTCAAGCGAACTGACTACGCCGGCGCGCTCCGGGAGACCGACATCGATCGCGAGGTCGTGCTCTTCGGCTGGGTGCACTCACGGCGGGACCACGGCGGCTGCATCTTCATCGACCTGCGCGACCGCGAGGGCTTCGCGCAGGTGATGTTCGATCCGAACGTGAACGCCGAGGCGTTCAGGGTCGCGGACCAGGCGCGCAGCGAGTGGGTGCTCGGCATCCGCGGCAAGGTGCGCGACCGCGGCAACATGCGGAACCCGAAGATCCCCACCGGCGCCGTCGAGGTCGTGGCGAGCGAGGCGGTCATCTTCAACAAGGCCGAGACGCCCGTCTTCCCGATCGAGGACGCCATCGACACCAACGAGGAGAAGCGGCTCGAGCACCGCTACCTCGACCTCCGCCGCCCGCGCCTGCAGAAGAACATCCTGACGCGCAGCAAGATCTACCACCACACGCGCAGCCACTTCGTCGACCACGGCTTCGTCGAGGTCGAGACGCCGATCTTCGTGAAGTACACGCCCGGCGGCGCGCGCAACTTCCTCGTGCCCGCGCGCCTCAACCCCGGCTCGTTCTACGCGCTCGCCGAGTCGCCGCAGCTGTTCAAGCAGCTGCTGATGGTGAGCGGCTTCGACCGCTACATCCAGATCGTGAAGTGCTTCCGAGACGAGGATCTGCGCGGGGACCGCCAGCCCGAGTTCACGCAGATCGACGTGGAGATGAGCTTCGTCAACCAGGACGACATCTTCGGCATCATCGAGAAGCTCGTGGTCCGCCTGTGGAAAGAGGTCCTCGGCGTCGATCTCACCAAGCGCTATCCCGAGAAGAACGGCAAGCACTTCCCGCGCATGCAGTTCGAGCAGTCGATGTCGAAGTACGGCAACGACAAGCCGGACCTACGCTTCGACATGCCGCACGTGGACGTCACGCACGTCGTCGTCGAGCACGGCGGCGGGGGCGTCGCGATGCTGACGCCGATCGCCGAGAAGTTCGCCAGCGGTCAGTACCGGAAGGATCTGCCCGAAGAGATCGTCAAGGCCATGGTCGTCCCGGCGGCCAGGGCGGGCGGCCTCTCGCGTGCCGAGCTCGACAAGCTCGAGGCCTTCGTGAAGCAGATGGGCGCCAAGGGGCTCGCGCGCGCGAAGATCGGCCCAGGCGGCGAGTGGCAGCAGAGCCCGATGGCCAAGACCGCGACCAAGGCGTTCGTCGAGGCGGTCAACGCCGCGTGCGACGCGAAGGAGGGCGACCTCGTCTTCTTCCAGTTCGGCGCCGAGACGCTGGTCCACACGGTGATGGCGAACCTGCGCCTGCACCTCGGCAAGAAGCTCGGACTGATCCCGGAGGTCGGGGCCAAGAGCGAGAGCCACCCGCACGGCGACTGGAACTTCCTCTGGGTCGTCGAGCCGCCGCTCTTCGAGCGCGGCGAGAAGCCGGGGTCGTGGGTCGCGGCCCATCATCCGTTCACGCGTCCGCACGACGGCTCGCTCGCAGATCTCGAGAAGGACCCGGGCAAGGTGCTCTGCTACCGCTACGACCTCGTGCTCAACGGGGTGGAGCTCGGCGGCGGCTCGATCCGCCTGCACGATCCCGAGGTGCAGAAGCGCGTGTTCGCGACGCTCGGCATCGACGACGCGACCGCCCAGGAGAAGTTCGGCTTCCTCCTCTCGGGCCTGCGCCACGGCGCCCCGCCCCACGGCGGCATCGCGCTCGGCCTCGATCGCCTCTGCATGCTGCTCACCGAGAGCGAGAGCCTGCGCGACGTGATCGCCTTCCCCAAGACGGGGAAGGGCTCGGATCTGATGACGGGCGCGCCGGGCACGGTGCTCCCCGAGCAGCTCGCCGAGCTCAAGATCCGCAGCCTCGCGTAGCTCCGCGCGCGTGCCGCCTTCGGGCGCGAGCGCCTCGCGAGCGTCGAACACCACGTGGCCGCGACGAGCACGTCAGCGCCAGCGATGCACCCACCAGTCGAGCGCAGGCCACGCGGCCGTGTCCCGCAGCGTGCGCAGCGGCGCGTAGAAGACCTCGAGGGCGGGCCCGACCGAGTCGCACGAGAGGCCGTGGCAGAGCCAGACGGCCGGTCCGATGGAGAGCACGTAGACGATCGGCATCAGCACGATCACGACCAGCCCCATCGTGGCTGCCGCTCCCGAGCGCCTCGCCATCCGTTCGCCTCGCACTCGGCGTCCGACACCGCTCGACCGCCCCGGGTTCCGCCCCGCTCGTCGATCAGTGCCAGACGTGCTGGAGCGCGCGCCAGCCGGGCGAGCTCGCGTCGCCCGTCGGGGTCACGACGACCAAGCACCGGTCGCGGCTCTCCGTGAGCGCCTGCTCGCGCTGCGAGAAGTCCTCCAGCGGAAACGACTCGGGGAGCGCACCGGGCCAGATCCACACGCAGACCCGCACGGTGTCACCCGCGCTCGTCGCGGCGAAGCACTCGCTGCGGACGACGTCGGGAAACGCCGCCGCACGTGGGTCGCTCGGCGACGACGCAGCGAGCGTGTAGCCCGCCGCGCTCAGGTTGGCGCGGACCTCCGCGGCGCTCGCCGCGTCGTGGGCGCACGCCGCGAGGAGCGGGATCGCCGACAGGGTGATGGCGGGTCCGGCTCGTCGCATGGCGAGGAGGCTACCACCGCCTATCATCGCGCGATGGTGCGTCCTGACGACGAGGCGCTCGCGGATGAAATCGCGGACGAGTCGTCACGCCGTGTCGATCTCGCGGGTGAGAGTCCCGCCCGGGAAAGCGTCGGAGCGCCCGGTAGCAGGCCCCCGGTGCGGAGCCGAAAAGCTCTGGCCGAAGCGGGGCGTCGAAAGCCTGGTGAAAGAGACAGGGAGCGAAGCTGCGGGCCGCAACGCGCAGTGAACGCCGAGCAAGCCTCGTCAGATTATCAGCCGAAAGGTGATTGGGAGCGCCGAGACGGTCATTTCGCGTCGAAGGCCATGCACAGCGCGCCAGATCCGGA
Organism: Sandaracinaceae bacterium; assembly: GCA_044220955.1. Taxonomy (GTDB): domain Bacteria; phylum Myxococcota_A; class Polyangia; order Polyangiales; family Sandaracinaceae; genus JBBSAT01. Next base: position 33,166 of record JBGAQA010000065.1, read on the forward strand.
GCGCGCGCTGGGGCTCCCCGGGGTAGTGGCGGCGGCACGCAGCGACAGATCGACAGGGAACAGGAGAGGTCCGTCCTCGCAGCATTCGTCGTGCGAGGCGGCGCGTATAAGCGCAGAGCGCGAAGTCGCGTCGTGCGAGGCGGAAGTCCGAGGGGGTCGTAGTACCGACGAAGCGGCGGACAACGCCGCGGAGGGAAGGACCCCTGCTTCGGTCGTGTGGGCGGATGCAGGTAAGCGCGAGGGCATGCCCGCGAGGGCCAACGACCCCGCAGTGAAAGTGCGAGAACTGCAACGCGCGCTCTATCGGTGTGCCAAGCGGAGTGGGACGAGGCGCTTCCATGCGCTGTACGACCGGATCTGCAGGCGTGACGTCCTGCAGGAAGCATGGAAGCGCGTGCGCGCGAACGGCGGAGCGGCCGGCGTCGATGGTGAGAGCATCGATGCGATCGAGCGGAGCGGGGTCGAGCAGTTCCTCGCGATGATCGAGGCAGAGCTACGCGAAGGCGACTACCGCCCGAGCCCGGTGCGGCGGCAGAACATCCCGAAGAGCGACGGCAAGCTGCGTCCACTCGGAATCCCGACGGTGCGGGATCGAGTGGTGCAGCAAGCGACGAAGCTGGTGATCGAGCCGATCTTCGAAGCGGACTTCCGTGGGTGCTCCCACGGCTTCCGTCCGAGGCGCGGCGCGCTCGGTGCCAAGGAAGCCATCCGTGTGATGGCGAACCGCGGCTACAACTTCGTCGTCGACGCGGACATCCGGAGCTTCTTCGACAGCATCGATCAGCAGAAGCTGATCGCGCTGGTGGAGGAGCGGATCTCGGATCGGCGAGTCGTGAAGCTGATCCGACAGTGGCTCGGTGCGGGCGTGATGGAGAGCGGCAACTTCCGCGAGACGATCGCGGGCACGCCGCAGGGAGGGGTGATCTCACCGCTCCTGGCGAACATCTACCTGCACGCCTTCGATCGAACCTGGCAAGCCGAGCACGGTCACGTCGGCGAGCTGGTGCGGTACGCGGACGACTTCGTCCTGATGTGCAGGTCGGAGTCGGCAGCGAAGGAGGCGCTCGTGCGCGCGAGAGAAATTCTCGCGCGTCTCGGGCTCGTGCTGCACCCGGACAAGACGCGTCTCGTCGACCTGCGAGGCGGCAAGGAGGGCTTCGTCTTCCTCGGCTGCGTGTTCCGGAAGCGGCGCAGCATCCAGCGGGCGCCGCACAAGCACTTCATGCAGCGGTGGCCCTCGCCGCGCGCGATGAAGCGCATCCGGGAGCGGGTCCACGATCTGACCGACGTGCGGCGCACGCGCGCGAGCGACGTGATGGAGATCATCGCGGCGCTCAACCCCGTGCTCCGCGGGTGGGGCAACTACTTCAAGACCGGCAACGCGGACACGAGGTTCAACCAGATCGACGACTACGTGCACGAGCGCATCGTGCAGTGGCTCGGCCGACGCGGTGGACAGCGCACGCGCTTCTGGACCTCGAAGTGGCCCTCCACCCGGCTCCACGAGATGGGCCTGCACCGACTTCGCGGAACCGTCCGCTATCCGTCGCAAGCCACCGAGCAGAGACCGTCGGTAAGCCGTGTGCGGGAAACCCGCACGCACGGTTTGAACGGGGGTCCTGACGTCAACCGCCGGCCGCGGCCGGCTTTGGAGTAAGGATCTACCAATGCGGGTGTTCCGGAGCGTGTGCGTGTTCTGCGGCTCGAGCATCGGCGGCGATCCGCGCTTCGCGCAGAGCGCGCGGGACCTCGGTGCTCTGCTCGCCGCGCGCGGCATCGAGCTCGTCTACGGCGGCGCGAGCGTCGGTCTGATGGGCGTCGTCGCCGACGCGGCGCTGGCCGGCGGCGGGCGCGTCGTCGGCGTCCTGCCGCGCGCGCTCGCCGACCGCGAGCTGGCTCACCGTGGCCTGAGCGAGCTGCACGTCGTGTCCTCGATGCACGAGCGCAAGGCGCGGATGGCCGCGCGCTCCGACGCGTTCGTCGCCCTCCCTGGCGGGCTCGGTACCCTCGACGAGCTCTTCGAGATCACGACGTGGGCGCAGCTCGGCATCCACGACAAGCCCATCGGCGTGCTGGACGTCGGCGACTACTATGCGCACCTCTTCTCGTTCCTCGAGCGGGCCGAGCGTGATGGGCTCGTGCGCGCGGCCCCTCGCCCCGCGCTGCACCGCGCGAGCGCGGCGGAGGTGCTCCTCGGCGCGATGGCCGCTCAGCCGCCGCGCCCGGACGCCGCGCCCGACGTACCGCCGCCCTGAACGCGCAGGGCCTGCGCCGTGGGTCGCAGACACTGCGCGAACGGGCGCGGTTTCGCTCGTTTCGCGGCCACCGGGACTGGCCGCGGCCTTGCACGCCGCGCGGGCATGACCACGCGATGCACCGCCGTCCGCTCGTCGCTCGCCTTCGTCACCGTCTTGCTCACCATGCTCGGCGCTGGCTGCTCCGCCGGGGAGCAGCGCGGCGACCTCGACGTGGGCCCCGCGACGGACGCCGGCCCCCACGAAGATGTGCGCGACACGGGCGCGCGCGACGGCGGACCACGCGACGGCGGAGACGTCGGGCCGATCGTGCTCGACGCGGGCGTGGACGTCGGCGGAGCCGGCGACACGGGGCTGGGGTCGGACACGGGGCTGGGGTCGGACACGGGGCTCGGCATGGACACTGGGCTCGGTACCGACACTGGGCTCGGTACCGACACTGGGCTCGGTACGGACACGGGGCTCGGTATGGACACGGGGCTCGGGTCGGACACGGGCGTCGGGTCGGACACCGGGCTGGGGTCGGACACCGGGCTCGGCACCGACACGGGGGTTGGAAGGGACACGGGGGTCGGGTCGGACACGGGGCTCGGGTCCGACGCGGGCAGCGACGCCGACCTCGGCTCCCGCGACGCCGGGCCGGACGCCGCGCTCCTGTGCCCTCCTGGCTATCCGACGGTCCAGATGTGCACCGGCACGAGCACCTGCATGTGCGGCATGGGCTGTCCATGCACGATGACCTGCACGGGCGGATCGACGTGCGTGACCGACTGCATCAACGCCGGTACGCGCTGCAGCATCGACGGTCGCGGCACGAGCTCGCTCACCACGACCTGCGGCGTGGGCACGAGCTGCGGCGTCAACGCCACGGGCACGAGCGCCTCGACCCTGACGTGCACCGGTGCGATCTGCACCATCGCGTCGACGGGCGCGAGCGACACGTCGCTCACGTGCATCGCGGGCGCCCAGTGCTCGATCGACGGTGCCGGGTCGTCCACCACCGCCGTCACCTGCACGGGCGGCAGCCGATGCGACGTCACCTGCGACCACGCCACCGACTGCGGGCTCGCGTGCATGGGCGGATCGGAGTGCCTCCTCTCCTGCGCGTCGGCGACTCGATGCGCCATGAGCGGCTGCCCGAGCCCGACGTCGTGCCCCGGCGGCGTCACCGTCTGCAACCGCGCCTGCCCCTGAGCGGCGCTCAAGCCTTCTTCAGGAACTCGGTCTTGAGGACGATCGCGATCCCCTGGACGCGGCCCTCGACGTGCCGCGGGTCGTCGGTGAGCCGGACGCCCTTCACGAGCGTGCCACGCTTGGCGGTGAAGCCGGCGCCCTTCACGTCGAGATCCTTGATCAGCGTGACCGAGTCCCCGTCGGCCAGGGCGGCGCCGTTCGAGTCCTTCACGACGACGCGCTCGTCGTCCGCGCCCGCTGCGCCCGCGCCCTGCTTCGCCCAGGCCAGGACGTCGTCCTCGAGGTAGGCCTGCGCGAGCAGCTCGCTCGCCCAGTCCGCGTCGCGCAGCCGCTCGAGGAGCCGGTAGCTCGCGACCTTCACCGCCGGCACCTCGCTCCAGATCGCCCCCCCGAGCGCGCGCCAGTGGTTCGGGTCGAGCGTCGCGCCCGGCGCCAGCTGCGCGTCGCACGTCGCGCAGACGACGATCGTCGCGTCGCGCGGGGACGCGGACGCGACGATGTGCGAGCGCGAGGGCTCGGGTGCGCCGCAGAGCTCGCACTGGCCGCCGGCGCGGGCGAGCAGCTTCGGGTCGACGGACATGGTGCGCGCGTCTAGCACGCGCGCGCCTGCGCGCGAGAGCGTGGAGCGCCGGGCCGGCCCCGAGCCTGCGGCCCGGCTCACATGCACGCGATCGGCGCGCAGTAGCCGTAGGTGACGCCGTCCGCGACCAAGCGAGGCATCGCGTCCTGACAGGGCGAGCCGTCGGGGCACTGGCCGCCCAGCACGCAGAGTCGCTCGCAGCGTGTCGCACCGCCAGACTCGAAGCGGCACGACATGTCGCCGGCGCAGCTGAACGCATTGCACGCGGCGCAGCCCTCGTGATCGGGACCTGGCAGTACGCACTGCGTGTGTGTCACGGCCGCGTCGGTGACGTCGTTGTCGTAGACGACCACGCACTTGCCGCTCGGGCAGCCGCTCGCGTCGGTCGGATCGCACACCGGCGAGCAGACCCCGACGGAGCCTCCGCCGGCGCCCGCGTCGCTGCGGTAGTCGGCTGCCATGCACGCGCTACCCGAGGGACACTCCGCCGAGCTCGCGCAGCGCCTCCGGCAGACCGCGATGGCGAAGGAGCCGGCCGACGGGTTCACGTCGCAGGCCTCGGTCGGCAGGCAGTCGCGGTCGCCCGAGCACGGCCGCATGCCCCCGTCGACGGGGCCCGCGTCGCTCGCGCCTCCGGCGTCGCTCGCTCCCGCCGCGCACACCCCGCCCTCGCAGTGTCCGTCCCGCGCGCATTCGGCGTCGCTCGCGCACGACTGCACGCAGATCGTCGCGCGACACGTGAGCGTGCCGACGCACGCGCCCGCGCAGACGTCCTGATCGACCGCGCACGCGCCTGCCCCGGCCTCGTCGCGGAGGCAGAGGCGCCCGGCGCCGCAGTCGCGGTTGTCGACGCACTCGATGCGGCAGCGCCCGAGACGGCAGACGAGC
>JBGAQA010000066.1:0-37030 GCA_044220955.1 Sandaracinaceae bacterium
CAGCTCGCCGATCACGTCGTCTCGTTCCAGCCGTAGTGCTCACAGGAGTGTCTCGCCGCTGCCGGCTGCTCGGACACCGACGGCCCCGAGGGCGTGACGGCGGCGGGGCCTCCGCGGGCTCGGACGCGGCCACCTCGACGGGCGACGCCGGCAGCACGTCCCGCCATCGCGCTGCGGTATGCTCGGCATCGTGAGGACTTGCGCGGCGTGGATCTCGGCCGCCCTCGCGGTCGCCGGGTGCGCGGTCGATTCAGCCCGAGGCGATGTAGGCGTCGATCTCGACGTGTCGGTCAGCGGGAGCTGCGTCGACATGCTGCCCGTGCTCATGGAAGCACGCCGCAGCTGCGCGACCCTGGGCTGCACGACGAGCGTCCCGTGCGGACCGAGCTTCGGGCACTGCGGGGAGTGCTTCTACGCGTACAGCTGCGTCATGGGGGTCGTGGTCGTCCGCGCCAACGGCGTGCAGTGCGATACCGGCGTCGGCCGGTTCGACGCCGGGCTCGATGCGCCGTAGGTCGGACGCTCGCCGCGCGCGCCGCGTCCGTGTGGCCTGCCAGCGCTACCATCGCTGAGCCGGTTGCCGGTCACCGAGCGGGCGGCACAGCGCGGCGCAGAAAACCGTCGGCACGCTCGATGCTCCCGGCCCCGGCATGCGTCGCCTCCCGCTCTTCCTCGCTCTCCTCGTCCCACTCGCCGCCGCCGGCTGTGCGGACACCCACGGCCTCGACGTCGACTCCGGCCCGATGGGCGACGGCGGGTGCGGCGGCGGCTCGCCGCTCATCTGCGTGAGCTCGTGCGGCGGCGACGCGGGGCTCTCCCCCATCTGCACGGCGGCGGGTTGGGCCTGTCCGCCGGGGACGCGCGACCTCTCGACGTGTCCGCCGACCTGCCACGGTCCGCCGCCCTCCTCCGCCTGCGTGTGCCGCGGGACCAGCTGGAGCTGCCCGAGCGCCGCGTGCCCGACGGACTTCAACCCGTGGGACCCCCCCGATCCGCGCTCGGCCTGTGGGCCCGAGGGCTCGACGTGCTCGAGCGGCGGCACCGACCCGTGCAGCTCCGCCATGTCGTGCACGTGCACGAGCGGGCACTGGAACTGCGCCATCGCCGAGGCCGACCCGGTGTGCTGGTGCGGCCGGCAGCCGAGCGAGGGTGATCGCTGCGTCGAAGAGGGCGCGAGCTGCGGCGAGTGCTGCCCGACGCCTGGCGGCACGGGGTGGCCGGCCATGCAGTGCGCCGGCGGTCACTGGACCGCTGCGGCGTGCCCGCCGGTCGTGTGCCCGCCGCTGCCCGCCCCCGAGTGCCCGGCTCAGGCCCTGACCTTGCTCGGCCTCGCTTGCTCGGTGGAGGGCGCGCAGTGCGGCGATCCGTGCTGCAGCGACTCGACGAGCTGCCACGGCGGCGTCTGGATCCGTGGACCGGAGGCGGACTGCGCGCTCTGCAGCGAGTACGCGTGCGGGCCAGGCCTGTGCCGCGCCGACCAGACGTGTACGTCCCGCTGCGGTCCCGCCGACGGCATCGAGTTCGTCTGCGCACCGCGCGATCCCGGCTGCAGCGACTGCAGCTGCGTCCCCGTCGGGCCGAGCCAGCGCTGTGAGATGATCGACGGGCACCCGAACGTGGTCGACGTCGGGTTCTGCGCGCTCTGACCGGCGCGGGCCGCCCTCCGATCCGGGGGTTTGGCAGACGCCCCGGGCACGGATACGCTTCCGTCCCTAGGCGCATGCCGATCCTCACGCCCGAAGAACGCGTCGGCTCCACGATGGCGGGGAAGTACCGCCTCGACGGGATCCTCGCGACCGGCGGGATGGCGACGGTCTTCGCCGGCGTGCACGCGTGGACCGAGCGCGAGGTCGCCGTGAAGATCCTCAACTACGAGCACGCGCGTGATCCCGAGATCGTTCGGCGCTTCCTGCAGGAGGCGCGTGCCGCAGCGCAGCTGAAGCACCCCAACGTCGTCGACGTGCTCGACATGGGACAGGACACGGACGGGACCGTGTACCTGGTGCTCGAGCGCCTTCACGGCGAGACGCTCAAGGCGCGCATGAAGCGCGGCACGCTCAGCCTGCGCGAGGTGGGCGCCACGCTCTTGCCCGTGATGCGCGGGGTCGCGAGCGCGCACGCGAAGAAGGTCGTCCACCGCGACCTGAAGCCGGACAACATCTTCCTCGCGAGCGGCGAGGGAGGTGTGGTGACGCCGAAGCTGCTCGACTTCGGGATCGCGAAGGTCGCGAGCGGCGACTCGGGCTCCACGCGCACCGGGCTCATGGTCGGGACCCCGTCGTACATGTCGCCCGAGCAGGTCCGCGGAGAGCGCGACGTCGGCCCGCGCGCGGACGTCTGGTCGATGGGCGTCGTGCTGCACGCGGCGCTGACGGGGCGCGTGCCCTTCGAGGGCGAGTCGAGCGCGGCCGTCCTCGCGCGCGTGATCACCGAGCGCGCGCGTCCGATCCTGACGATCGCGCCTGCGCTGCGGCCGAGCGTGGCGGCGGTCGTCGATCGCGCGCTCACGTTCGAGCCGGCGGAGCGCTTCGCCGACATGGGCGAGATGGTGCTCGCGCTCGAGACCGCGCTCGATGGTCCCTCCGAGGGCTCGCGGGCGCCCGGGGAGCGCGCCGCGCCGACGCCGGTCTCTCGCGCGCCGCTGCCGGCGATCGGCGGGTTCACCGACACGCCCACCGTGCAGCTCGACGCGCGCGACCTCGATCAACCGACCTCGCCAGCGCCCCCGGCCAGCGAGCAGAACGCGGCGATGCTGCCGGCGGCGACGCCGTTCGCGTGGGCCGCTGCCCCGGACGCCCCGCCGCCTCCGAGCGCGCCTTCGCGCCTCCCCTGGGTGGTCGGCGCGCTGGTCGCGGCGACCCTGGCGCTCGCCGGCGTGGGCTATGGCCTCGTGCGCACGGAGCCGACCGTCACGCCGCTCGCGGCGCCGGTCCCGGTGGCCTTGCCGCTGCCCAGCGCTGCGGGCGGGGCCGGCGAGGTGACGGGGACGGGAGCGAGCGAGAGCGAGAGCGAGAGCGGGAGCGAGAGCGCGCGTGGGGTCGACACCGTGAGCGCGACCGTCGCGCCCGACGCCGGCACGGGCGCGGCCGCCGAGACGCCTGCCGAGACGCCGCGCGTCCGCACGCCGCGCACGACGACGGAAGGCGCGGAGTCGCGCCCGCACGCCCCCCGCACGCCGCGGCGCGGAACCGGCGGCGCGCTGATCCTGCACTGATCTATGATGCGCCGATGGCCCGGTTCTCCTTCTCTCTCGTCCTGCTGCTCGTCCTGGCGTCCAGCGTGGCCGCGCAGGAGCCGACGGCCGAGCAGCTGATCGAGCACGGTGTCGCGCTGCGCGAGGACGGCCGCGACGAGGAGGCGCTCGCCATCTTCCGGCGCGCGTACGAGACGAGCGCGTCCGGGCAGGCGATGGCGCAGATCGCCCTCGCCGAGCACGCCCTCGGCCGGCTCGTGGACGCCGAGACGCACCTCGTCGCCGCCCTCGAGAGCACCACGGACCGCTTCGTCCGCCGCAACCGCGCGCTGCTCGATCAGGCGCTCGCCGAGATCCGCGGACAGCTGACCGATCTGACCCTCGCTGGCGGTGCCGCGGGAGCCGAGGTGCGCATCGACGACGTCGTCCGCGGCACGCTGCCGCTCGGGGGTACGATCCGCGTGCAGGCGGGCACGGCTCACGTCGAGGTGCGCGCCGAGGGCTACCTGCCCTTCACGCGCGAAGTGATCGTCAACGCCGGGACTCCGGTCACGCTCGCCGTCGCCCTCGAGCCGATCCCGGTCGCGCCCGCGGAGCCCGAGCCCGAGCCCGCGCTCGAGCCCGCGCCGCCGCCGGCGCCCGCCGCGACGTCGAGCTCCTGGATGTTGCCCACGGGGATCGCCCTCGCGGCCGCTGGCGTCGTCGGCGTGGGGATCGCGAGCGGCCTCATGGCCTGGCGCGAGGACAACGCGCGGGCGCGCCTGACGTGTGTGGACACCGACCCGGCGTGCCGCGCGCGCTACGGCACGGCCGTCGACGCCGAGACCGCCGGAATCGCGACGTACGTCGTCTCGGGCCTGCTGGCCGCGGGCGGGGCCGTGTTGATCCTGCTCGACGCGCTCGGGCACCCGAGCGGCGAGTCGCCCTCGGTCGCGTGTGCGCCGGGGGCACTCTCCTTCTCGTGCGGCGGCCGGTTCTGACCGACCGGCCGCGGCGCGTCAGGGCGCCTCGCACACGTAGGGCAGCGCCTGCGAGCAGAGCTGATCGGCCCAGAAGCCCGTGGTCGTCCGGATGCGGACGCAGGGCCCGTTGTGGTTGGGCTCGCCCGCCGCGAGGTCCCAGTGCGTGTACGTCGCGGCGCTCCCGTCGGTCCACACGTACGTGAAGAGCGGCGCGGTCCCCATCTCCATCAGGCCGATCCAGATCCCGGTGCCGAGGCCTCCCCCCGTGCCGAGGCCCATCGACTGTGCCTCTGCCTGGACGAACGCGTCCTCGGCGGCGTCGCCGATGTCGGCGAGGTGGTAGCCCACCGCGCCGCACGCTGCTGCGGCCGTGTCCCGCGCTGCGGTGGCGCCACAGAACAGGTACGCGTGCCCGGCGAAGCTCCGGGTCGTGCAGCCCATGCCGCAGGTGCTCCCGCCATCGTCGATGGCCCCGTTGCAGTCGTCGTCGAGCCCGTTGCAGCTCTCCGGGCGTCCGGGATGGACGTCGCGGTTGGTGTCGTCGCAGTCGCCTCCGCGATCGCGCCACGTGCCCATCGGTGGTGCGGTGCATGACATGATCGCGCCCGCGCTCGCGCCGTAGCTGTCGCGATCCACGTCGGGATAGTAGACCCTGCAGTTCGCGTCCAGCGCCGCCGCGTCGCTGCCGGCGTCCACCGTGGCGCTCGCGTCCTGTCCCGCGTCGCTCGCCGGGGCGTCGTTCGCCGCGTCCATCGGCGAGAACGCGTCCGGCATCGTCGCGTCCGGCGTCGTCGCGTCGGCCGTGGCGAACGCGTCGAGGCTCGCGTCGGTCGCCGTGCTCGCCGCGTCGTGGCGTCCGGCGTCGTCGCTCCCGGGATCGAGCGGGCGGATCGCCGTGCACCCACCGAAGAGGAACAGGAAGCCGCAGACCGCGCGGGAAGGCATGGCTCGATGCTCGGCGCGACCGGTCGACGCGTCAAGCGCGTGCGCTATCGTCCTGGGCGATGCGCGACCTCGATGACGACCTCTTCGCCGACGTCGGGCCGCAAGCGTCGCGGCAGGAAGCCGAGACGCTCGTCTGCCCGGGCTGCGGCGCTCCGGTGCCCTTCGAGGCGCGGACCTGCGGCCACTGCCAGGCCGAGCTCGCGACCGTGCGCTGCTCGGTCTGCTTCGCGCTCGAGCGGACGGGCCGCAAGCACTGCAGCCACTGCGCCGGGCTGCTCGGGCTCGAGGGGGTCGAGGGCCCCTTCGGAGCGCGGTGCCCGCGCTGCGAGGGGAGCGAGCTCGTCGCCGTGATGGTGGGTCCGCACCGCGTCGGTGAGTGCATGCGCTGCACCGGGCTCTTCGTCGCGCACGCCGTGCTCGAGCACGTCACCAAGCGCACCGACGAGACGGCGGGGCTGCGGCTGCGCCCCCTCGCCGCGCCGCCGACGCAGCCGGACGTGACCACCTACCTGAAGTGCCCGACGTGCTCGACGCACATGACGCGCCGCGGGTTCGCCGACCACTCGGGCGTGATCATCGACTACTGCAACGACCACGGCGTCTGGTTCGATCGCGACGAGCTCGCGCGCGTCCTGGAGTTCGTCGATGCCGGCGGGCTCGCGCGCAACGAGGAGCGCGCGCGGCGCGCCGCGATCGTGCGGAGGCGGGCGGGCGACCGCCGGATCGATCCCGACGACCTCGAGTCGTACGACATGGTCGCGTCGTTCCTGCGCTCGCTGCTGCGCCCCTGAGGGCGCTCGCGCAGAATCTGCGCGCCGCACGCAGGCCATGCGGCCTTGCCCGCCCCGCGCGGCGGTCCCGCGGCGCCTCCAGCTTGGCCGGCTACGTGCTACGGGGCGCATCGGAGGCTCTCGATGACGACTCGCCACGCTGCGCTCTGGATCGACCACAACGAGGCTCGCGCGCTCGCGCTCGAGCCCGATGGGACCGGCTTCCAAGAGCTCGCGCACGTGCACGCGCACGACACGCACACGCACCCCAAGAAGCTCGACGGCCACCGGCACCCCGTCGACGCGCGCTTCCTCGCCGACGTCGAGCGCGTCATCGCCGGCTGCGACGAGGTCGCCGTCTTCGGTCCCGGTCACGCCAAGGAAGAGCTCGTCCACCACCTCGAGCGGAGCGGTCCCGCGCTGCGCGCGCGCGTCGTGTCCGTCGCGCCCATCGATCGGATCACCGACGGCGAGCTGGCCGTGGCGGCGCGCGCATCGTTCGTCGCCGTCGATCGCATGCGTGGCGTTCACGTGGCGCGCTGACCGGCCGAGCGGAAGAGGGAGGGCGTCATGGAGATCCAAGTCCGTCAGCCGATCGTCGTGGGCGTGCCGCTCGACGACACCACGCCCGAGGTCGTCGCGGTCGCCGCGGCGCTCGGCCGCAAGCTCGGCACGGCCGTCGTGCCGGGGCACGCCATCGCGCCCTATCTCTTCCCCACCGCGCGGCACACGAAGGCGGACGCCGACGCCGCCCGCGACGCGGTGAGCGCGGCGTTCGCGCCCTTCCTCGAGGAGCCCGGTCTCGAGGTGGCCGAGCCGGTCGTCGCCGAGTCGTCGCCCACGCCCTTCCTGCTCGATCTGGCCGACCGAACCCACGCGCAGATGCTCGTCGTCGGTGCGGGCCACGGCGCCACGATCGGCGGATGGTTGCTCGGCACCGTCGCCGACCGGGCGGTGCGCACGGCGCGCTGCCCGGTGTTCGTGGCGCGCGGTGCGATGCCGGGCCCGGACCGGCCGATCCTGTGCCCGATCGACCTCACGCCGCACTCGAACCTCGGGCTCGAGGCCGCGCTGCGCATGGCCCGGCGCTTCGGGGCGCCGCTGCGCGTGCTGACCGTCCTGCCGCGGGCGCGCGGCGCGTCGATCGATGCGCTCGACGCCGAGGCGGAGAAGCTCGACCGCGCGACGCACGAGGAGGTCGAGCAGCTGATCCGGGCGCACGACGTGCGCGACGTGCCGCTCGAAGTGAAGGTCGTCGGCGGAAGTCCCGCCTCGGAGATCCTCGAGGCCTCCCGCCTCTGCTCGCTGGTGGTGCTCGCGAGCCGCGCGTTCGACCTGCTGGTGCCCGCGAGCGTCGGCGACGTCGCGAGCCGAGTCCTGCGGGAGTCCACCTGCGGCGTGCTCGCGATCCGCGATCGCGACCCGCACATCGAGCTGCGCGAGAAGCAGCTGCGTCGCGTGGTCGAGCTGCGGGACGACGCGCGCCGGGCGCTGGAGGGGGGCGATCTCGAGCGCGCCGAGGGGGCGCTCCGCGTCGCGCAGACCATCCTGCCTGGACACGCAGCGCTGGAAGACGACCTCGCGGTGGTGCTCGACCGGGCCGGTCGTCCGGACGAGGCCAGCCGGCACCGCACGGTCGCGCGCATCCTGCGCGAGTTCCACTCCTGAACGTCGCGCTACACTGGGGCATGCGCGCCACGGTCGCTCTCGTGCTCCTGCTCGCCGGCTGCGGCGCTCCCGCCGGGGCTCCCGACGCCGGGCCGTCCGACGCGGGAACGGACGCGCGACGAGCCGACGTGGGTCCGCCCGATGCGGGCCCGCCGATCCTCGATCCGGGGCTCTTCGACTGCACCAGCGCGGAGGTCACGACGGGGACGCCGTCCCCGCGCGTGAGCACGATCCCGGTCGCGTGCCTGCTCGACCCCGCGTGCCAGACGCCGATGGTCTCCGGCCACCGGGGGGCGGGTGGCCAGCTCGGGAGGATCGCGCCCGAGGACACGCTCGCCGCGTACCGCGCGGGCATCGCCCTGGGGATCGAATTCCTCGAGACGGATCCGCGCCCCACGCTCGACGGCGTGCTGGTCAACGTCCACGACACGACCGTCGATCGAACGACGGATGGCACCGGCACCGTCGACCAGATGACCTTCGACGCGGTGCGCGCGCTCCACATCCGGACCACGCTGCCCGGGGACTACGGCTGCGAGCGCGTCCCGACGCTGCGCGAGATCCTGGAGGTGGCGCGCGGGCGCGCGGTCGTGCTCGTCGACGCGAACAAGACGGATCGCGTCGACCTGCTCGTGCAGGCGATCCACGACGCGGACGCGCTCGAGTGGGCGATCTTCGACACCAGCAGCGTGGACAAGATCGACCGCGCGCTCGCCCTCGAGCCCGGCCTCCACTTCATGATCCGGCCTGCGACGGCGGACATCACGACGCAGCTCGATCACTTCGCGCCGCGCGTGCCCTCGATCGTGGAGCTCGATCCCGGCGATGTGGGGACGGGCGCGCCCATGGTGCACGCGCGCGGGACGCGCGTGCTCACCGATCAGTTCCAGTTCGACGTGCTCGCGGACGTCTCGAACGGCGCGAACGTGGCCGGCTACGGGACCTCTCTCGACATGGGCGTGGACATCCTGCAGACCGACCGGCCCGACCTCGCGCTCCGCGTCTTGCGCATGCGTGGCGCGCGCTGATCACGCCCGAGGTCGTGCTCGGTCGCCGTGCGCGTCCGGACCGAGCGCCCGGCTCAGGGAGGGCCGAGCTCGGGGTCCGTGAGGAAGTGATCGTCCGTGAGCGTCTCGAGGAAGGCGACGAGATCCTGCCGCTCGCTCCGCGTCAGGCCGTTGCCGGGCGTGTGGAGCAGCGAGTCGAGGCTCGTCGAGAGCACGACGCCGTCCGCGTAGTGGTCGACGACCGCAGCGAGGCTCGCGAAGCGATCGTCGTGCATGTAGGGCCCGGTCCGGGCGACGTTGCGCAGGGTGGGAGTCTTCCACGCTCCGTCGTCGAGCGCGCGGCCCGTGACGTGCGCGCGCCCCGTGCCCTCGACCGCCTCGTCGAGGCCGACGTTGTGGAAGAGGTTGTCGGTGAAGAGCGCCGTGGCGTGACAATGGAAGCACTCGGTGCGCTCGGAGAAGAAGAGCTCGAGCCCGCGCAGCTCTGCGTCGTCGAGCGCTCCCGGCTCGCCCGCGAGGTATCGGTCGTACCGCGAGCTCCCCGAGACCAGCGTCCGTTGGTACTGGGCGAGCGCGAGCGCGGCGCGCTCGGTGGTCGGCTCGGGTGAGCCGAACGCCGCGAGGAACATCGCCTCGAGGTCGGGCTCGCGCAGGCGATCGACGTCGGTGTCGAAGAACTCCTCGACCTCCATGCGCATCGCGTCCTCGAGCGTGCCCGCGGTCGAGCCGTCCCACAGGAAGTTGCGCGACCACGCGAGGTTCACGTGCGGCAGGACGCCGACGGCGCGGTCGCTCGAGAAGGCCTGGGCCTGCAGGTGGCAGTCGGCGCACGCGCGGCTTCCGTCCCGCGAGAGGCGCGCGTCGTGGTAGAGGCGCCGGCCGAGCGCGATGCCCTCGACCGACGTCGGGTTCTCGGCGGGGATCACCATCGGGGGGAAGCCGCGCGGGACCCAGAGCTCGACGGGGGTGGGCCCTGCGGGCGGCTCGGCCACGCAGCCCGCGAACGCGGAGCTCATCCCCGCGACGACGCCTGCGATGGCGAGCGTGCGCCGCGCGCGCCCGGGCTGGTGGGCAGCGCGCGCCCTGCTCGTCACGGCGCCTCCAGCGTGAAGACCCCCTCGCCGTTGCGCTGGAGCGATGCCTGCGCGGCCGCGTTGCCCATGATGCCGGGCATGGCCGCGGTGAAGTAGTCGTTCAGGTCCCAGGTGTCGGGGCTCGTGAACCAGTCCTCGAGGTTCATCGCGATCGTGAGCGTCACGTCGCCCTCGCCGATGGTCACGCCGCTCGCGCCGAGCCTGACGGGGAACGAGTAGTCGGTCCCGCGTAGGGCCCCGCTGTGCGCGCGGAACGCGAAGGGCTCGCCAGCGGCGTTCACGTAGCGCCCCTCGAACTTCATGTAGTGGTAGCCCCCTCCCATCATCGCGGGCCACTCCATGAGCGACTCCGGGGGCTCGGCGAACGCACCGGTGACGTTGAGCTCCGGCGGCAGCCCCATGTGGAAGGAGATCGACGCGAGCTCGCCGGACTCGGTGCCGAGCGGGATCGCGATGCGCTGCGTGTCGGCCGTGTCGGCATCGACGTAGTGAGCGCCCCTCGCCTCGAACGTGCGACCGTCCGTCGTGGTGAGCACGACGTCGCTGAGGAACCAGCTGACGCGGGTCACTCCGAAGTGGTTGCCGGCGGCGTTCACGTAGGGCGTGTCGGAGCTGATCGTCACCGGCGCTCCGGCGACGTGATGCACGAGCGCGATGGTGACCGTCGTGTCGACCCGCGGCGCCCAGGCGTCGGCGCCGACCGCGGCGTCGTCTCGAGGGGCGCTCGCCGCGTCGTCTGCGGGTCCTGCATCCGAGCCGGGCAGGGAGCTGGCGTCCGCGCCGAGCCAGGCGTCGGGGGGCGTGCTGCCGGCGTCGCCGGAGCCGGCGGTGCCCCCGCAGCCGACGAGGGCGAGGACCAGACCGAGGAGCGAGAAAGAGAGCGTACCGCGCATGAGCACCTCCAGCTGCGCGGAGACGTACGCGCGGCGCGGTGCTCGCAGCATGCGGCAAGTGGTCGCGGTCCGACGGAGCGCAGCGAGTGGCGTCGAGCGCTCGCGTGCCCGAGAGGCGGAGCCTCGCCAGGTCGCCGTCGTCGTCCAGGATCAGATGCTGACTTGCAGCTGCAGGCGGATGCGGGTCTCCCCGTGCTGGAACGCGGCGCCGTCGGAGCCGTCCACGTCGTCCCAGAGCCGGAACGCGTCGAGCTGGAGCTTGTACGCGTGGCGGTGGAAGTAGTAGTTGAGGCCGATGCCGACCTCGCTCCGCTCCGCCGTGCCGCTTCCCGTGCCGAAGCCGCTGGACTGGATGGGCACGGTGAAGCCGTAGCGCGCCGCGATCTCGAAGTCCGTGTCGGGCACGAGGAAGCCGGCCTGCGCATACCAGCCCACGCCGCGGCGCACGGTGTTGCCGGCCATCCCCATGCCCGTGCCGGCGACGTGCCAGCCGTCGCGCCACATGAACTCGGACATGAAGGAGAAGCCCGAGTAGGTGAACAGCATGTCCACCTCGGCGCTGTGATAGCTGAACGTGCCGCCGTCTCCGACCTGCGAGCCGAGCGTGATGCGGTCGAGGTGCGCACGATCGGAGAACGCGTAGCTGGCGCCGATCGAGAGGTGCGGGCTGGAGGAGCGCGCGAGGTCGCCCTCGGTGTAGTCGTCGAAGAGTCCGAGGGGCAGGATCTCGAGACGCGCGAGGTAGAGCAGGCCGAGATCCGCCGAGAAGAGGCTGTCGCGGCCCTCGTTCGTGTACACGCCCGCGTAGTACCGGAGCCAGCCGAGGCCGGCGAAGTCGAGCGAGCGGATGTCGATGCCCACGTCGCGGTCGAGGTTGAACTCGGCGTTGGCGAGGGAGCGGTCGACGAGCTGCATCGAGCTCGAGCTGACGACGCGTGAGCGGTTGAAGGGCAACACGAACTGACCGACGCGCACGAACATCTCGCGCAGGAACTGGAAGTCGAGGATCGCGTCGAGGAGCGGCGATCGAGTGAGACCGACCAGGTTCTCCTGCAGGTCGGCGGGCGCCACCGCGAGCTGCACCTTGTAGCGGATGTGTGGATCGAAGACGCGGCCCTGCAGCGTCACGCGCGCCCGCCGCACGGTGAAGTCGATCGTGGGATCGACCGAGCGGTAGGTGCCATCCATCTGCAGCGCGTCCTCGGGCACCTCGAAGGCCGCGAGCAACATCATGCGAGCCCGGATGACCATCTCGAAGCGGTGATCCTCCGTGCCGATGAGCAGGCCCTCGCCGGGCTCGAACGCGATCTGGAACGAGGGCTCCTCGGGCCCTTCGTCGACCTCTTCGGCGGCCACCTCCGCGGCCGACGGCACGAGCGCCGCCGGTGGCGCGCCCTCCTCGGGCGCCGCCACGTCGGGTGCGGGCGCCGGGTCCGAGCCCTGCGCGGGCATCGCGGGCGGCTCGGGGCTCCCGTCGGGGGGGAGCGCGTCGTCCGGGCCGGCAGCCGGTGCGTCGGCGGGCGGCGGCTCGGCCGGCGGCGTCATGGCCGGCGGGGTCGGCGGCTCGGGCGGGGGCTGCGCCAGCGCCGTCCGCGGCGCGGCGCCTGCACCGATCGAGACCACGAGTGACGCGATGGCGAGCAGCGTGTGACAGGACTCTGCGTTCTTCATGACCTGGGCTCCACTCGGGTGGCGCTCTAGCAACACCGGGTGCCGCTGCGTGCGACGAGTCGGTGACGCGTGACACACGCGGCACCGCGCGTCGCATCCGCATCGATTCGGGGCGTTCAGCGCGCGCCGCGCCTCGTCGGCGGTGACGAACGTGACGAACGTGTGACGCCTGGCGAGAGTCCGGGGGAGCCTGACGGTCTCGCGACGGGCGTCGTCGTGACGAACGCTGCCGTGGCGTCGGCCGCGGCGCGCGCGTGGGTGACGTCACCTCCGCGGCGCGGCGCTGCGCCGCTCGCGTGTCGAGGGGCCCGCGTCGGCGTGATCGCGGACGCGCTGCACCATCGTCCGCATCAGCTTGGTCAGCTCGGCCTCGACCGCCGGATCCTCGCCGAGCGCGGTCAGCGCCGCGCCCGTCGCCTCGAGGGTGCTCACGTGCTCGCGCCGCGGCTCGCGCCGCATCTTGCCGTAGATCGACGGCTGGAGCGGGCGCAGCGCGATCCGTCCGAGCTTGAGCAGCCAGGGGTTGCGCCACCAGAGCGTCTTGGCCTGCGACCACGTTCCATCGAGCAGGACGATCCCGTCGGGGCGCGCGTCCGTGAGCGCGCCGTGGCGGTCCATCCGGATCGCGCCCGTCCGGCCGAGGACGTCGTCCGGGAGCTTGTGCGAGTACACGCTCGCCCAGCGGCTGCGGTCGATCTCTTCCTCGAGCGCCGCTTCGAGCGAGGGCCACGAGAGGCCGACGAGGACCCGCGCGGCCGGGAGCGTGCTCGCCACGAGGCGCGCGGTCCCGAGCACCACGTCGTCCTCCTGCGGGTGCTGCAGGATGATGACGCGCGTCTTGGTCTCGAGCGGCCGCACGCGATCGCAGACACACGCCCACACGGGCTTGCGGCACGTCTCGCAGCGCTCGTTGGCGTCGGTCGTGGTCGTCGTGCTCACGGGTGG
This sequence comes from Sandaracinaceae bacterium, assembly GCA_044220955.1. Lineage (GTDB taxonomy): Bacteria > Myxococcota_A > Polyangia > Polyangiales > Sandaracinaceae > JBBSAT01. Next base: position 13,149 of record JBGAQA010000066.1, read on the forward strand.
GGTCGTGCTCACGGCAGCGGCAGCGGTGGCGGCGGCGTGTCCGAGCCGTAGCCGTTGAGCCAGCCCCAGACGATGGGGAGGAAGAGGACGAGCGAGACGCCCCCCAGGATGATCAGCGGGACGATGACCGAGAACGCGAGGTCGATCATCTTCGCGTTGCGCGATGCGGCCGCGGGTGGCTCCTCGAGGCCGCGTGTCTCGGTGTCGGTCGCGACGTACGGGTTCGCCGCGTACGCCGGGGCCGCCTCGGCCTGCTCGAGCTCGAGGCGCTTGGCCGAGGGGCCGCGGAAGAGCGCCCACCAGGGCCGTGGCCGCTCGTTCTGCTTCTTCAGCGAGAGCAGCGTGCGAGCGGGGATGCGGCAGGCCGTCTTGCAGAACGGGCAGGTCGCGGCGCGCTCGCCGACCTGGACGTCGATCGCGCCGCCGCAGCTCGGGCAGTGCAGCGCGACGACCATTCCCGCGCTCGTCGCGTTCACCCGTGCCTCGGGGCGATCGACCCGCTCGTCGTCGCACAGGACGCAGACCAGCGGCGAGTGAAGCGACGTCAGCGCGCGCGGCATCTCGTACGCGGCGCGGTCCCCGCACGTCGGACAGCGCGTGCTGACGCGGGTGCCGCCCTCGACCTGCGCGTCGACGGGCGTGTGGCACACGGCGCAGAGCGGGTGCCCCGGCGAGGCCGCCACGCTCAGGTTCCGCGTCCGCATCACGCCGCCCGAGATGCTCATGCCCGTCAGCTCGAGGGTGCTCGTGGTGTTGGTGATCCCGATCGACACGTACGGGTTCTTCGCCGCGACGGTCCGGCTCCCGCCGCGGCCCTCGATCGCGGGCCCGGCGAGGTCGGCGACGGCGTGCGCGTGGTCGAGCGCCTCCGTCCAAACGCCGACGTCGAAGGCCTGCACGGTGTGGCACGCGGCGCACGTGACGGTCCCCTCCACCTCGGGCTCGTCCACCGGCGACTTGCTGCCGCACTGCCTGCACGTGAGCTCGGTCCGGAGCTGCGCCCAGTACGTGCCGTCGGGCCGCTCGGGCGCGCGCTCCTCGAGCCGCGAGAACGCCTGACCGCAGAGCGAGCAGGACTGGCGCTCGAGCGGCGCGATCGCGCCGCAGCCGTGGCAGATGCGCATGCCGTCGCGCGAGTACCCCGGCCGCGCGCCCTGGCCGACGCTCGGAGCCTGCGGCTGGCGGTACCCGCCCGCGAGCGACGTCCCGCACGACATGCAGAACGTCGCGTGGTCCGGCAGGACCTGCGAGCAACGCGGACAGCTGATCACGACAGCAGAGCTCGCCACGGAGGGCCCGGACGCGAGCGGGCGCAGCCCGCGGACGGGAGGGGCCGGAGCGGCAAGCCGCCACGATTGCTGATCACGGGCCGAGCCTAGCAGGCCGGGCGAGCCGCTGGATCACACGATGGGCGTACAGACCGCGCCGGGGATCCGCTCCGCGTAGGGCCACGGGCGCGCGGGCTGCGCGGCGGCCTCGAGCACGGCGCGCGACTCGGCCGGGAGCGACGCGAGCCAGTCCACGTCACCGAACGCGATCCGCTTGCGGAGCACCACCGGGAGCGGAGGCGGGATCGGCGTCGCGCGACGCGCGGGCGGCGGCGGCGGGACCTTCAGCGCGGGGCGTCCCACGAGGGCGGCCAGGATCTCGGCGCGGTCGAAGGTCGTGGTCGCGCAGTCTTCGTCGAGCTCGATGTCGTGGGGGGTCACGCGCGGGCCGTTGCACCTCGCGTGCCGACCAGAACCCTGGCGAAAATGGCCTCCGGGCCCTGGCGAGTCGAGTCGCCGATCGGCCAGCGCTGGCTACGCGAGCGACCACCGGCCCCCGCATGTCACGCTGCCCGCATGCGCCTGCTCTCGCTCCCTGCCTTCGTCCTCGCCATGACGTGGCTGCCGGCCTTCGCCGCTGCCCAGGCGCCCTCGAGCGGGGCGCTCGGCGACTGCACCGTCACGATCACGGGCGCGCAGTACTGGCGGAGCGCCGACATGATGGCGCACCCGGGTCGCGCCTCGGACGGGTTCGGCGCGATGATCGTGAGCGTCAGCGCGCGGATCGAGTGTACCCGGGACGCCCGCATTCGCGTCGGGGGCGGCTCGGTCGTGGTCGCGGACGCGCGCACGCTGCTGCACCGGCCGGAGCTCGAGATCGCCGGCCACGACGCGTGGGACGGACGCGTCGCCGCGGGCACGCCGGTCGAGGTGAGCATCACCTGGCGGGACGGGCCGCTCGCCTCCCGCGGCAGCGAGGCGCGGGCGATCGTTCGCCTGCGCGCCGGGTCTGCGGTGCTGGAGCTGTCGGCGCCGGGTCGGGCGGTCGCGTTCCCGAGCTGAGCCGAGGCGGAGACGGGCCGGGATGCTAACGTCCGGCCCGATGCAGACGCTGCCCCCCGACGATCCGACGCTCGGCCTCTTCCAGGTGCTCCGCGAGGACGGCACCGCCGATCCGGGGCGCGATCCCTTCCTCGACGGCAAGACGCTGCTGGCGATGTACGAGGCGATGCTGCGCATCCGCCGGATCGACGAGCGCATGCTCGGCAAGCAGCGCCAGGGCAAGGTCGGCTTCTTCGGCACGATCACGGGCCAGGAGGCGACCCCGACCGCGACCGCGTTCGCGACCGAGAAGCGCGACTGGGTCTTCCCCGCGCTGCGCGAGAGCTCGATCATGCTCTGCCGCGGCTTCCCGCTCTCCGTCTGGCTCGCGCAGGCGTACGGCAACAGCGCCGACATCCAGAAGGGCCGGCAGATGCCGAGCCACCAGGCCGGGCGCAGCGTGAACCAGGTCGGCTGGTCGTCGTGCATCGGCCCGCAGGTCCCGCAGGCGGTCGGCGCCGCGTGGGCCGCCAAGAAGAAGAAGGACGACGTCGTGTGCGTCGGGTTCATGGGCGACGGCGCGACGAGCGAGGCCGACTTCCACACGGCGATGACGTTCGCCGCGATCTGGAAGGTGCCTGCGGTGCTGATCTGCCAGAACAACCACTGGTCGATCAGCGTGCCGACCCACAAGCAGAGCGCGAGCCGCACGATCGCGGTGAAGGCGCACGCCTACGGGATGCCGGGCGCGCGCGTGGATGGAAACGACGTGCTCGCCGTCTACCTGACGGTGAAGGCGGCGGTCGAGCGGGCGCGCCGCGGCGAGGGCCCCACCTTCGTCGAGAGCGTCACGTACCGCATGGGCCCACACTCCAGCAGCGACGATCCGACGCGCTACCGCTCGCAGGACGAGGTCGACGCCTGGGCGAAGAAGGACCCGCTCGCGCGCTTCGAGAAGTACCTGCTCGGTGCGTCGATCCTCGACGAGGCGATCAAGGCGAGCCTCGAGGAGAAGCTGCACGCGGAGTTCGAGGCGGCCATCGCGGCGATCGAGGAGCTTCCGCCGCCCGCCCGCAGCACGATGTTCGAGGACGTCTACGGGGGTGAGCTGCCCTGGCACCTGAAGGAGCAGCAGGCCGAGTACCTCGCGATGCCAGGCGCGGCGACCGGGCACGGCGGGGGCCACTGATGCGGCGGCTGCGGATCGTGATCTGGCTCGGGCTGCTGGTGAGCTGCACGACGCGGCGGTCGGGCGCCTTCCCGGACACCGGCCCCGGGGCGGACGCGGGCACGGACGCGGCGAGCGTCGCGTCGGACGCGGGCGCCGACGCGGCCGTGCTGCCGGTGGACGCGGGCTCCGATGCCGGGCACGACGCGGCGATCGCGGCCGACGCCGGGCGGGACGGCGGGAGCGATGCAGGTCGCGACGCGGGCCACGACGCCGGGCGCGACGCCGCGGTGGTCCGCTCGACCGCGCCGCTCCTGTTCTCGGAGTACGTCGAGGGCAGCGGCAACAACAAGGCCGTCGAGATCGCCAACGTCGGCACGAGCAGCTTCACCCTCACGGGCTGCACCATCCGGCTCTACGCGAACGGCGCCACGACGATGACGGCGAGCTACGATCTGACGGGCTCGCTCGCGTCCGGCGCCGTCTTCACCCTGTGCAACTCCGGCGCCGCCGGGTTCACGCCCTCGAGCTGCACGGCCGCCATCGCGGGCGGCGTCATGGGCTTCAACGGCAACGACGCCCTCGCGATCGACTGCCCCGACGGTGTCGTCGACGTGATCGGGCAGGTCGGCAGCGACCCGGGCTCGGCCTGGGGCACGACGGTCACCACGACCAACGAGACGCTGCGCCGGCAGTGCAGCGTGACGACGGGCGACGCGAACGGCGGCGACGCCTTCGATCCGGCGACGGAGTGGACGAGCGCGGGGGCCGACGTGTTCGACGGCCTCGGCACGCGCGGCTGCCCCTGAGGGCGACGCCGCCGGTGCGCGTGCTACCTTCGGCGCATGTCGAGCGCTCTGCACCTCCGCGTCGTCCTGGCCCTCGTCCTGCTCGCCGGCTGCGGCGGCGGCACCGCGAGCGGTGACGGCGGCGCGAGCGGCTCGGCGCTGGTCGGGACGTGGGGAAACACCACCTGCTACGCGTTCTGCACCGCGCCCGACTGCGGCACCTGCGACAACGCGATCACCTTCTCCGCCGACGGCAGGTACGCGGGGACGAGCAGCTTCGTGAACAGCACGTCCAACACGAGCTATCCCGGCTGCACGATCACCACCGCCTACACCGGCTACACGTGGTCGGCCACGGCGAGCACCTTCGACGTCGTGGTCGGGGCCAGCGCGGGCGAGACCGTCGCGCGCGCTGGCTGCATGAACGCGTCCGACGAGCAGCCCGCGACGCCCGAGCCCACGTTCGACCCCGCGAACCTCGCGTTCTCGGGCGCGCCCTACGCGATCACCGGCGCGACGCTGACGCTCGGGACCGGCGCGAGCGCCGTGACGTACACCCGCCGCTGACGCGCGTCGGGGCTTGCGCCCCGGATCGCCGTGGTAAGGTCCGCCCGCGTTTCGGCAGGCAGGAGCGGACCAGACATGGCGAACAAGACGTACGACGCGATCGTGATCGGTGGTGGCCCGGGCGGATACGTCGCCGCGATCCGGCTCGGACAGCTGGGCGTCAAGACGCTCGTCGTCGAGAAGGAGTACATGGGCGGCGTCTGCCTCAACTGGGGCTGCATCCCGAGCAAGGCGCTCATCGCCGCGTCCAACTTCTACGAGAAGGCCACGCACGGCGCGGCCACGATGGGCGTGGTGATCCAGGGCGCGAGCGTCGACGTGCCGAAGATGCAGGAGTGGAAGGCCGGCATCGTCAAGAAGCTCACCGGTGGCGTCAGCACCCTGGTGAAGGGCGCGGGCGGCGAGATCCTGATGGGCACGGCGCGCTTCACCGGGCCGAGGACGCTCGAGGTCACGAAGGCCGACGGGTCCAAGGAGACCGTCGAGGCCAAGAAGGGAATCGTCGTCGCCACCGGCGCGACGCCGATCGCGATCCCCTCGCTGCCGATCGACGGCAAGGTCGTCATCACCGCGCGGGAGGCCGTCTCGCTCCAGGCGGCCAAGGGCACGATGGTGCTCGTCGGCGGCGGCGTGATCGGGATGGAGCTCGGGATGGTCTACCAGAAGCTCGGCATGAAGGTGATCGTCGTCGAGCTCCTCGAGCAGCTGCTCGGCGCGACCGATCTCGATCTGGTGAAGGTCGTCGAGAAGGCGTTCACGAAGGCCGGCGGCGAGGTGCTCTACAAGACCAAGGCGCAAGGGGTGAAGGTCGCGGGCGAGAAGGCGACCGTCACGGTCGAGCTGCCGGACGGCAAGACGCGCGAGCTCGAGGCAGACCGCGTGCTCGTGGCGGTCGGCTTCAAGCCCAACGGCAAGGGCCTCGGGCTCGAGGAGCTGGGCGTGAAGCTCGACGCGCGAGGCCACGTGCTCACGGACGAGCGGTGCGAGACGAACGTGAAGGGCATCTACGCCATCGGCGACGTCACGGGCATGCCGTACCTCGCGCACCGCGCCAGCAAGGACGGCGAGATCTGCGCCGAGGTGATCGCGGGCCACAAGGCGGCCAAGGACTACCGTGCGATGCCCGCGGCCATCTTCACCGAGCCCGAGATCGCCACCGTCGGCATGAGCGAGAAGGAGTGCGCCGCCGCGGGCCGCAAGGTCAAGATCGGCAAGTTCCCGTTCTCGGCGAGCGGCCGCGCGATGGCCGTGATGCACACCGAGGGCTTCATCAAGAGCATCGTCGACGCCGAGACGCACGAGGTGCTCGGCGTCGGCATCGTCGGCCCCGAGGCGAGCGACCTCATCAGCGAGGCCGCGCTCGCCCTCGAGATGTGCGCGTACGCCGAGGACGTGCACCTGACCGTGCACCCGCACCCGACGCTCGGTGAGGCGATGATGGAGAGCTTCAAGCACGCGCTGAAGGAAGCGATCCACATCCCGAACCGCTGAGCGGTGCGGCGAGCGGCGGGCTCGGCGCCGGCCAACGGATACGCAAGATGCCCACGCCCAGCGCACGCGAGCGGTTCACGGCGCTCGACTGGATCGCGGTGGTGCTCGCCGCCGGTGGGGCGCTCGTTCTGATCGCGCTCGCGCCGGTCGGCGGGAGCTTCGCCGCGATGTACGCCGACTTCGGCGCGGACCTCGAGCTGCCGCTGCTCACGCGCTGCGTGACGTCCGCGGCGGGACCCCTCGTGCTCGCCGCCCCGCCGATCGCGGCCCTGGCCACCGGGCTCCGGGCGCGTGATCTCGGCGCGCGGCGCGTCGGGATCGTCGTCGCATTCGTGCTCGCGCTCGCCGGGATCGCGCTCTGCTTCGTCGGGTACTACCTGCCGCTCTGGGAGGTCGCGGGGGCGATCCGCGCGGAGTGAGCGAGGGTGGGGGCGAGAGGCGAGGGCGAGAGGCGAGGGCGAAAGCGAGGTCGAGGTCGAGGGCGAGGTCGAGAGCGAGAGCGAGAGCGAGGGCGAGAGCGAGAGCGAGAGCGAGAGCGAGGGCGAGAGCGTCTCAGCCTGTTGCTCGCCCCCGCCGTGTATTGGCACCCTCCGGGCATGCCTCGCCCGAGCCCGCGACCGACCTTCACGCTCACGAGCGCGCTCCCGCCTCCCGAGATCCGCAAGCGCGTGAACGAGCTGGTGAAGACCTCGACGCGCCTGCGCGGGATCGCGTTCGACGACCGCATCGAGCTCGCCATCGGCGGGAGCGAGCACCACTTCTGGTCGCCGCAGGTCGTTGTCCGGATGCGGCCCGAGGGGCAGGGCGCGGTTCTCGAGGCGCGCTTCGGGCCCGACGCGTACGTCTGGGCGCTCTACCGCTTCCTCTACGGCACGATGATCCTCGTGACGTCGTGGGCGGTGATGTTCGGGCTCGTGCAGTGGTCGCTCGGTCAGCGCCCGCTCGCGCTGCTCGTCGCGCCGGCGCTCGGCGTCGTCGCCGGGCTCGTCTACGGCGCGTCCTTCGTCGGGCAGGGGCTCGGCTCCGAGCAGATGTACCTGCTGCGCGCGACGCTCGCGCAGCTCGCCGAGTGCGACGACGCGTCGTAGCCGGAGCCAGGCGGCAGGCGAGCGCGGGCTCAGCGCATCGCGGGGGCCACGGGGCGCGGCGCACGCCCGACGGTCGCGCCGAGCACGTCGTCCCGGTAGCTCGCGAGCCACACCACGTCTCCCGCGGGACGGGCGCCCACGCGCACGAGGCGGATCATGAACGCGCTCTCGCCCATCAGGGTCTCGATCACCTCGACGGCGCCGTCGCCGTCCACGTCGACCACGCCGCGCCACGAGAACGACGCATCCATCAGCTCCTCGTGCGTCCAGAGCCAGTGCGCCGGGCGCGCGAGCACGACCTCGGCCGTCCCGCCGCCCTCCACACGCGCGAGCGCGGCGACGGTCGGCGAGCACCCCATCTCGTCTTCCCCGCACGCAGGGCCCGACACCAGCGCGTAGAGCGAGGTCCCCAGCTCGTAGACGCGCGGTGTCTCCCAGTCGATCTCGCCGCGGAGGTGTCCGGCAGTCGCCGCCGCCGCCCGGGCCGCCTCGATCGCGCCCGCGGCGCGCGGGTCCGTCGCAGGGCGGGCCGCCGGCCACGTGCTCGTCGGTGCCGGCCGCAAGATCGCGAAGAGCGATCCACCCCCACCCGCGCAGCTCCCGCGCACCGGCGCGGCGAGCGCCATCGACGTCTCGCCTTCGACGTTCTGCACCGCGGTCTGCGCGTACGCCCCGAGCGTGCCGTCGCAGGCCGCGCCGTCGTACGACACGAGGCGGACCGGGACCCCGGCCCCGCCGCCTGCGTGGTCCGTCGGGCGCGCGAAGACGCCGCCGCCCGCGAGGATGCGGAGGTCGATGCGCGCCGTGGGCTGGGCCCGCGCCCCGACGCCGACCAGCGCGAGCCCGAGACATCCGAGGACCGCGGACACACTCGCTCTGCTGCGCACGATTCCCCCAGATCGCGTCGACGGCCCGCAGATCACGCGGCGCACGCGAGCGACACGACGAGCGTGCCACGGCGGCACCGGGCGGCGGTAGCGCGGCGGGGCCAGACCATGCACGGGGCGGGCGGGTCAGCGTTCGTGTTAGAAACCCTGCCCATGGCCGAACGCAGCGAGGGGCTCACGCGCCCGATCATCGCCTCGATCATCACCAGCGCGATCGTCTCGGCGGCGGTGACGCTCGCGATGGCCGAGGGCTGGCACCTGGTCCCCAACGAGGTGGTCCCGCTGCTCACCAACCTCTCGCTCGACAACGCCTCCGGGCTCTGTGAGAGCAACGGTCTTCGCCTCGTCCATCGCGGCGAGCGCCACGACCCGAACGTCGCGGCCGGCGCGATCGTCGAGCAGCGCCCGGGCGCCGGCTCCACCGTCCCTCGCGACTCGGAGGTCGCCGTCATCGTCTCGCTCGGGCCCGATCAGGTCGACGTGCCCGACGTGATCGGGCAGCCCCTCGCCGCGGCGCGCTCGCGCATCACGAGCGCCGGCCTCGTCGTCGGCGCGGTCGAAGAGGCGGAGGGTGCCGGCACGCCCGGCCTCGTGAACGCCACGTCGCCCGGACCCGGCGAGCACGCCGAGCGAGGCAGCACCGTGCGCATCTCCGTCGTCGCGGCGTCGCGGCAGATCGCCGTGCCCGACGTGACGGGTCAGCGCCAGAGCCTGGCGCGCGAGGCGCTCACCGCCGCGGGGCTGGTCCCGGGCGAGCTGCACCACACGTTCAACCCGGATCGTCCGGCGTTCATCATCGTGAGCACCGACCCGCCTGCGGGCACGATGGTCGACCCGGGCGCGACGGTCGCGATGACGGTCAACGACGAGTAGCGCGGCGCCGACGACGGAGCGCGGCGAGCGCGAGCAGCCCCAGCCCGACCTCGCCGCCGCCACGCTGGGCCGGTCCCCCGACGAGCGCGCAGCGGCAGCCGCCCCCGCCGCCGAAGCCGAGCCCGGCCATCGCCTGGGGCGTCGTGCTCGCGTCCATGGCGACGCTCCCCGCGTCGATCGGCGGGGTGGCCGCGTCCATCGGCCGGGTCGCGTCCGGCGCGCTCGCGGCGTCCGTCGTGCTGCTGGCATCCGGCGCGCTCGCGGCGTCTTCGGGCACGAGCGCGGCGTCCTCCGGGGTGACCGTCCCGACATCCGCGCCCACGCCGCCGTCGGTCCGCACGTTCGCGTCGGGCGTCGACACGCTCGCGTCGGGCGTCGTCGTTCCCGCGTCCACGGCGCAGACGTGGTTGAACACGCAGGGCGGGTCACCCGCCGCCGCGCAGGGGTTCGGGTCGCAGGCGTTCTGTGCGCCGTCCCCGTCGCAGTCACCCTGTGCGCTCGCCCAGTCGAGCGGATCGAAGGCGCAAGTGCTCGCGCAGGCGGCGAGGGCCGTCGCGCGGCACATCGCGACCGGCGCGCCGAGGGTGGAGCAGGTGCCGAGGCCGCGGCAGTCCGTGTCGCCCGAGCACTGGAGCGTCGCATCGCAGCTCGGGTGGCAGAACGTGAAGGCCGTGGCCGGTGGGATCGGCGAGCACTCCCAGGGGCCGCGCGCCGAGATCCGCGAGGCGACCGCGCTGCAGGCGGAGCCACCGCCCGAGCAGCGGAGCAGGGGCGCGCACGTCGAGCTCGTGCCCTCGCAGATGCGCCCCGCCAGACAGAAGGGCGAGGGGCCGCTCGCGACCATCCCCGAGGCGCTCGACGAGCACGGGTCGGCGTCGACGCCGTTGAGGACCGTGTCGCCGTCGCAGTCGCCCGTCGCCCAGCTCGCGCCGTCGAAGCAGGCACGCACCTGCGCGAGGCTGACCGCTCCGGTCGCGGTCCCGCAGAGGGTCACCAAGGATCGGCTCGCCCCGTCGTGGTACGTGCAGAGCCCCGTCGCGCCGGGGACCGCCGTCGGCTGGCAGGCGGGGGAGAGGCCGTCGAAGGTGGGGCAGTCGCTCGGCACGGTGCAGACGAAGAGCGCGCTGCAGTCGGCCGAGCACACTCCGCCACCGCCCGAGCCCGCGCGAAGGCACCGCCCGAGCCCCATGCCGTAGCACTCCGCGTCGTCGTTGCAGGACGTGGGCGGCGGGCAGGTGACCCCTCCGAGGCCGATGCCGCCGCAGGGCGTGACCTCGGCGGCGGCCATGGACGGGCCCGTCGCGGCGACGAGCAGGATCGAAGCTGCGAGCGTGCGACGCCACGGCCACCCGAACGGCATGCTGGCCTCCGTACGCATCATCGTGACAGCAGTCGACGGCGATTGACAGGGCGCAGCGCCGGACGCATGAACGCGCCCATGTCGATGCCCGTCAGCGAGGCCAAGGACCGCCTCTCGGAGCTCGCTCAGCGCCTCGAGGCGCTGGGGAGGTATCTTTGACGTCGACGGTCTGCGCCACGAGATCGATCGGCTGAACGACCGCACGCTCGCCCCGGGATTCTGGGACGACGCCGAGGCGGCGCAGAAGCTCGTGCAGGAGAAGGCCGGGCTCGAGGGGACGGTCCACCGCTACGAGAAGGGCAAGAAGGACGCGAAGGATCTTCGCGAGCTGCTCGACATGGCCGAGGGGGACGAGTCGATCATCGACGAGGTCGTCCAGCAGATCCCCGGGCTCGAGGCGAGCGTCCGGCAGATGGAGGTCGAGCGCATGCTCGCCGGCAAGGAGGATCGCTCGGATGCGATCCTCGCGATCCACGCCGGCACGGGAGGCCTCGACGCCGAGGACTGGACCACGATCTTGCAGCGGATGTACCTGCGCTGGGCCGAGAAGAAGGGGTTCAAGACCGAGATCGTCGACCAGACCGACGGCGACGGCGGCGTGAAGGGCACCACCATCGTCGTGAAGGGCCCCTACGCGTACGGCTACCTTCGCGCCGAGAACGGCGTGCACCGCCTCATCCGGATCTCGCCCTTCGACGCGAACGCGCGCCGGCAGACGGCCTTCGCGTCGGTCGAGGTCGTGCCGGATCTCGACGACGACGTCGGGGACATCGTCATCAAGCCCGAGGACCTCCAGGTCGACACGTTCCGCGCGGGCGGCAAGGGCGGCCAGCACGTCAACAAGACGGAGTCGGCGATCCGCATCACGCACATCCCGTCGGGGACCATCGTCGCGTGCCAGGCGGAGCGCAGCCAGCACAAGAACCGCGCGACCGCGATGAAGATGCTGCGCGGAAAGCTCTACGAGCTCGAGCGCCAGAAGCGGGAGAAGGACTTCGAGGAGGCCTACGGCGTCGACAAGATGCAGATCGGGTTCGGCTCGCAGATCCGCACGTACACGATGCAGCCCTATCAGCTCGTGAAGGACGAGCGCACGGAGCACAAGGTCAGCGCGATCCAGACGGTGCTCGACGGCGACATCGACGAGTTCATCGAGCGCTACCTGCTGATGTGGGCCGACAAGCGGAAGAAGCAGGAAGAGGCGAAGGCCAAGAACTGACGCGGAGCGCGCCGGACCTCACGCGAGTCGCGTGATCCGGCTCCACGCCTCGTCGACGACCGGCCCGTACTCGGGGGAGTCCGGGACCGCGTAGCGCGCGTAGGCGTAGATCTTCCCGAGCACCTTCGTGTCGTTCGAGCGGGCGATCGCCGCGCGCAGGCTGGCCGGATCCGGCTCGGTGCCGGCGGCCCGGAGCGCCGGCTCGAGCATCGCGCAGAACCCCTTGCGACCGAGCATTCCGTCGCGCCTCGGATCGAGGTACGCGCCCGTCGCCTCGCCGATGCAGACGAGCTTCTTCTTCTCGGTGGCGCTCACCCGACCCGGAAGGAACGTCAGCGCCCACAGCGCGGCGCAAGCGTAGGTGGCCAGGCACTCCCAGCGCGTCCAGCTCGAGAAGTCGACCTGCTGTCCCCACATGAGCACGAAGGGCATCGCGAAGGTCGCGAGCGCCAGCCAGACGCGCGCATAGCCCAGCAGCACGCTCGAGCCGACCAGCGGCAGGTCACGCCCCTTGTACTGGACGCGCGTGCCGCCGGGGACGCGGCTGATCTGCATCGAGTGGACGTACATCGAGCGGATCGGGACGAGCGGCACGCCGAGGCCGAGGAACACCGTGGCCACGAAGTGGCCCTCCACCTCGTCGACCGTTCCCAGCACCGACTCCGTCGACGACATGTTCTCGAGGTGCTCCGGCGGCAGGATACACGGTCGGCCCGCGGGCCGACGCTCACGGGCGCCAGTGCTCGACGCGTCGCTCGAGGGCCAGCAGCGCGCGGGCCGGGACCAGACCGAGCAGGCCGGTGACGATCAGCACCGCCCAGAGACCCGGCGTGTCGTACGCGATCTGCGCGGCGACGGCGCGAGCCCCGAGCCCCGCGTCGGCGCCGATGACCATGTCGGTGACGACCGAGACGACGAGGCCCAGCGCCAGGGCCTGGCGCAGACCGACGAGCAAGGGCGGCACGAGCTCGCGGCTGCGCACGAACCGGAACAGCTGCAGGCGCGAGGCGCCCATCGCGGCGAGCGCCCGCTCTCGCTCGCCGGCGGGCCGCGCGAGGGCCGCGCTCACGTGGAGCGAGACGGTGAGCGCCGCCGCCCACGCGACCGCGAGCACCCGGGCGAGCTCGCCGTAGCCGAACGCGAAGCAGAGCAAGGGCACCACGAGCAGCGGCGGGATGGCGCGGAAGAAGTCGAGCGGCGCCTCGACCGCGTCGCGCGAGCGGGAGGCGGGCACGGCGAGCGCGATGCCCAGCAGAGCGCCGCCGGCGAGGCCGAGCGCCGTGCGGCGGATGGTGGCGGCCAGGTCCGCGCCGAGCGTGCCGTCGCCGATGGCCGTGGCGAGCGCGCGCAGGATCGCGAGCGGCCCGGCGAGCGCGCGGTGCTGCACGAGGCCTTGGTCGAGCACCAGCGGCGCGCGGGGCCGCCCCCGGGCCGGCGAGCCGCCGTCACGTGCCGACCGCCCGGAGGATCGGGGCCGCGCCGAGCGCCCCGCGCCGCGAGAGATCGCCGGCGTCGCGCGCGACGTCCTCGAGCGCGCGCAGGACCTCGCTCGCGTCTCCGTGCTCGATCGCGACGTCGGCGCGGACCGTCCCCGGCCGACCGCCGAGCACGATCGCGCGGGTCGCGAGGGCGGCGGCGTCGGCGAGATCGTGGGTGACGAAGAGCAGCGTCGTCTCCGGCGCGCGCGCGCAGCCCCGCGCGATGGCCTCGCGCGTCCGGAGCCGCGCGACGGGGTCGATCGCCGACAGAGGCTCGTCCAGCACGATCAGCCGTGGCGCTCCGACCCACGCGCGCATCAGCCCGACGAGCTGGCGCTCGCCGCCCGAGAGCGCGCGGGGCGCGCGGGTCGGGTCGATCCGAGCGCCTGGATCGAGCCAGGCCCGCACGTCGTCGAACGCGCGCGCGCGCGCCGCCGCCGGCACACCGCGCAGGCGCAGCGGGAGCTCGACGTTGTCGCGCACCGAGAGCCACGGCAGGAGGCTGGCGTCGGGGTCCTGGCCCACGAAGCCGATCGAGCTCGCGGGAGGAGCGGCGCCGAGGACGCGGACCGACCCTTCCGCGGAGAGCAAGCCGAGCACGACGTCGAGGAGCGTGGACTTCCCGGCCCCGTTTCCGCCGAGCAGCGCGACGCGCTCTCCGGTCGCGATCCGCAGCGTGATCCCGTCGAGCACGAGGCGGCCGTCGCGCCACGCACGGACCGACTCGAGCGCGATGGCAGGGACGGCGCTCATGGCGTCGCGCCCGCGAGCGACCAGCCCGAGACGTCGGGGACGGAGGCCGCGAGGCCGAGCTCGCCGATGCGACGCGTCTCGGCCGAGAGTCGCTCCGAGGTGAGCTCCGAGCTCGTCAGGTACGAGGCGGGTGGGTAGAGGCGCACCTGGGGACGCTCGGGCTCGCGCACGAACGGGAGCATCGCGTCCGCCGCCGTGGACGGGTCCCGGGCGATCTCGGCGATCGCCTCGTCGAGCGAAGCCAGGAGCGCCGCCACGTCCGCCGGACGCGCGCGCGCGACGTCCTCGGTCACCAGGAAGGTACCGAAGACCTGTGGGCCCCCGAGCGCGTCCGGGACCGGGGCGAGCGGACCGAGGCGCTCGCCGGCGCCGCTCGCGACGGCGGCCGTGGCCATGGGGTCGCCCGTGAAGAGCGCGTCGACGTTGCCCTCGGCGAGGCTCGACACCTGCTGCGGTGGCGCGATCGGCACCACCGTGACCTCCCCGGGGTCCACGCCCGCGTGCCGGAGCACGAGGTCCAGCCAGGCGGTGTACGCGAGCGTCGGGAGCACGCCGACGCGATGGCCCCGGAGATCGGCGACGGACTCGATCGGCGGACCGCCCGCGCGGCGGAGCAGCGCGCTGACGGGGTGGGCCTGATCCTCGACCATGCCCGTCGCGATGCGCACGCCCTGGTGCGCCTGGCCCGCGACGGTCATCACGATGGGCAGCGCGGCGTAGCCGCCCGCGTCGATCCGGCCGTCGACCAGCTCCTCGACGAGGGGCTGTGCGGTGTCGTAGCGGCGCAGGTCCACCCGCAGGCCGTGGCGCGCGAAGATGCCGCGCTGGTCCGCGACGAAGATCGGCAGGCTGATGCGCAGCGCGCTGTACCCGACGACGAGCGTGGCGGGCGGGGCCGTGCTCGCGGGCGCCGGCGGCTCCTCGCACGCGGCCAGGGACCACGACGTGATGACGAGGGCGATCGGGAGCGCGAGCCGGGTGCGGTTCATGAGTGACCTCGTCGTTCGAGCCGAGCGACCTCGCACGCGAGCGTGCAGGCGTAGGGGCGGGCGCCCGTCTCGTGGGTGCCCGCGAGCGGGTCGATCGGGGGCAGTGGCATGGGGCGCGACGCGCGCGCGGCCTCCAGCTCTCGGTGGGCCTCGCGCAGCGCACCCGCGACGCGCATCATCAGCCGGCTCTCTCTGGCCGCCGCGCCGTCGTGGCTGACCTCGAGGGCCAGGAAAGGCATCGCGTCGGCGCCCTGCGCGAGCGCCACGGGCACGATCGCGTCGGCGAGCCCGCTGGACGGGATGCAGCCGAACGACTTGACGGAGATCACCGCGTGCGCGCGGCGCTCGGCGCGCGCACGGAGCGCCAGCGCGACCTCGACGTGACCGTAGCCGCCGCGCACGTCGCTGGGTAGCCACGGGCGCGCGAGCGCCGCGAGCGCGTCGAGGTCGGGGAGCTCGAGGCCCCCGAGCCCGGCGGCCGTGCAGGCCCGCGCGAGCGAATCGCGGATCTGCGCGTCGAGGGCGACCCACGCGTGGAGATCCGAGGTCGGCGCCCCTCCGCCCCACGTGGGCTGGCGCGCCTCCCAGGCGCGCAGCGCGACCCAGAGCGAGAGCGGCGGTACCTCGATCTCGACGCCGGCGCGCGCGAGCACCCGCGGCAGGTGAAGCTGGGGCGCGCCGTCGACGTGGAGCGACCACGGCTCGCCGATCAGCACGACGCGCCCGAGCGGGGAGGGCGTCTGGCGCGGGAGCGCGGCGTGGAACGCGCGCACGGAGGCGAGCGCCTCGATCGGGGCCTCGCCCGTCTCGATGCGCCGGAGCATCGAGTCGAGCGCCTGCGCGGCCGCGCTCTCGAGGGCGTCCACGTCCTCGACGTGGGGTGCCAGCCGGCGCACGACCTCCGCGAGCGCGTCACCGGCGGCGATCGCGTCGAGCAGCGCGCGCGTACCCTCGGCGCCGACGAGGCCGTGGAGCGCGGTCGGGTCCTGGCCGACGACGAGCGTCCGGACGCGCGAGCAGCCCTCGGCGTCGAGCGCGCGACGCCAGGCGGGGGCGAAGAGCGCGAAGCGACAGGGTCCGCAGGTCGTCACGCCCAGCGCGGTCGCCGCCGTCCGAGGCTCGAGGGCGCTGGCGGTCCGCAGGAGCGCGCCCGTGGTGTAGAGCAGCGGCGCGCAGGGGTTGCGCGCGAGACGCGCGCGGCCTCGCTCGTACGCGTCCCGGTCCATCGGCCCCAGCGTGCGGGCGTCGAGCCCGCGCGCGCGCAGGGTCGCTGCGAGCAGCGCGTCGTAGGGCGCGCCGAGGCCGCCGACGAGGAAGAGGCCGCGGCCCGACGCCGCTCCGAGCAGCGCGCTCACGCGTGCACCTCGAGCCCACGCGCCGGCCGCGCGAGCGTGCCCTCGTGCCGTCTGACGGCGTCGGCGAACGTCGCGATCCGCAGCCCGAGCGTGATGCCGGGGCTGTGCTCGTCCACGTCGTGCAAGCGCAGGACGGGCTTGTCGTCGCCGAGCACGTCGTCGACGATCCCCTGCACCGACGCGTCCTGGCCGCAGCGGAAGCTCGAGAGGTCGACGGCGACGAGGTGCGGGTCGCGCGCGATGCGGCGAGCCGCCCACACGCGCTCGGCGCAGCCCGAGTTGGTGGCGCCGGGCATCGTCGCCGACAGATCGAGGAGCGCGGGCTCGCCGAGGGGGAGCGAGGCGATGCCGAGCACCGGGATACCGCGCGCCGCGAGCTCGGTGGAGACGCCGTGCTGCACGCCCGGGTCGGCGTGATAGGGCCGGGCGAGGATCACCGCGACGGCGCGCCCGGCGGCGCGGGCGCGCGCGAGCACCCACTCGCCACGCGCGCGCAGGCGCGCCGCGTGCGTCGCCTGCGCGCGGAGCCCGTGCTCCACGGCCACACGGTTCGCGGCGGCGTCGAGCTCCAGCAGCTCGCCGAGCCCCGCGAGCAGCTGCGCTTCGAGCGTGGCGCGGTCGGTCATGCAGAGCGACGGCGTCAGGGCGCGGACGCCGCGCGCGGCGAGCTCGTCCCCGTCGCGTCGCAGCGAGGCGAGCGCCGCGTGCCCGCAGCCGGCCACGATGGGGCACGAGGCGGTGTCGGTGACGCCCCGCACGGGGATCGCCGCGTGCGTGAAGGCCGGCAGGAGCAACACCTCGATCGGCCTCGGGCTCAGCCGGAGCAGCCAGTCGACGTGGGCCGGGACGAGCTTGGCCGGGAAGCAGGGATCGTTGGCCGCGCGCGCGCCCTGCTGGAACAGCCGCGGCGAGGTCGTGGGCGAGAGCACCAGGTGGGACTCGGGCACCCCCGCGGCGCGCAGGTAGTGCAGCAGGAACGGCGCGCATCGATAGAGCGCCATGACGCGCGGGATGCCGATGACCCTCGGGCGCGCGAGGCGGCGGGCGGGCGAAGGGAGCATCGGGACGAAGAGGCGCCGGGCCTCCTCGGCGAGCAGGTCGACTGCATGCGAGCGCGAGCGCGCGCCCGTGTGCCCCACGTCGGCGCCGCGCTCGCATGCGTTGCCCGCGACGAGCGTGCGTCTCGTCCCGCGCTCGGACTCGATGTGCACCAGCGCCCGCGCGCAGCCCACCTCGCACCGATCGCAGCGGGTCCCGTCACCGCTCTCGACGCGCACCCTCTGCGCGCGCATCGCCACGAGATCGCGCGAGCTCGCCGCCCGGCGGCCCGGTCGATCACGCGCCTCGAGCGCCGCACCGATCGCGCCGCAGAGCTCGGGGCGCGGGTGCACGGCCACCCGGGCGCCGGGCACGTGGTCCTCGAGGTAGCGGAGGTGGGCGAGCGCCGCCGCCGCGTTGCGATGGACCCCTCCGGTGAGCAGGAACGAGCGACCGAGCCGGGCAGGCGCCTCGCCCACGACCATCTCCCACACGTTGCGCGGGAGCGCGCGCGCGAGCCCTGCGAGGATCTCGGCGGCGTCGAACCCGTCGCGCTGGAACGTGATGCGGTCGGTGTCGAGGAAGATGGCGCAGCCGACCGAGAACTCGGGGGAGCGGCTCGCCGAGAGCGCGCGCTCGGCGTAGTCGGCCATCGGCACGCCGAGCTCGGCCGCCGCCGTCGCGAGGAACGCCCCATGCCCCGCCGAGCACTGCGAGGAGAGGTGGAAGCCGATCGTCCGCCCGTGGCGCAGACGCAGCACCTTCACGTCGGTGCCTCCCACGTCGACGACGACCTCGACCCCCGGGAAGGCCTCCGCGGCGCCCCGCGCGTGAGCGAGCGTCTCGAGCACCTTCACGTCGGCCGAGAGCACCTCCGCGACGATCTCGGCGCCGTACCCCGTCACGCCCAGGCCGGCGATCGGCCTCTCGCTGTCGCCCAGGACCTCGGCGAGGCGCGCGCGCGCATCCGCGATCGGGTCGCCGCTCGAGATCCCGTACGACGCGGCGAGGGGCTCGCTGCCCCCGCTCCCCAAGAGGACCGCCTTGGTGCTCGTCGAGCCGGTGTCGAGGCCGACCCAGAGCCCATCGGCCATCCCGCGGATGCCGGGGGTCCACGGCGCCGTGAGCCGTGGACGCTCGTCGTCACGCGGCACGAGCCCCGGACCGACCCGTGTCGGGCCGAGCACGCCGTGCACCCTCGGCTGCGCGCGCCGCCCGGCGGCCGCGTGCATCGCCGCGCCGAGCGCCGCGAGCGTGTCGGCATGATCGGGCCGCACGACCTCGCCCGGAGCGATCCCGTGCTGCGCCCAGTGCCGCTCGAGCGCCTCCCGCCATGCCTGGACGAGGACGGGCAGGTGCTCGTGCGGCCCGCCGAGCAGCACGACCGGTGCGCGCAGCGCTCGCCCACGCGCGAGCACCGCGAGGTTCTGCACCACGATCGCGCGTGCGAGCGCCGCGATCGCGAGTCCCGGCGCGACCCCGCGCTGCACGAGGTTCACCACGTCGGTCTCGGCGAAGACCCCGCACTTGGCCGCCACGCGCGCGTCGCCCTCGAGCCGGAGCCCACGGAGCGCCTCGGGCGTCATCCCGAGCCGCCGCGCGATGCGATCGATGGTGGCGCCGGTGCCCGCCGCGCAGCGATCGTTCATCTCCGCGTCGCCGCCCGTCGCGTCGAGCCAGACGATCTTGGCGTCCTGCCCGCCGAGCTCGACGACGGTCCGCGCACCCGGGACGAGCGCGCGCACCGCGTCCGTGAACGCGCCGATCTCGTGGACGGGGATGGCGCCGAGCGCGCTCGCGAGCGCGACACCAGCCGAGCCGGTGATGGCGACCGGTGCTCCCGGCAGGAGCTCGCGCGCGTGCTCGAGCAGCCCGCGCGCAGCGGCGGCCGGAGCGCCCCGATGCCGCTCGCAGAGCCGGAGCACCACGCTCGCGTCCGGGCCGAGCGCGACCACCTTGGCGGTCGTCGAGCCGAGGTCCAGACCGATGCCCGGCGACACGGCCGCCTCAATCCTCACGACGGGATGAGAGCGGGCGCACGCGCATGCATGGGCTTGGGCGCGCCGCGGCCGGATCGGGTTGATCGCGCGCAACTGCGGCCAGGGCCGAGCGGCCGCCGGCGCCTTGACGCGGGTCAACGGGTCCCGGGGATGACGGGCGAAGCTGTGGACGCGTATGCGCAAGCTCACCCTGCGTGCCCTGGCCTGCGCCCTCGTCCTCGGCGCGTGCGCGCTCTCCGAGACGCGCGAGGAGTCCCCTGCGCCCCGCAGCGCTCTCTTGCTCGAGCTCGAGCAGACCTTCCCCGCGACGCAGCGCTGGTTCGGCATGGTCGCCGACCTCGAGCTCGATACGAGCGCTGGCGAGATCGTGCCCCGCTACGACACGCTCCACTCGCCGCTGGTCCTCGCGCGCGACGGCGGCGGGCAGTCGATCGAGGCGCGCCTGCCCGACCACGCGCGCGGTCCGCACACCGTGGCGGTCCACGGGGCTCCTGGGCTCTGGGTACGTACCCGCGAGCAGGGGATCGCGGACGTCGAGGCCAGGATCGAGTCCGGCGTCGTCGTGTACGCCGGCGCGATCGCTGGTGGCGGTGACCTGCTCTACAAGCTGACGCCCACGCACGTCGACGAGTACGTCTACCTACGCACCCCGCCCGAGACGCTCACCCGCACCTTCGTCGTCGAGACTGGCCCTGCGGTCGCGGCTCTTCGCCCGGGGGGCGCTCACCTCGAGGTGCTCGACGGCGAGGGCACCGCGCGGCTGCGCCTCGGGGCCCCGCTCGCACGCGCGGCTGACGGGACGCGCCGGCGGGGCACGCTGCGAGTCGACGGCGATCGACTGGTGCTCGAGATCGATCTGCGCGGGCTCGCGGCGCCGATCCTGATCGATCCGGACTGGTCGACCACGGGCACCATGACGGTCGGCCACTGGGCCGACACCGCGTGGCGCATGAGCGACGGCCGCGTGATGGCCGTCGCCGGCTGTGCCCTCTCCGGGTGTCCGTCGACCTTCGCGCGCTCTGCCTGCGGACAGGTGCTGGCCGACACGGAGGTCTGGACGGAGGCGAGCGGCCTCTGGTCGGCGGGCCCGCCGCTCGCGACCGCGCGGTTCTCGTTCGGCGGCGTGTCCATCGGCAGCGGCGACTACCTGGTCGCGGGCGGCTGCACCACGACGGGCTGTGACGCGACGACCGCCTCCGCCGAGGTGTATCGAGCGGCGGCAGGCGGGTGGCAGACGGTGGGCGCCTTGCCGCACCCGGTCGCGAACGTGATGGCCGCGGCCCTGCCCGGCGGGGACGCCCTGGTCGCTGGAGGGTGCGACGAGTCCGGGTGCGTCGCGGACGCGCAGCGCTTCGGGGCGGCGTCCGGCGTCTGGGCGTCCGTCGGGCCGCTCGCGGCGCCTCGCGGCTTCGCCTCCGCGACGGCACTACCCGATGGGCGCGTGCTCGTGGTCGGCGGCTGTGCCGACCCGGGGTGTGCGAGCGTCCTGTCGACCGCCGAGCTCTACGATCCGAGCACCGGCCTCTGGTCGCCCGCGGGCACGATGGCGGAGCCCCGGGCGGGTCACACGGCGAGCGCGCTCGGCGACGGATCGGTGCTCGTGCTCGGCGGGTGCGCCGACGCGGCGTGCATGTTCATCCTGCCGACGGTGGAGATCTGGAGCGACGCCGGCGGCGGCTCCTTCTCGCCCGGACCGACGATGCTCGGCGCGCGCCACAACCACACGGCGACGACGCTCGACGGCGGCGAGCTCCTGGTCGCCGGCGGCGGTAACGGTGCCGCCGCTTCCCTGCCGAGCGCGATGGTCTACCTGCCGGGGGAGGCGCGCTGGGTGGAGCTCGACGCGATGAACATGGACCGCGC
Organism: Sandaracinaceae bacterium; assembly: GCA_044220955.1. GTDB lineage: Bacteria > Myxococcota_A > Polyangia > Polyangiales > Sandaracinaceae > JBBSAT01. The sequence goes on from JBGAQA010000066.1 coordinate 34,375, forward strand.
GTACCACGTCGCCGTCACGCTGAGCTCTGGACGCGTGCTGCTCGGCGGTGGCTGCAACCCCACGACCTGCATGCCCTGGGCCGAGGTCTACGACCCGGCGACGCTGCCCTTCCACGTCGTCGATGGCGGTGTGCCGCCGATCGACGCCGGGCTGGACGCGAGCTCCGACTCGGACGCGGGAGACGCGGCGGTGTTCCGGGCCGAGGCGTCCCACCCCGCCGCGTATCGCACGGGCGCATCGCGCTGCGCGACGAACACGGCGCAGCAGCTGCCCTGCCCCGTGGAGGGCTATCCGCGCCAGGACGCCGACTACGTCCCCGACGCGAGATCGCTGACGCTCTCGACGGAGGGCGACGTCACCGACGCCAACACGGGCCTGAGCTGGCAGGCGGGCGACGACGGTCGCACGTACGATCTGGGCGAGGCCAGGGCGCACTGCGCGACCCTCGCGCCCGCCGGGACCTGGCGCCTTCCGAGCGTCGTCGAGCTCGCGTCGATCGTCGACTACGGCGTGCACGTTCCCTCGCTCGACCCCCTGTTCGGGCCCGCGCCGTCGACGAACTACTGGAGCGCGACGCCCGTGACCTCGGGCGCGGAGCAGAACTGGACGGTCCGCTTCGACTTCGGCGAGGTGATCCCGATGGGCGCTTCGCACGCGCTCCCCGTGCGCTGCGTCCGCGGCGAGCCGATCTCGGGCACCGTCCCGGGCCACGTGCGCCGCGCGGGCGCGCTCGTGGCGACGGGGCCCACCGTGCGCGACGAGGCGACCGGTCTCGAGTGGCAGCGCACCGACGACGGCGTGCGGCGCGACTGGCGCGGCGCGCTCGAGCACTGCGCGCGCCTCGATCTCGCCGGGCACGCCGACTGGCACCTGCCGAACGTGGCGGAGCTGACCGGCATCGTGGAGTACGGTGGCGCACCGGCCGGCGCGGCCACGATCGACCGGGTGTTCACCGACGCACGGCCCGATCTCTACTGGACCTCGACCCCCAACGACGGGGCGCCGACGCTCTCGTGGAGCGTGAGCTTCAACCTCGGGGTCGTCGACGGTGTCACGACCTCGGGCATCACGTACGCCCGATGCGTCCGGCACATCGCACCGCCTCGCCCCGCGCCGAGCGGGTGCGGGTGCCGCGCCGGCGAACGCCGCGGCGGCGCGATCGCCGTCATCGCGCTCTCGCTCGTGCTCGCGGCCCTACGCCGGCGCTAACCAGGCGCCGCGTCACGCCGGCGGCGCACCGGGCGCATTCTCGGGCCGCGCACGCTCGGCGTGCGGCGTCGCCATCGCGGCCTCGAAGACGGCGCGCACCCTGGGCATCGGCGAGAGGTCCGAGCCGAAGCGCCGCGCGCTCCACACCTGGGTCACGAGCAGGATGTCGGCGGCCGTGAGCTCCTCGCCGACGCAGAAGCGGCTCGGGCCGAGCTCGCTGCCGATCTGCTCGAGCATCTTCTCGAACGCGAGCAGGCCACGCTCGTTGAAGTAGCGCGACCACTCGGTGCGATCTTCGGGCTTCTCCCGTGCGCGGTTCACGCACGCGGGGCACTGCATGGGCTGGATGCCGGAGTTGACGTACTCCACCAGCTGCCGCGTCCGCGCTCGCCGCCAGGGGTCCGTGGGATACAGGCGCGGCTCGGGGTGGGTCTCCTCGAGGTACTCGAGAATGGCGACGGACTCGGCCAGGCAGGCGCCGCGCTCGGGCAGGAAGAGCGCCGGGACGCGACCGAGAGGGTTGCGCGCGAGGTGCTCCGCCGCGAGCTGCTCTCCAGCGCCGAGGTCGACCGTCACGGAGTCGAAGGCGATCCCCTTGTGCATCAGCGCCCAGCGCACGCGCCACGAGGAGGATGAGCGCCAGAACTGATAGAGGATCGGCTTCGTGCTGGACATCGCCCGAGCAGCGTGTGGCGCACGACGAGCCGCTGGTTGATCGCTGACAAGCACGGCCCGTCGCGCGCGACGCGATCAGCGTGTCAGCGGGCAGTCGCGGCCGCACACCTGGACGCCGTCCCCGCAGTCGGTCGGCAGGCCCGTCGCGCAGATCAGCTGGCACCCACCGCCCGTCGGGCAGCGCAGCACGCAGCCCGCGAGATCGTCGCACGTCGCGCGGCACCCGCCGCCCTCGCACGTCGTGTCGCAGCCGCCCGTGCCCGTGCACGCGATCTCGGACGCCATCCCGACGTGGAAGGAGCAGAGGTGCGTGCTCGTGCACGTCGCGGTGCAGTCGAGGCCGCAGGCGGCCGTGCAGCCGCCCGTTCCGGTGCACGCCGCAGCGCAGTGGTCGCCGCAGATCATGGAGCAAGCGGCGAGCCCCGTGCACGTGCAGGCGCCGCTGACGCAGATGCAGCCGAGGCCGCCGGCGCTGCAGCGCGGCGAACCTCCGGGGTTCGGCGACGCGCTGCACGCGCCGATCGCGGCGCTCACGGCGAAGAGGGCGAGGGCTCGGACCATCGACCTCGAGGGTACGCCAAGTCCGAGGGCGGAGGGTTGGGTGGGCCCACTGCGCGCGCGTCGGCGGAACAACGTCCGGAGCGCGCGCGGTCTTGCCAGCGTGGGGACCTCGGCTCGATCGCGCGCACCGTGGATGATCCTGGTGCTCGGGATCTTGCTCTTCGGGGCCGGGCGTGTGGCCGACAGCGAGGTCGAGAGCGAGAGCGAGAG
>JBGAQA010000067.1:0-36963 GCA_044220955.1 Sandaracinaceae bacterium
GGAGCGGGCTCGTGAGCTCGGCGGCCCGCTCCTGGGCGCCACACGGCGCGCTGGAGAGCAGGACCACGAGGAGCGCGGCGATTCGCCCCGCGCTCAAGCCGCCTCGGCGCCGGGTCCCTGATCGCTGGGGCTCGCGAGCCCGCCCATCAGCGCGACGTAGGTGCGGATGTCGGCGAGCACCTCGGGCGCGAGCCCGACGAACGCGAGGCCGATCGCCTTCTGACCGCGACGTGTGCGCGCCCAGCGCGTGATCGCCTCGCACACGACGACGCGGCCGGAGCCGGGGAGCGGCATCCGGAGGCTGACCTGCTCGCCCTCGCGGATGTTCGCGTCGGTCACGACGAGCAGGCCGCCCTCGGACACGTCCTCCGTGCGGCCGTCGGCCGTGCCGGTCGACGAGAGGATGCGCACCGGGGTCACGAAGGGCGCGCGCGCGAACTGTCGCCGGGCCGGCGCGCCGGCGCTGTCCGTACGATCGAGGAGCCGCAGCCCACGGGTCGAGCGAGGCATCGAGGCGAGCAGCGCGGCTGCGAGCGCGTCCGCGCGCGGAAAGCGCGCCGCAGGATCGCGCGCCAGGGCTCGGAGGATCACGGCCTCGAGGGCCGGGGGCACCTCCGGGCGCTTCTCCCGGATCGAGGGAGGGTTCTTGCCCGCGAGCAGCGCGGTGACGACGAAGGTGGGCGTGCCGGCGAAGGGCACGTCGCCCATGAGGCACTCGTACAGGGTGACGCCGAGGCCGTAGATGTCCGTCGCCGGGCTGGGCGGAGCGCCGTCGATCAGCTGCTCGGGGGCCATGTACTCGACGGTGCCGAGGACCTCGCCGTCGTGCGTGAGCTTTCGATCGATCACGTCCTCGTCGCCCGGCACGGACGCGATGCCGAAGTCGAGCAGCTTGAGCGAGTCGCCTGCCGCGCCGCGCTGTTCGACCAGGACGTTCCCCGGCTTGACGTCCCGGTGCACGACGCCGCGATCGTGGACGAACGCGAGCGCGGCGCCGAGCTGCGCCCCGATCTGCACGACCGCCTCGACGTCGAGGCCCCGCCGGGCGACGACGAAGCTCGAGAGCGAGCGCCCCTCGATCATCTCGAGGGCGAGGAACGTCCCGTGGACGGGGCACGTTCCAGCGTCGAGGATCGACACGACCCCCGGGTGTCGCACCATCGAGAGAGCGCGCGCCTCGCGCAGCAGGCGCGCGTGGACCGCGGGCCAGTCGAGCGCCGCGCGCGTGAGCGTCTTGAGCGCGATGGGGCCGCGCAAGGTCACGTGCTCGGCCTCGTGGACGATGCCCATGCCGCCGCGAGCGATCTCGCGCTTGACGCGGTAGCGGCGATCCACCATCGCGGACGGCCCTGCCTCGACGTAGCGCTCTTCGACGCTCATCGCTCGCTCCTGCTCTGAAGGTGGCTCCGCAGCGCCCCGGGCGGCGGAAGGGTCACCTCGGCGAAGCCACGCTGCGGGCGCCCGAAGTGGTAGCCCTGGAGCGCGTCGCAGCCGAGACCGACGAGCGTGTCGCGCTCGGCGACCGTCTCGACGCCCTCCGTGACGACCTGCATCCCGAGGTCCTCGCAGACCCGGCACATGCTCAGGACGAGCTGCTGCTTGGTGCGGCTCGCGTCGACGCCGCGCACGAGCGACATGTCCAGCTTCACGACCTCCGGCTCGAGCCGGCTGAGGCTGGTCAGGCCGGCGTATCCGGCGCCGAGGTCGTCGATCGCGAGCCGGTAGCCCTGCTCGCGCAGGGTGGCGACGCGATCTCCGAGGTCGTGCACGTCCTCGAGCGACGCGCGCTCGGTGATCTCGAGGACGATCCGGCGCGCGAAGGGCGCGAGCGCGGAGTCCGCGGCGTAGAGCGCGTCGTCGCGCAGATCGTGCGGGTGCAGGTTGATGAAGAACGCGACGTCGGCGGGCGCCATCGGGATGGCCTGCGCGACCCGCTCGCGGACCCTGCGTCCGAGCTCGTTCAGGCGCCCGAGCTTCTCGGCGGTCGCGAGCAGATCCGGAGGGCTCTTCAGCGTGGGCTCGTCGGTCCGCAGCAGCGCCTCGTACCCGATGACCTGCGCCTTCTGCATCGACACGATCGGCTGGAAGGCCATCCAGAGCGTCGAGAGCGCGCTCTCGAACCGGACCTCTCGGCCGGCCTGGTCGCTCGCGTGCTCGATCGGATGGCCCAGCGCCCCGCCCGCGGCGCGCTGCAAGAGGAGCAGGCGGTGCAGGCGGGTGGCCCGGACCACGGCCTCGCGCAGGGCGGCGGCGGCCACGGGCTTGGTCAGGTACGAGTGCGCCCCGTGGTTGACCGCGTCCTGAGCGCTCTCGAGCGTCGGGCAGCCCGTGACCAGCACGACGGGCACGTCGAGGTCGGTCGCGCGGACCGCCTTCAGGAGATCGATGCCCGAGCTCTCGGGAAGGTCGATGTCGCTGATGACCACGGAGTAGCTGCCCTGGCGCAGCGCGCTGAGCGCGTCCCGGCCGCTGCCGACCGCCGTGACCCGGTAGTCCGGCGAGAGGACGCGCTCGTAGGCGCGCCGCAGCAGAGCGTCGTCCTCGACGACCAATACGGACGCGGTGCTGTTCGGCGACATGGTTCCCTCCCCGGCGACGTCACTCGGACGTCCTGGCTAGCGGCCGTCGCGGCCCCGACCTTGAGGCGAAGTGGCGAGCGGCGGCTCGGGCGCGGTATCTTCGTGAGGGGGTGGTGCGAATTGGTGGGAGGGATGGCGCGGACGTTCGGCGGCATGCGCATACTCGTCGTCGAGGACTCGCCCGAGCTCCGGCGGAGCCTGGAGCGGCACCTCAGGCGCGCGGGCGCCGAGGTCCTGGCGACGGAGTCGATCGACGTGGCCGTCGCCGCGCTCTCCGAGGCGCCGGGCTATCGGGCCCTCGTCCTCGACATGGGTCTGCCGGGAGGACGCGGATTCGACGTGCTCGACCGCCTGCCCAAGCGCGCCCAGCGGCCCGCGGTGATCGTCATCACCGGCGAGGCGACGCTCGAGACCGCGATCGGCGCCCTGCGCGTGGGAGCCGTCGACTACCTGATGAAGCCCTTCTCGCTGGACGCGCTGGACGCGGCCCTGGCGCGCGTCACGAAGAAGCAGTCCGGCAGCTTCGCGGTGGACATCCCGCCGCCGACGCCGCTCGACGACTGGCGCGCGCAGTACGCGCCGTCTCTGCTCGGGCACGATCGCGAGTTCCTGCGCGCGCTCGAGGTCCTGGCCCGCGTCGCTCCGACCGACTGCTCCGTGCTGGTGCAGGGCGAGACCGGTACGGGCAAGGAGCTCGTCGCGCGGGCCCTGCACGTCTCGAGCGGCCGCGGCTCCAAGCCCTTCGTCGCGGTGAACTGCGCAGCCATCCCCGAGCCGCTCATGGAGAGCGAGCTCTTCGGCCACGCGCGCGGCGCCTTCACGGGCGCCGACAAGGCCCGCACGGGGCGCTTCGGGCTCGCGGACCAGGGGACCCTGTTCCTGGACGAGATCGGCGAGCTCGCCCTGCCGACGCAGGCGAAGCTGCTGCGCGCGCTCCAGGAGAAGGAGATCACCCCGCTCGGAGACAGCCAGGCGCAGCCGCTCGACGTGCGGGTCGTCGCGGCGACGCACTGCGACCTCGAGCGGATGGTCGACGAGCGGCGCTTCCGCGCCGACCTGCTCTACCGGCTGGACGTGATCCGGGTGGCGCTGCCGCCGCTGCGCAAGCGCCCGACCGACATCCCGCTGCTCGTCGCCGCGATCGTCGAGCAGATCTGCCGCCGGCGCAGCATCCACGTGACCGGCGTCGAGCCCCCCGCGATGCAGGTGCTGGCCGCGCAGCCGTGGCCCGGCAACGTCCGGCAGCTCCAGAACACCCTGGAGCGCATCCTGCTCCTGAGGACCGCGGGCCCGATCACGCTCGAGGACGTCGCGGTCGCGATCCCGGGAGGCCCGGCCCACGCGCCGACGGGTGACGCGCTGGAGCCGGTCCTGCCGGACGACGGCCTCGACCTGCGCGAGGCGGTCGAGCGCTACGAGGGGATGCTCATCCGACGCGCGCTCGAGCGGACCGGCTGGAACAAGAACCGAGCGGCGGCGCTGCTGAGGATGAACCGCACCACGCTGGTGGAGAAGCTCAAGAAGCGCGGCTGGTCGCCCGTCGAGGACCCGGACGAGCCCTGAGGGCCCGTCCGCTCGCTCGGTCCCGAGGTCGCGCGTCAGCCGAGCGAGCGGGTTGCCGCTTCGCGGATCATCGCGTCGGCGACGAGGTGCGCGTCGACCGGGAGCCGGCCCGCGGCCAGGAGCGCGCGCAGGCGCTCGACCCGGACCTCCGGCGGCTCGTCGCGCGGCCTCACGGTCGCGCTCGCACCCTCGCTGTCGCGCAGCTCGCTCTTCATGGGGGGCTCCTACGGCGCTCCGGGCGCCTACACCCCCATCGGACGGTCCCGACCGGCACTTGAGCGCCCGCGCGCAGCGCCTCGGTCCTTCAGACCGCGCCGTACTCCTCGCCGACGCCGTCGCTCGCCAGCCTGGCCCGCAGCCGCGCGACCGCGTCCCCCAGGATCTGGCAGACCCGGCTCTCGGTGACGCCGAGGATCCGGCCGATCTCCGACTGCGTGCACTCGTGCTGGTAGTAGAGGGCGAGCACCTGCTGGGTGCGCTCCGGCAGGGCCTGGATGGCGCTCGCGAGGCGGCTCCGCAGCTCGGCGTCCGCGAAGAGCGCACCCGGATCGAGCGCGGCGCTCGCGACGTCGTCGGGGTCGTGCTCGCCGAGCCGTCCGATCGCCGTCGCGCTCGAGAGCTCGACCGCGAGCTGCTGGTACTCGGCCAGCGTCAGCCCGAGCGCCGCGGCGATCTCGTCCTCCGACGGCGCACGCGAGAGGCCGTGCTCCAGGCGCGCGATCGCGCGGGAGACCTGGGCCATGCGCGCCCTTCCGTGGCGCGTCATCACGTCCGCGCCGCGCAGCTCGTCGAGGATCGCGCCGCGGATCCTGCACTCGGCGTAGGGCTCGAAGCGGTCGTTGCGCTGGGGGTCGTACCCGTCGACCGCGCGCATGAGGCCCTCCGTGCCTGCCGAGACGAGGTCGTCGACCTCGATGCTCGGCGGCAAGCGCCGCGCGACGCGGAACGCGATGCGGCGGACGAGCGGGTAGGCGAGCTCGAAGAGCCGCTTGCGGTCGGACGAGCTGCGGGGCGAGGAGAGGGTCGCGTGCATGAGAGGACCCACTGCACGGCCCGCGCCACGGGTGGCGAGGCGCACGATCCGCACGATCTCGCGACCCCGCCGCGCGCCTCGGGGGCCGGAGCGTCGGAATCCCGTCGGTGAGCGCCAAGCGCTCGACGGCCCGGGGCGGCCGGAGAGGCGGCGCTCTCCCAGTGGGGCGCGCCTCAGCGACCCTCGGCCGGCCGGGTCTGCTCGGGGTGGCCCGAGCGGGTGATCCGCCCCGACGCGGCCGGCCCTGAGCTGCGCGGGACCGCCTCTCCGGCATCGTCGGCGGCGAGCGGGTCCGTCGACCGAGGCATCGCCGCTCGAAGCACGTTCCGTCCCGCGGCCTTGGCCGCGTAGACCGCGCCGTCGGCGCTCGCGATCAGCGCCGCGACGCTCCGCTCCGACAGATCCCGGAGATCCGCGACGCCCAGGCTCGCGGTCACGGTCGCGACCGTGCCCTCGAAGCGGGCGGCGGCGATGGCGCGGCGGACGCGCTCGCCGAACGCCGTCGCGCCCTGCCGGCCGGTGTGAGGCAGGAGCACCGCCAGCTCCTCGCCGCCGTAGCGCGCCGCGACGTCGGAGGTCCGGACGATCCCGCCGATCGCCCTGCCGACGCCGGCGAGGACCCGATCCCCGGCGAGGTGGCCGTGCTCGTCGTTGACGCGCTTGAAGTGATCGAGGTCGATCATCACCAGCGAGAGGGGCAGCTCGTAGCGCACGGCGCGCGTGACCTCGAGCTCCAGCGCCTGGTCGAGCGCGCGCCGGTTCCTGAGCCCCGTCAGCGCGTCGGTGCGCGAGAGCTCGGCCAGGTGGCGGTTCGTCGCGAGCAGCTCCTCGTGCAGGCGCCGCAGGCGCAGCTGCGTCTGCACGCGCGCGACGAGCTCTCGCGGGTGGAAGGGCTTGGTCACGTAGTCCGCCGCGCCAGCCTCGAAGAGCACCGCCTTGCGCTCGGGGTCGGGCTCGCCCGTCAACATCACGACGGGCACCTCGGCGAGCTCGGGCCGGGACCGCACGAGCGCGAGGAATCGCGCCCCGTCGCAGAGGGGCATCTCCAGATCGCAGAGGACCAGGGCGGGGCGCTCGGCGATCATCGCGCGCAAGCCGGAGAGGCCATCGCCCGCCTCGACGACGCGGTCGGCCAGGCCCGTGGTCGTGAGCAGCTGCGCGGTGACGCGGCGCACGGACGCGCTGTCGTCGATGACCAGCAGGGTGGTCATGCCGGTGAGGCCCGATCGCGCAGGTGGACGGTCGTGCCCATCGTCGGGGTAGAGCGGCCGCCGGCACCCGGACCTTGAGCCCGGGCCGGGGACCGATCGGCGCCGCGGCCAGCTCGGATCGGCCGGTCTCCGTGCGCTCCGGGCACGACTCCGGCTCAGGGCCGGGTGCCCGCGGGTCGAGGCGGCGCGTGCGCGATCGCGGCCCGCAGCGCCTCGAGCGCCAGGGGCTTGGTGAGCACGGCCCGCACGCCCGCCTGCAGCAGCGCGGCCCGACGCTGGTCGTCGACGAACCCGGTCATGATGAACACCGGCGGCGGCGAGGGGTCGGTGGCGACCATGGCGCGGTACGCCGCCTCGCCGTCGAGCACGGGCATGTCGAGATCCATGAGCACGAGGTCCACCCCCTGCGGGTCGCGCTTCAGCGCCTCGATCGCCGCCCGGCCGTCGCCCGCCGCGAGCGCGCGATGCCCCTCGCGCTCGAGCAGGCGGCAGAGGCCGCGGCGCGAGATCGGCTCGTCCTCGACGACGAGGATCGTCCGCGGTGAGGTGGAGTCGCGACGAACGAGCCCGATGGGGGTGCGGCTCTCGGCGCGGGCGGTCGCGAGGAGCGCCGGAAGCACGAGGCGGAACGTCGCGCCTTTCCCCTTCGCGCTCCGGCACTCGACGGTGCCTCCGTGCGCCGTGACGATGTCGTGCACGTTCGCGAGCCCGAGGCCCGAGCCCGCCTCCGGCCCCTTCGTGGTGAAGAAGGGCTCGAAGATGCGCGCCCGCGTGGCCTCGTCCATCCCGATCCCGTCGTCGGCGACGGTGATCGTGGCGTGATGTCCCGCGACCGCGACGCGCTCGGCGTCGACGTCGCTCGGGGTCGAGTGCCCGAGCGAGACGCGCAGCTCACCGCCCCGCGGCATCGCGTCCCGCGCGTTGAGGAAGAGGTTCAGCAGCACCTGCTGCAGCGGCCCGTGCTCCCCGCGGACGTGGATGTTGGGCACGATCTCGGCCCGGATCTGGATGGTCCGCGGGAGCGTCCGCCTCGCCAGCTCCGTGGCCTCGTGGACGAGCGTCGAGAGATCGACCTGCTGGTGCTCCGTGGGGCGGCGCCCGGTGAGGGCGAGGATGCGGCGCGTGAGGTCGGCCCCGAGCTGGGCGGCCGCCCCGAGATCCTCGAGGCTCTCGCGCACGTCCGGATCGTGGAGCGTGCGCGCCGGATCGAGCTGCGCGAGGAAGTGAACGTTCATCACGATCCCGCCCAGGATGTTGTTGATGTCGTGCGCGATGCCCGCGCCGAGCCGTCCGATCCCCTCGAGCTTCTGGCGCTGCAGGATGCGCTCTTCCAGGGGGTCGACGTGCGCGAAGAGCAGCACCGTCTCGCCGATCTGGATGCGGTCTCCGAAGCGGATCGGCTCCCGGGTCGCGCGCCGGCCGTTGATGTCCGTGCCGTTGCGGCTCCCGAGGTCGGAGAGCTCCCACTCTCCGTCGGGCCGCCTCTTGAGCGTGGCGTGCTTGCGGGAGGCCATCGAGTCGGCGAGGGCGACGCCGCACTGCGGATCGCGGCCGATCGTGTTGGACTCGTCGAGCGCGTACCGTCGCCCGACCGACTTCCCGTGCAGCACGACGAGGCGAGCGGCGGGCAGGCCGACCCGTGCGGGCGGAGGCCTCGTCGCGGGCAGCGCGCTGCCGGCGAAGGGGGAGGGGAAGTCGAGCGTCACGGTCGGATCCGGACGGCGCCCGCGCCGCGCCGCGTCGTCGGGCGGCACGACCGAGGGCGTGTTCTCGTCGTAGTCGTCGTCGGTCACGTCGGCGGCCCCAGCCACGCCCGCGCCGCGACCCCGTCCGGGCCCTGCTCCAGGGGCTCCGGGCGCCCGATCTGCGCGAGCAGGAGCTCTGCCGACGCGCTCGTGACCTCGCCCAGACCGGGGTGGGGCTGCACGCGCACCTCGAGGCGCGGGCCCGGGGCCGACTCGAGCGTGACCGAGAGGACGGGCGCCGGTGTGGTCTGCGGGCGCACCTCGCGGACGAGGACGACGAGCAGGCGTGCGAGCGCGTGCGCGCTGGAGGCGGCGAGCTCGACGCCGCCCGCGCCCTCCGGCAGGCGGTTCGCGACGCGGACGCGGCGGCTGAGCGCGGATCGCGCGAGCTTCAGCGAGCGCTCGATGATCACCTGGGCGCCGGCGCGCTCGTCCACGCCCCCTCGGGCGTACGCGGCGACCTCCTGGCAGAGGTCGCGGAGGTGCTCGCTGGCGCTCACCACGTCGTCGAGGATCTCCTTGAGCTCGAGCACGCGCTCGTCGGTCGGGAGCTCGTCGACCAGCTGCCGCGCGACGGTCGCGTTGGACGTCACCGCCGAGAGCGGACTGTTGAGCTCGTGCACGACGCTCGCGACGATCGCCATCGACGCGGCGTCGTTCGACTCGACGAGCGCGCGCACGGTGGAGGCAGAGACCGGATCGGCGCGTTTCGAGGTCACGGCGGCTGGATGGTACTACGGACTACTCGAGGACGATCTCGACGTCGATGTCGTCTGCGCTCGCGTCGGGCGCCGGAGGGAAGGCCGGGGGCACCAGCGTCGGCGCCAGCCGCGGGGGCGCGGCGAGGAGCCGGACGATCTTCGCCTCGAGGTCGGCCGACCGGAACGGCTTCGTCAGGTAGTGCCGCGCCCCGGCGTTGATGCCCTCGACCATGTCGCGCGGCGCCGTCCGGGCGGTGAGCATCACGATCGCTACGCCCGCGTACCGCGGATCGCTCCGCAGCGCGCGCGCCAGCTCGAGCCCCGAGCGGCCGGGCATCATCACGTCCGTCAGCACCACGCGTGGAGGAGGATCGCGCCGCAGGAGCCCGAGCGCCTCGTCGGCGCTGGAGGCGGTGGTCACGTGCGCGACTCGAGCGAGCGCGACGGCGAGCAAGCGCCGCAGGTCGTCGTCGTCTTCCACCACGAGAATGCTGGGCAGGGTCGCCATGTCCAGGGTATCGACCGTCGGCCGTCGTTTCCTTAGCGCCCGAGGTACTGGCCCTGCCGGGTGCCCGCGCGTAGAGACGTCGCGATGCCCATCTTCCACATCGATCTGCTCGACGACGGCGCGCCGCCCGACGCGGCGCTGCCCAAGAAGCTGGCCGACGCGCTCGGGGCGCTGCTCGGCGCGGCGCCGGGGCACGTCTGGGTTCGCGTCACGCGCTGCGCCCCCGCCGACTACGCGGAGAACGGGGACGCGCCCGTGCCGCGCTGGGCGTTCGTGCGGGTGATCCTGCGAGCGCTGCCTCCCGAGATCCCGCCGCCGGGCCTCAAGACGATCCCGGCGAGCGAGGCGCTCGCGGGCAGGGCCCACGCGATCGCGGGCCTGGTGGCGGCGCACACGGGGCGCGCGCGCGCCGACGTGCACGTCTACTTCGAGCCGCCGGCGGCGGGCCGCATCGCGTTCGGAGGCGAGCTCGTCCCCTCGTACGAGCCGCTCTGACGCGGCGGGGACCCTCACGTCGCGGCGCCCGTCTCCAGGTACGTGCCGAAGCGCTCCCGGTAGGCGCCGAAGCGCTCCCGGATGCGCTCCGGCGGCAGGCCGAACTCCTGCGCCGTGTACTCGTGCCGGCCGTGGGCGTGCTGCGGGTGGTCGCGGAGCCAGCGCTGCATGTTCTGCTCCGCGGCGCCGGAGAGCGTCGCGCCGAAGCGCGCGTAGATCTCGCGCACGGCGGCCATCGGATCGGCGGTGAGCGCCCGGTACGAGAGATCGACGAAGGTGGTGCCGGGGTGCGCGTCGCGCGCGCGGAGCGCAGCGTCGGTCCACTCGCCGAGGTGCTCGAGCATCTCGCGCCCGACCGCGTCGCCGCGCACGTGGTCGTGGAACGCCTCGCGCATCGTTCGAAACAGGCTGGCCTCCGAGAGGACGACCGACACGGGGTCGCGATGGGTCATCACGATGCGCGCGTCCGGATACACCGACAGGATCGCGGCGAGCCCGAGCAGGTGCATCGGCGCCTTCAGCACCCAGCGCTCGCCGCGGCAGCGCCACCCGAGCAGCTGCAGCTGGAGCCGGTGGCGCGCGTAGAGCGGGGCGAGATCCTGGTGATAGAGCCACTCGGCGTACTCGGGTAGGTCCAGCCCGACGAGGAACCAGACGCTGCGCAGGTCGTTGGCGAAGAGGTTGATGCACTCCTCGGGCTCCGCGGCGCCGATCGCGTGGATCGCGCGGAAGCCCGGCGCGAGCCGGTGCAGGATCGCCAGGTCGCGGTCGACGCTCGCGATGCGCGGATCCCGCTCGTACGTCGCGCGCTCCGGAGGAGGGCAGGGACGATCCATCTCCCACTGGCGAGGCACGCGATGCGCGGGGTCCTGCGCGAGCAGGCGGTGCAGGAGCGTGGTGCCCGTTCGCGGGAGCGCGACGATGAACCAGGGCTGCACGATCGGCTCGCGCAGGATCGCGGGGCTCGCGGCGAGCGTGCTCTGGATCGCCGCGTGGTTGCCGAGGCGCTGCGCGACGGTGCGGCGAAGGAAGGCGCGGCCGAACGTGGTCAGGCGCGGCTGGCTGGCGGCGGAGCCGAGGAGGCGCCTCACGGCCTCCCGCACGGCGGGATCGAGCGGGGCGCTGCTCGACGCCTCGGCGCGCGCGAGCGCCCGCTCCGGATCCAGCGAGACGGGCTCGATCCCGAGGCGGCCGAGGCCGCGCCCGAGCGCGTTCAGCCCTCGGACCGGCAGCGGTGCCCGCGGGCGCTCGCGCCGGTCGGCGCTGCCCGTGCTGACACGGCCCCTGGCCACACTGCTCATGGCCGCACTGTTCATGGCCGCACTGTGTCAGAGAACGAGGGCGAGGAGCGAGCGCGGCCGCTATCGCCGACGGCGGAGCACGGCGCCGATCGCCAGGCCGAGCACCACGTTCACCGCGAGCATCCCGCCGAGCAGGAGCCGCAGCGCGGGCGCCGAGCCTCGCGTCACCAGGATGGGGCCGAGCGCGACCAGCGGCTCCGCGGCCGCCGTCCCGGCCGGCATCACCGTGCTCACGACGGTCACGCGCTCCGGCGCGAGCCCCGGCACTGCGCCGGCGACGATCGCGCGCACGGCCGCCTCGTCCACCGTCGCGCCGCGTCGCGCGCGCACGAGCACGGACGCCACCGCGACCGGCGGCGCCTGATCCATCGGCACCACGCTCGGGTCCGGGAGGCCCACGTGCACGCGCGCGTCGTGCACGCCGTCGAGGGCCTCGATCGAGCGCGCCAGATCCACCGCGAGGGCCGCCGACCGCCGGGCGCGCTCCTCGCCAGCCGTGGGGATGAGGCTCGGCTCGGCGTACGCCTCGGCGGTCCCGGCCGCGTCGGCGCGCGGAAGGCCCTCCTCGCGCAGCACGCCCAGCGCCCGGCCGACGTCGGACTCGGCGATCACCACGTCGCAGCCCTCGCCGCCTCGTCCCCCCTGGGTCGTCGCGCCGATGCCGCGCTCGCCCAGCGCCACGACGATCTCGTCCGCCTGCGGCTCGCTCAGCCCGCGCTCGAGCACTGCCGTGCACGCGGTGAGCGCGAGCACGATCCCGAGTCCGGCCACGCGCCTCACGCGCGGAGATCTCGCAGACGCGCGGGCTCGACGTCAACGTGCCCTGGTGGCGGGCGAGCCCGCGCCGCGGCGCGCGTCGTCGTGGCGCGGCGAACGAGCGGCGCGCCGTGGTAGCGTGATCGCCCTCTTGTCGAGCCTCGCTTCCCTCGCTCCCATCGGTCGCATCGGCCGCTACGACGTGCTCGGGCGTCTCGCGCAGGGCGGGATGGCGGAGGTCTTCCTCGCGCGCTCGTCGGGGGCCGCCGGCGTCGCGCGCTTCGTCGTGCTCAAGCGCATACTCCCCGCGGCCGAGAAGAACCTCGACGCGACGGGCGCGTTCGTGACCGAGGCCCGCCTGCTCGCGAAGCTCTCGCACCCCTCGCTCGTCTCCATCGAGGAGTTCGGCCAGGACCAGGGCAAGCACTTCCTGGTGATGGAGTGGGTGCGCGGCGTCTCGCTCCGGCGCTTGCTCGAGGCGGCCAAGGCGCGCGGCGGGATCCCGTGGCCGATCGCGGTCCGCATCTTCGCCGATCTGGCCGGGGCGCTCCACCACGCGCACGTCGCGAAGGACGAGCGCGGTCGACCGCTGGGCGTCGTGCACCGCGACGTCACCCCGGAGAACGTGATCGTGAGCTGGGACGGCTCGCCCAAGCTGCTCGACTTCGGGATCGCCAAGTCGAGCATCGATCCGCAGAAGACCCAGATGGGCGTGCTCAAGGGCAAGCTCCAGTACATCGCCCCGGAGCAGTACCAGGGGCTGCCGCTCGACGCGCGCAGCGACGTGTTCGCGCTCGCCGTCTGCATGTACGAGGCGCTCACCAGCGAGTCCCTCTACGCCCGCGCGAGCGAGTACGAGACGGTGGCGGCCATCGTCCTCGATCCCACCGTGCCCAAGGTGCGCGCGGTCCGCCAGCACGTGCCCGAGGAGCTCGACGCGATCGTGGGCGCGGCGCTCGCGAAGGATCGCGACCTGCGGACCCCGACGGCCGACCGCGTGTCCGCCACGCTGGAGAAGCTCCTCGTCGACATGCGGCAGAGCGTGCGCGACGCGGACGTCGCGAAGTACCTCGCGCAGATCTTCCCGGGCGAGTCGGGGCGCGATCCACAGCTCGACCGCTCCCCCCTCGCGGGAGCCGCCGGCCCGCGGCGCCGGAGCGCGAGCAAGGAGATGGAGGCGATGGTGCTCGGCGCCGAGGCCGACCTCGACGCGGACGCGCTCGCCGCGAGCGGGCGCGGCCGGGGCCGCTCGGTCCTCGGGCTCATGTTCGTGGCGCTGCTCTGCGCGGCGGGCCTCTTCGCGTGGGCGACGCTCCGCGCGGTCGAGCCCGCCGGGGCGCCGCCGGCGAGCAGCGCGCCCTAAATCGAGTTGGGCGCCGCTCGCACCGGCTCGCCGCCCGACGCGCGCGGCGCTACTGGCTCGCGTCGAACGCGAAGCTCGCGCCCATGCGCGGCGCGCCGAAGCTCGGGAAGTGCGCCGCCGCGACCGCGCGCTGCACGCACGCCTGGAACGAGGGGCTGCCCGCGTCCACGCTCGAGCCGAGCACGCTGCCGCTGCCGGCGATCGCGATGTTGATCCGCACGCGCCCGAGGTGGCCGCCGCTGCGCAGCTCCGCGCCGACGCAGGGGAAGAACGAGTTGATGCGGCCGTTCATCACTCCGGCGACCTGGGCGGGCGAGAGCCGGCTCTCGCTTCCGCCTCCCGTCGCGGAGCCGATGTCGGCGACCTGGCTCATCGCCTCCTCGTACGACGTGCCGCCGCCGCCTGCGCTGCCGCCGGAGTGCCGCGGGCCGTGGTGCGCCCCTCCGCGCGGCGGATCGGGCAGGATGCCGGCCGTGCCCTCGATCTCGATGTCACCGCGATCGTAGAGGTCCGCGATGTCGGCGCCGGCGATCTCGTGGCTCTGCTCGGCGCCGCGCGTGAGGAAGAAGACGACCAGGACGATCCCGACGACGCCGAGGACGGCGGCGGCGATCACGAACTTCGCGGCGTTCGACGCCTTCTCGGTCTTGGCCGACTGCACGATCGCGACCTTCTCGGCCTCGGCCTGCGCCTTGATCTTGTACTGCTCGACGAACTCGAGGAACTCCGGGTAGTCGCGCGTCTTGCGGCGCTCGCCCGTGTCCATGTTCAGCAGCACGTGGTCGCCGAGCACCTCGCCCTTGGCGATGAGCCCGACGAGCTCGCGCCCCGAGAAGGGCCCGTGGTCGAGGCCGTCCTTCTGCGCCATCCAGCGCGCCGCGTCGTTCTCGGTGATCTTGGAGATGATCTTGCCGAGGTCGACCATCGCGCTCGCCTGCGCGGGCGGCGGAGCGCCGACGAGCGAGGGACGGAACTCCTCGTGGATCGACACGCGCTGACCGATCTGCGGCACTTCGCCGGCGGGCTTGGGCGCGGTCATGGCCGGCGGCATCTGCGACTTGCGCTTGGCCTCGTCGACGTCGATGTCGATCTCGAGGCTCGCGTCGTGCCCCATCATGTTGCCGAGCGCGCGCTTGACCTCCATCGCGCTCTGGTAGCGCGCCGCCGGATCGGCGCTCAGGCAGCGGAGCAGGATCTGATCGAGCTCCGGCTTGCCCTCGGGGTGCGCGCTCGAGGGCGGGACGAAGTCGTCGGTCGGGGCGCGGCCCGTCGCGAGCGCGTAGAGCACGCCCCCGATCCCGAACACGTCGCTCGCCACGCTCGCGGCCGCGCCCGACGCCCGCACCTCGGGCGCGAGGTAGAGCTGCTCGCCGGCGCCGAGCGCCATGGGACCGGCGGTCTTGAGCAGCGCCCGCGCGATCCCGATCTCGGCGAGCTTCACCTTTCCGTTGGACACCCAGACGACCGCGCTGCGCACCGCGCCGTGGCACGCCTTCTTGACGTGGAGCACCGAGAGGCCCTCGCAGAGCTGCGAGACGAGATCCACGATCTGAGCGAGCGGTAGCCGCTGTGCCGAGGTCCGCGTGTCGGCGACCGTCTTGCCCTCGAGCCACTCGCACGCGACGAAGCGCGCGCCGCTCTTCTCGCCGCCCATGCCGAACGTCGTGATGGCGTTGCGGTGCACGATGGCCGAGGCGACCTTCAGCTCCGCGCGCAGGATCTCGAGGTCCGCCGGCGTCGCGAAGAGGGCGGGCGCCAGGATCCGGAGCGCGATGCCCTTCTTCGTCTTCTGGTCGCGGGCCTTCCACACGACGCCGACGCCGTCCTCGCTCGCGGGCTCGATCAGCTCGAAGCGGCCGCCGAGCACGGCGCCAGGCGCGAGGCCCGCGGCGGCCGAGGCAGCCTGGCCCGGGGCGCCCCCTGCAGGAACGGCGGATGTCATGTCGGATGCGAACCTAGCGGACGGGCGGGCTCCCGTTCAAGGGCCGATGGCGCGCACGCGCGCGGCTTTCTGCCCACAAGGTGCGCGCCGCGTTGACCTCGTCGCCCGTCCCCGCGTACGCTCGCGGCCACGCGCAGTCGTCCGATTGCGCCGCGACCGCACGGAAGGACACGGGCCGAATGTTCCGAGCGAGGTTCTGGGGCGTGCGCGGAAGCATCCCGACGCCGGGGCCCGACACAGTCCACTTCGGCGGCAACACCAGCTGCGTCGAGGTGCGCTGCGGCGATGCGCGGATCGTCTTCGACGCGGGCACGGGGCTGCGGCTCTGCGGCAATTCGTGGCTCAAGGACATGCCGCTCACCGTGCACCTCTTCTTCAGCCACGTGCACTGGGACCACATCCAGGGCTTCCCGTTCTTCGCCCCCGCGTTCGTGAAGGGGAACGTCATCCAGATGTACGGGCGGGCCAACACCGGAAGCACCGTGGAGACGGCGCTCGCCGGACAGATGGAGACGCCGAATTTCCCGGTGCACCTGCGCGAGCTGCCGGCGCGCCTCGTCTTCAACGACATCCATCCCGGCGAGGCGGTCGAGGTCGCTCCGGGAGTGCGCGTCACGAGCGCGGAGGGCAACCACCCGGGTGGCGTCTTCGCGTACCGGGTCGACTACGAGGGCAAGTCGCTCGTGTACGCGACCGACACCGAGCACTACCCGAGCCCGGCCGGCCCGGACCCGAAGCTCGTCGCGCTCGGCAAGGACGCGGACGTGTTCGTCTTCGACACGATGTACACGCCCGAGGAGTACGAGGGAAAGAACGGCGGCATCCCGAAGATCGGCTGGGGGCACGCGCACCTCGACGCGGGCCTGGCGCTGATCGCCGCGGCCAACGCGAAGAAGTACGTGCTCTTCCACCACGATCCTGGCCAGTCCGACGCCGCCGTGCGCGACAAGGAGCGCCGCGCGAAGGAGAAGCACCCGGACTCGATCTGCGCGTACGAGGGCCTGATCCTGGATCTGTGATGCTTCGGGCGCCTGCGAGCCGACCCGCGTATGATCGCGCCATGCGCGTGACGCACACGCTCGTCGCCTGTCTGCTCGTGCTGCTCGTCACGGCCGGCCGCGCCTGGGCCCAGACCGATCCTCTGGAGGTGGCCCGCTCGCACATGGAGCAGGGCCAGGCTTTCTACCTGCAGGGGCGCTTCGACGAGGCCGCGACCGAGTTCGAGCTGGCCTTCGAGGCGCAGCACTTCAGCGCGTTCCTCTTCAACGCCGCCGTGTCGTACGAGAACGCGGGCCACCTGGCGCACGCCGTCACGCTCTTCGAGCGCTACCTGGAGGCAGAGCCCGAGGCGAGCGACGAGGACGAGGTGCGCGCGCGCCTCTCCCACCTCCGGGAGCGTGTCGCCGCGCGCGCGGCGGAGGCGGCGCTCGCGGCCGAGCACGCCGTCGACACGCCCGAGGCCACGCCCGAGACGGCCGCCGAGGGGAGCGCGGTCGCCGAGATCCCGCCGGCCGAGGCGAGCCCGCCGCCGGCGGCGCTGCCGGAGGACTTCAAGTCGCTCGTGAACGTCCGCACGGAGCCGCTGGGCGCGACCGTGCGCATCACCGACGCGTCCGGGGCCCTGGTCGAGGCCGGCAGCTCGCCCGTGTCGCAGACGCTGGAGGCGGGTCGCTACCACATCGCGATCCACCACCCCGACTTCAACCAGGCCGACGCCGACATCGAGGTCGCGCCCGGGCACGTCTACCTCATCCAGATCAACCTGAGCCAGGGCGAGTTTCTCGGCTACCTGCGCGTCGTCAGCGATCCGCCCGGGGCCTCCGTCTTCGTCGACGACCACGACGCGGGCGCCCGCGGCGTCACCCCCTTCGAGGGGCCTGCGCGCGTGGGCGCGCACCACGTGTGGATCGAGCGCGCTGGCTACGAGACCATCGAGCAGGACGTGGAGGTCCAGCTCGGGCGCGACTCGGAGACGGAGGTCGCCCTCGAGCGTGCGTCCACCGGCCGCATCCGCGTGATCGGCAACGTGCGCGGCGCCGCCATCTTCGTCGACGACGTGGAGTCGGGCGCCGTCCCCTGGGAGGGCGAGCTGCGCTCGGGCATGCACACCGTCCGTGTCGTCGCGGACGGCATGAAGCCGTGGGAGCAGGGCGTCGAGATCGCGCGCGGGCAGCTGACGCCGGTGCGCGTGCGCCTGCATCCGTCGCCAGGTCGCGGGGGCGCGTACATCGCCGGCGCGTTCACCGGGCTCCTGCTCGCGGGTGGGATCACCATGACCGTGCTCGCGAACGAGTGGACGACCCAGCTCGCGGGCGAGCGCGCGAACGGCACGCTCGCGTCGGACGACCCGCGCATCGATCAGGGCTTCGCCTTCAGCATCGCGCAGTACTGCGGCTACGGCCTCTCGGCGATCCTGCTCGGCGTCACGATCTACTACGCGGTGTACGACGACCTGCCGCCCTCGGAGGCGACCGTGCTGGAGCCGCGCGACTGGGCGGTGATGCCCCTGCTCGATCCGCAGACGGGGATCGCGGGCGTCGCGGCTCGAGGGAGGTTCTGATGATGCGCTCCCTTCTCGCGGCCCTCGCGCTCACCCTGGCGCTCGGCGCGCTGCCCTCGTGTGACGCGCTCGACCCGACGTCGTTCGAGCGGATCCGGCAGTCGTCGGAGATCGTCATCGCCCGCAGCCCGGGGGGCGGCAACGGCGCGACGGGGTTCGGCGCCGTGCTGCTCGGCTTCGGCACCTCGTTGCCGGACACCGCCATGCCCGCGCGTCCGGTCCGCGCGTCGCGCTTCGCCGTGTCGGGCGGTGCGAGCGGGCCCTACGCGGTGTATGCGGCGTTCGACGAGCACGTCGTCGACGCGCGCACGACGAGCGGCCTGCTCGTCACGGCCGGGCCCGACGCGCGCTACACGGGCTGTGTCGCGGCGCAGTTCTGCGGGGAGGGCAGCAGCATCTCCTTCGCCGAGACCGACGTCTGGCACCAGGACGCCGCGACGACGCGTCAGGGCTGCGTCATCGTCCCCTCGGGCAGCGCGATCGTCGACTCCCGTACGGGCGATCACCGCGAGCAGGTCCAGATCCGGTGCGAGCCGAGCTCCTCGCAGGTCCAGCCGATCGACGTGCCGGTCGAGCGCGTGAACTTCGGCGTCTCGGCCACGTCGCTGCCGGACGAGCACCCGCTCGGCGCGGCCATCTTCGGCGCGCCGGGGGACGCTCGCGGCAACGGTGGGCTCTACCGCCTCGACGACTACCCTCTCAACGGCTTCGTCCGCGTCGATCTCGCGGGGACGCCGCCCGGAGCCGGCATCGGCCGAACGATGGCGAGCGCGGCCCTGGCCGACGGCACGATCCTGCTCGCGACCGGCGCCAGCGACCGCCCCGACGATCCGCTCGTGGTCGTCGCCACCCTCGACACGACGGGGACGGCGGTGCTGCGCGCGTGCCTCCGCGGTCACGGCACGCGCTACGGCTCGTCGCTCGCGTTCGGCGACTTCGACGAGGACGGCGTGCCGGACCTCGCGATCGGCGCGGGCGTCTGGCAGCCCGAGCAGCTCGCCTCGCAGCACGTCGATCAGCCGATCGACCTCTTCTCCGGCGACGCCCTCGTGCGCGGCCGCGCGCTCGGGTGCGAGCTGCCGCCGGCGACGCCGCTCTCGCCCGCGCGGACCCTTCCGTGCGCGAGCGACACCTCCGCCGGCTTCGTCTGCGCCGCCGGCACGCAGGACACCTACACGGGATTCGGCGCGTCGATCGCGGCCGGCGACGTGAACGCGGACGGCCACGTCGACCTCGTCGTCGGGGCGCCCCTGTCCAACGTGCGCGCCGCGGGCGCGGGCGTGGTGCGGGTGTTCGCGGGCGGGGGCGACTTCGCTTCGCTGGGCGAGGGCACGGCGGAGCGCCGCGCCACGCTCACGTACTCGAGCATCGCCACGGGCGCTCGGCTCGGCGCGGCCGTGTCCCTCGTGCCCGGCGTCGACCGCTTCGAGATCGTGGCGGGCGCGCCCGGCGCCTCGCGCGTCGCGCTCTTCCTCTGTTCCGGCATCGTCGGCGATCGCCCGCAGGACTTCGCGGGCCGGAGCGTCACGCACGGCTGCGTGCTCACCGCTCTGCCGGGACCGGGCGCGGACGCGGGCACGGGCGGCGATGCGGGCGGGCCGCGAGACGCGGGGACCGACGCGGGCGCCGTGCGTGACGCGGGGACGGACGCGGGCGACGACGCGGCCCGACCACCCGCGCAGGACGCGGGGGACGTGGACGCGGGCGCGGACGCCGACGTGGACGCAGGCTGATGGCAAAACAGATCCTCCTCGCAGACGACGAAGCGAACCTCCGACGCGTGCTCGGCGCGCAACTGCAGCGCGATGGGTACGAGGTGCTCCTGGCCGAGGACGGCGAGCAGGCGCTCGCGCTCGTGAAGGAGCACCACGTCGACGTCGTGATCTCCGACCTCAAGATGCCCAAGCTCGACGGCCTCTCGCTCCTCAAGCGCCTGGCCAAGGACGAGCCGGGGCTGCCCGTGATCCTGATCACCGCGCACGGCACGGTCGACACGGCCGTCGAGGCGCTGAAGGCGGGCGCGTTCGACTACGTCACCAAGCCCTTCGACCGCGCGGAGTTCCGCGCCGTGGTCGACAAGGCCGCGCGCACGAGCGAGCTCGGCAGCCGCGAGGTGGTGCCCGAGACGCTCGCGCCCGGCGCGCCCGAGACGAAGGGCCGCTTCCGCCTCATCGGCAACGACCCGGCGATGGTCGAGGTCTACACGATCATCGATCGCGTCGCGGCGACGCCCAGCACGGTGCTCGTCACCGGCGAGAGCGGCACGGGCAAGGAGCTGATCGCGCGCGCGGTGCACGAGAACTCGGGCCGCAAGGACAAGCCCTTCATCCGGGTGAACTGCGCGGCGATCCCGCGCGATCTGCTCGAGAGCGAGCTCTTCGGCTACGAGAAGGGCGCGTTCACGGGCGCGGTGACGAGCAAGCCGGGCCGCTTCGAGCTCGCGCACGGCGGCACGCTCTTCCTCGACGAGATCGGCGAGATCTCGGTGGAGATGCAGGTGAAGCTGCTCCGGGCGATCCAGGAGCAGGAATTCGAGCGCGTGGGCGGCATCAAGACGATCCAGGTCGACGTGCGCCTCGTCGCGGCGACGAACTCGACGCTGCTCGACAAGATCAAGGAAGGGAAGTTCCGCGAGGACCTCTACTACCGGCTCAACGTCGTCCAGGTGCGCCTGCCGCCGCTGCGCGAGCGCAAGGGCGACATCCCGCTGCTCGTGGAGCACTTCCTGGCGCGCTTCCGCGAGCGGCTCGGCAAGCCCAAGGTCGGCAGCGTCAGCGCCGAGGCGATGGAGCTGCTGCTCGGGTACGGCTGGCCGGGCAACATCCGCGAGCTCGAGAACGTGATCGAGCGCTGCACGCTCTTCTGCGACGGGGAGCGCGTGGAGAAGGGCGACCTTCCGCCGGACCTGCTGCGATCGATGCAGGAGCCCGTGCCCACGAGCTCGCCGGGCCAGATGGACGCGCCGCGCGTGCCCGAGACGACGCCCGAGGAGCCGGGCGAGGGCGACGACGGCGAGAGCGAGACCGGCCCGGGCTCGGGCGATGTCGGGCTCAAGGCGCAGGTGAAGGAGGCGATCGCGAAGGTCGAGCGTGACCTCATCGTGCGCGCGCTCGGGGCGCGCAACGGCAACGTCACGCACACGGCGCGGGACCTGAAGATCTCGCGCAAGAGCCTGCAGACGAAGATGAAGGAGCTCGGGCTCCGCGAGCCGAAGGACGAGTGAGCGAGAGCGCGGAGCGAAGAGGCGCTCGGGTCACGGGGTCACTCCACCGAGTGCCAACCCTTGGAGATCACAGCCCTCGTGTGGAGTGACCCCACGTGCGCGGAGTGACGCCGCGTGCGCGCTTGCCCGCGCTTGCCCGCGCGCCCGACCGGCGCGACCCTGCGGCCGTGCGCATCGTCGTCGCGCTCGCCACCCTGCTCTGCATCGACGGCTGCTCGCGTCGCGGCGTGCATCCGGACGCGACGTTCGGCGACACCGCGCTCGTCGACGCCGGCGCGCCGATCGACGCCCGGCCTGCGACCGACATGGGCGCGCCGCGCGACGCCTTCAGCCCGATCGATGCGCGCCCCGCGGGCGACTCCGGCCGCGACGCGGCGACCGTGCGCGACGCCGGCTCGCCCGGAGGCGGGCTCGACCCCCAGCTCGACGTGCCGCCCGCGGGCAATGACGTCTGCGCCTCGCCCGGCTCGCTCTCCGAGTGCCCCGGGATCGCCGTCTGCCGGTTCTACTCGGCGACCGAGGGCCGCTGCGAGAGCTGCTCGGCGTGCGGGAACCTCTTCGCGTCGTGCGCGAGCGGCGAGGACTGCGACATCCTCTTCGTCTGCTTCCAGGGCCAGTGCACGAACTTCTGCACGCTCGGCACCAGCGAGTGCGGCGCGCCCTCGGACTGCATCGACATCGGCCATCCGGACCGCGGCGCTTGCCGTCCTCGCTGATCACCCGCGGATCACCCCTGGGACTCCCACCCCTCGTCGGCCTCGCCGGGCATCACCCTCTCCTGCGGTCCCGTCTGCGCAGGGGTCTCGTGCGGGACGCGATCGGGACGGGCGAGCAGATCGAAGTGCCGCACGAAGTCGGCGAGCGTCCCGCGCTGGGCGTCGTCGAGCACGAAGGTGTCGCCGCAGATCCTGCCCCGCACGTCGCGCGCGAGGGCCATCGCGCGCACGGCTTCGATCGGCAGCTCCATCCGGACGGCGTCGTACACGCCGCCGTGCATCGGCGCGCCGATGTAGCTCGCGGTGATCGGCAGCGGCGTTCCGTCGAGCGTCACGCTGACCTCGCACGCGGCGCTCCATCGCGCCGACGGGCTCGGCGCGTCGACGATCGTGCTCACGGTCAGCTCGTTCTCGCGAGGGTGCGCGAAGAGGCGGACGGAGCCCCAGCCGTAGAGGGTGTGGGGGACCGACCACGGCACCTCGGCCCGCAGCGCCGGCAGGGCGTTCGGAGCCTCCTCGATCCGCACGCGGCCCGAGAGCGGTCGCCCGTCGGGGAGCGTCACCGAGCGCGCCGCCACGGTGGTGGGCAGCGACGGTGGCGCGCTCGCCGCGAGCGCCGGTGCCGGGGGGCCGAGCGCGCGGCCCGTGATGCCGCCGAGCACGAGCACGCCCAGCAGCGCGAGGCTCCGCGCCCTTCCTCGTGCCCGCCGCGGCGTCCCCCGCATGGGTCCCCGAGCGTAGCTGGCCGGACTGTGAAGAGAGAAGGGCATCGCGCCGGGCAACCCGACCCGCCCTAGACCCGGCGGCTCGTCTGGAGCTTGGTTTTTTCCGGGCGCAGTGCCTCCGGTCGTCTACTCTCTGCCACCCCATGACGAGCCGGCGCGAGGCGAAGGCCCAGACCCAGCAGCGTCTGCTCGACGCCATGCTCGCGATTCTCCACGAGTCCGGCCCCTCGGGGCTCACCACCGGCCGCATCGCGGAGCGCGCCGGGCTCGCCCAGCCGACCTTTTACGTGCACTTCCCGGACCTCGACCGGGCCATGGAGATGGCGGCGGACGAGGCCGGGGCCCGGCTGATCCGGATCCTCGCGTCGCAGCGCGCCGCGGTCGAGGGCGCCGGCCGTGTCCCCGGCGGGCGCCTCCGGCTGGCCTTCCGGGCGGCGCTCGAGGGGTTCGCCGCGGACCGGCAGACGACGGAGCTGTTCCTGCGCCACCGCCGTGACACCGCCTCGCCGTTCGCGGCGCGCTTCCGCACGGTCCTGGCCACCGGCCGGGACCAGCTTCGTGACATGCTCGCGAGCGGCGGCGTCGCGAGCGCGGACGTCGTGGCCGTGCTGGTGCTGGGCATGGTGACCGGCACGCTCGAGAGCATCCTCGACGGCCGCATCACCGACACGGAGGTCGCGGTCGACCGGCTCGTCGAGGCGACGCGGGCGCTCCTCCAGCCCCCGGGTGCTCATGCGGCGACGTGACGACGAGACTCAGCAGATCTACAGCCCCGCGGTGCAGCCGCGGGCGGACGCCCCGTCCTCCGGCGTGGCGTGGGGCGAGCCCGCGCAGGGCGTGCGCTTCGGGCTGCGAGCACCTCAGGGCGCCGTCGAGGCGGGGAGCAGCATCCAGCTCGAGCTGCTCTGCGAGAACAAGGGCCTGACGCCCGTGTGGCTCTTCGGCTTCGTCAAGAAGTACCCCCGGGCTCTTCGGGTGTCGCCCCCCAAGCCCGACCGCCCGTACATCCGCGTGTCGTTCGGCGACGTCAACGTGCTTCACCCGCCCGAGGCGTTCGTGCGCCTCGAGCCCGGGGCGATCGCGACCACCGGCCTCGATCTCTCCTTCGCGTTCGATCGGCGCGGCGCCGGGGCGTTCTCGGTCGTGTTCGCCTACGAGCCCGTGCGCGCCGCCGGCATGGTCCGCCCGTGGCGGTCGCGTGACGGGGGCGTACCGCTCACCGGCATCGCCGAGGTCAGCGTCGAGCGCGCGCGCGCGCTGCGGGAGGCGGGGGTCGACGCCGCGACCGAGGCAGCGCTCGACTCGCTCCTGGCCGCGGGCGATCCGAGCACGGTCGAGCGCTTGCGGGCGCTCGGTCGCGGGGGCGCGGTGTACGCCGCGCGCCGCGTCGCGCGCGTGGTCGCCGGCGGCTCGGAGGCGGCGCTCGGCTGGCGGGCGCTCGACGCCCTCGAGCTGCTCGGTCCGGAGAGCCTCGCGGCGCTGAGCGCGGCGCGCGACGAGGTGCCGCACGCGGCGCCCGCGATCGACTTCGCGCGCGAGTGGCTCGAGCACCGCTTCGGGCAGACGCCTTCCGCGTACGATCTGCCCTTCGTCACCGCGCTGACGCAGCTCATCGAGCAGCCCGACCGTCGCGGCAACTTCGTCCTGAGCTGGTCGCCCTACGACTCGCCCATCCACGGCGCGCTCCGGATGGAGATCTTCGGCAACGGCGATCGCATCGTCGTCGTGCGCCCTCCGGGGCAGGCCGTCCCTTCGACGCGCCGCACCCGGCTGGGACCGATGCACATGACGGCGATGCTCGACGCCGTGCTCATGTCGGGCGCCTGGATGCTGCGCCCGCTGCGCACACAGGGCCTGCCCGACGAGCCGCGCCCGGCGCTCGAGATCCAGCTGCAGCTCGGCGAGACGTTCGCCCGCAAGATCTCGATGTGGAACGGGGAGTGGCGCCAGGGTCCCGCCTTCCGACTCGCGGACATCCTCGATCGCCTCGCGTCCGGGACCGCGGAGCGGACGGGTCGCTGAATTCGCCGCGCCGGGCGGCCGGGCGGGGCGGAGCGCACGGCGGGGGGCTCGAGGCCGCGCGGTCGGTGTATACCTGCATCCCATGAGCCGCCTCGCCCAGGTCGTCGTCGCCGCCACGGACTTCTCCGAAGCCTCCGAGCTCGCCGTGCGCGCGGCGGCCGTCCTCGCGGCGCAGAACGAGGCGAGGCTCGTGGTGGTTCACGTGCACGTGCCCCCGGACACCACCGCCCTGGTCCCCGACCCCGTGACGGGGCTGATGATGGCCGACACCCTCACCCGGGAGGAGCTGCACGACGAGCTCCGTGCCCTCGTCCGGCGCGTGATCCCCGACGCGCGCGGCGTGACGACGGCGGTCGCCACGAGCCGGCGACCGGCCGACGGCATCTGCCACTACGCGCAGCACGTCGGCGCGGACGTGGTCGTCGTCGCGACGCACGGGCGCTCGGGCGCGGGCCGCCTCCTCATCGGGAGCGTCGCCGAGGAGGTGGTCCGCAAGGCGGGCTGCCCGGTGCTCACGCTCCGCTCCAAGGCCCCGAGCTGAGAGGTCCGACGATGCCCATCGTGTCCTACGAGGCCCGCGGCGACGCTGCCCTCGTCCGCATGGACGACGGCAAGGCGAACGCGCTGAGCGAGGCGCTGATGGGCGAGCTCGACCTCGCGCTCGACCGCGCCGAGCGAGAAGCGAAGGCCGTGGTGCTGACGGGGCGGGCCGGGAAATTCTGCGCCGGCTTCGACCTGAAGACGATGATGGCGGGCGTCGATCAAGCCCGGGCGCTCGTGACGCGCGGGGCCGGGACGCTCATGCGGCTCTACCTGCACCCGCAGCCGCTCGTCATCGCTTGCAGCGGGCACGCGCTCGCGGGAGGCGCGCTCGTGCTCCTCACCGGGGACGTGCGGATCGCGGCCCGCGGCGCGTTCAAGATCGGCCTGAACGAGGTGCAGATCGGGATGCCCGTGCCGGTGCTCGCGATGGAGCTCGCGCGCGATCGCCTCGAGCCCCGCTTCCTCGTCCGCTCGACCCTGTTCTCGGAGGTCGTGGACCCGGACGCCGCGCTCTTCGCGGGGTTCGTCGACGAGGTCGTCGGTGAAGAGGAGCTGCTCGAGCGCGCGCTCGCGGAGGCGGGCCGGCTCTCGGCGCTCCCGCGGGACGCGTACGCGAAGACCAAGACGATTCTCCGGGAGAAGACCGTGAAGTACGTGCGCGACATGCTCGCGACGGACATGGCACGGCTCACTCCGCCGGGCTGATCGCGCTTCGGCGGAACCACGCGTACGCCGGTACACCGCTCGCCACGAGCGCGGTCCCGATCAGCGCCTCGGTGGGGGCGCCGACGAAGATGTAGACGGTGAAGAAGCCAGCGCCCGCGAGGAACACCAGAGGTGTCAGGGGGTAGAGGGGTACGCGATACGGCCGTGCCGCGAGGGGCCGCTCGCGGCGCAGGACGAGCACGCCCGCGACGGTGAGGGCGTTGAAGACGAGGGACGCGAACGTCACGTACGTGAGCAGCGCGTCGTAGCTGCCGCTCAGGCAGAGCACGCAGCTCCAGGCCGCCTCGAGCCAGAGGGCGCGCGCGGGCGTGTGGAAGCGCGGGTGCACCGCCGCGACCGGCCGGAAGAAGAGTCCGTCGCGTGCCATCGCGTAGAGCACGCGCGCGCCGCCGAGGATGAGCCCGTTCACGCACCCGAACGTCGAGACGAGGATCGCGATCGCCACCGCGATCCGCCCGGGCGTGCCGAGCGCGATCGTGGCGACCTCGGCCGCGACGCGGTGCTCCTCGACGTCGGCGAGCGCGCTCATGGGGATCACGTACACGTACGCCGCGGTCGCGGCGGTGTACGCGAGCGTCGTCACCAGCGTCCCGAGGATCAGCGCTCGAGGCAGGGTCTTCTCCGGCTCGCGGACCTCCTCGGCGGCGAACGTGACCGTGTTCCACGCGTCGTACGCGAAGAGCGCCTTGCTCATCGCCACCCCGAGGGCCGCGAAGAACCCGAGGCCTGCCGCGCGGGCGACCGGGCCGAGCTCCGTGCTCGCGAGCGGTGCGAGGTTGCTCGGCGATCCCCGGCCGAGCGCGAACGCGACCACCACGAGCACCAGGACCGCCACGACCTTGAGGACGGTCAAGACGTCCTGCACCAGAGCGCCCTCGCGCACGCCGCGCACGTTCACCAGCGTCAGGACGAGGATGACGGCGCAGCCGACGACGCCCGCCGAGCTGATCGAGAGCGGCCCCACCGAAAAGAGCACGTCCGCCTCTCCGACCGGCAGGCCCAGCACGCCCAGGTACTTCGCGAAGGCGATCGCGACCGCGGCGTTGAAGCCGGTCTGGATGACGAGGAAGAGCGTCCAGCCGTAGAGGAACGCCGCGGGGCGGCCGAACGCCTCTCGCAGGAACACGTACTGCCCGCCCGCGTGCGGCATCATCGCGGCGAGCTCCGCGTACGAGAGCGCGCCGACGAGCGTCAGGATCCCGCCGACGATCCAGAGGCCGAGCAGCACGCCGGGCGACGCGATCTGTCCGGCCATGATCGAAGGCGCGATGAAGATCCCCGAGCCGATCATGGAGCCGACGATCAGCGTCGTCGCCGAGAAGGTGCCGAGGCGGCGCTCGAGCGCGGGCTCCCTGGGGGTCGGGGTCGTCACGTCCTCGGCTCGGGCGATCGCATCGTGTGCGCAGCTCAGCGAAGGACGAGCGGGGCGCCAGCCGCCGGACGCAGGCGCAGGGAGAACGTCGGCGCGCCGGTCTCGCGCACCTCGAGCAACGCGTGCTCTGCGTCGTAGAGCAGGAGCGGCGAGGGCGTGGAGTCGACGCCAGCACGCAGCCAGCGGAGCGGCAGCTCCGGGGTCCAGGGCAGACCCTCGTCGGAGACGCAGCGCACGTCGGGGGCCGGCTCGTTGTAGGGGAACACGCGCGCGTCGCCGCAGCGCACCTCCGCCGCGCAGAGGCCGCGACCGAGCGCGCGCAGCGTCAAGAGGCAGTCGGGGCCGAACGAGGCCGGCTGGAAGCCGGTCTGGCTCGTCACGTGCGCGGCCATCACGAGCGTTGGTCCCCCCGCACGCCGCGCCGCCAAGAGCGCGTGATCGAGCTCCTGGGCTTGCGCATCGTGCGCCTGGTCGATCTGGTCGAGCTCGCGGCGGGCGGCGTCGCGCTGCTGCCGGAGCTGCTCGAGCTCGCCCTCGCAGGTGCTCAGGTCGGCGTCCGTGCGCGCCTGGATCCGGACGCTCTCGCTGCGCCAGCGCGAGAACGCCTGGTAGCCCACGTAGCCCAGCAAGAGCAGCGCGGCGGCGAGCACCGCCACCCACACCCGCAGGCGCTGGTTGCGCGCCATCCACGCGGGCGAGACCCCCCGGTCGAGCTGCGCCTTCTCGCCTGCGAGCGCGGCGAGGCGCTTGCGGAGGTCGTCCACCTCGGCGGCGCGCAGGTTGGACGCCTCGAGATCCTTCCTCGCGGCCTCGAGCTCGCGCTCGAGAACGTCGATGCGCTGCAGTCCTGCTTCGCGATCGTCACGGAAGCCCACGCATGGAGCCTAACAGGGGTGGCTCGATCTTTTTCGTGGCTCGTGTAGGAATGCAGAGCGTGCTCAGGCTCCTCTTGCCCCCCTCGGTCGGCGTGGCGCGCGCGCGCGCGCGCGGGGAGCTGCTCGAGGCGTCGCTGTCGATCGAGATGGGCGAAGAGGTCCTCGTCTCGGTCGCCGACGACTACGCAGCGATCGCCCGCGGCGTGCGCGAGGGCGCGGCAGAGATGGTCTGGGCTCCCGCCGCCGTCTGCGCCGACGTGGAGCAGGACGCGCGCGCGGTGTGGAAGACCGTGCGCGAGGGTCGCTCCGAGTACCGCTCGGCGCTGGTCGGGCGGGTCGAGGCGCGGCTCGCGCTCGAGCGGCTGATGGGCAAGCACGCGGCGTGGGTCGACGCCCTCTCGGTGGGCGGCTATCTGCTCGTCCGCCAGCACCTGCGCGAGCGCGGGATCGATCCCGAGGCGACGTTCGCATCGCAGCAGTTCGTCGGAACGCACCCGGCGGCGCTCGAGGCCGTCCTCGAGGAGCGCGCCGACGTCGCCGCCGTGTCGGTGCCCGGCCCGCACCCGGAGCACGTGACGCAGGCGCTGGCGCTCCACGCAGGCCGCGCGGGCGCGATGGGCCTCGCCGCCATCTGCGTCACCGATGCGGCTCCGAACGACGCGCTCGTGCTCACCAAGGCGCTCGATCCCGCTCGCGCGCAGGCGCTCATGGCGCGGGTCTTCCCGGCCGCGGGGCGCGGCAAGATCGCGGCGCTCTGCCTCGCCATGGAGTCCGAGGGGTTCGAGCGGGCCCACCCCGGCGAGTACGCCAGGCTCAGGGCGCTCTCGAAGCGCTGATCGGCGGGGCCGGCGGCTCAGCCGCGCGAGAGCGGCCAGCGGCCTCGGACGAGCCGCACGGTGATCACGTACGCCACGAGGGCGACGATCCACGCGACGCTCGGATCGAGCCCGGCGGCGCGGCAGCCATACTGCGCGGCGAAGTAAGCGCCGAGCGTCACGGGGATCGTGGCGAGCTGGCGGAGCGCACCCTCGGCGCCCGAGGCGAACCTGTGTCCGGAGCGCTCGAGCGCGCTCCGCTGCTCGGGCGAGAGCACGTACCACGCTCGCTCGGGCGCGCCCGAGGTGCGCCGGCAGACGCGGCGCGGATCGCCCGCGCCGCCGAGCGCCTGGTTCGCGAGCGTGCTCAGGCGCAGCTCGATGCCCTCGCCCGCTCGGGCGGCGCTCGACCGTGCGAGCTGCGAGACGAAGTCCCGATCTCGGGGCTCCGGCCGCCACGAGACACCCTGCTCGGCCAGGAACGCCGACCAGCGCCGCAGATCGTCGTCGGCGGACGCGGCCGACCACGCGGCGGTGAAGGAGGGGAGCGCGGCGAGATCGACGTCGGTCATGGCAATGGCGGGCAGGATGTCAGGTTCCCGTCACTTCGCCCGCTCGCCGGCGACGAGCGCCCCGCCGCCCGCGACCATCAGCGCGCCCACGATCGCGAGAGGGCCGAGGGGCTCGCCGAACACGGCCCATCCGAGCGTGCACGCGACGAGCGGCTCGAAGAGCGCGAGCACGGCGGTCCGGGCCGCGCCGAGGATGCGCAGGCCGTGCACGAACGCCAGTCCGGCGATCACGCCGGGCAGGACGACCGCGGCGCCGAGCGGGACGAGGTCGCGCGCCTCGACGTCGAAGATCGCTCGGCCCGCGAGCGGCAGCACCAGCAAGGCGGCGATCGCCGAGTGGTAGCCCATCGCCCTCACCGCGCCGATTCGCTCCACGAGGCGGCCGAGCATGAACACGCACGTCGCGTACGCGACGGCGCTCGTCAGCCCGAGCGCTGCGCCGAGCAGCACGTCGCCGGTGCGTGCTTCGGGCCTCCATGGCTCGAGCACCAGCGCGAGGCCGCCGAACGCGAGCAGTGCCGCGGGGATCGCGCGAGGCGCGCGCGAGCCGTCGACGAAGGGCGCGGCGATCGCGACGAGCACGGGCGCGACCGAGTGCGTGAGCACCGCCACGGCGACGCTCGTCGTGCTCATCGCCGAGAAGAAGGTCGTGACGTTCGTCGCGTTGCATGCGGCATACGCGAGGAGCCACAGGACGCTCGCCCGGTCCCAGCGCGGCCTCACCGGATCGCGGCCGAGCAGCGGGAGCGACGCGAGGAACACGCCGACGAGGAGCAGCGGTGCGGTCACGGTGCCGGGCAGCCCGGTCGGACGCAGGAACACGCTCCACGAGCCCCAGGACGCGGCCGCGAGCAGCACCCCCAGCACGCCCGAGAGCCGTGACCTGAGAAACGCGGTCACGGAGTGGGGGGCGTGGGCGTCACGCGGGCGCGCCTTCCTCGAGGCTCGCGAGATCCACGCCCTCGAGCGGGTCTGCGTCGCATGCCACGACGTCCGCCTCGAGCTGCGTCCCGAAGTGCCCGAGCCAGCGCTCGATCACCTCGTCCATCGTCGGGGGCGCGTCGAGCTCCACGGCGAGCGACGTGACGCCCTTGTCCGCGATCCCGCACGGCACGATCAGCCCGAAGTGGGCCAGGTTCGTCCGCACGTTGAACGCCAGGCCGTGCATCGTGACCCAGCGGCTGATGCGGACGCCGATGGCGCCGATCTTCCGGTCGCCGAGCTCCGTCGAGCGCAGCCACGTCCCGTTCAGCCCGGCGATGCGCTCGGCCGCCAGCCCGTAGCTCGCCGCCAGCCCGATCATCGTCTCCTCGAGGTCGCGGACGTAGCGGCGCACGTCCTGGCGGTCGGGGGCCAGATCGAGGATCGGGTAGCACACCATCTGTCCCGGCCCGTGGTAGGTCACGTCGCCGCCGCGGCCGACCTCGTGGACCTCGACGCCGCGCGCGCGGAGCCCCTCGCGCGGAACGCGGAGGTTGTCCTCCTTCGCGCCGCGCCCGAGCGTCACGACCGGCGGGTGCTCGAGCACCAGCAGCGTGTCGGGCACGAGGCCCCGCTGGCGCGCGGCGACCAGGCGCTCCTGGAGCGCGTGGGCCTCCGGGTAGCGCACGGTGCCCAGCCGAAACGTGTGCACGCGCCGTCGCATCCAGGCACAACTACCCCATCGCGACGCGCCAGGCACGGGGGTTGCTGACGCTCGGCCGAGAGGCTCCGATGGCACACCTTCGCGCACTGCTCGTCTCGTCGCTCGTCGTCCAAGCCATGATCGCGGCCGGCTGCAGCGAGGCGCACAGCCCCCTCACCGACGCCGGCTCCGCTGGCGGCGACGGCGCCGCCGACGCCTGGAGCGCGCCGGACGGCCAGACGGTCGACGCCTGGGTGCCCGGCCCCGTCGACGCCTGGGTGCCCGGCCCCGTCGACGCGCACGTCACCCCCGCCTCGTGCACGGCCGACGACGCGCAGCCGATGGTTTGCCCGTCCGCGATCTGCGACGGTCTCGACTCCTACGCATGGGACGGTGAGCGCTGCACCCGGATCGACTGCGGCACCTGCATGGGCGCCGACTGCGGCCACCTCCCGACCTCGCAGGCCGCGTGCGAGGCCGCCCACGCGTCCTGCGTCCCCCAGATGTGCCGCGCGACCGGCGGCCAGTGGCTGTTCTGGGCACAGGAGTGCCACCACTACCAGTGCGGCCTGCCGCTGCCCTCGGAGTGCCTGGTCGGGATGCCGGTCTGCAACTGCGGCGCTCACCGCAGCTTCGACGTCGCGCGCGGCGGCTGCTTCGACGACGACAGCTGCCCGGAGGTCGACCCGCTCCCGCCGCAGACGCTCTGCGAGTCCACCGGCGGCACCTGGTCGCGCGGGATCTGCTGCAACACGCGCTGCGGGCAGTTCTGTGACCTCGACTGCGCCGCCGACGCGTGCGCGTGCGGTCCGCTCCAGGTCTTCGACGCCCTCCGCGGGTGCGTCGACGACGCGGAGTGCCACGTCCACACCGTCGGACAGGAGTGCGACGCGCAGGTGCGCTGCCAGGACGGCCTGCTCTGCTGCCAGCACTGCGGCGGGGCGGGGTGCAGTCCGACGATGAATTGCCAGGCTCCGCTCTGCGACTCGGATCCCTTCGTCGACGTGTGCGGGAACAACCTGCTCGCGCCCTGACGACCCGGCCCGGAGGCGGGGGCGATGCGAGGCCCGTGTGCGCTAGGTCATCTCGCGGCGCTGCGGCGCGCGTAGAGCCCGTGTGTGCCGCATACCGTCTTCGAGCCCTTCCGCATCAAGAGCGTCGAGCCCATCCGGGTGACCACGCGCGCCGAGCGTGAGTCGCTCCTCGCCGTCGCCCGCTTCAACCCGTTCCGCCTGCACTCGGACGACGTCGTCCTCGATTTCCTCACGGACTCGGGCACGGGGGCGATGAGCGCGCGGCAGTGGGGTGCCGTGATGGTCGGCGACGAGAGCTACGCGGGCTCGCCGTCCTACTTCAGGCTCGAGAAGGTCGTCCGCGATCTCACCGGCTACAACCACCTCATCCCGACGCACCAGGGCCGCGCCGCCGAGCACATCCTCTTCCACGTCGCGGCCAAGCCGGGCGACGTCATCCCCTCGAACACGCACTTCGACACGACGCGTGCGAACCTCGAGGTCCGCGGCTGCGAGGCTCTGGACCTGCCGACGGCGGTCGCGCTCGAGCCGCGCAGCCCGCATCCCTTCAAGGGCAACGTCGACCTCGCGCGCGTCGAGGCGCTGCTCGCGCGCGACGCGGCGCGCGTGCCCTTCGGGATGGTCACGATCACCAACAACTCGGGCGGTGGGCAGCCGGCGAGCCTCGAGAACGTGCGCGCCTACAAGGCGCTGCTCGCGCGCCATGGCAAGCCGCTGATCATCGACGCGTGCCGCTTCGCCGAGAACGCGATGTTCGTGAAGATGCGCGAGCCGGGGCAGGGCGAGCGGAGCGTTCGCGAGATCGCGCAGGAGATGTTCGCCCTGGGCGACGGATGCACCATGAGCGCCAAGAAGGACGGCATGGTGAACATCGGCGGCTTCCTCGCGCTCAACGACGACGCCTGGGCGGAGCGCGCGCGCCAGATGCTCGTGCTGACCGAGGGCTTCCCGACGTACGGCGGCCTCGCGGGGCGCGATCTCGAGGCGCTGGCCGTCGGGCTCGAGGAGGTGCTCGACGAGGCGTACCTGCGCTACCGGCTGCGGACGGCCGAGTTCCTCGGCGAGCGCCTGCGCGCGGCCGGCGTGGCGATCATGGAGCCGACGGGCGGCCACGCGGTCTACCTCGACGCGCGCTCGTTTCTGCCGCACGTGCCGCGGGAGCAGTACCCGGCTTGGGCGCTCTCGTGCGCGCTCTACCTCGAGGGCGGGATCCGCGGCGTCGAGATCGGCTCGGTCATGTTCGGCAAGCGCCTGCCCGACGGGACGGAGACGTACGCGCCGCTCGAGCTGGTGCGCCTGGCGTTCCCGCGCCGCGTCTACACGCAGAGCCACTTCGAGTACGCCGCGGAGGTCATCGCCGAGCTGAAGGCGAAGGCGAGCGACGTCCCGGGCGTGCGCATCGTCGAGCAGGCGGCACACCTGCGGCACTTCACCGCGGCGCTCGAGCCGGTGGCCTGAGCGAGCGGGAGCGTGGGCTGCCCCTGATTCAGGGCTGGCAGCTCGAGCGCCGGAACGTGTACGCCGCGTCCACGTCTCGACCCCCGTCGTTGTTCAGCGTGTGCAGCTGATCATGCTCGACGTCGAACGTGCCCGAGAAGTGGTCGGGGTTGTACCCGAACACCGGCGAGGCGCACTCCACGTGCGCGACGTGGTGCTCCTGCGCTCCGAAGTCGAAGCTCTCGCCGTGCACGCTGCCGTGCGCCCGCATCTCGACGGTGTAGTCCCAGCCCTCGGGCGAGCACGGCGGCGGGCGCGTATCGGACGGGAGGCCGCGCCACATGCGCGTCCGGATCGTGCCCGTGAGGTGGTCTCCCTCGCGCCGGATGCTCAGCGTGAAGCGCGCCCAGTCGCGGAACTCCGGCGAGTAGCGGTGGGCGGTCCAGGTGCCCGCCAAGGGATCGGGGCAGCGCGAGGCGGCCTCGAGGATCGCGACGTCGCCCAGCGCCGAGCCCCCGAGCGCGCCGCCGACGCTCCCCGCGAGCAGCGCGCGGATCCGCGCGTCGTCGCGTCCCCCGAGCCGTCCGGAGTCGGTGGCCCTGTCGCCAGTGCCCGCCGCCTCGATGGCGGCCGCTGTCCCGCTCGGGGTCTCGGCGACGCTCGGGGCGAGCGAAGCGACCGGCTCGGCGCCGTCCGGCTCGGGCGGGAGCACCCGGCTCGCGGGGCGCGTCGTCGGCGCCGCCTGCGCGCGCGTCGCCGCGGTCGGCGGCGTCGGGTCCGGCTCGGGCACGCCGATCGCCGGATGCGGGGTCTCCGCCTCCCGCCCCTCTACCGTCACCTCGAAGGTCGCGCCGCCGCCGCCCTCACGCCCGTCCTCGCCGCGAGACGGCAGCGCGTGCGCCCCGAACGTCAGGCGCCACGCGAGCGCCAGGTGCACGAAGCTCGAGAGCGCGAGCGCCCACGAGAGGGACACCCGCGCCGAGATCGGCCGCGTCCTCGCGAGCGGCGGAAGGACGCTCAGATCCATCGTGCGATCAGGCGGCCTCGGCCGCGGGCGCCGGCGCGGCGCCACGCTTCTTGCTGGCGCGCGAGCGGATCCACAAGAAGGCCCCGAGCGCGCCCGCCGCGCACGCGAGCACGAGCAGCACCGGCATCACGAACACGAGCGCGAGCATCGCCGCCGCGACGCCGTCCTCGGCGAACGAGAGCATCGGGTTCGCGAGGCCGAAGGTGAACGTCGACGACGCCGCGCGCGCGGCGAGCTTCGTCGCGTGCGGCACCATCGCCGTGGGTGCGCCGACGCAGAGCCCGAGCACGCACGCGACGAGCGGGCTGTCGATCTCGTACATCGTGGAGGCCGCCAGGAGCGCGCCCGCGGCCGGGCGGACGACGGTGCCGATCGCGTCGAGCGTGTGGTCGACCGCGGGGATCTTGTCACCCACCAGCTCCACGACGCTCGCGACGCCGAAGAGGCCGATGGCCGGCCAGGACGCGACGAACTGGAACGAGTCGCCGAGGTGGACGACGCCCAGGCGCGCCATGACGCCCGCGGCCAGCAGCGGCAGCCAGGCGCGGATCCCGGCGACGGCGGCGAGGCCGACCGCGAGGGCGAGCGTCCCGGTCCAGGTTCCGATCGAGCTCCAATCGATGGCGTCCATGATGGCCTTTCGACGCGGCCGGCCCGCGATTCTTCGAGATCTTACGCCGTCGCCGCCGAATTCGCCCGCCGGAGGTCGCGGTCAACGCTTGAAATACGCGACCGTGTCCGGGCGAAAGAGGACGTAGAGCCACCAGGCGTTGGCGCCCATCACGACCGTGGCGACGACCGCGTAGCCGCTCTGGCCGCGCATGGCCACGAACAGCATCGCGGCCAGGCCGATGCCGAGCACGCCACCCGCGATCGCGAGCGTGCGCGCCCAGGGCTTGCCGGTGACCAGCGCCCCCATCGTCCCGAGCTGCAGGACCAGGGTCAGGACGCTGCGGGTGTGCACGGCCTCCGCGACGTCGATCAGGCCCAGGACGGCGACGGTCGCGAGGAAGATCCCGGGCAGATCGCGGGTGCCGGTCGGCGCGGCCGCCGCGACCGAGCCGGCCGGGAGCGGCGCGCTCGGAGGCGGCGGCGCCACGAACGACGCGCGGCCCGTCTCGATCACGGTCGGCTGCGTGCTGTCGGCGCGCGAGGTCCCGGCGTCGGCCAGGATGTTCCCGTCGGCGTCCACCTGGCCGCAGTTGGGGCACGTGTAGACGCCGAAGCGCAGGAGCGTGAGGTCGGCGGTGCGGCAGCGCTCGCAGCGGAGGCCCATCCCCCGAGGCTACTTTCTGTCGCGCGTCGGCCGCAACGATCCTACCTTCGGCCGCCATGATCCCCCGCTACACCCCCGCCGAGTACGAAGAGCTCTGGAGCCCGATCGCCCGCTACCGCACCTGGCTCGAGATCGAGCTCGCCGCCTGCGAGGCGATGGAGCGGGCCGGGGTGGTGCCGACGGGGACTGCGGCGAGCGTGCGGCCCGCGATGGAGAAGCTCAGCCCGGAGCGGATCGACGAGATCGAGCTCGAGACCAGGCACGACGTGATCGCGTTCCTCACGCACGTCGAGGAGCTCGCCGGCCCGCCGGCGCGCTGGCTGCACCGCGGGATGACGTCGAGCGACGTGCTCGACACCTCGCTGGCGCTGCTCCTCGTGCGCGCGACCGACGGCATGCTGAAGCGGCTCGACCTGCTGCTGGCGGCGCTGGCCAAGCGCGCGCGCGAGCACGCGAGCACGCCCATGATCGGCCGATCGCACGGCATCCACGCCGAGCCGACGACGTTCGGCGTCGCGCTCGCGGGGCACCACGCCGAGCTGGCGCGCGGGCGGGAGCGCCTGAGGGCGGCGCGGGCCGAGATCGCCTTCGGCAAGATCGCGGGCGCGGTCGGGACCTACGCGCACCTCACGCCGGCGATCGAGGCCGACGCGCTCGGCAAGCTCGGGCTCTCGCCGGAGACCGTGGCGACGCAGATCGTCCCCCGCGACCGGCACGCGGCGCTGCACCTCGCGATGGCGCTCGTCGCGGCGGGGATCGAGCGCTTCGCGACCAACGTGCGGCACTGGCAGCGCACGGAGGTGCTCGAGGCCGAGGAGCCCTTCGCGAAGGGCCAGAAGGGCTCGAGCGCGATGCCCCACAAGCGCAACCCGATCCTCAGCGAGAACCTGTGCGGCCTGGCGCGCGTCGTGCGTGCCGCAGCGATCCCCGCGCTCGAGAACGTGGCGCTCTGGCACGAGCGGGACATCAGCCACTCGGGCGCCGAGCGCGTGATCATCCCCGACTCGCTGATCCTCATCGACTACCTGCAGCACCTTGCGATCCGCGTCGTCAGCGGGCTCGTCGTCGACGCGGAACGGATGCGGGCGAACATCGACCTGACGCACGGCGCGCTGTTCAGCCAGCGCGTGCTGCTTGCGCTCGTCGCGCAGGGACGCACGCGCGACGAGGCCTACCGCATCGCGCAGGAGTCCGCGCAGGAGGCGTGGGACACTGCCAC
>JBGAQA010000068.1:0-36874 GCA_044220955.1 Sandaracinaceae bacterium
ACCGGCGGAGCCGGATGCGTCTCACCCCTCGCTCCGACTCGTCGCTTCGCTCCTCGCGAGGCACAGCGCTCGCGCGCGGCCGCCGGATCGTGCCCGCGGCCGTCGTCGATCTACGGACCGACCGTGACTCTTCAGGGGGGTTGTCCCCTCGACGCACCGCCGGAGACGGATGCGTCGCTCGCCTCGCGCGACGAAACGCGCACCTACCCGCCAGTCCCGCGTGAGATCGAGGACTTACGGGGGTGTGGAGTGACCCCGACCTACTCCGAGCGGGCGGCGAGGGGGACGGCGCCCTTCTTCGCGGCCGGGCCGCGCGCCTTCGTCTGCTGGACCGTCGGGTCGGGCGAGGCGTAGGGCTGCATGGGCCGCATGCCGGCGTCCGCCAGGAGCTGGCGGTCGGCCAGGACGTCGGCGTTGCCCGCGGTGAGCAGCTTGTCGCCGTAGAAGATGGAGCTCGCGCCCGCCATGAAGCAGAGGATCTGGGCTTCACGCGTGAGCTCCGCGCGGCCCGCGGAGAGCCGCACCTGGGTCTTGGGCATCACGATGCGAGCCGTCGCGATGGCGCGGACGAGGTCGAGCGCGTCCACCTTCGGCTGGTTCGCGAGCGGGGTGCCCGCGACCGGGACCAGGGCGTTGA
The DNA here is from genome assembly GCA_044220955.1 of Sandaracinaceae bacterium. Taxonomy (GTDB): domain Bacteria; phylum Myxococcota_A; class Polyangia; order Polyangiales; family Sandaracinaceae; genus JBBSAT01. The sequence continues at coordinate 638 of JBGAQA010000068.1, forward strand.
TCGGGACACTCCCGGGGTGCGTCTCGAGGTTGGCCAGCGTGCGGATGAGCTCGCAGCGGTCGTCGTTGGACTCGCCCAGGCCGAGGATGCCGCCGCAGCAGACACTGATCCCCGCCTTCACGACGCGCGCGATCGTCTGCAGGCGATCGTCGTAGGTCCTCGTCGTGACGATCTCGCCGTAGTACTCGCGCGAGGTGTCGAGGTTGTGGTTGTACGCGGTCAGGCCCGCGTCCGCGAGCGCCGCGGCCTGCTCCTCGGTGAGCATGCCGAGGGTCGCGCAGGCCTCGAGGCCGAGCTCGCGCACGCCCCGGATCATCTCGAGCACGCGCTCGAAGGCGGGGCCTTCCTTGGCGTCGCGCCACGCGGCGCCCATGCAGAAGCGGGTGCTCCCGGCCTCGCGGGCCTTGCGCGCCGCGCCCAGCACCTCGTCGACCCTCAGCAGGCGCTCGGCGCCGACCTCGGTCTCGTACTTCGACGACTGCGAGCAGTACCCGCAGTCCTCCTGGCAGCCGCCCGTCTTGACCGAGAGCAGGGTGCAGAGCTGGACCTCGTCCGGCGGGTGGTTCGCGCGGTGGACGGTCTGCGCTCGGAGCAGGAGCTCGGTGAGCGGGAGCGCGTGGATCGCCTTCACCTCGTCGAGCGTCCAGTCGTGTCGCGGTGCCTGCTGCTCGCTGGTCATGGGCGTGGCGTACCAGCCGCCGAATCACTTGCAAAGCTGATAAGGTCCGGCGCGTGAAACGCGGGGCCCCGCGCGAGGAGACCGACGATCCCGTGTCCATCGAGGGGCCTCCACCGCTCGCGCGGATGGCGGCGCTCATGGCGCTCGTCGACCTGTTCTGGAACCGCGTCGCGGTCCGGGTGGTCGGCGCCGCGGACCAGGACGCGGCGATCGCGTTCCAGCGGGCCGGGGTGTTTCCGCGCAACCTCGCGGCGGTCGCGGGCCTGATCGCGCTGATCGCGGGTCTCTTCACCTTTCTCCGGATGGCCGGCTACAGCGGGCTGCCGCGCCGCCTCGCCGTCTCGTCGCTGGCGGGCGTGCTGACCCCGGCGTTCGTCTTGGCGCTCATCGTTCCCAAGGAGCGGGTGTCCATCCTGGTGGTCGTGGTCGCGCTCGGGGCATCGAACGCGCTCGTGTTCCTCGTCGGGACGGTCGCGGTGCGCTTCGCCGCCGGCGCGCGGCGCTGGGCCGCCGCCGCGGCCATGATCAGCGGCGCCCTCGTCCTGACGGTGCTCGTGGATCTGAGCGTGCGCTCGGTGGCGGAGTTCGCCGGGGCGGTGCCCATCGGGCTGCTCGCCCACCACGGGGGGGAGGCAGCCTGGCACCTCGTGCCGCCGCTGGTGCTCGCGGCCCTCTTCCGCGCCCCGCCGGGTGCGCCGCGCTCCGAGGCCACGCCCCCCCCGCAGGCGATGCTGGCGGTGGCCGGCGTGCTCGTGGTCGGGGTCCTCGCGCTCGCGCTCTACGGGGAGCATGCGCTCCATGCGCACCGCTTCGCGACGCTGGTGTACGGAGCGCTTCGGCTCACGCTCGCGCCCGAGCCGCTCGCCTGGCTCAACGGGCTCACCGTCGGCGTCGGTCTCGCGGCGGCGCTCGTCGGCCTCGGCTCGTCGAGCCCGGCGCGCGTCCAGCTCGGCGCGGCGGCCGCGCTCTGGCTCGCCGCGGGCTATGCCCCGCGGGCGCCCGGCCAGCTGCTCGACTTCGCGCTCGCCGGGATCCTGCTCGCCCGCGCCGCCCAGGCGGCGACCGTCGAGGGACGCGAGCGCGCCCGTGTGCGCTGGGCACCGCTGCTGCCCGCCGAGCCCGGGAGCTGAAGCCCCTCGACCCGCTCGCTCGCAGCGAGCGCGGATCGTCAGTCACCCGCCGCATCGACCGCGGACAGGTCGAGCTGGAAGTCGACCACCGTGTCCGTGCCCGACGTGACGGCGATCGGCCGCGCGAGCACCAGCGGCGCCGAGAAGCGGGGCCGCTCCGAGGGGTCGCCGCCGCCACCCGCGCTTCGCACCCCCTCGTGCCACACCCGCACCGTGTACTGACCGGGCGGGATCCCCGCGATGCGGAAGCGACCGTCCTCGGCCGTCACCTGGTAGTACGGATGATCGAACACGTGGACGAAGCCGCCGATCCACGGGTGACCGGCATCGTCGGTGAGCGTGATGACTCCGGTGTGCTCGGCCGATGCGGCCCCTCGAGCGCCACGCCCGGGCAGGCCGACGTCGAGCCAGGTCGCGCCCGAGCTCCAGGTGCCGTGCAGGTTGTGCAGGACGTCCTCGTCGTCGAGCACCGAGAGGGTCGCCCCGACCGGCATCGCCGCGACGCGTGGCGTCAGCGCGCAGGCGCGGAAGGTGAGCTCGGCCGGTCCCGCCTCGAGCGCCCTTCCCTCCGTGATTCCATCGAGATAGACGACGCTGCCGGCCACACCGCCGCGCGCGCCGACCCGCAGCGCGGGCACCGTCTGCGTCTCGCCGCACGCCTCCGGGTGGTGCGCGACCGGGACGCTCACCACATCAGGCGTCGGACCGATCCAGGTCACCGTCCCCGAGAGCGTTCCACCGTTGACGACGTCGACGACGCGGTACCCCGAGGGGAGCGCCAGGGGCGTCCTCCGGGAACCGCTCGCATGCTCGGGCTCTCCCTCGTCGCATCCCCATGCGAAGAGCGAGATGCAGCCGATCACGACGGCGATGTGCAGTCCATACGAGACAGCCATCGATCGAGACCTCGATCGCCATTAGCACAACGCACTCTCACTCGATCCAATTGTGTGAGCGTCGATCGAAAAAAAATGATCACGCGCGGAGCACGCCGTGCGTTTTCCGCGCAAACACGTGTTCGCGTCTCGCGTCGATCACGATGCTGATCGAATTGCGCGGCTCGTTCTTCCGTTCCGGCGCGTCCACGCGCTCGACGCGCGCGAGCGGATGGCGTCAGCGAAGAGCGGTCGCGGCGCTCGCGATGCGCGACACGCCCTCGCGGATCTGACTCTGCGACGCCGCGTACGAGAGGCGCACATAGCCGGGCGCGCCGAACGCCGTCCCGGGCACGACGGCCACGCGGGCGGCGTCGAGCAGGTACGCGGTCACGTCGAGGTCGCTCTCGAGCCGCTTGCCCTCGGGCGTGCTCTTGCCGATCAGCCCCCTCACGGCGGGGAACGCGTAGAACGCCCCCTCCGGCATGCGGCACGAGATGCCTGCGATGGCGTTCAGCCCGTCGACCATGAGCCGGCGACGCGCCGCGAACTCGGCCATCATCGCGTCGAGCGCCTCGCGCGGGCCCTTGAGCGCGGCGATCGCCGCGTGCTGCGACACGGTCGTGGCGTTCGAGGTCGCCTGGCTCTGCAGGGTCTCGCACGCGTCGGCCAGGGCGCGCGGCCCGAGCATCCAGCCCAGGCGCCAGCCGGTCATCGCGTAGGTCTTGCTGGCCCCGTCGACGATCACCAGCCGGTCCTTCAGGTCGGGCGCCACCGTCAGGAGCGAGCGCTGGACGAAGCCGTCGTAGACGAGCTGAGCGTAGATCTCGTCGACGATGACCCAGATCCCCCTCTTGCGCAGGACCTCGGCGAGCGCCGCGAGGCTGGCCTCGTCGTACGCTGCGCCCGTCGGGTTGCTCGGCGTGCAGAGGATCAGCGCCTTGGTCCGCGGTCCGATCGCCGCATCGAGGACGTCCGGCTGGAGCCGGAAGCCCTCGGCCTCGCGGGTCTGAACGATGCGCGGCGTGGCTCCGACCAGCGAGACCTGCTCGGGGTAGCTCACCCAGTACGGCGCGGGGATGATCGCCTCGTCGCTGGGGTCGAGCAGCGCCAGGGCGAGGTCGAAGAGCGACTGCTTGGCGCCCGTGGAGACGACGATCTCCTCGGGGTCGTGGGCGACGCCGCGCCTGGCGAGGGAGTCGGCGGCGATGGCCTCCCGGAGCGGCGCGATGCCCCGGACACGGGTGTAGCGGGTGGCGCCCTTGTCGAGCGCGCCCTTGGCGGCGTCGCGGATGAACGTGGGCGTGTCGAAGTCGGGCTCGCCGAGGCCGAAGGAGAGGACGTCTACGCCGGCGGCGCGCAGGGCCGCGGCCCGCTCGGCGATGGCCATCGTCGCGGAGGGCGCGATGGCGGAGAGCCGCGTGGCGAGCGGAGGAGGAGGAGGAGCGTGGGCGGTCGGCGCGCGGTGGTCGGGCACGGCGCGCTTTTATCATCGGCGTGCGGGCAGGGCCATGCCGGCCGCGCGCCAGCCGCGCGTTCGGGGGCAGACCGAATTATCGAAGGCATCGGCCCCGCACCCAGCTCTCTCCCCGCGAGCGGGGAGAGGGCCTTCGAGCTCAGGTCGGGCCGCCGACCGTGCCGCCCTCCGGCGGGACGATCATGAACACGTCGCGGTGGTCGACGATCGAGCCCGCGCGGCCGAGCACCTGGATCGTGGCGCGGAACAGCTGCGCCGTGGGGATCGGGAGCTGGAAGTCGTTGTAGAAGTCGACGTCGAAGTAGACGATCGTGGCCGGGTCCACGCCGTAGAACGTGGTCGTGTCCTTCCGGGCGTAGCCGGTCGGCGCCTCGGGCGAGGCGTGGTCCGGCGTGACGGCGCGGATGAAGTCGCGGGTCGTGTGCCCGGCGGGCAGGCGCGTCTCGGTCGGATCGGGATCGGTCCGCGTCGTGATGTCCTGGACGGTGGAGCCGGCGAGCGTGACGACGGCATCGACGATGTTGCCGGCGATGCCGCTCAGGCCACCGGACCCGGGTCCGAACACGAGCGGGTTGCCGGAGCCGTCCCGCGTCCCGGTCGCGTTCGCGAGCGTGACGGAGTCGGCATAGGTGTAGCCGCCGGTGCCGAGGCCCACGTCGATGCCGATGAAGTACGCGCCCCGGGCGAGCATGGCCGCCTGGAGCTCCGCGAACGTGTGCTCGTAGCTGGCGGTCGGATCGTCGGGCGCCGTGCCGTTGTACCAGGGCGCGTCCGACGCCAGGATCAGGATCGGCACCCGTCCCTCCGCGAAGCATGCCCACCCGAAGGGCGACGGCGAGTCCGGAGCGATGGGGCAGTCGGTGCCCGGGATCATCGTGGGGACCCAGCCGTTGCCAGCCGGGTCGCGCGCGTCGTGCACGCTGTATCGGGCCGCCGTGTCGGACTCGTGGCCGCTCATCCCGTTGCCCGTCAGCGACTCGTAGAGCGCCTCGGTCTGGCACTCCGGGCCGTCGCCGCCGTAGTAGCCGGGCGCGTCGGTCGTGATCGTGCGCATGTTGTCGAACGCGGCCTGCGAGAGCGAGGCGTCCGGATCGACCGGCTGGCGCACCCAGAGGACGTAGTCGCCGGGGCTCCCAGGCGAGCCCTCGGGCGCGCGCGGGGCGGAGTCGAACGAGCCGACGCCGATGCGGACGTCGGGGATCGCCGCGCGGATGCCGGGGACGATCGTCGAGCTGAAGGGCCCTCGGATGGCGGCGATGACCGAGTCCATCGACGCAGAGTTGTCCACGAGGATGAACACGTCGGCGACCTGGATGCGCGTCCGGAAGTCGAACTGACGGTGGGGGTGCGTGCCCATCGCGCCGGGCGGGTAGTAGGGGATGGTCACGTAGAGCGACCCGACGGGCGGCTCGGACGCCGAGTCGGCTCCGTCGGTGCCCACGGCCACCTCGACCAGATCGCTCGCGCCGTCGCCGTCGGAGTCGTCGTTGTGCGGATCGGTCCCGTTGGTGAGCTCGGTTCCGTCCGGGACGCCGTCGTTGTCGGAGTCCGTGTCGCGGAAGTCGGGCAGCGTGTCGCGATCGAAGTCGCGCGGGCCACAGGGGTTGGCGCCCGGATCGATCTCCATCGTGTCCGGCACGCCGTCGCCGTCGTCGTCCGGGTTGCTCGGGTCCTCGATCGCATCGGCGATGCCGTTACCGTCCGTGTCGACGGCGGACGTACAGCCCATCGCCACGCCGGAGTCGGCCGGCGGCGGTCGCGTGCCCGCGTCGCGGCCACCGGGCGTCGCGCGGGTCGGCGTGCAGCCGATGCCCGCGCCCAGCAGCGCCGTCATGGAGAACACGAACGCGAGACGCACGGGACTGGGCATCGGGGCCTCCGGAGATCGAGCCTCGTAGCGTGCGCCCGTTCCCGCCTGTCTGTAAACGGTAGGCGTATCGGCGAGGTGTGAGTCCTCACTCACGACGCGCGGGACCTCGTCAGCTCACGCTGCCGGGGACCGCGGGTACGACGATGTAGACGTCGCGCGTGTCGAGCACCGCGCTGCTGCCCGCCGTCACGTCGATGTGCGCGCGGAAGAGCGTGACGTGGGCCTCGCCGGGGAAGATGTCGTTCCGGAAGGTGATGCGGAACAGCACGCGGGTGCCCGGGACGACCCCGAAGAACGTCGAGAGGTCGTAGAGCAGGACCGCGTCGGCGTGCGAGACGCCCGGGGGCTCGGTCCAGCAGGGCTCGATGTGCTCGTTGCACGCGGGCGAGCGGCTCGTGATGAACATGCGCTCGTCGATCCGCTCCGGATCCGTCGAGTCCCCGCGAACCCGCGTCGAGATGTCGAGCGGCACGCGCGTGGCGATCGTCGCGATGGCGTTCACGATGGTGTCGCTGAACGTCGCGTGGTCGGCGCTGTTCGGCAGGTCGTAGACCAGCTCGTTGCCGTCGAGGTCGACCGAGCCGGTCTGCCGCGCGGCCTGCCGCATGAACCAGCAGGGCGAGCCCGAGCAGCCGCCCGGCGACGAGCAGTGCTCCGGCTCGATGACGCTCGCGCACGCCGTCCCGCCCGAGGCGTTGATGCCGACGTAGCGCGCGCCGTGCGTGCTCATCTCGACCATGGCCTGGTCGAAGGTCGGCGGGGTCGGGGTCACGCCCCGGTAGTCATCGCAGTCGTCGGCTGGCCCGTTGTGCTGGCAGATGTCCGAGAAGTGCAGGACGATCGGCAGCGCTCCGTCCCGGAAGCAGGGCGCGCCCCATCCGGTGTCGAGGCAGTCGCCCGCGTAGCGCCGCATCATGTAGGTGCTGCTGCCGTTGCTCCACGTGCCGCCGAGCCCCGTCATGATCTCGTAGAGCGCGAACGTGCCGGACTCGGGGCCGTCGCCGCCGCCGGTGGCGCTCAGGGTGTTGAACGCCGCGCGCACGTCCGCGGCCCGGTCGGGAGGGGTCATCCGGATCGAGAGGTAGAAGGGCTCGTCCGGCGGGCTCGAGTACGTGGAGAAGGGCAGGTCCTTGTGGCCGCCGCCGCCCACCCACACGTCGGGGATCGAAGCGACGACGCGATCCAGGATGCCTGTCCCCGGCTCGGTCACGGTCGCCTTCACGTTGTCGAGCGTGCCGCCCATCGAGCCCGTCGTGTCCGAGATGAAGAACACGTCGGCCACGCGGATGGTCGTGCCGAAGTCGAGGTCGCGGACGACCGGCCCGCCGTGGAACGGCAGGATCACGTAGAAGTCCTCGTTGGGGATCGTGCAGCCGTGGTTGTGGGCGCAGTCGCAGTGCATGCCCGTCGTGCCGTCGGGGCAGTTGCCGGGGGTGAGCACGTAGGCGCCCTCGGCGAGGTCGCCGACCCCGTCGTGGTCGGTGTCGACGTTGCAGGGGTCGGTCCCGACGCGCTGCTCGTCGCCGTCCCCGAGCCCGTCGTTGTCCGAGTCGGTGTCGACGTAGTCGGCCAGGCCGTCCGGCATGAGGGCGGGCGTGGGCGAGGCGATCATCGTGGGGTCGATCTCGCTGGGGCACTGCGGCGGCGGCGTCGCGAGCATGCCGTCGCCCGCTTCCTCGGCGTCCATGACGGCGTCGCCGTCGCTGTCGAGATCCTGGAAGTTCGGCAGCCCGTCCATGTCGGGGTCGCGCGAGCCCTCGTCCGAGTCGAGGATCGTGTCGCCGTCGCTGTCGTCGTCGCGCACGTCGGTGGTGCCGTCCCGGTCGGTGTCCGGGCAGCCGGCGCCCGTGGCGCACTCGACGTGGTTGGGGATTCCGTCGCCGTCGAGGTCGGGGTCGAGCGCGTCCGGGATGCCGTCGTGGTCGAGGTCGCCGGTCTGGGTGTTGTCGGGGATCCCGTCGCCGTTGGCGTCCGTGTCGAGGAAGTCGGGCAGCCCGTCGAGGTCGAGGTCGCGCGGACGGGTGGTGCAGTCCGCGTCCCCCGCCTCCATCGCGTCGGCGAACCCGTCCCCGTCGGCGTCGGCGTCCTGGTCGTTGGTCGCGCCGTCGTGGTCCGGGTCGGTGTCGGGGTACGACAGCTCGTCCATGGAGCTGATCGTGTCGTGGTCGGGGTCGTCCGGCATGCTGCAGCGCTGGACCGGGACGCCGGCGTCGCTCCGGGAGGCGTCGTCGTTGTGCACGAGCACGGTCGCGCCGTTGCAGCCTTGGACCACCAAGGCGCACACGATCCACGAGAGCGCGAAGCGAGCCATGAGGGACTCCGAGTGTAGGGGGCTTGGATCGGACGCAGCAAGGCGCCGCGGGCGATTCAGGCCTGCGCCGATGCACGGAGCATGCGCGTGCCTAGGCGTGCCGCAGGGCCGAAAAACGGCCATTCAACGTTGACATCGGCGCCCAACTGGACTAACCGGGGGCGCGTGCGGCCGGGCCCTGGGTGGGCGTACCGGTCCGGGTAGGCCCTGCGGGTGGCTACCCAGCCAGAAGGTTCGGAGGAGGACGGTCATGGATCGATGGTTCGACGGCTCGACTTCGGCGCAGCGTGCGCTTCTCATCGCGCTCGCGCTCGGCGCGGGTTCGGTCTTCGTCGGCTGCGGGCCCACGTACCCGAACTGCGACAACGACGAGCAGTGCCACGAGGGCGAGTTCTGCGTGAACGGTCACTGCGAGGACTGTCGCGACGACTCCCAGTGCCCCACGGGGCAGATGTGCGAGTCGAACGACTGCGTGCCCATCCCCGGCTGGTGCAACAGCGACCGCGACTGCCCGGCCGACCAGATGTGCGAGAACAACCACTGCGTGCCGCGCCCGGTCGTGACCGAGGTCCCCGTCGAGCCGCCGGCCCCGCAGCAGTGCCAGCTCGAGTCGGTCTACTTCGCGTTCGACGAGAGCACGCTCGACGACACCGCCCGAAGCGCGCTGCAGTCGGATCGCTCCTGCATGACGGAGCGCGGGATCTCGGCCGTCCAGATCACGGGCATGACCGACCCGCGCGGCACCGAGGAGTACAACATGGCGCTCGGCGATCGTCGCGCGCGCGCCACGCGTGACCAGCTCCAGCGCCTCGGCGTGGGCCGCAGCGCGATGACGACGCACTCCGTGGGCGAGGAGCACGCGACGGGCTCGGACGAGTATGGCTGGTCGCGCGACCGCCGCTCGGAGCTCGCTCCGCGCTGACTCTTCCCGCCCGTCGCCCGAACCACGGGCCTCGTCCGTGCGAGTCGAGAAGGGCGCTCCGGCGCCCTTCTTCTTTGGAGGAACCTGTGCGACTGCGTCGAACGGCATCACTCGGGGGGGTCGCGCTCATCGGGAGCGCGCTCAGCGGGTGCTTCCTGTGGACGAGCGCCGACCAGGGCGCCGACCTCACGCGCCGCATGGACGCGGTCGAGGCGCGGGTGACGACGACCGAGGCGATGCGCGGCGAGCTCGACACGGTCAAGACGCAGGTCGCGACCCTGGACGAGGTGCGCCACGCCTCGGAGGTCACCGTCCAGACGAGCGCCGACACCGGGGCGCAGGTCGAGCAGCTCGCGCAGCAGATCGCCATGCAGGAGGGCACCATCGCCGAGCTCCAGCACGAGCTGTCGCGCATGCAGGAAGAGCTGACGGAGCAGCAGACCGACTACGAGGCGCGGATGAAGAAGCTCGCGCGGCGCGCGGGCGTGGACATGCCGCTCGACGACGCCGAGGTGCCGCCGGCCGCGGACGCGAACTTCACCGCGGCGACGACGGCGTACGAGGCACGCGAGTACTCGACCGCGCGTGCGCTGTTCCGGGCGTTCGTCCAGCGACACCACGAGGACGCGCGCGCGGACGACGCGCAGTACTTCGTCGGGCAGAGCTACCTGATGGAGGACCGCCCGGCGACGGCGCTCGGCGAGCTGCGGCACGTCGTCGCGGACTACGCGCAGGGCGATCGCGTGCCCTACGCCCTGCTCTCGATGGGCGACGCCTTCTATCGCCTGCATGCGTGCACGGACGCGACCACCTCGCTGCAGGCGGTCCTCCGCGGCTTCGCGCGCTCGCCGGTCGTCGGGGACGCGCGTGCGCGCCTGCGCGACGTGCAGCACGCGCCGACGGGCTACTGCCAGGACCCGCCCTCGCCCGGTTCGCACTGAATCGCGGCGAGTCGGACCCTCGGAAGGCCGCGGGCCACGAGGCGAGGCTCGCCCGTCAGAGGCCTTCGACCAGGCGCTCGACGTCCCGGAGCAGGTCGTCGAGTCCGTCGCCGGTCGTGCGGTAGAGGCCGCGGCAGCCCCCGCTCGCGTCGAAGAGCATCACGTTCGCGCCGTGCAGGACGTCGTAGCCGGGCGCTTCGTCGATCGCGTGGCGCGCCGGCTCGGGCATCAGGAACCCGCGCTGGATGGTGCTGCGCACCGTCTCGGGCCGTCCGGTGAGGAATCGCCAGCGCGACGGGTCGTGTCGGAAGCGCTCGGCGAACGCGTGCATCCGCTCGGGCGTGTCCGCCTCGGGATCGACGGTGATCGAGACCAGCATCACGCGCTCGCCATGGGCCGCGGTGCGCTGCTCGATGTTCGCGAGCTGCGAGGCGAGCGTCGGGCAGATCGTGGTGCACGTCGTGTAGAGGAAGCTCGCGATCCACACGTGGCCGGTCAGCTCGCTCGAAGAGAACGTGGTCCCGTCGTCGTTGGTCAGCTCGAAGCTCGGGACGTGGAAGAGGGTGCGCAGCGGCTCCTCCGGCTCGCCGCACGCCACGAGCGCGACGACGCAAGCCACGATCGCCAGCGCGCGGGGCATGGGGTCAGGCCGCGAGATCGACCGCGAGCGCGCCGAAGAGCAGGGGCAGGTACACGAGCGACGCGAGGAAGACCGCCCGTGCCCAGCGGTTGTCGACCGCCGACGCGCGCAGCCCCGACACGCAGAGCGCCGCGAAGAGCACGCCTCCGACGCCCATGACGCCGAGGTAGACGCTGCCCGCGATGCCGAGCGGGACGAGCATCAAGCTCACCGGCACGAGCGCGCCCGCGTACGCGACCGCGTGGATCTTCGTCACGGCGTTACCGCGCACGCTCGGAAGCACCTTGATGCCTGCCTTGGCGTACTCGTTCTGCCGGAACACCGAGATCGCGAGGAAGTGCGGCAGCTGCCAGAGGAAGAGGATCCCGAACAGGACCAGGCCAGGTGCCTCGAGGTGGCCGGTCGCGGCCGTCCATCCCATGAGCGGCGGCATCGCGCCGGGGATGGAGCCCACGAGCAGCGCCTTCGGCGAGCGCTGCTTCATGGGGGTGTAGATCCACACGTACGAGACGAGCGCGATCGCGGCGAGCAGGCCCGTGAGCGGGTTCACCGTCACCGCCAGGAGCGGCACGCTGACCGCGCCGAGCGCCAGGCCGAACACGAGCGCCGTTCGGGCCGACAGGCGTCCGGCCGGGAGCGGGCGGTTCTTGGTGCGGGCCATGTGCCCGTCGAGGTCCCGCTCCATCCAGCAGTTCAGCGCGTTCGCGCTCGAGACGACCATCGCCGTGCCCAGGATCGCCATCGCCGCCACGCGCGGATCGAGCGCGCTCGCGCCGGCCCGGCCGGTCGCCAGCCAGAGGCCTGCCCCCGTCGTCAGGATCACCATGAGCGTGATCCGCGGCTTCGTCAGCGCGACCAGGTCGCGGACGAGAGCGGGAGCGGGAGCGCGGAGGACGGCGGTGGACATCGTGGGGCGCCGCGAAAGCGGCCGTTGGTTACGCCGCCACGCGGAAAAGGTCAATGCGTGCGATCACGGCGCACCGCGGCCTCCCGGTCAGTGGAGGAAGATCGCGGCCACGAGCGCGGCCGTGCCGACGAGCGCCAGCAGGGCTCCGAGCCCCAGGACGACGAGGGCGGCGCGGCTCGAGAACAGGCTCGCCTGCCCGGGCTGCGCCATGGGCTCCATCACCACCGGCGGAGGCGCCGCCGAGGGGGCCCCCGGCGCCGGGGAGGGCGAGAACGCCGGCTGCTGCGCGCCGGTCGGCCCGGGCGCGCTGGAGGGAGCCGCGGCGAGCGGCGGCGGAGGCTGGGACATCGGCGGGGCGATCGAGTCGCGCAGCGCCTGGGCCAGCTCGGCGGCCGACTGGTAGCGCTGCTCGGGCTTCTTCGCGAGCGCCTTCTCGATGACCGCCTCGAGGGCCGGCGGGAACGCGCGGCCGGGCGCGCGCTTGGCGAGCGGCATCGGCGGTTCCTTGATGTGCTTCTGGATGAACTCCATCGGCTGCGCCGCGTCGAACGGCAGCTTGCCGGTGAGCAGCTCGTAGAGGATCACCCCGAGCGAGTAGATGTCGCTGCGGCCGTCGAGCTTCTCGCCGCGCGCCTGCTCGGGCGACATGAACTCCGGCGTGCCGAAGACCATGCCCTCCTGCGTCAGGATCAGCGATCCGGGCCGCATCTCGCGCTCGGTGACCTTGGCGAGCCCGAAGTCGAGCACCTTGACGTAGTCGGCGATGCCGCCGAGGTTCGTGAGGAAGATGTTCTCGGGCTTGAGGTCGCGGTGGATGATCCCCTGCGCGTGGGCCTCGGCGAGGGCGCCGCAGGCCTGGCTCATCACGGCGACGGCGCGCTCGGGCGTCATCGGTCCCTCGGCGCGCACCGTCTGCGCCAGGTTCTTGCCCGCGAGGTACTCCATCACGAAGTAGCAGGCGCCGTCCTCGAGCTGTCCGTAGAGGTAGACCTTCGCCGTGTTCGGGTGCTGCAGGTGGCTCATCGCGCGCGCCTCGCGCCGGAAGCGCGAGACGAGGTCGGGCCGCGACAGGTAGCGCGGGTGCAGGATCTTCACGGCGACGAAGCGCCGCATGTCCGGCTGCTCGGCCTTGTAGACCGCGCCCATCCCGCCCGCGCCGATCTTCTCGAGGATGCGGAACTGGTTCGCGATCTCTCGCCCTACGTAGGGATCGGCCGCCACGGGCGCGAGAATACCAACCTAGCCTGCAAAAGCGAGCCTCGCGGTGGGACTGGTGGGGAGGCCCGGAAGCGCGTAGGGCTCCACCATGGGCGAGGGTGGGCGCTATCCGTTCGAGCGCTGGCCGCGGATGACGCGGGCGGAGGCGCGCGTCGCGAGCCGGCTCGCCCGATGGGTGGCCGCGATCGACGTCAGCGCGGCGCTCGCGGACGCGCGCTCGGTCCTCGGTGCGCCGGTCGCGATCGTCTCGAGCGGGCGTGCGATCGAGTCGCGTGGCGCGGCCGCGGCGTCCGTCGGCGCTTCGCTCGGGCTCGTGGTCGCTCTGGGGGCCGAGCGCGCCGTCCTCGCGCTCTCGCCCGGGATCGCTCGGGTCATCGCCGATCGCGTCGTCGGAGGCATGGCGACCGACGTCGCGCTGGGGCCGACGCCTCCGACGCGCGGCGAGTCCGGCCTCGTCGGCTACGTGGTGGCTCGCGCGATGGCGCGCGCGGCCGCGCCGGGCGTGCTGCTCGACGCCGGTCGCGCGAGCGAAGCGATCGCCGCGTGGAACGACGCGCGCGTGATCCTCGTGCGCTTCACGCTCTGGGTCGGCGAGCATCGCGGCGAGGGCGCGCTCGTCGTCCCGATCGGCGCCGTCGAATCGCTCGCCGTCCCGCCGCGCTCGATCGATCCCGCCTTCCCGGTGCAGGCGAGCCTGGTGATCGGCAGCGCGCGGCTGCCTGCGCGGGAGCTCGCGACGCTCGCGGCGGGCGACGTCGTCGTCCCCGATGCGCTGGGGCTCGATCCGCGCGTGGCCGACGTGGGACGCGCCCGCCTCGTCGTGGGCCGCGCGCGCGTGTTCGAGCTCGAGCTCTCGGCAGGCGTGTTCCGGGTCGCTCGCCGTGCGAGCATCCCCGCGCCGCGGCCCACCCGCTGGAGGCAGGCCCCGAGAAAGGAACGCGAGATGAGCGAGCCGGACACCGACGACGTGAACTCCCTCGGCGAGATCGAGGTGGAGCTCGCGATCGAGCTCGCCCGCCTCGAGATGCCGGTCGCCGAGGTCGCCGCTCTGGCACCGGGCGTGGTCGTGACGACGGGCCGCCTCGTCGGGGAGCGCGTCGCGCTGCGCGCGGGCGATCGCGTGATCGCGTGGGGAGAGCTCGTGGACGTCGAAGGCGAGGTCGGCGTACGCGTCGTCGAGGTCGTCGGCCGGGATTGACCCCGGCCGGTCCGACCTGAGACAAGGTGGCGGTGCGCACGCGTGGCCTGCCCTTCCTCATCGCGCTGTGCACGATGGCGCCCTCGCTCGCGCACGCCGAGCGTCCCGACCTGGCGCACGGGCGCGGCTTCGTCTGGGGCGCGAGCGGCACGGTCCCGATCCTCGTGGGCGACGTCCGCTACGCCGAGCCTCCCCACTCGGGCGCGCGCTACGTCGCGCCCGGCGGCGGCGTCGACGTGCACATCGGCTGGGAGCTCGACGGCGGGCTCCGTGTCGAGATCGCGGGCGGCATCGACGCCCACGCCGTGGACGCGCAGATCCCGCTCGCGCGCTACCGCGCCGGTGCGCAGCTCCGCTACACGCTCGACGCCGGCGCGGACGTGTACCCGTTCTTCGCCGTCGGCGGCGCGCTGGCGCTCTTCAACCGCAACAACTCGCTCGCCAGCACGCTCGACGTGCGCGGCCTCGTCGGCGCCGGGTGGTGGATCGCCCCCTGGTTCGCGCTCGAGCTCGCCGTGGCCGTCGACGTCACGCCGCCCGGGTTCGCGTTCACCGACACCGTCGTGCTCGTCACGCCGATGATCGGCGTCGACATCGCCTACTGATCACGACAGGAGAGCTCGCCACGGAGGTCCCGGACGGAAGCGGGCGCTGCCCGCCGACGGGAGGGGCCGGAGCGGAGAGCCGACGCAATTCCGGGTCAAGCGCGGAGCTTGCGGAGCGTCGTGTCGAGGTAGCTGAGCGCGAGCCTTCGCTGCTCGGGCTGGTCGAAGGCCGTGCACTCGACCTGCAGGCGGGCCCGCTCGAGCGCGGCGAGCGCATCCTGCATGTCGATCACGTCGGGCATCGCGGCGACGTCGGCCTCGAGCGAGCGCTGTACGTCCGGCAGCCGCGCGAGCGCGCTGACGGCCCGGTGCAGCGAGCGCATCGCCTCCACCTTCCGCGACACGGCGCCGCGCACGATCGCGTCGCACACGAAGTGCCGGAGCACGCCGACGCCGTCGAGGCCCTCACCCGTCAGCACGTACTCGCCGCAGCGCTCGCACATCCCGACCGTGCTGCGCGCGGTGGGCGGAGGCGGCGGACGCACGTCCGACACCGAGCCTGCCTTCCGGAAGAAGCCACCGCTGGACACTTGGTACTCAAGGTAGCGGACACCGGCCCTTCACGCTCCCTTGGGTCGGATCCGCCGCGCGCGGCCCTCGGTTCGTGGGGGCCGCGCGGCGCGCACGCTCGCGGGCCGTCGATCACGTCGGGATGAGCTTGCCCGGGTTGAGGATCCCCTTCGGGTCGACCTCGCGCTTCATCGCCGCGAGCAGCTGCATGCCGACCGCGCCCTTCTCGGCGGGCATCCAGTGTGCGTGGTCGACGCCCACGCCGTGGTGGTGGCTGATGGTGCCGCCGTTCTCGCTGATCGCCCTCGAGGCCGCCTCCTTCGCGTTCTTCCACTGCTCGACCGCGCGCCCGTCGTCGCGCGCGAAGAGGAACGTGAAGTAGAGCGAACAGCCGTCGAGGTAGCTGTGCGAGACGTGCGTCATCACGATCGCCTTGCGGCCCTCCTTCGCGAGGGCCTCGCCGAGCGCCTCGCGCACCGCGGCGTAGAGCCGTGGCACGTTCGCCCACTCGGTGCTCGTCTCGAGCGTGTCGACACCGAGGCCGTGGTCGAGCATCGGATCGCGCAGGAAGGGCATCTCGAAGCGGCGCTTCCACCAGCTCCTGCCGGGGCTGCCGCCCACGAAGAGGCCTCGCTCCTTGGTGGCGATCGCTCGCGCGCGCTTCACGCGGTGGCGCACCTCTTCTTCGTCGCCCTCGACCGCGAGCATGAGCACGCACTTGTGCTCGTAGCCGGCGACGTCGAGCGCCTTCTCGGCGAGCGCCTGGACGCGCGAGGGCTCGAGCACGCGGCGGAACTCGCCGAAGAAGTGCGTCTCGTCGCGGTCGGAGAGCCGCATCATCGCCGCGCCGACCTCCTCCTGCACCATGCGCCGGATCGTGCGCACGCCGTCCGCCATCTCCTTGTAGAGGAACGCCACGATCACGCGCTTCTCGGCCACGCGGCGCACCTTGAAGGTCGCCTCGGTGATCACGCCGAGCGTGCCCTCGCTGCCGCAGACGAGCTGGTTGAGGCTCGGCCCCGCGGCCGACGCGGGGAAGGGCTTGGTGACGAGCACGCCGCGCGGCGTCGTCACGCGGGCCGCGACCAGCCACTTGTCGGCGGCGCCGTAGCGGTTGCAGAGCTGGCCCGCGCCGCGGGCCGCGATCCAGCCACCGAGCGTCGAGTACTCGAACGACTGCGGGAAGTGACCGAGCGTGAAGCCGGACCGCCCGAGCTCCTCCTCGAGCGCGGGGCCGTAGATGCCGGCCTCGGCGCGCGCGGTCATCGAGGTCGCGTCGATCTCCAGCAGGCGCGCCATGCGGGTCGTGTCGAGCGTGACGACGGGCTGCCCCTTCGGGGCGCGTCCCTCGACGCCGCCGACGACGCTCGAGCCGCCGCCGAACGGGACGACGGCGATGCCGCTCTCCTCGGCGACGCGCAGGACGGCGAGCGTCTCGGCCTCCGACTCGGGATAGACGACCGCGTCGGGCGCCATCGAGACGTCGCCGGCCCGGATGCGGATCAGGTCGTGATAGCTGCGACCGACGGCGTGCAGCGCGCGCTCGAAGGCGTCGGTCTTCACCCGGTCCTCGCTCGTCGCGCCGACCAGCGCGCTCCGCGCCTTCTCGGGCAGGCGCGGCGCGGCGAGCGCGAGCTGCGCGAGCGCGGCGGCAGGTGTGTCGGGAAGCGAGCTCAGCCCGAGCGCCTCGGCGACGAACTTCCAGACCGCATGGTCACGCCCGTGCGTATCGAAACGCGTGTCGTTCTTGCCCCAGCCGTTCCAGCGCAGCTCGTCACGTCGGTACCGCATGCGCGCGGCGTAGCACGAGATGACCAGAGGAGTGCTCGCCCCGGAGGTCCCGGACGGGAGCGGGCGCAGCCCGCGGACGGGAGGGGCCGGAGCGGCGAGCCGACACAATTCGCTGCTCATCCGGCTCGACGCGTTCGGGTCTCAGCCTGGATCGTGGCGGCGGTGGGCGACCTTGGTGGCGCGCACGCGCGGCGTCCCTGCGCGCGCTTTCAGCGTCACGACGACACGCGAGAACGGGACCGCGACCGGGCAGGCCCGCTCGAGCTTGGCGAGGTCGCCCTTCTCGAGGTGCGAGAGCCAGCCGGCCGCGGCGTCGAGATCTTCGAGCGATCGGCCGAACGCCAGCGGGAGCTCGCTCGGTCCGCGGAGCTCGGTGCGCACGACCTTGCCGTACGCATCGAAGGCGGCGTCGCACGCGCCGCACGCGACGCAGCGCCTCAGCGCGGACAGCGCCTCGCGCTCGGTGGCCGTGGTCGGAGCCGGTCCCGCTCCATCGGGCAGGGCCCTCGGCGGCGCGCGCCCGAGCCAGCGCCGAGCGAGGCTGCGTGCGTAGATCCAGACGAGCCAGAGGCGCGTGGCGAACGACAACTCGGCCGAGAACGTGCCTCCGATGGGATCCTTGACGCAACCCCCCGGCGCCGCATAGTGGACGTGCGCTCATCAGAGTGACAACGGTCAGGGCCGCCCGAATTCGCAACGCGGCCTTGGAGACACAATCACATGATCCCGGCTTCCAAGGCCTCCAAGCTCTCGCCCGACACGCACCGAGCACTGATCGAGCGCTACTCCGAGGCGAACGTGCCCACCGAGTACGGGACGTTCCGCGTCGTCGTGTACCGCGAGCACCGCGGGCCCGGCGCCTTCGACGAGCACGTCGCGATGGTGATGGGCGACGTCCGCGGACAGGACGTGCTCGTGCGCGTGCACAGCGAGTGCCTGACGGGCGAGGTCATGCACTCGCTCAAGTGCGACTGCCGCGAGCAGCTCGACCGCGGCATGCGCGCCGTCGCTGCCGAGAAGCGCGGCGTCGTCATGTACCTGCGCCAGGAGGGCCGCGGCATCGGCCTCGGCGACAAGATCCGCGCGTACGCGCTGCAGGAGCGGGGCGCCGACACGGTGGACGCCAACCGCTTGCTCGGGCTGCCGGACGACGCGCGCCGCTACCACGTCGCGGCCTTCATGGCGTGCGACCTCGGGATCGAGTCGATGCAGCTGCTCACGAACAACCCGGACAAGGTCCGGAAGATCCGCGCCGAGGGCATCCCGGTGCGCCAGCGCCTGCCGGTGTACATCGCGCCGAACCCGCACAGCGTCGACTACCTCCTGACGAAGAGTCGGCGGATGGGGCACGAGCTCGACATCGAGGGCGCAGCCGAGAACGAGGGTGAGATCCACGCCGCCGTCCACGCGGCCGAGGACGCCGACGGCAACGCCGAGTAGTCCCCTCGGCCCCGGGCGCTGCGGCCGATCAGTTCGCCTTGGACCCGCGGGCGCGATCGACCCCGAGCTCGCTCATTCGCTCTGCGATCGCGAGGTAGCGCTCGTACACGTCCACCGTCTCGAGCAGGCGCTGGCGCTCGACCGGATCGCGCACGAGCAGGTCGAGCATCAGGTCCGCGACCCGCTCGGGGCTTCCGCGGAGCTCGGGTGGCGGCACCGGCACGCGCGAGGCTCGGGCGAGGGACGCGGCCTGCGATCGCGCCTGCTCTGCCATGCGCGCCACGAGCTCGGGCCGGGTGATCCGGCTCGGGATCGTCTCCGCCCTCGCGCGCCGGAACGGGGGCACGAAGGGTAGCTCCGAGAGGCGCACGCGCTGCGTGCCCTCGAGGATCAGGTCGAAGGTGCCGTCCGGGTTGCCGCGGTGCGAGACGATTCGCCCCGCGCCCGCGATCTCGTGCAGCGGCGGCCGTCCTTCGTAGTCTTCCTCGAACCCGGGCCGGAGCTGGGCGATCGCCATCGCGCGCGGCCCCTTCTCGAGGCAGTGCCGCATCAGCGCGCGGTAGCGCGGCTCGAACAGGTGCAGGCCGATCGAGGTGCCCGGGAAGAGCACGGCGGCGGGAAGCGGAAACACCGGCAGATCGGCCAGCTCCGCGTCGGTGAGCAGCGGCGTCTCGGGCTCGATCACGCGCGCTCCGGCGCGACCGCGACCGCGATCGCCGAGAGCAGCTCCGCGCGCATCGCGGCATCGCCGGTGGCCGCCCCGGCGAACGCGCTCGTGAGCGCGCGCGCTCCGTGGCGCCGCTCGCCCCGCGCCGTCATGCATGCGGGCGCGAGGTCGAGCACGGCGCCCGCGGCGCGCGCGCCGAGGTGCGTCACGAGCGCGTCTGCGATCTGCTGGCCGAGATCCTCCTGCAGCGCGAGCCGCCGCGAGAAGCAGTCGACGAGGCGAGCGATCGCGCCGAGGCCGACCACGCCCTCGCCCGGCCAGTAGCCGACGTGCGCGACGCCGCTCGCCGGCAGCAGGTGATGCGGACACACCGTCGTGGTCGCGACGCTCGTCACGAGCACGAGGCCCGGCGCGCGCGACACGGTTCGATCGGCGAGGATCACCTTCGGATCGAGGTCGTACCCGCAGAGCAGATCGGTCGCGAACGCCTCGGCCACCCGCGCGCCCGTGCCCTTCAGCTCGGGGTCATCCGTCGGAGCGCCGATCGCCGCGAGGAATTCCTCGATCGCCCGCGCCGCGCGGGGGAGGTCGACCGTCCTCTTCACTTGCCCCAGAGCAGCCGCATCGCGCGTGGCAGATCCTCGCGCTCCATCACGTCGCACCCGCCGCACTGCTGCGTGAACGACTGCTTCTGATCGCAGCTCGAGCACTCGCGCACGACGCTCACCATCGAGGACAGCTCGTCGCGGAGCCGCCGCAGCACGGTGATCTTGCGCTGCAGCTCGCCGACGCGCGCCTCGAGCGTCGCCGTCATCCGCTGGCTCGCCTCCGTGGCCGACCCGCAGCGCGCCTTGAGCGCGAAGAGATCCTTGATGTCCTGGATCGACAGGCCGGCCTCGCGCAGGTCCATCACGAGCTGCAGCTTCTCGCGCTGCGCCGGGTCGTACATCCGGTGGCCGCCCTCGCTCCGCGACGACGGCTCCACCAGCCCCGTCTCCTCGTAGAAGCGGACCGTACGTAGCGTCGTTTCGCACGCGCGCGCGAGATCGCCCGTCGACATGAAGTCGGCCGAGAGCCCGCAGGGCGCCTTCGCGCAGGGGTCCACCACGGCTCCCGCGGAGGCCGATCCGACGTCCGATCTCTCGGCTGCGGCTTCCAGCGCGGTCGATGCCTTGGCGACGCTCACGGTGCTCCTTCCATCTACATAGGAACCAAGTGCCGACGGTGTCAAGATGGCCCCGCACGCAACGTCGCCCGCGTCGTGCCGAGACCCCGGGAGACGAGATCGGGCAGGGTCCGCTTGGCGCGGCCCCGGGGCTCCGATACGCTGGAGGAGCCGATGAGCGATCCGATTCAGCGAAAGGGCCCCGGGGGCGTGACCGGCCCGCCGGACGGCGCACCGACCGAGGGCGCCGGTGCGGCGTTCCGGGCGGCCGTCGACGGTGCGCGGAGCGGGGGCGTCGAAGGGGCGCATCGCAGCGAGATCGCAGCGATCGCGTCGGAGGTACGATCCGGTGCCCTCGACGCCAGGGCGGCCGTCGAGCGGCTCGTCCAGCGCGCGCTGGCGAGCGGCACGGCGGCGACGCTCGGCCCGGCCCAGAGGGAGCGCCTCGCCGAGATGCTGCGGGCCCAGCTCGCCGAGGATCCCACGCTCCAGGCGCTCCAGCGCGACCTCGAGCGCTCGCCGTGATCATCCTTGCGCCCTTTCCGGGCGCGTGACACAACGCGGGCCCTTCGTTCGAAAGAGGGTCTCTTGAGCACGTCCAGCACTCCCAGTGGTTCGAGCCCCGCGGCGGCCGCGCCCGCGCCCGCCTCCAGCACGTCCGTCACCGGCGACGCGATCCAGTGCAAGCCGGTCGAGGTGATCGTCGGCGACAAGGGCGTCGAGCGCGCGATCAAGCACCTCAAGCGCAAGATGGCCGCCGAGGGCGTCCTTCGCGAGCTGAAGCGCCGCCGGCACTACATGAAGCCGTCGGTGAAGCGCCGGAAGAAGGAGTCGGAGGCCGCGCGCCGCCGTCGCAAGCGCGAGAAGCAGCAGCTCATCGTCAAGTGAGCCGGGGCGCTCGCTCCGTTCCACGAGGCCCCGTTGCGAGAGCAGCGGGGCTTCGCCGCTTTCAGGGCAGCGGGATGTGGATCGGGCCCGAGCCCCCGCCGAGGTCGATCGAGAGCCCCTGAGCGTCCACGGTCGGCTCGGGCAGGGGCGCGCGCCCCGGGGCCCAGCTCCGGCTGACCTGCTGGACGATCGGCGCCCGCACGAGCGAGGGCGGGTGCGTCGAGAGGAACACCAGCGGCAGTGCGTCGGCGGTCGTCTCGCCGAGGTGCCGGAACGTGTCGAGCGAGAGCAGTGCGCCCTCGTCGCTCCAGCGACCGCCCGCGCGCTCGTGCCCCGCCTCGAGCACGCTCGTGACGCCCCACATGTCCGCCTCGATCTCGAAGGGCTGCTCGAGCGGCGGCGCGGCCTGGGCCAGCGAGCGCTGCAGATCTTCGGCCTCCTGCACGCTGGCCGATCCGCTCGGCGTGCAGCCGGTGTGGCCGCGGTAGTGGTGCGCCATCTCGTGGCCGAGGATGAACGCGACCTCTTCGTCGAAGAGCTGCCGCGCGCGGGCGAGCTTGCGCGCGTCCGTCGCGAGCGGGCCCGAGAGCAGCCCGGGCGGCAGCCCGCGCACCGAGCCGCGCCGGACCATGTCCATGATCGAGCTCGCGTACGTCTCGTACGTGCTCGTGTGCCCGAGCTCGTCGTACGCGCGCGCCTCCGCCGTCGCCGCGGCGATCGTGAGCATCGGCGTCGTGATCATGATCATCGGCGCGCGCGAGCCGGGCGAGCAGCCCGCGGCCGCGTTGGGCTCCACGGGATCGTCGACGATGTGGAAGGGCACGTGCTCCACGCGCGCGCGGTGATCCGGCGGCAGGTGCGACCGCACCTCCTCGATCACCGACGTGACCTCGCGCTGCAAGAACGCCATCGTCATCGCGCCGCTCGCGTCTGCGGCGCCCGGCGGCAGGGCGGCGAGGGTCGCGTAGTCGGGCGGCGGATCGGTCGAGAGCAGCGAGTCGCCGGGCGAAGGGATCGAGGTGGGCAGCGACGTCGGCAGCCCGGGGATGCTCGTCGGCAGCCCGCTCGGCAGCCCCGAGGGAAGGCTCGTCGGCAAGGACGTCGGCAGCCCCGGGATCGTCGGGAACGCGATGGGGGTCGGCGGGGGCGGCGGCGTCGGCGTCGGCGGCGGCGGACGATCGAAGGGGCTGGGGACGAGCCCGCACGCGCAGAGCAGCGCGAGCAGGGTGCCGGCGGCACCGAGCGTGGCGAGGAAGCGGCAGGGCTCTGAGCGCATCGTCCTCATCTTACGCCGAATGATCGCTCGGCTCGCCCCTGCGGTCCCTCCCGTCCGCGCGCTGTCGGCCGGAGGCGTCCGCTCCGCGGACGCGACACAATTGTGTCGGCCCGCCGTGCGGCGGGCACTCCGGCCGCACGCGCGCTTCCGTCCGGGCCCTCCGTGGCGAGCACTCCTGTCATGGCAAACACGCCCCGAAGGTGGTGCCGTCGTCGGCCGTGAGCGTGGTGCAGGTCAGGCCGGTCGTGCAGTCGGAGGAGGCCCCGCATCGCCCGACGCAGAAGAAGGTGCGCGCCGCGTCGTGGGCCAGGGCGATGCACGCCCCCTCGTCGGGGCAGTCGGCGTCGGCGCGGCACGCGCTCGAGCAGAACCTGCCGCTCGCGCTGGTTCCGTCGCTGCGTGTGAAGGCGACCTCGGTGCACGCGCCCATCGCGCAAGAAGTGTCCCCGCCGCAGCGCGCGTAGGGCGGCGCGCTCGCGCACGCGGCGAGCAGCAGGCCGAACGCGAGGCCGAGGCGCATCGGCAAGACTCTACGACGGAATCGCGCTCTGCCATCGTTTCGCCACGCATCTTCCTCGCGGGCTCCTCGGGACCTCGCCGTGATCGCCTTCGCCGCTCGCGATGCTCCGGCTCGGAGGTACGAGCCATGAGCGATGCCGCGATTCCCCGAACGTTCCAGATGATCCCCGCGCCCCCCCGCGCGATCCCCGCCCCCATCCCGCCGCCCGCTCCGGCCGCAGCGCCGGATCCGATCGAGACCTCGCCGTGGCTGGCCGGGCTCGCCGCCGATGCGTCGCTCGCCGCGAGCGCGCGCCGCGCCGGCACGGGCCTCGTCCTGACGCTTCCGTTCACGATCGCCGCAGGCCTGCGCGCCGAGCGTCCGGTCGAGGCCCTCGTCGCCGCGCTCTCGCTGCCGGTCGGGCTGGCGATGATCGCGCTCGTCGGCGTCGCCGCCAGCACGCTCGGCGTCTCGCTCGCGTCGGTCCCGCTCGAGCCGGCTCAGGCCGCGACGATCGCCTCGCGCGGCGTGTTCCGCACCGGCGTGCTGCTCGCCGGTCTCGCGCCCGTGACGGCGCTCTGGGTCGCGGGCGGCCGGCCGCTCGAAGGGCTCTTCGCGGGGACCGTCGCGATCGCCGTCGCGGGAGCGAGCGGCATCGGCACGATCGCGCGCGGTCTGCTCGGCGCGACGGCGGAGACCGACGGCACCTGGCGCGGCGCGGCCGTCCTGGTGGCCCTGCTCTTCGTGCTCTTCTCGCTCGTCGTCGGCGTCCGGCTCTGGCTCGGGGCGGCCGACGACCTGAGCGCGTCGCTGCTCGGAGGCGAGCTGTGAGCGCCGCCGTGCTCGACGTGCTGGTGCGGGACCCGGGCACCGCCGCGCGCCGGGCGCTCGCGGGGGGCGACGCACCCATCGCTCGTGCCGCGCTGATCGCGCTCCTCGTCGGTGGTGCGGTCTTCGGCGGCGTGCTCGGCTCGTACCGGGGCGAGCTGCAGGTGGTCTACGCGGCCGCGAAGATGCCCCTGGTGCTCGTCGGCGCGCTCGCCGTGACCGCGCCGGCGACCTGGGCGCTCGGCGTCGCGTCGGGCCGTCCCTGGACGATGCGCAGCGTCTTCGCGCTCGTGCTCGTCGCGGCCGGGCGCGCTTCGCTCGTGCTCGTCGCGCTCGCTCCCCTCCTCTGGCTCGCGATCGATCTCGGCGCGGGCTACCACTTCTCCACCTTCCTCGCGTCGGTCACCTTCGCGATCGCGGGGCTGGTCGCGCTCGTGACGTTGGTCCGCGGTCTCGGCGCGGCCGGCGTCGGGATCGCGCTCGCGGCTGCCGTCGTCTTCCTCTCGGGCCTCGCGCAGACCGGCTGGGCGCTGCGTCCGTGGCTCGGGCGGCCCTCGGTGCCCGTCCACTTCGTGCGCACGGAGGCGGGCGTCGGTCCGCTCGAGTCGATCGCAGAGAGCGCGCGCCTCGGCACGGGCGACCCGAGCGGCGACTCGCTCGAGGGGGTCACGCCGTGAGCCCGGCGCTGCTGACGCTGGGCTACCTCGTGCTCGGCGCCGCTCTCGCGCTGATCGCGCGCTGGCGGGGCCTGGCCCCGATCGATGCGGCGCTGGTGCTGCTCGCCTGGCCGCTCTACTTGCCCGTGCTCGGTGCGCTGGCCGAGCGCCCTGCCACGGACGAGCCGGCGTGTCTCGCCGACGCGGTTCGCGAGGCGCTCGGCACCGTGCGAGAAGCTGCGGCGGGCTCGCCCTTCGCGGCGCTGCTCGGGCCGGCGGCGGAGGGTCGCCTGCTCGCCGAGATCGACCGGGCGACCGCGCGCATGCGTGCGATCGACGCGGAGCTCGGCGGCGCACGCCCCACGGCCCCGGGCCCCCTGGGCTCGACCGCTGCCTTGAGGGCCGAGTCCGAGGCGCACCTGCGCGCGCTCGCGGCCTCCGACCGCGCCGCGATGCGCGAGCTCGTCGAGCTGCTCGGCGCGCTGCGGGCGCGCATCGTGCTGGCGCGGCACGCCGGCTCGTCGGCCGAGGGGCCCTCGGCGCTGGTCGGGGAGCTCTGGGCGCGCATCGAGGGCCTCGGAGAGGCCGTGGCGTGCGCGGAGGCGTCCGCCCCGGGGAAGGGCGCGCGCGCCGACGTGGCCGCGTGAGCGCGAGGGCGGTGATAGGCTCGAGCCTCGATGCTCGCGCTCGCGCACGTCCGGAGGACGCCTTGAGCCGTCGCGTGCTCGTCGTCGACGACGAGGCGCACATCCGCGACGTCGTGCAATTCGCCCTCGAGCGCGAGGGCTTCGCGGTGCACGCGGTCCCCGACGGCAAGACCGCGCGGAGCGCGCTCGCCGCCGGTGGTCACGACGTCGTCGTCCTCGACGTGATGCTCCCCGACGTCGACGGGCTCACGCTCTGCCGCGAGATCCGCGCGAGCGCGCGCACACCGATCGTGTTCCTCTCGGCGCGCTCCGACGAGATCGACCGCGTGCTCGGCCTCGAGCTCGGTGGCGACGACTACCTCGTGAAGCCCTTCTCGCCGCGGGAGCTCGTCGCCCGCGTCAAGGCGGTCCTGCGTCGGGCGTCGGGCGAGGGGCCGGACGAGCCGAAGCGCGTGCTCCTGCACGGGGAGGTGCGCATCGACCTCGATCGCCACGAGGTGCGGGCGCGCGGCGTCCTCGTCGCGCTGACCCAGACCGAGCTCGGGATGCTGGCGGCGCTGATCGAGCGTCCGGGCGTCGTGCTCTCGCGCGGCCAGCTCATGCAGCGCGCGTACACGTGGGACAACCTCGTCACCGAGCGGACGATCGACACGCACGTGCGCCGGATCCGCCAGAAGCTGCGACCGCACGGCATCGATCCGATCGCGACCGTGCATGGCGTCGGCTACAAGGCCGCCGATGCCCCCGGCTGACGCGCGTCCGAGCCGCGCGCGGGGGGTCGCTGGGGCGCTCGCCAGGCGCGTCCGCGGCCTCGGCTCGCGCCTGCTGCTGGTCAACGCGGTCGTCCTCGTCGTCCCCTGGGCCGGGCTCGAGTACGCGCGCTGGCACGAGCGACAGTTGCTGCAGTCGCTCGAGCAGGATCTGCGCGACCAGGCCGTGCTCGTGCGCGCGACGGCCGAGAGCACGCTCGCGCGCGGCGGCGCGCTCGAGGACGGCGCCATCGACGCCATCCTCACGGACGCTGCGCGAGACACGCGGACGCGGATCCGCGTGCTCGGAGCGTCGGGCGCGACGCTCGCGGACTCGCACGATCAGGGGGCGCCCGAGGGGCCGGAGCCCGGCGCGCCCTCGCTGCTCTCGTCGGTGCTGCCGAGCGCCGCGCCCCGCGCTCCGGTGCCCTGGACCGGCGAGACGCGCTCGCGCTACGCGACGACGGGGACACCCTGGCCGGCGATCGAGACCCGTCCCGAGTTCCTCGCCGCGCTGGCGGGGCGGCCGGCGGCGTACACGCGCGTGCGCGCGAACGAGCCGCAGGTCGTTCTCTTCGTCGCCGAGCCGGTGCGCGCGCACCCGGGCGGCGCCTCCGACGTGGTCGCCGTCGTGTACGTCACCCGCTCGACCACGCCGGTCATGGTGCAGCTCCATCGCCTCCGCTCGAGCCTGATGAAGCTGCTCGCGCTCTCGCTCGGGATCACCGTCGTCGTCACCCTCGTGCTCGCGTGGACGATCACGCGCCCGCTCGAGCGTCTCGCGGGCGCGGCGCGCCGGATCGCGGCGGGCGAGCGCGACGTCGCCGTGCCCCCGGTCGGGAGCGGCGAGGTCCGCGAGCTCGCCGACGCGCTCGACGTGATGGTGCGCGAGCAGCGCGAGCGGCTGCGCTACGTGACCGAGTTCACCGCCGACGTCGCCCACGAGCTGAAGAGCCCGCTCACCTCGATCCGCGGCGCCGCGGAGCTGCTGCGCGAGGGCGCGTTCGAGGACGAGGCCGCGCGCGCTCGCTTCCTGTCGAACATCGAGCTCGACGCCGAGCGCCTCGACCGGCTCGTCTCGCGCTTGCTCGAGCTCTCGCGCATCGACGCCTCCGCCGAGCCGGTCGTGCCCGTCGCGCTCGACGACGTCATCGCGTCGGTGGTCGCGCGGACCGACAGCCACGACCAGCCCGTGCGGGTGTCGGGCGAGGCGGGCCTGCGGGTGCGCGGGCGTCCCCACGACCTCGAGCGTGCGCTCTCGAACCTGGTGGAGAACGCGCTCCGCTTCTCGCCCCCCGCCGCACCCGTGCGCATCGAGGTCGCGCGCGTCGGTGAGCGGGTCGAGATCGCGGTCGCGGACGAGGGGCCCGGCGTGCCCGAGGGGGACCGCGCGCGCGTCTTCCAGCGCTTCTTCACGACCGACGCGGAGCGCGCCGGCACGGGCCTCGGCCTGGCGATCGTCCTGAGCGTCGCGAGCGCCTGCGGGGGTAGCGCGCGCCTCGCGCCGAGCGAGCGTGGCGCCCGCTTCGTGCTCTCGCTCCACCCGGCCTGACGGGCAGTATCGGGCCTCGTGCCCGCCGACGTAGGCTCCCCGCGTCTCGCGAAAGGAACCTCGTCATGCCGCTCGATCACTACGTCACGCTCGGACGCTCCGGCCTGCGCGTCTCGCCGCTCTGCCTCGGCGCGATGACCTTCGGCGAGGACTGGGGATGGGGCTCGAGCGTCACCGAGTCGCAGAGCATCCTCGACGCGTTCCTCGCCAGGGGCGGCAACTTCATCGACACGGCGAACGCCTACACCAAGGGGCACTCCGAGAAGATCATCGGCGACCACGTCGGCCGGCACGCGAGCAAGCGCGATCGCGTGGTCATCGCGACGAAGTTCCTCAGCAACCTCTTCCGTGGCGATCCGAACGGCGGCGGCGCGAGCCGCAAGGCCATCGTGCAGCAGTGCGAGCACTCGCTGCGGCGCCTCCAGACTCACTACATCGACCTCTACTGGATGCACGCGTACGACGCGACGACACCGATCGACGAGACGATGCGCGCGCTCGACGACCTCGTGCGGGACGGAAAGGTCCGCTACGTCGGCTTCTCCGACACGCCGGCCTGGAAGTGCACCGAGGCCCAGATGCTCGCGCGCGCGCACGGCTGGGCGCCGCTCGTCGCGCTGCAGATCGAGTACTCGCTGCTCGAGCGCACGGTCGAGGGCGAGCTCGTGCCGATGGCGCGCGAGATGGGGATGGGGATCACCCCCTGGTCGCCGCTCAAGAGCGGCGTGCTCAGCGGCAAGTACAGGCGCGAGGCGCACGGCAAGCACGAGGCCGGGCGCGGCGCGTGGGCGCTCTCGGCGCTCTCGGACAAGACCTACGATCTGCTCGAAGCGATGGAGTCGATCGCGAAGGAGCTCGACACCACGGTGTCGCGCGTCGCGATCGCGTGGGTGCAGGCGCGCCCGGGCGTGACGAGCACCATCATCGGCGCGCGCACGATGGCGCAGCTCGAGGACAACCTCGCCGCGATCGACGTGAAGCTGCGCGATGGCGACGTGACGAGGCTCGACGCGCTCAGCAAGCCGAAGCTGAACTTCCCGGCGGACTTCCTCGCCAACGGCGCGGCCTTCGTGCACGGTGGGACCACGATCAACGGCCGCAGTGCCCCCGTGTGGCCGATGTCGCCCGCGACCGACTCGGAGCGGTACTGATTTTCTCGGGGCGGATGCCCGCCCCGCCCCGTGCCGAGTGAATCGGCCACGGGGCCCCACCCCTGCTCCGACTCGGCTCGCTACCGCTCGCCTCGCGCGGCACACCGCGCCTCTCCCAGGGCTCCCGGATCGCGCCCGGCGTTGTCGTCTTTCTCGGGGCGGATGACCGCTTTCTCGGGCGGATGCCCGCCCCGCCCCGTGCCCCTCGGCCACGACGCTCGTCGGCTCAGGGCATGCGGAGCACCACGCCGGTCGAGCCCGTGTAGAGGGACGGCGCTGCGTCCTGGCTGAGCGCGACCCCGACGCCGATGCCGACGCCGGCGGCCGCGACGAGGAGGCCGGTGACGACCCAGAAGATCGGGTCCCGCTCGAGGCCTCCTCCGCCGCCCGCGTCCACGACCGAGTCCTCGACGAGCTCGACCTCGTCGGTCGCGATCGGCGCGAGCGCCAGGCGCGCCACCTCGTGCTCCGCGGCGAGCACCGAGACCTCGAGCTGCGCATCGACGTACCCGGGTGCGGTGGCCAGCACGATGTGCCGGCCCGGGTCGAGCGGGAGCACGCGGGTCGGTCCCGTGCCGTCCACGGTCTGCCCGTCGACGCGCACGAGGGCGGCGTCGGGCTCGACCTCGAGCGCGAGCTCGGCGAGGCTCAAGACCGCCTGCTCGCGGCGCGCCAGCGCCTCCGTGCGCAGCTCGCTCGTCTCGCCCTCGGTCTCGGTGAGGTAGGCGTCGAACGTCTCGATCGCCTCCCGGAACCGGCCGAGGCGGTAGAGTGCGAAGCCGACGTTGAAGCGCGTGCTGGGGCGCGCCACCAGCGTGAGTGAGCGGCGGAACAGCTCGAGGGCCTCCGCCCACCGATCGGCGTCGCCGAGCTCGACGGCCCGTCGGAACATCGCCTGCGCATCCGCGGTCGCGTCCGGCGGGGGCGCCGTCGTCGTCGACGCCGGGGCATCGACGCTCGCCGTGTCCAGGGCCGCGGGGGCAGCATCCTGCGCGGCCGCGCGCGGCACCGCCGACGCCACGGCTCCCAGCGCGAGCAGCGCGGCGCCGACCGACCGCATCATGCCGCCCCCTGCCGCTCCGTCGCGCCCGACACGCGCGAATCTTCCGCGAAAGGTGCGCCCGCCTCAAGGGGCGTCGCGCACGGCGCGCTTGCCGTCGAGCACATCCGCGGCGGCGGGGCTATATCCGCCGCCATGTCGCGCCGGATCGTCCTTCCTTTCTTCGTCTCCATCCTGTTCGGCTCCGTCCTGCCTGCCTGCTCCAACGGCTCGCGGGTCAACATCGAGGTCGTGACCGGCCTCGTGCCGGGGCCCGAGTTCGCCTACGTGGTCACGGAGATGTACCCGCCCGGCGACGACTCGCAGGGGCTCGTGCGCGTGCTGCACGCCGAGGCGATCTCGCGCTTCCACGACGAGTACCTGCGCGGCCATCGCGTCGCGACCTTCGACGCGATCGCGTACGGCGAGCAGAGCATCCGCGTCAGCCTTCTGCGGCCCGATCGCACGCTCCTCGTGACGCAGGAGGTCGCGCTCACCGTGAACGCGCCGACCGTGCTCGCGCGCGTCCGCATCGACCGCGACTGCGTCGCAGTGGAGTGCCCGACCGCGTCTTCGCCCGGCTCGACCGCCTGCTACGGCGGGCACTGCGCCGACCCGCGCTGCAACCCGACCGATCCGACGACGTTCGAGTTCTGCGGCTCGCTCCGCTTCTGCAACGCCGACACGGACTGCCCGATGCCGGCGGCCTGCTCCACGCGGCACTGCGTGGAGGGCAACTGCACGGCCGACCCCTACCTGCCGACGACGCCCGCCGACGCGTGCGGCGCGACCCAGTGGTGCGATCCGGTCGACGGCTGCGCGGTGCTGCCCGGCGAGACGCCCGCGGCCGACGCCGGCGCGGACGCCTCGATGCCGGTCGGCGACGGCGGCGCCGCCGACGCGGGGCCGGACGCGGGCCCCTGCTACCAGGAGATCTGCGACAACCCCGTGTTCCCCTGCCACTGGTCCTACATCGACTGCGCGAGCCCGACGCGCGCGTGCGTACCGTTCGTCAGGCGCGAGACCGGCTCGAGCTGTGGCGGGACGAGCATCTGCTCGAGCACGGCCGCGTGCCTCGCGTGCCCGGGCGCGCCCTCGTGCGATCCGACGTCCGACGTCGACGGCGACGGCATCCCCGACCGGATGGACGTCGAGACGTGCGACGGCACCGACGAGGACGGTGACGGCACGGTCGACGAGGGCCTGCCGCTCGGGCCGACGACCTACACCGACGCGGACGGCGACACGCACGGCGATCCTGCGACGGGCATGCGCCGCTGCGCGGGCCTGCCGGGGTTCGTCACGACGAACGACGACTGCGACGACACGAGCGCGGCCGTCTCGCCCGACGCGCTCGAGATCTGCAACTCGCGCGACGACGACTGCGACACCCTCGTCGACGGCGCCGACCCCACGATCAGCACGCCCTTCGGCGGCGGCGACGGGAGCGCGTCGAGCCCCTTCCTGATCTGCACGCGCGCGCACTTCGACGCGATGGCGAGCGTGGGCAGCCCGAGCGCGTCGTACCGTCAGACGGTCGATCTGGATCTCGCGGGCACGAACGTGATCCCGGTGGGCGCGCCGGGGATCGACCCGGACCTCGCCGGCGGCGGCTTCGCGGGCGACTACGACGGCGCCGGGCACGCGCTGTCGAACGCGGTCGTGCGCGAGACGAGCGCCGCGCTGGCCGGGATCTTCCGCAAGCTGGAGGCGAGCGGGCGCGTGCACGACCTCGTCCTGATGAACGTGACCATCGACGGAAGGGACGTCGTCGGGACGGTCGCGGGCACGTCGTTCGGCACCCTCGAGCGGGTGAGCGTGATGAACGGGACGGTGTCGAGCCACGGGACGGCGGGCGGTCTCGTGGGCCACGTGCGCGGCGGCACGATCGCGAGCTGCGCGACGAGCGGCCTCACCGTCGCGAGCGCCGCCGACTCCACGCGCGTCGGGACCGTGGTGGACACGGGCGTCGGCGGGGCCGCGGGCGTGATGTACGCAGGGAGCGCGACGAGCACCACCGTCACCAACGCGCGCGTGTCGTGGAGCGCGTCGGGCACCAGCATCGCGGCGTGGACCTTCTCGGGCGGCTTCGTCGGGTACATGAACTCCGCGTCCGTGACGGGCTCGCGGGTGACGGGCACGCTCGACGCCGTGCTGGCGCTCGGGGGGTTCGTCGGCGCGTGCGAGGGCGCCGGGACGCTGACGGATGACTACGCCGACGTCGACGTCAGCGGCGTGAACGGCGCGGGCGGCTTCGCGGGCACGGACAAGTGCGCGAGCGTGCGCCTCGGCGCGCGCGGCAACGTCGTCGCCACGGGCGGCTCGGCGGGCGGCTTCGCCGACACGCTCGAGTGCAACGGGGGGACGCCGATGCAGGAGCTCTTCGCGACGGGCGACGTCACCGGGGCGCGAACGGTCGGCGGCTTCGCGGCGTTCATCCGCCCGCGCACGGCGGCGGGCGGCACCATCACCGACGTCGTGGGCTACGGCATCGTGCGCGCGGGTCCCGGCGGCGCGGTCGGGGGCCTGGCCGGGATCTTCTCGGGCTGCACCGTGACCAACGCGGCGATGCTGCACGAGTCGATCACCGGTGGCGTGCGCCGCGCGGCGTGGATCGCCACGGACACGACCGGCATCGGCACGACGGCGAGCTACCTGCGCGCGGCCCTCGCGCTGCCCGACGAGGCGACGCCGATCGACTACCCGGCGGTCCTCGCGCTGCCGGACGCGGACTTCCAGCTCACCGCCCAGATGCCAGCCCTCGACTTCACGACGAGCTGGGCGATCACGATGACGCGCACCGACGGCCGCATGCTCGGCCCGGTGCTGCGGCGCGAGTGCGGCACCGACGGCATCGTCTGCCGCTGAGGGCGAGCCGGATCAGCGCACGGCGACCGGAAACGACGCGCTCGCGTTCGCGTCCTCGGTCGTCAGCGCGGCGTATGCCGCACCGTCCGCCCCGACGCGGACGACGAGCGGGACCTTCGGCACGCCACGCGGCGCGCGCGCGACGGCGACCTCGAGGTGAGCGACCGGCCGCGTCGAGCTGCCGATCACGACCAGCTCGCAGCGGATGCTCGGCTGCGCGTCCTTGCTCGTGCTCAGCGTCTCCTCCTTCGACGCGGGGAGCGCGGTGCCGGCGTCGAGCAGCGGGATCGTGGCGCCGGACGGCGTGCGGATGGCGATCGACTCGCCGAGGCAGCGCCCGCTCGGGGCGGGCGGCGCAGCGGCGTCGGGGACCTCGCGGATCTCCGTGCGGCAGTACGGGCAGCGCGTCGCGCGCGCGCCCTCCGGGAGCGAGACGGGCGCGGTGCACGTGGGGCAGCGGAGCGAGACCATCACGAGCGAAGCGTTCGCCTCGAGCGGCGACGCGTCAACGCGCGCGGCGCCGGAGCAGGGCAGCCAGTAGCGCGACGGCCGCGCGCGACGCGAGCGCGAGAACCAGCGCGACGAGGACGGGGGAGGGCGAGAGAGAGCCGCGGGCGGAGCCCGCACCCAGAGCGGGGTCGAGGGGGAGGGCGAGAGCGAGGGCGAGGGCGAGAGCGAGAGCGAGAGCGAGAGCGAGAGCGCGAGCGAGGGCGAGGTCGAGAGCCGGGCGCTCCGCCTAAACCGTGCGCGCGCCCCCCACGCGTCCTATATCCTCGGCCCACGCATGCGCTCGCGCCTCCTTCCCGCCCTCTTTTCCGCGCTCCTCCTGGCCTCGGCGTGCGGTGGTACCGGCGCGGTTGGCTCCACGCTGCCTCTCGGGGAGCGCACGGTCGACGACGAGAGCTACGGCGAGGTCCGGCGCCTCTACCTCGTGCTCGCGCCGGACGATCCGATCCGCGCCGGCGTGCGCGAGCGGCTCCTCGCGCACCTCGCGCGCCGCTCGGACGCGCTGATCGCGGCCGAGGACTACGAGGGCATCGTCGCGCTTCTGGCCGACATGACGTCGCTGCTCGCGCCGAGCGATCTCGCGCCGGGCAGCAGCGTGCCCGAGTCCATCCGGCCCCTCGCGCGCTTCCTCGCCGACGCCGGCTCGCGCCGCGGCGACGAGCCGCGCGTTCTCGCCGCGCTCCTGCTCCTCTTGCGGAGCGCGGGCGACGACGCGGCGATGCAGGCGGAGTACGAGCGCGTGGCGAGCTGGGGCCACGACGCGCGCCTCGGCGGCAGCACCGAGGCGACGCCCTCCTTCGAGCACCTCTTCGACGGCGCGGTCGGCATCCTCGAGGTCTGGCAGGAGCACGCGCGCCTCTGCCCCGCGCCCGAGGTGCTCGAGCACCTCAGCGCGCTGCTCGTCGAGCTCACCAACGCCTTCAACGGCGGCACGGCGATCGAGGGATTCGCGCCGCGCCTGTCTCCCTCGTCCATGGAGGAGCTGCAGTTCGTCGCGGCGCTGCTCGAGCGCACGCCCCTCGAGATCGCGGCGGTCTGGCTCGCGCACGGCGACCTCGCCGCAGCGCGCGATCACCTCGCCTCGATGGGCGACCGCACGGGAAGCGAGTGGCGCGTGCGCCGCGTGATCGAGACGGCGATGCAGGCCGACGGTGAGGGCGCCGAGGCGCTCTACGAGCTCGCGGCGGGGTACGCGGACGCGCGCACCGACGTCGCCGAGGCGATGTGCCGGCTCGGCGTCCGCATGCACGCGACCGACGCGCGCTTCCCGCTCTGCCTCGCGCGCCTCACCAGCGGTGAGGGCCAGATCGCCGAGGGGACCGCCTGGTACCGCGAGGCCGTGCGCCTCTCGCCCGACGAGCGCTCGGTGTACGACGAGGCGCTCACGCAGCTCTCGCACTCGCTCGAGATCGGCGCGTTCGACGACTCGGCCGGCGGCGTCGGACAGATGCGGCAGATCGGGCGCGACGCCGAGGCGATCCTCGCCGAGCGCGCTCGCCGCTGGCCGGCCGAGCCCGCCGAGGTATCGGTCGCGTCGCTGCGCTTCTCGGTGGGGCGCGCGGAGATGGCCGCCGGCAACCTCGACGAGGCGCGCGCGTCGCTCCGCGCGAGCCTGGCGGACACGCCGACCCGCGCGGCGCTCGAGGAGCTCGCCTCGATCGCCATGCGCACGGGTGACGCGCCCGGGGCGATCACCCTGCTCGACGAGGCGATGGGCCGGCTCTCGCAGCAAGGCCGCGACGGTCAGATCGAGCGCGCGGCGATCCTCGAGTCGCTCGGCGACGCGCACCGGCTCGCCGGTCACACCGAGGAGGCGCAGGCGGCCTACCGCCAGGCGCTCGACATCTTCCGCCCGCTCTCGGACACCGAGGACGCGAGCCAGGCGGCGGCGATCCACGTGCGGCTCGGCACGATCGTGCGGCGCCTCGGCGAGCGGCCGGCGTCGGACCGCGAGTACCGCCTCGCGATGGAGTCGGCTCCGGAGTGGCGCGAGCCCTTCGCGGAGATCCTGGCGCACCTGGTGATCGACGGGCCGGACCACGCGCTCGCGGACGAGACGTTTCGCGCGGCGCGCATGGGCTCGCACCTGGCCGACGAGTGGAAGGTGTACTTCGCGCTCTGGGTGCAGCTCATCGCGTACCTCGCCGACCAGGGCACGAGCCCGGAGGCCGAGGAGCTGCTCGCGACGCTCGCCTCGGGCGACGGCTGGCACGCCGAGCTCGCCGGGATCGGCGCCGGCACGACGAGCTACGAGCACGCGCTCGCCGGGGCCGGGACGGCCGGGCAGCGCTGCGAGGCGCACTTCTACTCGGGCGCGCGGGCCCTCGCGCACGGCGACCGAGCCGCGGCGCGCACCGCGTTCCAGGCGGCGCTCGACACGCACATGGTCAGCTACTTCGAGTACGTCATGGCCGACGAGCTGATCCGCACGCTCTGAACGGCGGCCGGAGTGCCCACCGACGGCGGGCCGACGCAACTGCGTCGGCTCGGCGCTGCCGAGCCCTCCGGCTGATCAACCGCAGGCCAGCGTGCGGTAGCCGTCGCCGGCGAGGAGGCTCGCGTCGCTCGTCACGAGCGCGAGGTCGTACACCTGCGCCGTCGCGGCCAGGAAGCGATCGGCCGGATCCTGGTGCGGTACGCGGACCCGGCGACTCGCGAGCGCGACCTCCCGGCCGAGCGCCGCGTCTCGCATCGGCGCACGCGCGAGCGCAGCCTCGATCCAGTCCTGCGCCGATCCCTCGACCTTCACCCTGCCGCGCTCGATCAAGAGGAGCGTCTCCCACACGCTGATGGGGGAGAGCCAGAGCTCGGCGCGGGGCGCGCTGAGCGCCGCGATCGCGCGCTTGTTGAGCCGCTCCGGCTCGAGGTGGCTCCAGAGCCAGGCGTGCGTGTCGAGCAGCAGCCTCAACGCAGCGCGTCCCACTCGGCGAGCTCGCTGCTCGGCCGCGTGATGTCCCCCACGATCTTGCCCGTCCCGCGCATCGCGCCGAGCCAGCGCTTCTTCGCAGCCTCGGGTGCGGGCGGTACGATGTCCGCGACGGGCTTGCCGAAGCGCGTGACGCGCAGCGGCCGCCCGGTCTTCCGCACGCGCTCGAGCGCCGCGAGGCAGGTCGCCTTGAACTTCGAGATGGGCATCGAGTCCACGGCCCAACGGTCCCACGCGACGCGACCATGGTCAACGAGCATGGTCAACTCGCGGACCCGTCGGCCGCGCCGGGATGCATCCCCCTC
>JBGAQA010000069.1:0-36863 GCA_044220955.1 Sandaracinaceae bacterium
TCTCGCCGGACGCTCGCTCGTACGCGGGTTCGAGGACGCGAGCGACGGCGAGGCGCGCGGCGAGCTCGCGTGGGCCGCGACGCTCGCGGGGATCGCGTTCGGCAACGCGGGCGTGCACCTGCCGCACGGGATGAGCTACGCGGTCGCGGGGCTCGTGAAGAGCTACCGCGCGCCAGGCTACCCGGACGACGAGCCGATGGTCCCGCACGGCACGAGCGTCGTGCTCAACGCCCCGAGCGTGTTCCGCTTCACCAGCGCGGCGTGCCCGGAGCGGCACCTCGAGGCCGCCGATGCGCTCGGGGCCGACGTGCGCGGCGCCTCGAAGGACGACGCCGGCGAGATCCTCGCTTCTCGCCTGCTCGCGCTCATGCGCGCGACCGGCATCCCCGACGGCCTCGCGGGGGTCGGCTACGACGCGTCGGATCTGGACGCGCTCGTCGACCGCGCGATCGTGCAGAAGCGCCTCGTCGACAACGCGCCGCTCGCGGTCGACCGCCACGCGATGCGCGCGCTCTTCGCCGGCGCCATGAGCTACGTGCCGACGGAAAGGCGTCGAGCCGGATCATGAGCGAGCGCGTCCCCCCGCCCACGCGCGACGCCTACCGCTGGCACGTCCCGATCACGACGCGCTGGATGGACAACGACGTCTACGGCCACGTGAACAACGTCGTCTACTACGCGTTCTTCGACACGGTCATCAACCGCTACCTCATCGAGGAGGGCGAGCTCGACATTCACGGGGGCGCGATCATCGGCCTCGCCGTCGAGACCTCCTGCACGTTCGCCGGCTCCGTGCGCTTCCCCGACGCCATCGAGGCAGGCCTGCGCGTCGCGCACCTCGGCACGAGCAGCGTGCGCTACGAGGTCGGCATCTTCGTCCTGGGCGACCCCGTCGCGCGCGCGCACGGGAGGTTCACGCACGTGTTCGTCGATCGCAGGGCGCGGCGCCCGGCGCCGATCGCGGGAGCGCTGCGAGCCGCGCTGGAGCGGCTCACGTAGCGCCCGGCTACATCGTGATGGCGTTGTGCGTGTTGCCGCTCATCCCGGACTGGCCGGACGAACCGCACGAGGTACCGCCGTTGCCGCCGCTGCCGACCGCGTAGATCGTCGCCGTCAGCTCCTGGATCTGCGCCGTCGGGCCGTTGCCCCAGATTCCGAACGAGGGGCCGCCGCCGCCGCCGCCGCCGCAGCCACCGCCGCCGCCGCTGCCGCCGCTGCCGCCGTTGCCGCCCGCGCCGTTCGTGCCGGCCGTCGACGCCGCGCCCGCCCCGCCGGTCCCCCCGCCGCCGCCCGAGCCGCCCGCGCCGCCCGCGCCGCCGTTGCCGCCGCCGCTGGTGGTGATGCGCACGTTCGTGACGGTGATCGTCGAGTCGACCAGGACGATACCGATCGAGGCGCCGCCCTCCGAGCCGCCGCGCCCGCCGAGCCCGCCGCGCCCCCCGCCGCCGCCGCCGCCGCCGCCGCGCCCGGTGTCGCAGTACACGCAGCTTCCGAGGACCGTGCAGTTCTCGCCGCCGCCCGCGCCGCCGCCACCGCCGCCGCCGCCGACGCCGCCCGTCGTGCCCGTCCCCGCCGTCGAGGGCGACCACGTCGTTCCGGTGAGCGTGCCGATGCCGTCGCCGGCGGTGCCCGGTCCGCCGATCGTCCCGGTGCAGCCGAGGCCGCCCATGCCGCCGGGCTGCGGGTTGCCGTCACCGCATCCGAGCCCGCCGGGGCCCGACGGCGCGCCGGGCGAGCCGCCCGCACCGCAGCTGCCCGCCGCCCCCATCGCGCCGGCGGGCCCCGCGGCCTGGTTCAGGCCACTGGCGCCCGAGCCGCCGCCGACCGAGCCGCCGCCGCCGCCGCCCGATCCCGACCCGTCGGAGCCGCGGGTGCCGTCCGCGCCGTTTCCACCCGTCGCGCCGTCGGCACCGTTTCCGCCGCGGCCCGCGATGACCGAGAGGTAGCGGAGCGTGAGGTAGTCGGACGACCCGTTCACGATCAGCGTCGCGGTCGCCGCGGACGGGGCGGTCTGGCTCATCGTCGTCAGGCTCACGCGGTCGATCACCGTCGGCGCCGTGAGGTGCGCGCTCACGGCCGTCGCGCCCGAGGTCACGATCTGCGCGCGGGTGTCGGCGCGCGTGGTGAACGTGGCCGAGTAGCCCCCGTAGATGCCCACGCCGCTCGGCAGCGTCAGCGCCGTGCTCGTCGAGTACATGCCGCTCGCCACGAGGATCTGCGTGCGCTCGGGGTGCGCCGCGAAGACGGCGAAGGCCGCGGAGAACGTGCCGACCGGCGTCGTCGAGGTGAGGCCGTCGTTCGACGGGGTGCCCGTCGTGCTCACGAAGATGGCGAGCGCGCGATCACCGTCGATGCCGTCGCAGTTCGAGTCGGCGAACGTGTCGTCGGGGAGGTCGACGCCGCCCGTGGGCGTGCACGCGAACTCGCAGCCGTTCGCGCTCATCCCGTCGAGGTCCACGTACCCGACCTCGCAGCTGACGCCGCACACGCCTGCCGTGCAGCTCGCGACCTGGTGCAGCGTCGGCGCGGGCGAGGGACACGCCATGCAGGTCGTGCCGTTGCCGCAGTGGGCGACGTTCGTCATCACGTCCGGATAGACGGTGTGGCTGCACATCCCGGGGCTCTCGGAGCAGCCGTCCATCGTGCAGTCCGAGTGGTCGTCGCAGTCGCGCATGCCCGACGAGACGCAGACCTGCATCACGCACGACTCGACGCCGTTGCAGAACACGCCGTCGTCGCAGTCCGGGTCGAACTCGCAGACCGTTCCCGTCACGCACCCGCGCGTGGAGCAGTGCAGGCCGCTCGGGCAGTTCGTGTCGTTCACCATGCTCACGCAGCGATTCAGGGCCGCGTCGCAGTGGTCGTCGGTGCACTGGATGCCGTCCGTGCACGTCGGGACGTTCGCGACGATGCAGCGGCCGCCCATGCACTGCAGCACGCCGTTGCAGAACTGGCCGTCGTCCGGGCAGTCGGCGTTCGTCATGCACGTCGGCCCGGCGTCGCTGCCGGCGTCGCTCCCCGCGTCCATCGGGCCCGTGTCGCCGCGACCCGCGTCTCGCCCCGGGTTGCTCCCACCGCCGGGATCTGCGCAGCCCGCGATCGCCAGGGACGTCAGGACCGCGACCGACACCGACCACACACCACGACCGAGATTCGTCATGCAGCTCCCCAACCGAAAAGCGATTCCGGAATCGTACTCTCAATTGCGTCGGCTCGCCGCTCCGGCCCCTCCCGTCCGCGCGCTGCGCGCGCTTCCGTCCGGGCCCTCCGTGGCGAGCAGTCCTGTCGTCGCCAGAGCGCGGCGCCGGCCGCCGGCGCGCAGATCACGGTCGCGCCCGCGGACGTCGTACGCGGCGGTCAGCTCCCCCGGGAAACGACCGAAGCGGCCACCGTGAGGGATCCCCGGGCCCACGGAAGAGAGGCAGCGTCAGCGGCGGACGAGGTCTCGCGCGGCGGCCTCGATGCTCGCCTCGTCGAGCAGCACGGTGAGCGCGGCGTCCCCGAGCGGGACGAAGCTGTCGGCGCTCGTCACGCGGCGCATCTTGCCCTCGAAGCCGCGGTCGACGAGGCCCGTGATCACCCCCTCGGCGATCCCGCCGCTCCGGCGCGTCTCGTCCACCACGAGCACGCGCCCGGTCGCGCGCGCCTCGCGGAGCACGTCGTCCTCGGGCAGGGGGACGATCCAGCGCAGGTCCACGACCCGCACGCCGATGCCGAGCTTGCCGAGGCGCGCGGCGACGCGCAGCGACATGAAGACGCCGTTGCCGCTCGTGACGATCGTGAGCTCGTTTCCCTCGCCGTAGGTTCGTGCGCGTCCGATCGGCACGTGGCGATCGGCCGCCGGGTAGGGCGCGAGCCACGCCCCGTCGCCGGGCTCGTGCAGGTCGCGCGTGTGGTAGAGCGCGATCGGCTCGAGGAAGACGCACACGGTGCCGTCGACCTTCGCCGCGGCGACGCAGGTGCGGAGCATCGCCGCTGCGTCGTCGGGGCGCGCGGGGGAGGCGACGACGATGCCGGGGATGTCGCGCAGCACGGCGATCGCGTCGTCGTTGTGGAAGTGACCGCCGAACCCCTTCTGGTAGCCGTAGCCCGCGATGCGGACGAGCATCCCGTTCCGGTACTGGCCGCTCGAGAAGAACGAGAGCGAGGCCGCCTCGCCGCGGAGCTGGTCCTCGGCGTTGTGCAGATACGCGAGGTACTGGATCTCCGGGACGGGCAAGAGGCCCGACACGGCCGTCCCGAGCGCGAGCCCGAGGATGGTCTGCTCGTCGAGCAGCGTGTCGAAGACGCGCGCCGGCCCGACGCGGCGCGAGAGGCCCTTGGTCACACCGTAGACGCCGCCCTTCTTGCCGACGTCCTCGCCGAACGCGAGCAGCTCCGGGTACGACGCGCAGAGATCGCAGAGCGTGCGGTTGATCGCGAGGCAGAGCGTGAGCGCGCCTTCGTCCTCCGGGAGCTTCCCGTCGTGGAAGCGCGCGCGCAGCTCCGTGGGCGGTGGCGTCGCGGCGAGCTCGGCCACGCGCTCCGGGGAGCGCGGTGAGAGCGGCGCCATCACGTCCCGCCGGCTCGTGAGCTGCGGGCGCGTGCGCGCCCTCTCCGCGAGCGCGACCACCTCTTCGCGCTTGGCCTCGTAGCGAGCGATCACCTCGCCGGGCGTCGCCACGCCGGACGAGACGAGCAGCTTCGCGACGCGCACCAGCGGATCGCGCCCGATCTCCGCCGAGATCTGGTCCGGCGTGCGGTACGTCGCCTCGGCGTCGCTGCCCGCGTGGCCCATCAGACGCACGACGCGGAGGTGGAGGAACGCGGGGCGCCGGTGGCTCCGCACCCAGCTCACGGCCTCGCGCGCGACCTCGACAGAGTCGACGAGGTCGCCGCCGTCGGCCTCGAAGTACCTGAGCCCGGCGCGCTGGCCGTACGCCGCGCGGATCCACCCGCTGGGCGTCGGGACGCTGATGCCGATGCCGTTGTCCTCGCAGACGAAGAGGAGCGGCAGCGGGTGCCCCGCGTGCGCCGAGTGGCACGCCGCGTTGATCGCGCCCGTCGCGGTCGAGTGGTTCGCCGACGCGTCGCCGAAGCTCGTGATCGCGATCGCGTCGCGCGGCCACGCGCCCGGCAGGCCGAGCTTCTTCGTGCGCTCGATCGCGAACGCGACGCCGAGCGCGCGCGGCAGCTGCGAGGCGATCGTCGAGGTCTGCGGGATCACCGCGAGCGGGTGGCTGCCGAAGACCTTGTGGCGGCCGCCGGCGATCGGCTCGTCCGAGGCCGCGCAGATGCCGAGCAGCACGTCGTAGAGCGCGCTCGTGCCCGGCACCTGCCGCGCGCGCTCGAGGAAGAACGCGCCCGAGCGGTAGTGGAGCAGCGCCGGATCGGTCGGGCGCAGCGCCGCCGCGACCGCCGCGTTGCCCTCGTGGCCGCTCGAGCCGATCGTGTAGAAGCCCGCGCCGCGCTTCTGGCGGAGCCAGCGCGCCGTGAGGTCGAGGTGGCGCGAGCCGAGCATCGCGTCGAAGAGCTCGAGGGCGCGCCCGCCGGTCAGCGTCGTGCGCTCGTCGATCGGCAGGTCGGGCGCGCGCCGCTCCGTGGGCTCGAGGGCGCGCACGGCCGCGACGAACGCGCGATCGACCTCGAAGTCGAGCTCCGTCGTGGACATGGGCGCGCGAGCATAGCGCGCGGGCGCGAGGCGCCGTGCCGTGGCTTCACGCCGGGCCGCGGTGACGGGCGCGCGCGGCACGGATCGGCCCGCGCTTCCCGGCCGGCGCGCGCCTTTCGCTGGCCCGAGCGATGCAACGGCACCGGCCCGTGCGTCATCTCCGAACGATCGGCCGCGTCCTCTCGGCGGGCTGGCTCCTCCTCCTGCTGCTCGCGTGCTGTACGTCGAGGACGATCACGCAGGCGGGCCTGGTCCCGTTCTCGGAGCCCGATCCGCCGCCGAGCTCGCACGGCGCGGGCGGGGTGGTCGTGTCCGGCTCGGGCCTGACCGAGCTCGATGCGCGCGGCGACGTGACGAACGGCGACTACGTCCCTGCGGGTCAGCTCCACATCGGCGGGATGCTCCGGCCGATCGCCGGGCT
The DNA here is from genome assembly GCA_044220955.1 of Sandaracinaceae bacterium. GTDB lineage: Bacteria > Myxococcota_A > Polyangia > Polyangiales > Sandaracinaceae > JBBSAT01. Next base: position 6,072 of record JBGAQA010000069.1, read on the forward strand.
GATGATCCGGCCGATGGGGATGCTCGCGTTCGCGAGCGGTGCCGGCTCGGTCGGTACGGGGATGGCGCCGGGAGGCGTCTCCGGCCCGACCCCGCTCGCGCCGCCGGACGGCCCCAGCTTCGGGCTCGGCGTAGACCTCGGCTACATGCTCGGAGACGAGAGCACGGGCTACCTCGTGCATCCGCACGTCGGGGCCTTCGGCGTCGGTCTCTCCTCGCGCTTCGCCGATCCGGCGGGCGCGCCGCCGCAGAGCTCGGTCGCGGGCATGGGCGTCGTCGAGGGCGGGATCGACCTCGGCTACTGGGTGACGCCCTGGCTGCTGCTGATGGGGAGCCTCGACATGCGCAACATGCCGGCGTTCCCGAGCCAGGTGACGACGTGCGCGGGCAACGACCCGCCCTTCGTGGGCTTCGGGACCTTCACGATGACGACGCGCCTGAGCTTCGAGGTGCAGGTGACGGAGGGCTTCGGCTTCTTCGCCGGCGCGGCGATCCCCGCCTACGGCAGCCCCTTCGCGTCGTACCCGATCCTCACGGGCGGCCTGCGCGGCAGCTTCGGCGACGGCCGGGTCGGCCTGCGCACGCCACGCGAGCCCGAGGAGCGCACGATCGACGAGAGCGGTGACGACGCGCCGCGCACCCCGGCCTGGGGAGCCGGGTCCTGACGCGCTGCCGGTCAGAGCAGACAGTTCGGCACGGGCACGTGCCCGCCGTGCGCGAGGTTGTCGAGCTCGATGCGCTCGCGCCGGTAGTAGCAGAGGTTGTTCGCGTGGCGGAGGTAGCCGTACTGGTAGAGGAGCGCGCTGTGGCGCACCTCGGCGGTGAGCTCGGCGCCGTTCGGCGCGTGGAAGTGCGCGAGGCGATGAGCGACCACCGTGGCGGCCTCGGCCTCGATCGTCATCAGTCGCGGGAACGCGGCGTCGACGTTCGTGCCGTCGGCGAGATCGACCGCTGCCGTCCACACCGCGATCGCGAAGTCGACGCGGACGCGCGTCACGTGGACGCCGTCGACGATCTCGCCGAGCCACCGATCGTCGGGGTCGATGGAGAGCGCGGCGAGACGCGCCTCGATGGCCACCAGGTCGGTGCGGAACGTCGCGAGGCGGGCGAGCACGTCGGTGCGGAACGTCGCGCGCGCGCTCGGGCTCATCGCCTGCACCTCCACGAACGAGGGGCGCCGCGGCTCGGACCAGAAGCCCATGTCGAGCCCGAGCTGGAACGACGCGTCGACGCCCGCCGTGTACGCCGAGAGCTCCTCGTCGATGACGGCGCGGTGCTCGATCTCCATGAGGTCGTTCACGATGTCGGCCACGGCGCTCCCGTCCGGCAGCGGGTCGAGCATGTCGTGGTAGAGCGCTCCCTCGCTGACGGGCAGGTGCTGCATCATGCGCAGCGCGGCCCAGTCGTTCTGCCAGTAGCCCCACTCCCAGCCGCTCGAGAAGATGACCTGCGAGTCGAGCTGGGCGGTGCCGTCGGCCGTCGCGCGCGCGCGGATGCGCGCGAGGTCCGTCAGGCGCGAGCGCACGTAGAGCGGCAGGTAGAGCGGCACGCTGTCGTCGTACGTGACCCAGTACGCCGTCTCGGGGCTGTACGAGACGGGCTGGTGCGCCGCGAGCCTGGAGAATAGGTACTCGCGGTGCTCGCCGAATTCCGTGTGGCCGTAGGCGCCGCTGACCGGCTCGAAGAGGGTGAACGCCATGACCGAGTGGACCCAGGGCACGATGGCCGGATCGGCGTAGCGCACGAGGAAGTAGTACAGGAGGTCGGTCCCCATGTAGGTCACGTGCGTCGAGGGGAAGTCGCCGACGTGGATCGTCGCGCTCACGATCGTGCCGGGCATCACCCGCTGGATGGTCGCGTAGGCGAGGTTCAGCGTGTCGATGAAGACCTGCGGCTCCTCGCCCGAGAACTCGCCGAACGTGAGCTGGATGGAGTCGAAGGGGATCGCCGAGAACGTCCCCAGCCGCGTCTCGATCGCCCCCGCGACGTCCGTCGCGCCGCTCGGCACGAGGGTGAGCGCGCGCTGCAGGCTCGCGCCGCCGAAGAGCTGCACGCCGAGGCCGACGCGCAGGCCGCGCATGTGCGCGTACGCGACGATCGCCTGCGTGTGCGCCTCCCACGCCGCCTGCTCGCTCGGCATCCGGGCGATGTTGTCGAGCGCGGGATAGGTGAAGAAGTTCGCCCCGTTCTTCACGGCCCAGTCGATGATGCGCTCGGCCTCGCGCTGGTGCGCGCCGCTCGGCTCCCAGAGCGCGAAGAACGCCTCGATCGGGTGCAGCGTCCAGGGCATGAAGCCGCGCTCGCGCATCTCGGGGACGACCACCGGGCCGAAGACCGTCGGGTCCGGCGTCGCGAGCGTGGTGGGCACGAACGACTCGTCCGGGTGGAAGAAGCGCACGTCCATGGCCTCGAGCAGCGCCGCGAGGCCGTACTGCTCGCCGAGCGGGTCGCCGCCCCGTACCACGAACCCGTTCGCCGCTCGCTCCAGGCGATAGCCCTCCGCTGCGATCGACGCGTCGCGGACGACGGCGATGCGGGTGGTGCCGGGGCCGGGGCTGCCGACCTCCGCGGCGGGATCGGCCGAGCTGCGCACGCCCGCCCTCAGCTCCGCCGGCAGATCGAACGCGAACGCCTGCATGAGCGCGACGTCCCCGTCGGCGACGTAGATCGGCATCTCGACGGGCGTGTTCGCGTCGAAGGGGCCACCGTCGCTGCCGCCGTCGTTCGTCGCGTCGCCGGGTCCTGCGTCGCGCGCCGTGGCGTCCGTGCCTGCGTCCGCGCCGCCGTCCGGCCCGGCCGCCTGGGGAGCGGTGCAGGCGGTGAAGAGAGCGATGGCGAGGGAGACGGCCGAGGCGCGCATGGTCCGGATGATAGCGGCTCCGGCCCGGGCGACGTACCTTCGGCCTCGATGCTTCGTCTCGGCTCGGTCGGCCTCGTCGTCCTGGCGCTCTGCGCGTGGCTCTCGGGATGCCAGCACGCCGCCGAGGCCGGGGCGAGCTGCAGCGCGTCGAGCGAGTGCAGCGCGCCGCTCGTCTGCCGCCTGGCCCGTTGCCGCAACGAGTGCACGGCGAGCCGCGACTGCCCGCCCGGCGCGCGCTGCCTGCTCGACCCGTCCGGGCTCGGGGCGTGCTCGCTCGCCATCGACGATCGCTGCGAGAGCGGCGGCGCCGCGTGTCCGACCGGGCTCACTTGTCTCGGGATGCGCTGCGTGAACACCTGCACGGGCGCGAGCGAGTGCCCGACGGACGGCGAGTGCCGCGAGGTCGCGGGCGCGGGCGTCTCGTTCTGCTTCGCGCCGACGCGGGAGGACGGCGGCGTGCTCGACGCCGCCGCGATCGAGGACGCCTTCGTGCGGGGCGACACGGGCACCCAGACCGACGCGGCCACCCAGACCGACGCGGGCGTGCTGCGCGACGCGGGCCCGCCGATCGACGGCGGACCGGGCTGCACCAGCGCGAGCTGCGCGATCGACGTCTGCATCGGCGAGACGTTCGCGTGCGCCGTGCGCGGCGATCACGGCGTCGTGTGCTGGGGCGGAAACCAGCTCGGCCAGCTCGGCGACGGCGTGGACGTCGGCACCCCGCGCGCGCATCCGACCTACAGCTGCCTCGACTCCGGCGGCGTCGGCCCGATCGACTGCTCGGCTCGCCCGGTCGAGGTGCTTCGGGCGGACTCGGCGCCTCTGCTCGCCGACGCGATCGCGTGCTCGACCGGCGCGGCGTGTGCGCGCGAGGCGGCCTCCGGCGGCATCTTCTGCTGGGGCGAGGGCGGCAACGGCGAGCTCGCGAGCTCGGGGCGCACGAGCGCGGCGCGGGCGACCGAGCTCCCCGCCATCGCGCCGCACGCGCTCACGATCTCGGCCGGTCGGGCCTTCTTCTGTGCCACGTTCGCGGCGCCGACGAGCGCGGTCTGCTGGGGCGACGACAACTACGGCCAGTGGGGCCTCGCGATGGGCGCGGGCGGCAACCCCGCCGACGTCCCGCACTGGAGCGGTCAGGCGCTCGTCACGGGCGGCACCGCCACGTGCGGGCTCGACGCGACGGGCGTCGTCCGCTGTGCGGGCAGCAACCTCTTCGGCGAGATCGGCCCCTCGGTCGTCGACCCGACCGACGCCGGCGTCCAGTTCGGTCCGGTCGTCGTCCCCATGCCGTCCGGGACCGTGACCTCGCTCGTCGCGGGGGACTCCTTCGAGTGCGCGCTCGTCGATGGCGTCCCGCACTGCTGGGGCTTCGGCGAGACCGGCTCGCTCGGCCGCATGACGACGGGCACGTGCGCCGGCTACATGTGCGACGCCCACCCGAGCCCGGTCGGGGGCGCGACGCGCTTGGACACGCTCTGGGTCGAGGGCTTCACGTCGCGGATCTGCGGACGGAGCGGCGCGTCCACCTACTGCTGGGGAGCCTTCAGCCAGATCGGCTGCGAGGTCGGTGGCGGCGGCTGCTGGGCGCCGCGCGAGATCCCGGCGCTCGCCGGCGCGCGCCAGGTCGTGTCCTCGACGCGCTCGATGTGCGCGATCCTCGCGGACGGCGCGCTCGTGTGCGCGGGGAACGACTACTTCGGACAGCTCGGCCGCGGCTCCGTCGGCGGCGCGTCTGCGCTCGCGACGGACTACGTGGCCGTCTGCCTCGCGGGCGGCTGCTGACCGGCCTCGAGTCAGACGCGGCGCACGGAGAGCGCGGACACGCGGGCGAGCGCTTCGTAGTCGCGGTCGCGGTGCAGGATGGTCAGACCCTGCCTCAGGGCCTCGGTCGCGGGCGCGATGCGGGCGGGGGTCTGCTCGCGAGCGCGCCTCCCGAGCACGCGCACCACGCCCTGGCGCAGCGCGTCCCACGCGCGCCGCAAGATCGACGGCCGCTCCAGCGTCACCCCGACCTGCACGCTCGCGCTCGGCGCGAGCCTCGGCGCCGCGACATCGCTCGCGTCGAGGAAGCCGAGGGCATCTCGGACGAAGCGCGGCGCTGCCTCCCGGTGCGGGAAGTGCCCCACGCCCTCGTAGCGGATCAACGGCACGCCGGGGAGGTGCACTGCCGCGCGGGCGGCGTCCGCGAAGGGCAGCACGCGATCCCGATCGCCCCACGCCAGGAGCATCGGAGGAAGATCCTCGACCTCGCGCGCCCGGTCGAGGAAGTGCCGCGACTGGCCGCGCAGATCGATCACGTCCGCGATGGTGCGCGAGGCCGCGCGCGCCGTGCCGCGGCGCGAGGCCATCCACGCGATCTCGTGCGTCTCGTCCGGCGCGAAGTGCCCGCCCGCCATCGCGAGGCCCACGCGCGTGCCGACGCCGAAGAAGGGCTGGCCGACGTGCTCGAGCAGACCGAGCGAGGCGAGGCGCAGCTCCGCGGACACGCCGCGCCCGAGCCCGCCGGGCGAGACCAGCACGAGGCGGCGCACACGCTCGCGGTGCGAGAGCAGGAGCCACTGCGCCACGCCACCGCCGTACGAGTGCCCGACGAGGTCGACCTCGGAGAGCTCGAGCGCGTCCAGCGCGGCGCCGACCACCGACGCCTGCCACGCGAGCGCGTAGCTCGCGTCCGGGCGCGCCGAGAGCCCGTGCCCCGGAAGATCGAGCGCCAGGACGCGGCGATGCCGCGAGAGCGCCGGCGCGACGCGCGACCAGGTGAGGTGCGAGTCGCACAGCCCGTGGAGAAGGAGGAGCGGAGGCCCGCTCGCGGGGCCCTCGGGGAGGCGGTCGACCAGGTGGAGGTCGACCCCGGCCGCGCGCACGATTCGCCGTGTAGTGTGGCCCATTCCAGCTATGTAACACGTCGTGACACGTTGTCTAGCTCGTGTGACACGATCCCTCTTGCGGGGTCGCGCAGACGTGGGGTTCTGGACGCGCACGGCCGGGCGCGCTCCACTTCGGCGGTGCGGCTCGCCGTCACGTTCTCGCTCTTCGTCGTCTGCGTCGCCGCCGCGGTCGCCGCCCAGGACGGCGGGGGCGCGCGCGCGCGCTCGCTCGAGGTGACGGCGACGGGTGCGACGGTGCGTGCCGCGCCGAGCGTCCACGCGCCCCGTCGCGGGACCGTGCGGCTCGGGACGCGCCTGCCGTTCGAAGGCCGCGTGCGCGGGACCGGCTGCCCGGGCGGCGAGTGGTACCAGCTCGCCGAGGAGTCGTTCGTCTGCGAGTCGCTCGTCGTACCGAGCCCCGAGGAGCCGGGCGGCGACGCGCTGCCGGTCGTGGCCGCGGGCGAGCTGCTCCCGCGCCCGTACGCGTTCGTCGCGACCGACGGCACCTGGGCCTACTCGCGTCCGGGCGACTATTTCCAGGATGACTTCGCGGAGTCGCTCGGGCGCGGGTTCGGCCTCGCGATCGTCGAGCGGCGCACGCTGAGCGGCGTCGACTTCGTCCGCACGCTCTCGGGCCTCTGGGTCCCCGAGGACGACGTCCGCTTCGCGCACGGCAGCGAGCTCGAGGGCGTCGATCTCGAGGACGCAACGCTCGACGTCGCGTGGGTGCTGCACGCGGGCGCGCCCATCCGCGAGTGGAACGGCAGGCGGGCGACGTCGCGCGTCGTGCGTCGCGCGGGACTGCGCGAGGTGCTGCACGTGCGCGAGGCGCTCCCGCACGGCCTCTTGCGGCTCGACGAGGGCGTGATCGCCGCACGCGACGTCGCCCGGCCGCTCCTCGAGCCGCCCCCGCCCGAGGTGCCCGAGGGCGCGCGCTGGGTGGACGTCTCCCTCGCCTCGCAGACGCTCGTCGCCTACGAGGGCGCGCGCCCCATCTTCGCGACGCTCGTCTCGACGGGGCGACCGGGCGCCGCGCACACGACGCCGGTCGGGACGTTCCACGTCTGGGTGAAGCTCGCCGAGGACACCATGGACGACCTCGAGCGGATCGATCAGGAGAGCAACTACGCGATCGAGGGCGTGCCCTGGGTGCAGTACTTCTCGGAGGGCATCGCGCTCCACGCGGCGTTCTGGCACGACCAGTTCGGGCACAGGCACAGCCACGGATGTGTGAACCTCTCGCCGCGCGATGCGCGCCACCTCTTCGAGCTCACCGAGCCCGCGCTCCCCGCCGGCTGGGACGCGATCCTGACCACCGACGCCCACCCGGGCAGCGTCGTGCACGTGCACCAGTAGCCTGACCGGAGCGTTTCGCTCCCGGGCGCCGCCGAAAACCACGCGTCGATCCGCGCCCGCGCTATACCTCCGGCGTGAGGCTCGGCATCGATCTCGGGACGACGCGCACCGTCGTCGCAGCAGTGCACGAGGGGCGACACCCGCTCGCCACCTTCGACGCGGACGGGACCACCCGCGAGTGGATCCCGGGCGTGGCGGTCGAGGAGCGGGGAGAGATCCACTACGGGTGGGACGCCGTGGAGCGCGTCGCGAGCGCCAGCGGCGTCGTTCGCTCGGTCAAGCGCGCGGTCGCCGACGTCGCCCCGGACGATCCGATCCTCGCGCTGCCCTCGCAGCCGAGCGCGCTCGCACTGCTCTCCGGGTTCGTGGCTCACGTGATCGAGCGAGTGCGCGACGCGTCGAGCCTCGACATCGAGACAGGCGAGCCGATCCAGGCCGTCATCGCAGTGCCCGCGAACGCGACCAGCCGCCAGCGCTGGGCGAGCATCGAGGCCTTCCGGCGCGCGGGCGTCGAGGTGCTCAGCGTGCTGAACGAGCCCACCGCAGCGGGCATCGAGTATGCGCACCGCCACCTCGGCAGCGAGAACAAGCGGAGCCCCAAGCGCTACGTGGTCGTCTACGACCTCGGCGGCGGCACCTTCGACACCTCGGCGATCTCGCTGCGAGGGCGGCGCTTCGACCTGCTCGCGACCGAGGGGATCGCCCGGCTCGGCGGCGACGACTTCGACGACGCGATCCTCGCGCTCGCCCTGGCGCGCGCCGGGATCGATCCGACCACGCTCGAGGCTCCGGTGCTGGCCCGACTCGCCGACGCCGCGCGCGCCGGCAAGGAAGCGATGACGACGACGTCGCGCAACGTGATGGTCGATCTCGCCATGGCGCTCTCCGGCGTGACGCCCGTGGTGCTCCCTGCGGCCGACGTCGTCACCGCGTGCGAGCCGCTGGTGGAACGGACCGTGGCGATGATCGATCGGCTCTTCGCGTCGCTCCCGGCGCACGGCATCGACCCGGAGGACGGGCGGCAGCTCGGCGCCGTGTACGTCGTGGGCGGCGGCGCGTCGTTCGCCGGCGTGCTGCGGGCGCTCCGCGCGCGCCTCGGCCGCAAGGTGCTCGTCGCGCCGATCCCTCACGCGGCGACGGCGATCGGCCTCGCGGTCGCCGCCGACCCCGACGCCGACATCCTCGTGCACGAGGCGATGACGCGACACTTCGGCGTCTGGCGCGAGGGCGCGAGCGGGCGTGACAAGATCTTCGATCCGATCTTCGGCAAGGACGCGTCCACCGAGGGCGAGGCGCCCGGGGCCGAGCGCGTCGTGCGCCGCCGCTACCATCCGCGCCACACGGTGGGGTACCTGCGCTTCCTCGAGTGCTCGGCGCTCGACGCACGCGGCGCACCGAGCGGCGAGCTCACGCCCTGGCGCGAGGTGTGTTTCCCGTACGACCCCTCCCTGCGCGACCAGGACGACCTCGATCGCGCCGTCGCCTCGAGCGCCGCGCTCCTCGCCGAGGAGATCGAGGAGACCTACCGCTACGAGCCGACCGGCGCGGTGACCGTGCGCATCGAGAACCTGACGCGGGGCTACGGCCGCACGTACGAGCTCGGCCGCCTGACCTGAGGCGCCCGCGTCACTGCGGCGGAGCGTCCTCCTCGTCCTCCTCGTCGTCCTCCCGCGCGCGCGTGAGCGCGCTGCCGAGCGTCGGGGCGAGCGAGCCGACGAGCTCGTCGGTCGTCTCCGCGACCCACGCCTGCCCGAGGCGATCTCGCGCGGCGCCGAAGTAGTAGTCGCGCACGGCGCCCGCGGGGCAGGTCCACGCGTCCGCGGTCGCGTCGTAGGGGCAGTCGATCGCCGCGTCGAAAGGCGTGCCGTCGGATTCGCCGGTCTCGTCGTCCTGGGTCGCGTCGGTCCCGTGCGCGCGGACGTGCAGGGCACGGTGACCGCTCGCGTCCGGTGGCAGCGCTCGCCAGGTCGACTCGCCGGCGGTGGTGCTGCCGCCGACGTCGCCCGTGACCGCGTTCCACTCGCGGCTCGCCCGGAACTGCCTGTGCAGATCGCGCCCGTCGAGCACGTAGCCGAGGCGGCCCTCCTCGCTCGAGAGATCGTCGCCGTCGGGCGGCGCGACGTCGAAGAGGACCGTCACCTCGTCCGTGCCGTCGCCGTCGAGGTCGGCGGCGCGAAGCTCTCCCGGCTGCGCGCCGCGCACGCAGGTGGCTGCGAAGAGCGTGCGCCGCGCCTCGAGGGTGAACGCGGCGTCCACCTCCGCGACGCGCGCGACGCCGATCGATCGCGCCGAGTCGCAGAGCGCGGGCGCGGCGAGGTCCGCGTCCGGCACGGCCGCGACGAGGCACTCGAGCGTGGGCCAGCCGCTGCCGGCGTCGTTCTCGCAGTCGTCGACCGCCTCGGCGCTCCGCGCGAGCCGCTCGGGTCCCCCGGGCTCCGCCAGGATGCGTGCCCGCGCGAGCGCTGCGGCATCGAGCGCGTAGAGCACGTAGTGCGTGCGTCCTCGGGCGAGCTCCGCGAGCACGCTGGCCGCGCCCGAGGGCGCGAGCGCGTCCGCCAGAGCGGGCGCGGGCATGGCGGCGGGGAGCGCGGCCGAGGGCGCGGCCGGCGGGGGCAGGTCGGACGACGGCGGCGGCGGCGAGGCAGGCGCGGGTGTGGGCGTCGCCGTGTGGGACGGAGCGGGAGCCGTCGAGGTGCTCGCAGCCTCCCCGCCGCACGCGACGAGCAAGAGCGCGGCCGCGGCCGCTCGCCGCCCGGACGAGCGCGCCCGCCCAGAGCTCCTGGGGCACGACGATGCGTCTGACTCGATCACGGTCGCTGCGCCCTGCGTTCCTTCACCCACCTCGGAAGGAGCACGATCGGGTGCGAGAGGACCCCGAGCGCGAACGCGACGGCCGCGAGCCGGCCGAAGAGCTGCCGCAGCTCCTGAGGCGAGAAGCCGTGCTCGAGCACGAGGCGCTCGAGATCCCCGGTGGCCGCGTCGCCCGAGAGAAACGCGCCGCTCGGCAGCTCGCGGACGCCCTGCGCGATCTCGCGGTCCTCGCTCACCACGAACGCGAGCGCGAAGGCCGCCACGAGCGCCAGCGGCCAGCGCCAGAAGTCCCAGCGCACACGCGCCGGCAGCCTCGCGTGGAACGCCAGCAGCCCGAGCCCCGGCAAGAGCGCCTCGCCCACGTGCCCGCCGGCGATCACCCAGGGCTCGCTCGCTTCGAGCGGCGTCGAGAGCCCGATGCCGAGCACGGCGCCGAGCGCCAGCGCGACGAGGAAGGGCGCGGGCCTGCGCTCGCGGACGCCATGGGTGGCCAAGAGGACGACGAAGACCACCTCCATCAGCACGAGCAGCGACGAGCGCTCGAGCGACCACGGCGTGAACCCGAAGGGCAGCGGCAGCGCCCGTCGTCCCGTCGACCAAGCGAGCAGCGCGTGGCCCAGCTCGTGGAACTGCATGCGCGCGAGGAACGCGAGCGCCTCGCCCACCCGTGCGAGCGCGGCGGCCCACGCGACCCCCAGCAGCACCGCGAGCAGGGCGAGCTCGCGCGCCGGGCCGGGCGCGAAGGGCGAGCCGTCGTCCAGTACCTCGGGGTCGCGCGCGCCCGGTCCAGCGGGTGATGCGTCGGCCCGTGGCCGAACGCTCGCGCGTCGCGCGCGGGTCGCACGCAGGGCCAGGACCGCCTCGTCGTCCGCCCAGAGGCCACCGCAAGCGCCGCACGCGAGCAGCTCCTGCCCCGGCGCATCGGGCGTCGCCTCGCGCTGCATGCCCGCCCCGCAGCGCGGGCAACGCGCCGCCTCCTCGGCGCCGAGCCCCGCGATGGAGACCTCCGACGCGCGGCTCACGACCTTCGCGCCGACGAGCGCCTCGAGCGCGGGCCGAGTGCCCCACACCCCGCGGCACGTCGGGCAGCGCTCGACCTCGACGACGCCGACGACCATCGGCACCAGCGAGGCTCCGTCGCGCGGACACGGCACGCGCGCAGCGTACCTCACGCCCGTCCCGAGACGCGGCGCACGGCGTGTGAGACGATGGACCGATGGTGCAGTTGCGACACGGCCTGTCCGCTCTCGTCGCGCTCTCGCTCGCATCGTGTGCCGCCGACGGGAACGTGCTCGTGGTCGACCTCCGGACCGACCTCGCGCCCGGCGTCGAGTTCGCCAGTGTCCAGACCGACATCGCGTCCGTCGAGAGCGGCGGCCCAGGTCCCGTGGCCAGCAGCACCTACCGGGTCGTGGCCGCGACCGCCGACGACTTCTTCCACGGCCACCGCGCGGCCGAGCACCCGATGGGTGCCCCGGGGTCGCTGCGCGTCCACGTGGCCCTGCTCGACGTCGACGGGACGATCGTCGTCACGCGCGACGTCGTCGCGAGCGTGCGCGGCAGGACGGCGATCGTGGTCGTCGTCACGCGGTCCTGCGTCGGCGTGCTCTGTCCGTCGACGGGCGACACCGCCGCGTCGACGACGTGCCTCGCGGGCAGGTGTGTCGATCCGACCTGCGCCGGCGACGCCTGCGCGGGCGAGTGCGACGTCGACGCCGAGTGCACACCACTGGCGTCGTGCGCCGTGGGGCGCTGCGTGACGCACGCGTGTCTCGTGGAGGCCATCGACGGGCGCTGCACCGCGACCGAGTGGTGCTCGCCCGAGCGCGGCTGCGCGCCGCGACCCGGCCCGCGCGACGGCGGCTCGGCGGACGGCGGGCGCGCCGACGGTGGCGGCCCGCGCGACGCCGGGCCCGGCGACGCGGGCGCGTGCGATCCGCTGGCGTGCAACCTCCCTCACGCCACCGCGCGATGTGCCATGGGCGCCTGCGCGATCGCCGCCTGCGACCCGGGCTGGGACGACTGCGATCGGATGGCGTCGACGGGCTGCGAGGCCGACCTCGCATCGAGCGCCACGTGCGGCGACTGCACGACGGTCTGCAGCGGCGCGACGCCGCTCTGCGTCGCGACGACCGGCGGAGCTCATGCCTGCACGGCGAGCTGCCCTCCCGCGCGGCCGCTCGTGTGCGGTGGGAGCTGCGTCGACACGGCCACGGACGCCGCGCACTGTGGCGGGTGCGGGATGCCCTGCGCGCCGCCGCACGCGACGGGATCGTGCGTGGCGAGCGCGTGTACGATCGGCAGCTGCGAGCCGGGCTGGCGCGACTGCGACGGCATGGTGTCGACCGGCTGCGAGACCGACGTGACGACGCCGGCGCACTGCGGCTCGTGCACCACGGCGTGCTCGGGCGCGACGCCGTACTGCATGGGCGGCACGTGCATGGGGCACTGCGGCAACGGCATGCGCGACGACCTCGAGACGGACGTCGACTGCGGCGGCCCCGTCTGCGGCCGTTGCGCGAGCGGTGCGATGTGCGGCGGCGACCCCGACTGCGCGACCGGGCTCACGTGCCGCGGTGGCCGCTGCGGGTGCACCGGGGCCTGCGTTCCAGGGGCGGTCGAGAGCGGCAGCTGCGGGATGTGCGGCACGCACGCGCGCGTGTGCGGCGCGAGCTGCGCCTGGGATCCCTACGGCGCGTGCACCGGTGAGGGCGGCTGCGCGGCGGGCACGACGAGCTCGCAGGCGTGCGGGATGTGCGGCACGCAGACGCGGACGTGCAGCGCGACGTGCTCGTGGGGCGCCTACGGCGCGTGCGGGGGCGAGGGGGCGTGCGCGCCGGGCGCGACCGAGATGCGCGCGTGCGGCACGATGTGCGGGACGCAGACCCGCACCTGCTCGGCGAGCTGCGCGTGGGGCGCCTGGGGAACGTGCTCGGGCGGCGGCGTGTGCAGCCCCGGCGCGACGAGCTCGCAGGCGTGCGGGATGTGCGGCACGCAGACCCGAACGTGCAGCGCGGCGTGCTCGTGGGGCGCCTACGGCGCGTGCGGCGGCGAGGGCGTCTGCATGCCCGGGACCACGAGCACCACGGGCTGCGGGACGTGCCAGCAGATGACCTGCTCGGCGTCCTGCAGCTGGCCCGCGCAGTGCCTCGGCTGCTCGTGCTCGACGACCACGATCTGCGGGACGAGCTGCCCCGCGGGACGGCACCCGACGAGCCTCTCGAGCAGCTGCTCGTGCTCCGGCGGCTGCGCGATGACGAACCAGGTCAGCTGCGCGCCGGACTGCGGCGGCAGCTTCACGCAGTGCGGCACGACGTGCCCGAGCGGCTACTACCCGACGTCGTACTCGAGCAGCTGCAGCTGCTCCGGCGGCTGCGCGATGACCAACCAGGCGAGCTGCTCGCTGGTCATGGGCACGCCGAGCTTCACGCAGTGCGGCACCACGTGTCCGAGCGGCTACCACCCGACGTCGTACTCGAGCAGCTGCTCGTGCTTCGGCGGCTGCGCGATGACCAACCAGGCGAGCTGCTCGCTCAACGCGGGCACCACGTTCACGCAGTGCGGCACCACGTGCCCGAGCGGGTACGCGGTGCAGAGCCTCTCCAGCAGCTGCTCGTGCTTCGGCGGCTGCGCGATGACGAACCAGGCCACGTGCCGCATGCTGTGAGAGGCCGGCGAGCACGCCTGCATCGCCCGCCGTCTCAGAGACGGGGGATCCGGAACAGCGTCGCGCCCCGGCCTTCGGCGATCGTCAACAGGTCGCGGTCGTGATCGTCGAAGCAGATCGCCTCCGCCGCCGATCCCGGCGCGGCCGACAGGAAGGTCGCGCTCGCGAGGCTCGCGGCGATCCCGGCGGGCAGCACGTCGTAGACGCGGACCTGCGCGTAGTTGCGCACGGTGATCTGCTCCCCGTCGCGCCGCATGTCGGCGGCCGTGGCGAGCGTGACGTCGACCGTCCCGAGATCCTCGAGGGTGGTGGTGAGGCCCGCGGCGAGCGGCGCCCGGGCCACGAAGAGGCGCGCCGGCGGGGCGTTCTCCTTCGAGACGAGGTACACGTCGCCGCTCGCGGGGTCCACGAACACGGCCTCACAGTCGTGTCGCTGGGCGGGATAGCGCAGCTCGATCACCTCCGCGGGGAGCGAGCGATCGCCGAGCGCAGGGTCGGGCTCGGCGAGGCGGTAGAGCCGGATGCCCGTGCGCCCCGACACGCCGGCCGTGTCGCGTGCAGCGTTGTCGCCGGTGTCCGCGACGTAGAGCACGTCGCCGCTGGCCCCGGGCGCGAGGGCGATGTCCTCCCAGTCCACGTTCGTCGCGCCGGCGACCGTGATCGTCGCCAGGAGAACGCCGTGCTCGTCGATGGCGTAGAGCTCGGGCGGGTTGCCCGAGTCGTTCTCCACCCAGTACACGCCCGGGTGGGTGCGGCTCGCCACGATGCCCGAGATCTCGGGGAGCGACGTGGGCGTCGTGCCGAGCGCGACCGGCGCGCCGAATCCCCGCGGCGTCGCGGCATCCGCTGCGCTGCTCGCATCGGCTCCGGCGTCCTCCGCGGTCGCGTCGAGCGCTGCCGCATCGACTCGCGCGGCATCGGCGGGCCCGGCGTCGGCGCTGCCCCCGGCGTCGGGCGTGGCCGCGGGCGGTGTGGCGCACGCGATCGTGAGCGCGAGGGAGAGGGCGATCAGGGGCGTCCGCATCGCCCGAGGATACGCGGGCGCGCTCGTGGCGCGCGAGAGCGGTTCGCCGCGTGCTTCGGCTACCATGGGCGGGTGAGACGTAGCGCGCAGCTCCTCTGCCTCGGCATCCTCCTCGGCGGCTGCGCGGCCGAGGTGAGCCTGCTCGCGGATCTGCGAACCGACCTACGCCCCGGGCGCGAGTTCTCCTCGATCGACGTGCGGGTCACCTCGCCGGCCGGGACCCAAGTCGCCTCCGACGCGAGCCCGGTCTTCACCACGACCGACCTCCTGGCGTCCGAGCGCGTGCTCGAGGCGCGCGGGCTCGCTCCCGGGACCTACACGCTCTCCGTGCGCCTGCTCGATCGCGACGGCGCCGAGGTCGCGCACCGCGACACGAGCGTGAGCGTGCGGGGCACGACGCTCATCACGGTGCTCATCACGCGCGACTGCCGCGGCGTCTTCTGCCCGAGCGCCGCGGACGCACCCGAGCTGACCGAGTGCCTGGCGGGGCGCTGCGTGCGGCCGGAGTGCGTGGTCGAGGATCCCTCGTCCTGTCCTCTGCCCACGTGCACGTCGTCCTCCGCGTGCGGCGCGCGTTTCCCCGCGGCGTGCGCAGATCCGGCGTGCATCAGCGGTGCTTGCTTCGCCACGTCGCACGACGATCGCTGCGCGACCGGGCAGTGGTGCGACCCCGCGAGCGGGTGTCGCGCCATCGATCCGAGGGATCTCGACGGAGGGCTCGGCGATGGCGGGCGGATCGACGCCGCGGCCGTCGACGCCGCGGCCGCCGACGGCTGGGCCGCCGACGCCCCGGCGATCGACGCGTATCGCGAGGACACGGGCGGGTCGTGCGGACCCGCGACGCCTTGCGACACCGGCCGCGTCTGCGAGACCGGTCACCTCGACTGCAGCGGCGCGTGCGTGGCCGACGGGTTCGTCGCGGGCGGCACCGAGTGCCGTCCCTCGTCGGGGCCCTGCGACCGCGCGGAGTCGTGCACGGGCTCGACCCCGAGCTGCCCGCCCGATCGCAGCGAGCCCGATGGAACGAGCTGCGGCGGGACCTGGCGCGAGCTCTCGTGTGGCCCCTTCGACGTCGACGTCTGCCAGGGCGGCAGCTGTGTGCGCGACCCGCACTTCGGCAGCAGCGGCCGGCCGAGCTGCGGCGCGCTCTCCGACCTCTGCGGCTTCTCGCCGGGGAACTGCTGCGGCAGCGGCGGCTACTTCTGCGTCGACGAGCCCGGCAACGACATCTACGGAAGCTCGACCGACTGCGGGCAGTGCTGCAGGCCCGGCCGCTGCTGCATGGACGGAAACCCGGCCGGTCCTTGCTCGTGACGGGAGCGCCCGTCCTCACGCCGTGCGCGTCGAGATCCGCTCGTCCAGCCGGTGACCGCCCGCCTCGGTGACGAGCAGCGTGCGCAGGCCGAGCGTCCGCAGCGTCGAGAGGGCGACGCGGACGCGGTTCTGCGCCGCCGCTGGCATCACCTTCTCCTCGGGCCAGCCCGCCGCGAGCAGCTCGTCCCGGCCGAGCGCGTCGCCCGGGCGCGCGAGCCGGGCGGCCACGAGCGCCGCGAGGATGCGCGCGAGGGTGGGCCGGCTCGCCAGGGAAGCGTGGCGTCACGCGCTGCACGACGCTCGAGCTCTGAAGCCCGACGACGAGGGCGGGCGGCTCAGCGGATCGTGTCGAGGCGGCGGATGCCTTTGCGGCTCACGACCACGCGTACCCGGTGCCAGTCGGCCGGCTCGCCCTCGCGCTTCAGCCGGTAGATCACCGCGATGTTGTAGACACGCGGCGCCGTGGCCGTGTCGATCACGCCGGCGTCGGGATCGGCGAACACGAAGCGGCGCTTCGGGTCGTCGGTGTGCACGAGCCAGCGGCGCACGTCGAGACGCAGGATCTCGGTGAGCGCCTCGAAGCGAGGGTCGGCGGCGGTGATGCGATCGCGGTGCAGCACGACGGACTTCTTGTGGAAGAGCACCGTCTCCGGGCGCGCCTGTTCCTCGAACGGATGGAGCTGCGTCTCGCGCCGGATCGTCAGCACTTCCTTCGGCACGCTCGCGAACGCGACGAAGCCCGACTGCTCCTCCATCTCTCCGAGCTCGAGCTTCCGCTCGCGGTCGTGGATCTTCCAGCTGCGATCCGGGAAGTTGCGCGAGACGACCTGTGCGAAGCGCGCCTGGAGCAGCGCCTTGATGCGGTCCTTCATCGCGTAGGCGACGATCGCGACGAGCGCCCACCGCATGATCCCGGCGTCCGTGGCGTCGTTGCCGTTCCAGAGCGCCGCGAGCACGGCGAAGGCCATCGCGACCGCCGCGGCGAGCGCGTTCAGGACGTGCGTCACCCACTCGGCCGCGGGTCGGACCTCGGGCGAGAGCCAGAGCACCGACGAGGTGAAGCGCTTGAGCACGTGACGCCGGAACTCGATCTGCTCGATGCGGCGCCGCGACATCTCGAGCCGGCCGACGCCCTCGAGCCCGGCACGGTCGCGATAGCGCGCTTCCTCGATCGCGAGCTGCTCGGCCTTGGTGACGACGATCTCGGCCGCCCCCGCGCTGCGCAGCGAGAGCGAGAGGCCGCCGATGAGCGCCTCGAGCAAGCGCGAGACGTCCTCGTCGATCCACGCGATCGCGGTCGCGAGCGGGTCGGGGCAGTCCTTGCGGCTCGCGAGGATGGCCCGCATCCCTTCGGCCACGGCGCGCGCATCGTCCACGAAGCGCTCCGCGGCGATGGTCCAGCGCTGGTGATCGGTACCGCTCTCGAAGCCGGCCGCGATGCGACGGCGCGTCTCCTCGCCTGCGGCGCGCACCTGGCAGGCGAAGAGGCGCAGCTCGCGCATCGCGCGCTCCGTGTCCTGCTCGCGGGCGAGCGCGTCACGCAGGCTCGCGATCGGCGCCTCGAGCAGCGCGTGGAACGAGCACTCCGGCACGGCGAACCGCACGTACGTCTGCAGATCCTCGTAGACGTCGTCCTTGCTGTACGTGCGGCTGTCGAGGCGCAGGCTCTCGGGCGCGAAGAAGTAGGCCTCCCACTCGAAGGTCTCGTCCTTCTTGTCGGTGGGGACCTTGTAGTCGATCGCGAACTCGAGGTGGGTTCGGTCGTGGACGCGGAACGCGGGCGACTCGGGCGGGCGCGAGAGGCTCGTGAGGAACGACCCGATGTCGCTCGGGCGCGGGTCGGGCTCGTCGTCGTGCTCGATCTCGGGCTCGGCAGCGGGCGTGGGCGGAGACGTGGCGGCGGGCGCCAGCGCACGCTTGGCGATGCGGACGGCGTGAGCGGCGTCGCTCGGGCGGGGCTCGGACGGGACCATGCTCGGTGGAGCTGGCGCGGGCGCGAGGTCGTCCTTGCGTGCGGGGTCGTTCATCGCATGCGGCCGAGCGCGGCCGCGTCACTCCGTCGTCACGAAGTCGTAACTCTACCGCGACACCCCGGGTTGGCCACTCTTTCCGGTCGTCCCTGCCACCACCGCGGCGAGGGTGAGCGCTGCGCCGAGCCCGACGATCCAGGTCGGGCGCTCGGCGAACACGATCCAGGCCAGCGCGGTCGAGATCACCGGCTCGACCGCGGTCGCGAGGCCCACCTCGGTCGGCGTCGCGCGCTCGAGGGCCCACGTCAGCGCGCCGTGTCCCACGATCTGGGGGACCAGCGCCGCGAGCGCGATGAAGAAGAAGGCCTCCGCGTCGGGCGGGGTGAGCGTCGTGAACGTGGAGAGCACGGCCACGACGAGAGCGAGCGACGCGGCGCCCGAGAGCGCGGCGATCCCCGAGAACGCGACCGCCGGGATCCTCCCGAGGTCGCGTACCAAGAGCAGGTAGAGCGCCATCGCTGCGGCGCCGAGCAGCGCCAGGGCGTCTCCGGAGAGCGCGCCCCAGCCGGTCTCGCTCGCGTCGCCGAGGCCGATCACGAGCGCGCCGATCGCGGCGGCCACGCTGGCGGCGAGGGTACGCGTGGACGGCCGGTCTCGCCCCCCCGCGAAGGCGACGAGCGCGAGCAGCAGCGGCGTCGCCGTCACGAGCGTCACCGACGCCGCGACGCTCGTGCGCTCGAGCGAGGCGACCCAGGCGCCGAAGTGGACGGCGTAGAGCAGGCCGCCCAGCGCGGCCGTCCGCGTCGCGCGGGGCGTGAGGCGCCCGTCGCGCACCGCCCGGATGGAGACGGGCGACAGGACGAGCCCGGCGATCGAGAGCCGCAGCGCCGATGCGAGCAGCGGGTCGGTCGGTGCGGCCAGGCGGAACAAGATGGCGGCGAAGCCGATCGCGATCCCCCCCACGGCCAGCGCCAGACGCGTGAGGTTCATGCCCGGCGCGAGAGTCTACAGGCACGCGAGGGGGCCGCGGACGGGGCGATTTCGCGATACGGTCTGCCCACGGGGGTCGCGCGTGGGCGAGAACGAGCGCGAAGGCGAAGAGAAGACGGTACCGGCCGAGGGGGCGGAGGCGGAGGCGCGGCCGGTGGGCGCGAGCGAGAGCGAGGGTGAGAACAAGAACGAGGGCGAGGGCGAGGGCGAGGGCGAGAGCGAGGGCGAGGGCGAGAGCGAGGGCGAGAGCGAGAGCGAGAGCGAGAGCGAGAGCGAGAGCGAGAGTGAGAGCGAGACTCGCCGTCCGCCTCCGAAAGCGGGCTGGCGCGCCAACCTCGCGGTCCTCGCGCTCGTCCCCTTCGCCGCGCTCGCCGGCGCGCTCGCCCACCCCGATCATCGGTATCACCGCGACCTCACCGAGGACGTCGTGATCGGCGCCGGGCTCGGGATCGTCGTCGGCCTCATCGCCGCTCTCTTCGTCCGGCTCGCGCATCGCTGGGCGACCGAGTGGCTCGCCGTGCTGGCCGGCGGCGGCGTGTGGATCCTGACGAGCGTCGTGGCCGATCTCGGTTCGCGCCCTCACCTCTGGCAGTTCTCGTCGCGCGCCGAGTATCACGCCGCGTGCGTCGGGCACTCGCTCGAGATGGGCAACTTCGGCGCGTCGTCCGCGTCGCTCGTGCTCGGCGGCGTCGCGCTCGTGCTGGCGCTCCTGCTCGAGAGCCGCCACGACGCCGCGCAGCGGCCCCTCTCTCGCGCGGCCCTCGCGCTCTCGTTCCTGCCCGTCGCGCTGACCGCGCTCGCCGCCGCCTACGCAGCCGACATGTGGGGGTTCGCGCTCATCGCGATCGTCCTCGTCTTCGTCGCCGCGCTTCGCGTCGCCAGTCGCGTCGCCCTGCGCGAGCCGCGCAGCCTCGCGCTCGCGCTGGGCTCGGTTCTCGCCGGCGCCGGCGCGCTCGCGGCGGCCGCGAGCGGCGCCGTCACGCACGCGCTCGCGCTCGCGATGGACACGCTGACCCACAGCCGCAGTCCCGCGCACGTGCTCGCGGCGGTCGGGCGCATCGGCGGCACCCGCGCGGCGGCGGGCGCTCCCGTGCTCGCGCTGCTCCCGCTCGTCGGACTCGCCTTCGCCGCGGAGGGTCGCGCGCGGGTCGGACTCCCGAAGCGGGCGCTCGTCCTCTCGGTCGCCGCGCTCGGTCTGCTGCTCTGGCTCGACGCGCGCAACCTCGCCGACGTGCGCGACCACGTGCGGGCGTACGCGAGCGTCACCGGCGCCGACGATCTCGCCCTCCCAGTCGGGGACTTCCAGCTCCCGACGCTGGACGCGGAAGACACCGTCAGCCGCCGCTTCGTGGTGGTGCCGTCGACGGGGCCGCGCTGGTACCTCGGCCACGCGCTGCCGCCGGGTGTTCCGGCCCTGCGTGCGCTCTCGCGCCGAGGCCCGCCTCCGCCCGTGCTCGCCGACCGGCGAACGAGCAGCGCGGCCCTGCTCGCGCTCGTCGCCGCCGTCGGCGGCCCGTCCGCCGTGCCCTTCGTCGGCCTCTCGTCCGACGGGACGCACCTGCGCGAGGTCGCCCTCGGCCCGGCGCTCAGCGCGCCGAGCGGCGGCGGCGACCAGATCCGCCTCTATCTCCTGCTCCAAGAGGACGGCACGTGCGTCATCGCGTCCACCGCGGGAGAGCGAATCGAGATGCCCGGCTGCGATTCGCTCCGCGAGCGGCTCGAGGAGCGTCGCGCCGTCGAGCCGAACCGCCACGACATCATCCTCGCGGCCGAGCGCGACGTCACGCTCGAGCAGATCCTGGGCGCCTGCGTGATGCTCGAGGAGACGGGCTTCGACACCCGCTACATCGTCGACGGCGCGTGGCTGTGACGCGACGCTCCACGGGTGTGACGGCGCCTCACTCGAGCGCATGGCCTCTCGACGAACCACGGCCGCCGAGCGGACCGACGCCAGCCCACGGTCACGACACCGAGTTCAGGTGAGCCGGGAGGCGAGCCGGCTCGCGCTGCGGTGCGCGAGCGCCTCGATCGTCAGCATCGGGTTCACGCCGCTCGCCGTCGGGAAGCACGAGCCGTCCATCACGTAGAGGCCGGGCACACCATGCACCGCGCCGTCCTCGTCGCACACGCTCGCGCGCCGGTCGATGCCCATGCGCGCGCTGCCCTGCGGGTGGAAGCTCGCGTACTGGGTCTCGCACGCGCCGTAGCCGATCGCGTCGAGTCGACGTGCGAACGACGCCAGGCGCTCGCCTCCCGCCGGGCGCCACACGACCGGGACCTGCGTGACGGTGCGGATCTCGCTCGCGCCGAGCGCCGCGTAGAGCTCGGCCGCGCGCGTCATGCCCTCGCGCACGTGCCTGCGATCGATGGCCGAGAGCTCGTAGTTCCAGCGCGGCTCGCCGAGGCGTGGGACGCCGATCGTGCCCTCCGTCCGGTCTCGCAGGAGCACCGCGATCACGGCCCACTCGCGGTAGCGCTCGATCGTGCGCTTGAAGTCGACGGCTCCGCCCCAGGGCATGAGCGCGAGGAGCTCGACCGGGTGCACCGCGCCGGACTCGAAGCGCACGCCGTAGCCCTCGCCGTCGAGATCGGCGAAGTGCCGGCTGATGCGCGCCTGCATCACGCCGCCCCAGGGGTCGGCGCGCTCGCCGTCGAAGCGGCCCCACACGCCCGTCACGGGGTGCAGGTGCAGGTGGCGCCCGACGGCCGGCAGGGAGACGCCGCTGCGCGTCAGCAGGACGGGCGTGAACGTGGCGCCGCAAGCCACCACGACCGCGCGCGCGAACACGGTGAGGGGGACGCGCTTCTTGTTCGCCGGCGTCGTGACGCTGGCGCGCACGCCGACCGCGCGGCCACCGTCCCGGACGATCTTCTCGACCTCGGCCTCCGCGACGAGGCGCGCGCCCGCGCTCGTCGCGTCCTCGAGCCAGGTCCTCGTCGTCGACTGCTTGGCGCCGAGCCGGCAGCCGAAGTTGCAGTAGCCGCAGCGCTCGTCCTCGGCGCAGCCCTTCACGTCGCGCGGCAGCGTCCCGACGTCCCAGCCGAGCTTCTTGCAGCCCGTCTCGATCATCCGATCGCGGAACCACGGGCGCGAGCTCGCGTCGTTCACGGAGATGCGCTCCTCGACGACGCGCATCGAGGCCTCCATCTCCGCGCCCGAGAACACGTTCGTGAAGCCCGCCGTGCGGTCCCACTCGGCGCGGATCGACTCCGGCAACCGCAGCGAGGTCGCGTAGTTCACGACGGTGCCGCCCCCCACGCACCGGCCCTGCAGGATCGTGACGCCCGCGTCGGCGGTCGCGCGCAGATCGTAGAGGTCGCGGTCCGCGTCGTCCTGTCGGTGCGTGAAGTCGCTCTCGCTCTTGTAGGGCCCTCGCTCGAGCACGACGACGTCGAGCCCCGCCTTCGCGAGCACCGCCGCGGCCGTGCCGCCTCCGGCGCCGGAGCCGACGACGACGACGTCGCAGGTCCACGTCGTCGGCCGCTCCAGCGTGATGGGCTTGAGGCGCCGCGGTGTCGCGGGCGGCGGGCCGAGCGGGCCCGGGTAGCCGATCGCCTCGTGCAGCGGGCTGCGCCCAGACGGGCTCGGCCACCCGAGCAGCGTGGCCGACAGACCCTTCATCACCTTGAAGGCCTGCCGCGCGAGCGCTCGCTCGCTCGAGGCCATCTTCAGGAGCGCGCTCTCCTGCTCGACGCCGCTCATCCGGACGAACACGCGCGGGGCGCCGAAGAGCAGCACCCCGCCTGCGCGCGAGCGGAAGAGCGCCAGCATCGCGCGCACGGCGAGCAGCGTCTCGGTGGGCATGCGTGCGGCGAGCTCGGGCAGCCGCCGGTCGATCCCGAGCCCGCCCGCCGAGAGGCGATCGATCGCGCGCTCGCCGCCGAGCGCCGGGAAGAACGCGTCCGCGACGACGGCGAAGGTGCGCAGCTCGTGGTCGGACAGCTTCATGCGGGCCGCGTCTAGGGGGCGGCCGGGATCGTGAAGCGGTCCTGGGCGTGCGCCTCCACGTCGGCGCGCACGAACGCGAGCGGGCGCGAGCGGCTCACCTGCCAGTCGGCGGAGAGATCGTCGAAGTGCGGGCTGTCGGGCTCGCCCGAGATGCCACGCGGGATGTTCACCACCGCGTCGGGCGTTCCGTCGGCCCGGAACTCCACCGCGAGCCGGAAGATCGAGCCGCCCGTCGAGTCGAGGCGGGGGCGGACGTCGCGCGCGTCGTCGAAGTACGAGGCGTCCGCGACGTTCACGGTCCCGAGCGAGCCGTCGGTCGGGATCCACGGGCCGTCGAGGCGGCCGCCAGCGCCGCCCCAGATCCCGTCCATGCGCGTGCCGTGGACGTCCCCCCAGGTGTACGCGCTGCGGTCGGTGCTGCCGAAGCGCGCCGTCAGCTGCGACGCGACCGCGTCGAGCGCGTGCACGAACGCGTAGGTGCGCCCGCTGCCGAAGAACAGGTCGCCCGCGGGCGTCGTGTCGGCGACGACCATCGCGACGAGCTTCATGATGTACGTCGGGCTCTGGCTCATGATCGGGTCGAAGAGCACGCCCATGTCGTCGGCGATCACCTCGCGCGCCAGCTCGAACATGAACGCGTTGAACACGACGGCGTCGGACGAGCTCCGCTCCATGCGACCGTCCCAGCTGCGCAGACCTTCGACGAGCGCCGCGAGATCTGCGCGGGTCCGGAAGGGCGCGAGGGAGGCGTCGGTCGCCCGCCCGTCCCAGGCCGAGAGGAGCGGCGGCAGGAAGTTCCCGGTGAGCGTGAGGTACGTGTCGTCCTGGAGCGCCAGCATGTCGTCACGCGTGACGCCTCCGCGCGCGACGTAGCGCGTGACCTCGTCCTCGATGCGGCGGGCGCGGGTGCCCGGATCGAAGAAGACGCCGAAGTAGAGCGGGTCGCCGGTGATCGAGCCGTCGTTCATCACGCCGTAGGGCTCGTCGTTGGCCGTCACGATCCAGCCGCGCGCGCCGCCGTGGCTGTGCGGCAGGAGCGCGCTGCTCATGTACTGCCCGGTCCAGAGCGAGCCGACGTCGTCGCCGTCGAGGATGCGGTAGGGCGCCCGCACGTCGCTGAGCTCGCCCGCGCGCAGCGGGACCCAGGGAGCCGAGCGGTAGGTGATGCCGTGCGCGTCGGCCGCGACCCAGTTGAACGCGCCGAGGTGGCAGAAGTCGACGGCCGCCTCGAACTCGGCCGTGCTCGTGGCGGTGTCGAACCCGTGGAAGCCGACGATGTCGGTGCTCGGCTGCATGCCGGACCAGCGCATGAGGACGCGGCGCCCGGCGTAGAGCGGAAGCGGGAAGAACGAGTCGGGGATGAGCACGCCGGGCAGGGCAGGGACGTCCTCCATCACGACGTCGCGCGGCGTGGCCTCGCCGCGGACCCCGATGAGCTCGTGGCGCTCGACGAGCGGGTACTCGACGCCGCCGTACGAGACCGTCCGGCTCGCGCCGGTGCCGCGCACGCGAACGCCCCAGAGGTCGTTCCAGTCCGGGTACGTGGTCGTGGCCGTCCAGGCCACGTGCGCGTTGTGACCGAGCTCGATCGAGGGCGTGCCCACGAAGCTGAAGCCGATCACGTCGAGCGAGCCGCCATGCTCGGCGCTGTTCATGTGGTGGGTCCACATCAGCGAGGGCGACTGCAGTCCCTGGTGTGGATCGCCCGCGAGCAGGGGGCGTCCGTTCGCGGTGTGCATACCGTCGATCGCCCAGTTGTTGCTCGCGCCGAGCGGGATTCCGCGGAAGTGCGCGAAGAACGCCCTGAAGCGCTGCGCGAGGTCGGCCGGCTCGGTCGGCGGCGTGATCGCTCCGCGCGGCGGCCGCAGCGGCGAGGCGTGGCCGGTCGTCGGGCGCTCCTCGGGGGGCAGCGTGTGGACGTGCTCGAGCGGCGCGAGGAAGGGCACCGCCGTCTCGAGCTCGGGAAGCAGGCGATGCAGGATGCTCTCGAGCGCGTCGTACTCGATCTGCTCGGCGTTGCCGAAGAGGATGAGCGTACCGACGGCCTGGGCGTCGAGCGGCGTCCAGTGCTCCGGCGCGAAGTCGAGCTCGGCGGGGCCGAAGCCGAAGGGTAGGGGCGCATCGCCCGCCGCGATCTCGTCGATGCGCGCGTTCACGCCGGCACACCACGCGACCATGAGCCGGTAGATGTCCGGGTGATCGAGGAGCACGGCGCGGCGCGAGAGCTCGGCCCAGCGCGGGATGCCGAAGAGGCGGATCGTCTGGTCGTCGTCGAGCGAGCCCTCGCCGAGCACCTCGGCGCGGCGCCCGAGCGCGCGACGGCGCGTGAGGTCCATCTCGAAGAGGCGATCCGTCGCTTGCAGGTAGCCGCCCGCGTAGAACGCGTCCGCGTCGTTCTCGGCGTAGAGGTGCGGGATCCCCATGTCGTCGCGGATGACCTCGATCGGAGCGCTCGGCCCGGCGTAGGTGGGCTCGGTGGGCAGCGCGCATCCGTCGGCGGTGGGCGTGACGCGGCAGTCGGTCCCCGCGTCGCTGCCCGCGTCGATCGCGCGCCCGCCGTCCATGCTGGCGTCGTCCGGCGGGGCGTTGCCGGAGTCGCAACCCGGCGTGGTGAGCGAGGTGAGAGCGAGCACGACCGCGATCGACATCCACGCGCGCATGGCGCGCCAGGATACACGTGATCTCGGCACGCTGCGTCGATGCGGCGGGTCGGGCCGCGTGTCGGCCCTCAGAACGCAGCGCCGACCATGCCCACGAGGTCGACGAAGGTCACGCTCTGCACGACGAAGAAGCCCACGCGGATCGCGAGCTCCACGCCGTCGAAGCGGAAGCGCGCGTCCCCGTCGCCACCGAGGTCGTACGTGACCCCCGTCGTGCCGCCGATCACGCCGCCGCGAAGGGCGATCGCGCCGGTGCAGGTGACGAGACGATCCTGGCAGAACAGGCCGTAGAGCCCGATGCGGGCGCCGCCGAGGCCCAGCACGTACTCGCCGACGACCTCACCGCCCGTCAGCGCGAACAGGATCGGGGCCACGTCGTGCGGCATCCACTCCCACTCCTGGATCAGCCGCAGCGACGCGATCGCCGTGCCCGCCGTCGCGGCGGAGGCACCGACGCCGAGGCGCAGGCGCCACTCGGGCTCGGGGGGAGGGCCGAGCGTGAGGGGCTCGTCGAGCAGCGGATCGGGCTCGGCTGGCGGGCGCGGCGCGGGTGGGGGGAAGACGGCGGCGGAGAGCCGGGGGTCGGCGCGGCGCTCGCTCTCGGCCTCGCTCTCGGCCTCGCTCTCGCTCTCCGCCTCGCTCTCGCTCTCGGCCTCGCTCTCGGCCTCGCTCTCGCTCTCGCTCTCGACCTCGCTCTGGCCGGGCACCTCACTCGTCGTAGCCGTCGCGGGCGCCGTCGCGGCATCGGCAGGCACGCCCGCGTCCGCCTGCGCCTCCACGGCCGTCGGGACGAAACAGAGCACGCCGAAGGAGACGAAGACGAGTGTCCGCACGTGCTCGCAGCATAGACACCGGGGGCCGACCTGCCATTCGAACCGTTCGCGGGCTATATGTGCGCCGCGTGGTGCGCCAGCTGCCGACCCTCGACCCCCGGAAGGAAGGCCTGGGGCGCCCGACGATCATGGATCGCGCGCTCGCGCAGCAGTACGGCGTGCCCTACGTGCACCTCGCGGTGTTCGCCATCGACGTCGATCGCGTGCGCGAGTGGCTCGAAGACGCCGAGCAGGACGACGCACTGCCGATGGGCTGGGAGGTCTTCCTCACCGAGCGCTATCTCGACGCGCACCTCGACGCGTCGACCGAGGCCGGGCGCGCGATGATCGAGGACGTCGTTCTCGCCGTCTTCGATCTGCCCCCGAGCGACGACGTGGTCTTCGGCTCGCAGCTGCCCTTCGCGGTCTGGCACGCGGTCGTGCGCGGTGCGCTCCCGCTCTCGCTCGACGGTGCGTTCCGCGCCTGGAAGACCCGCCCCAAGGAGCTGGGCGCCGAGCTCGACCGTCTCTACGCGTCGAAGGACGAGCGGACGCGCGCCCTGGCGCGGCGCTGTCTCGACACGCCGCTCGAGCCCCCGCTCGCGCCTCCCGCGCTCGCCGCGCTCGAGGCGCTCGCGGCGGGTTGACGCGCTCTCGATCCAGCAGACATAAGGTCCCGAGCATGCATCCGATCCTCTTCGAGATCCCGACACCGTGGGGCCCCCAGCCGATCTTCTCGTACGGCGTGATGCTCGGCTCCTCGATGATCGCCGCCTGGTACGTCGTGATGTGGCTCGGCGAGCGCGACGGGATGAACAAGGACGTCCTCGCGAACGGGTTCATCACCGCCGCCGTCTCGGCCATCGTCGGCGCGCGCCTGCTCTACATCCTCACGAACCCGGACGAGTTCACCAGCATCGCCACCTGGTTCAACCTGCGCGCGGGTGGGCTCGTCGCGTACGGCGGCTTCCTCGGCGGCTTCTTCGGCTCGCTCGCGTACTTCCGCTACAAGGGGGTCCCGCTCCTGCGCTTCGCCGACGTGACCGCGCCGACGCTCGCGCTCGGCCTCGGGCTCACGCGCATCGGGTGCTACCTCTACGGATGCGACTTCGGCGCGCGCCTCGAGGACGACGCCCCGGACTGGCTCGTACGGCTCGGCACCTTCCCGCACTGGGCCAACGACGAGGGCTCGCCCGCGTGGAGCCACCACGTCGCCGAGTACGATCTGCCCTTCGACTCGGCGCACTCCTACGCGGTGCACCCGACCCAGATCTACGAGTCGCTCGCCGGCTTCGTGCTCTGCACGATCACGGTCCTCGTGTGGCGCCGGCGCGAGTTCTACGGTCAGGTGCTCCTCGCGCTCGCGATGGCGTACGGCCTCTGGCGCTTCGGCATCGAGTACGTCCGCGACGACCCCGAGCGCGGCTTCTTCGCCGGGTTCTCGACGTCGCAGCTCATCTCGCTCGCGATCGTCCCGATCGCGGGCTTCTTCTACTTCAAGCAGCGCGCCGAGCACCGCGCTCGGCCCACGAGCGTCTACAAGCTCGACTTCGCCTCCGCGCCCGCGGCCGTCCCGGCCGTGGCCGGCGGCGCGCCCGATCCGGACGGCGGCGACGACGACGAGGAAGACGAGAAGCCCAAGGCCGCCGCGCCCGCGCCGACCGAGTCGACCAAGCGACCGCCCGGCAAGAGCGGGCTGAAGAAGAAGCCGAAGAAGAAGTAGCCCTGTCAGGGCGCTGGGGTGAACGCCGAGCGCGAGAAGCGGAAGAGGCCCGTGTCGGGCGCTGCCGCGCCGATGATGACGGCGACCTCGTCGTCGCTGACCCAGAGCGGGTTGCTGTCGAAGTGGATCAGCAGCGGGACGCCCGAGTTCGGCAGGGTGATCCGGCTGCGGCTTCCGTCCGCGAGCGAGAGCAGATCGAGGATGCTCTGGTAGTGCGGGCTCGCCGGGATCTCGTACGCGTACCCGATCGCGTCGGGGCCGAGGACCGGGTGGAAGCCCTGGGAGTCGAGGAGCCCGCTGCGCAGCGTGCGCGGGTGAACGTCGGCCGCGTGGAGGGCGTAGGGAGACACGACGATCTCGCCCCCGCTCGGGACTCCGCTCGCATCGAAGGAGGTCGCGAGGAACCACGCCATGTTCACGCCGTCGGTCGTGAAGTTGCGGATGTCGGTGCCCGGCACTCCATCGATGAGAAGCTCGTCGGTGTCGTCGGCGCCCGACCGATAGATCCGGGTGTTGCAGTCGGCCGTCCCGCAGTAGTCCTCGTAGAACAGGTCGTCTCCGACGATGCGTTGCGGCGAGAGCGAGCCAGGTCTTTGGAGCCGACGCGGGTCGCCACCGCGCCAGATCAGCAGGTAGTCCGCAGGCGTGATCTCGGCGACGGTGACCGTCGATGACGTCGTCAGGTTCTCGCTCGCCTCGTCGGCGTGGAGCGAGTCGAAGATCGTCACAGGGAGGGGATGGCTCCACCAGTCACTGTAGCCTCCGCGGAACATGTGGACGGGGTAGGGAGGCGCTGCGGTGGGACCGAAATCATCGAACTCATTGCTGGCCACGACGGCGTCGGGAGCTGCGGCCGTATGCCCAGGGCAGAGCACGCCGTCGCGAAGCCAGGCTTCCGCCATCGTGGACCGCACGGCCGAGACCACCGTTCCGTCCGTCGCGACGAGCACGCGATAGTCGATGAGCGGCGCGAAGCCGACCGGCGTCTGCGCTGCGACGAGCACGACGCCTCGCGCCCGCACGGGATCCCAGAACGCGCCGTCGTGCTGGTAGTAGAACTGGAGGCCGGTGTTGGAGTCGATCCACGCGCTCGTGCACGGGCCAGGGATGAAGTCGAAGCAGGTGTCCCAGGTCATGGAGAGCACGCACTCGGGGTGCGAGGCGTACTCGACATAGCAAGCATCCGGCATGTCCGGGAAGCGGACCCAGCCCGGATCGCAGAAGCCGGCGTCCGTGTTCGTATCGGGCGAACGCGACGCGTCGGTGCCGACATCGCGCCCGGCGTCGCGCCCGGCGTCGCGTGCGTGGGCATCGAGCCCCGCGTCGATGGAGGCGTCCGCGCCGCCGTCGCCGCCCGGCGTGCCGCTGCACGCGCCGACGGCGGCGAGGACGACGGCGATGCGGGCGAGCGGGCGCACGACCTCAAGGACGGAGCGCATCGCTGAGCTCCGCACGGTGCGCGGTCCGGAAGTCGGAGGGACGATACCCGATCGTGCGCGCGCGCCCCCGGCCGTGCACGGCGAGCGTGAGCCCGAGGCGCGAGGCCGCGAGCTGCGGCGCGGCCAGCGCACCGGCGCCACGCGTGACGGATACGGCGCGCGCCGGGGTGACGGATGCGTCGACGAGCAGGACGACGTGCTCGCCGTGCGAGCTCCTCACGAGGTAGAGGTTGCCGCCGGGGTCCTCGGCGAGCGCGAAGGCCGCGCTCGTGCGATCGTCGCCGTCGCCCTCCCAGCGCGCAAGCTCGGTGAGCCCGGGCGCGTCGCGGCCAGTCCCGTCCACCGGCACCACGCTCAGGCGGATCGAAGGTCGCCCGTCGCAGCAGTCGTGGTGTCCGTCGTCGCGGCCGCGATCGTCATGCCCGTGCCCATCGGCCCCGTCCCAGCGCGGGCACACGACCCCGACGTCATCGATCACGAAGAGGGCGCGCCGCGACGGACTGTACGTCGCCGCCAGGACCGAGCCGAGCGTCGTGTCGCCGAGCGGCACGAGGGCGGTGTCCACGCCACCGAGCGGGAGCGCGGTGATGACCGGGAAGTGCAGGCCATCGGTGACACCGATCGCGTAGAGCGTCGAGCGCGTGGCCGACAGGACGGGGACACCGGGCGACGGTGGAGGATCGACCGCGAGGGCGATGCACTGCTGCTGCTCGCAGGGGCTCGGAGCGGCGCAGCCACTCGGCCCGCACGCGGCGCGCTCGGTGAAGCCCGCCGGCCCGAGCGCGAGCACGTGCGCGGCACCGCCCGTCGAGTCGATCGCGGCGTAGCGGATGCTCGACGGGCCGAGCCACTCCTCCGGCTCCGCTGCGGCGACCCAACGGAGCGCGGGGTCCGCGATCGGCACGGTGCGGAACACCTCGCTCGCCGCGACGCGCGCGCCCGCGATGTCGAGCACGGGATCGCCGGGGCTCGTCGGCGCCCCGGGAACGATCGCGATGAAGCTGCCCGGGAAGCTCGACACGCACTCGAGGCAGATCGGGCCGCCCATCCAGGGCCCGAGGTAGCGCGCCGTGTCCCCGAGCGACGGCAGCGGCGGGACCACGAGGAAGCGCGGCAGCGCGATGGCCCCGCTCCAGTAGTGGCTCGTGAGCAGGCGGCTCGGGGCGCCGGGGACCAGCGCGGGAGCGAAGTCCACGCTCGCGTCGCGCGGGCCCGGCGTGTGCGTCCAGAGCACGCCCGCGCGCGGCGTGGGCGAGGCGCTGCACATCGCGCCGATGCAGCTCGAGCCCGCGGCGCATGCGCCGCTACAGCTTCCGCTCGCACACGTCTCACCCGGCGCGCAGTCGTGGTC
>JBGAQA010000006.1:0-131908 GCA_044220955.1 Sandaracinaceae bacterium
CTGTCCGTCGCGACGTCCCTCGCGACGCTAACTGCCCGTCAACGATTCTGTCCCAGAATCGTGATCGGTCATTTAGCCTCCCGGTGTGGAGCGTCGCCCCATCGCCGCGCGGAGCTACGGCTGGCCGACGCGCGTCGCGCTCGCGCTCGTGCGCGCCGGCGTCACCCCCAACCAGGTCTCCGCCTCGAGCGCGCTCTTCGCGCTCGCGGGCGCAGCCGCGTTCGTGACGACCCCGTACGTCGATCGCGCACCCGCCATCGGGCTCTGGGTGGCGGGCGCATGTACGATCCAGCTGCGCCTGATCGCGAACCTGCTCGACGGGCTCATGGCGGTCGAGGGCGGCAAGAAGAGCGCGGTCGGCGATCTCTACAACGACGTGCCGGATCGCGTCTCCGACTCGCTCTTCCTCGTGTCACTCGGCTATGCGTCGCCCGACGTCGCGGGAGCCACGGCGCTCGGCTGGGCGGCCGCGCTCGCGGCGGCTCTCACTGCCTACGCGCGCTTCGTCGGCGGGACCCTGCTCGGCACGCAGGACTTCCGTGGCCCCTTCGCGAAGCAACATCGCATGTTCGCGTGCACGCTCGCCGCGATCGGTGCGGCCGCCGAGCGCGCGCTCGACGCACCGACGCGCGTCGTGCCCGTCGCCCTCGCGATCATCACGCTCGGCGCGCTCTTCACGGCGGGGCGGCGCCTCCGCGGCATCGCCAGGGATCTGCGGGCCCGCGCGGCGAAAGACGGCGCGTGACCTTGCTCGTGCGCACCCTCCTGGTGTTCTTCGTGCGCCTCTTCGTCGGCGCGCCGGCCATCGCGAAGGGCGCGCTGCCGCGCGGACCCTTCGTCCTCTTCGCGAACCACGCGTCGCACTTCGACACGCTGATCCTCTGGGCGGCGCTCGACGGAGATCTGCGCGAGCGCTTCCGTCCCGTCGCCGCGCGCGACTACTGGGGCAAGACGGCCGGGCGCCGCTGGGTCGCCGAGCGCATGCTGCGCGCGCTGCTCATCGCGCGCGTGAAGGGCGAGCGCACGGAAGATCCGATCGCGCAGATGATCGCCGCGCTCGACGCCGGAGACTCCTTGCTCCTCTTCCCCGAGGGCACCCGGAGCGTCGACGGTCGCATCGCACCGTTCAAGGCGGGGCTCTATCGGCTCGCCCGGGAGCGCCCTTCGATCCCGCTCGTGCCGGTGTACCTGCAGAACCCGGGCCGCATCCTGCCGAAGGGCGAGCTGCTCCCGGTGCCGCTCCTCTGCTCGGTGCGGGTCGGCGAGCCGCTCGCGGCGAGCACCGACGATCGCGCACGCTTCCTCGCGTCCGCCCGCGCCGCGGTGATCGCGCTCGCGGGGGACGCCTACGAGGAGCTCGAGGAGCAGCCCGCATGACGCGTGATCCCGAGCTGCTCCTCGTCTTCGGCGTCGTGCTCGCCGTCCTCTCGCTCGGCACGATCGTTTCGGGCGTGCTCTGGGCTCGTCAGCGCGCGCGGCCCGAGGGCGTGAGCGACACGGTGAAGAACCTCGCGCAGCGGGTGCGCGCGTGGTGGGTGATGGTCGCCATCATCGCCGGTACGTCCGCCGTCGGCCCGCTCGGCCTCTTCGCGCTGTACACGCTGCTCTCCGCGCTCGCCCTGCGCGAGCTGCTCACGCTGACGCCGACGCACCGCGCCGACCACGGCGCCCTGGTGTTCGCGTTCTTCGTCGTGGTCCCGCTCCAGTACGCGTTCGCCGCGATGGGCTGGTACGTGATGTTCCTGATCTTCGTCCCGGTCTACGCGTTCGTCGCGATCCCGATGCTGCTCGCGCTCCGTGGTGATCCGACGCGCTTCCTCGACCGCAGCGCGAAGCTCCAGTGGGGCGTGCTCGTCGCGGTCTACTTCGTCAGCTACGTGCCGATGCTCCAGTACGTCCCCATCGCCGGGCACCCGCACGGCAGCGGACGGCTCACCTTCTTCCTCGCGCTCGTCGCGCAGCTCAGCGACGTGTTCCAGTACGTGTTCGGCAAGCTCTTCGGCAAGCGCAAGGTCGCGCCCGTCATCAGCCCGCAGAAGTCCGTCGAGGGCCTCGTGGGCGGCGGCCTCTCGGCCGTCCTGCTCGGCACCGCGCTCTACCGCGTCACGCCCTTCGACCCGCTCGGCGCGGGCCTCCTGAGCCTCGTCATCGTCGCCACCGGCTTCCTCGGCGGCCTGGTGATGTCGGCGGTCAAGCGCAGCCTTGGCGCGAAGGACTGGGGCAACGCGATCGAGGGACACGGCGGCGTCTTCGATCGGCTCGACTCGATCGCGTTCGCCGCGCCGATCACCTTCCACCTCGTGGTGTACTTCGCCGACGTGGACGTGCCGAACGTGCACCCGCCCTGGATCGACGCGATCCGCGGGCTGGTGTGAGTGCCGGCTCCGAGCCCGCTCGCGCATCGTGACGCCCCATCGGCCCGGCGGTTCGCGGCGCGCCTCGGCGGAGCAGGCGTGCCCAGCTCCGGCGCTCGTGAAGAAAGCGATGAATGCGCACGGTCGTCGGCGTCAGCCGATGGAACGCCGCCCAGCCGCGTGAGCACAGGCGGTCACGGCACGAGCGGTCCGTGCAGCCGATCCCACTCGACGGGAGTGAGGCAGTCCGTGGTCGCGTCGAACGGCTCTCCGAAGTCGAGGTCGCAGGACGCGATGCTCGCGAACGCGAGCGCGATGACGACGACACGCGAACGAGCAGGCATGCGCGACCTCCGCAGACGTGGACTGAACCAGCGTCGACGGAGGCACTGCACGTGTCAATCGGGCTGGCGGATCCCGACGCGCTCGCGTGGACTCTCACCGGAGCAGGCGTGCCCAGCTCCGGCGCTCGTGGAGCACGCGATGGATACGGACGGTCGTCGGCGTCAGCCGGTAGAACAGCACGTAGCGTCCCTCGCGAAGGCTTCGATAGCCCTTGCGCGCGAGGATCGGATCGCGCGCCACGGGCCCCTTCTCGCCGTGCGGGCCGAGGCTCTCGCCGGCCGCGACGATGGCGCCGAGCAGCCGCTCCTGCGCTTGCGGGGCCTCGACCGAGAGGTACTGTCCGATCTCGATCAGGTCCGACACGGCGCGCGCGAGGAAGCGGACGCGGCGAACGGTCATCGCTTGGGCGTCGCGCGCGCGGCGAGCCCGAGCTTCTCGCGTACCGCGCGCGGAGTGATCCCGCGGTCACCACGGCGGACGTCGTCCTCGGACTCCTCGAGCGCCCGGTAGAGATCGAGGCGCGCCTGGTCGAGCTCGAAGCGCGCGACGCTCATGACCACGAGATCCCCGCGACCGTTTTTCGTGATCACGATCGGCTCGCCGGTGCGGTGGCACTCGGCGGAGATCTCCTGGGACTTGTTGCGGAGGTCGGTGATGGGGCGGACGGCGCGCATCGGACGAACCTATCATGATTCTGATAGGGCCCGCCGTCGCCCGCCCGTCGCGGCCGCGCCCCTCCTTGTCCGCGCCGCCTCCCACGGGGAAAACTGGATCGATCCGGCATACTGATGTTATGTTCAGTATGTGCCTCTCGTACCCGCCTCCGTGCTCGCGCGGCTCCGCGCGGCGACCGAACGTCCCGAAGAGCGCCTCGCGCTGAGCGAGGCCGGAGGGCTCGACGCCGGCCTCGACGCGGCGCTCTCCGGCGGGATCCTGCGCGGCGCCGTCGTCGAGATCGCGGCGCCCGCCGGCCGCGCGCGGGCCACCTCGCTCGCGATCGCCTCGTGCGTGGCGGCGCAGCGCGAGGCGCGTCGCTTCGGTAGCCACGCGCTCTGCGCCTGGATCGATCCGACGTGCTCGCTCTTCGGGCCCGGCCTGCGCGCGCGCGGCGTGGATCTCTCTCGCCTCTTCGTGGTCACGCCGGCGCTCGAGTCGCTCCCGCGCGCGGCGGTGCGCGTCGCCGAGAGCCGCGCGTTCGCCGTCGTGGTGATCGACGCCGTCTCCCTCGCCTCGCTCGATCGCCTCCCGACCGTCGTGCGGAGGCTCGCGCTGGCGATCGAGGGCACGGCCTGCTCGGTGCTGCTCCTCACCGATCTCGCGGCGCGGCGCAGCATGCCGCTGCCGACGGGCGCTCGCATCGAGCTCTCGCGCACGCGGATGGACGCGCTCACGCTGCGCGTGGCCAAGGATCGCCACGGTCGCATGACCGCGAGCACGAGCGTGCCCTGGCGCTAGCGTCATGATCGGAGCGTATCGATCACGGGCAGTCGATCGGTGCGCTGGCCGCGTCGTGAAGATGCGAGGGCT
This sequence comes from Sandaracinaceae bacterium, assembly GCA_044220955.1. Lineage (GTDB taxonomy): Bacteria > Myxococcota_A > Polyangia > Polyangiales > Sandaracinaceae > JBBSAT01. The sequence goes on from JBGAQA010000006.1 coordinate 4,227, forward strand.
CCGCCCCCGCGCCCCCGTCAGCGCGCGAGGACAGCGCCGTTCGTGTCCTTGCAGCGAAGCAACGGGGTACCCGCCCCCGCCGCGGCCCGCTCGAGACGAGGAGAGCGAGGGCTGATGCGTCGCGTGCTCGCAGCCGTCCTGCCCGAGGTGGCGCTCACGCTCGCGCGCAGGCGCGTGCCCGAGTGCCGGGATCCGGTCGCCGTGGTCGTGGACGGGCAGAGCGCCATCGTCGCGGCGGCCGACGGGAGCGCGCGGCGCCACGGCGTGCGGGCCGGGCAGGGCGCCGTCGCGGCGACGGTGCGCGCCGCGGGGCTGCGCATCGTGCACGTGCCGCGCGAGGAGATCACGGGCGAGCTCGAGCGAGTCCTCGAGGTGCTCTCGCGCTTCGGGCCGACGGTCGGATACAGGCTCGAGCAGCAGGACGAAGACGAGGTGCTCGCGCCGACGTACTACGAGGACACGGCGTGGGTCGACGTGACGGGCGCGACCGCGCTCGCGGGCGGAGAGAAGGCGCTCGTGCTGGGCGCGCGCGAGCGGATCGAGGCGCTCGGCCACCCCGCGCGGATCGCGCTCGCCTCGGGGCCGCACGTCGCGCGGGCGCTGGCGAGGCACTCGGAGCATCCGCTCGTGATCGCGAGGAGCCCGGAGCACGAGCGGCGGCTCTTCGGCGCGCTGCCGCTCCACGCGCTGCCGCTCTCGGTGCGCGCCCGGACGTTCTTCCGCCGCGTGGGCCTCGCGCGCGTGGCCGATCTCTTGGCGCTCCCGCGCGCGCAGGTGAGCGCGCGCCTCGAGGGCGACCCCGCGGCGCGCGTGGTGATCGATCTGATCGCGGGCCGCGACGACACGCCGCTCGTGGCCTGGACGCCGGCGCGCGTCGTGAGCGAGGAGCAGCGCTTCGAGGACGGCGTCGAGGGGACCGAGGCGCTGGCCTTCGTGCTGCGCGGGATGACGGCGCGGCTCGGCCAGCGCCTCGCGGCGCGCGGCGAGGCGACGGGCAAGCTCGTGCTCACGCTCGGGCTCGATCGCTCCGTCGTGCGCCACGCACGCGGAGACGACGCGGCCGTCGAGGTGGTGCTGACGATCGCGCTGCCGGTGCCGCTCGTGGACCCGGACGCGCTCCTGCGCACGCTGATGCCGCCGCTCGAGCGCACGGAGCTGTACGCGCCCGTCGTCACGCTCGCGCTCGTGGCGGAGGACGTCGTGCGCGCGCGTCGTGATCAGATCGATCTCTCGCGCGGTCGCGGCATCGATCCGAACCGGCTGCGTCACCTCGCCACGGAGCTGAGCGTGGAGCTCGGGGAAGGGCACGTGGGCTTCTTCCAGGTCCTCGACGCGCACCGGCCGGAGCTTCGATCCCGGCTCTTGCTCGACGGAGCCGCGATCGTGAGGGCCCTCGCGCGCGAGGACGCGCTGCGCGAGGAGGAGAGCGGCGAGCAGCTCGCGCCCACGCGGCTCTTGCCCTCACCGATCGCCGTGGAGCGCTTCGTGACGGGTGGCCGTCTCGTCGTGAACGGCCGCGCCCACCGCGTGGAGCGGGCGGTCCCGCTCGCGCGGCTCGAGCGCGTCGAGTGGTGGACGCACCCCGTCACGCGCGAGTACGTGCGCGTGACGCTCGTGGCCGAGCAGGGCGGCGAGCGCTGCGAGGCGCTCGTGTTCCACGACGGCGAGGCGCACGCGAGCTTCCTCCACGGATGGATGGAGTGACGCCGCCGTGCCCGCCGACTTCGTCGAGCTGCTCGGGAAGACCTGCTTCTCCTTCCGAGAGGGCGCGTCGCACCCGCACGAGCTGGTCCTCGCGGCCGGCGCCAAGGGGATGAGCGCGCTCGCGATCTGCGACCGCGACGGCCTGTACGGTCTGCCGCGCGCCGAGCAGCAGTCGAAGGAGACGGGGCCCCGGCTGATCGTCGGTGCCGAGCTCACGCTGGAGCGCGAGGGTGGAGCATCGCACGGCTCGATCGCCCTGCTCGCGAAGGACGCGGTCGGCTACGCGCGCCTCTGCCGCTTGCTCACGATCGCGCACGCCGGGCACGAGAAGGGCACGGCCGGCATCGCGATCGAGCGCGTCGCCGAGAACGCGCAGGGGCTCGTCGCGATCGCGCCGCTCGAGCGGGCGCTCGTCCGGGACGGCGACGCGGTCTTCGCCGCGCTGCGCGACGCGTTCGGGGACGAGGCGTGTGTCGCGGCCTTCCGCCACCGCGAGCCCTTCGACGCGCGCCGCATCCGCGCGGCCGAGCGGATCGAGGCGCGCTTCGGCCTGCGCGCGATCGCCTCGGCGCGGCCGCTCTATCACGACCCCTCGCGCCGCCCCCTCGCCGACGTGCTCGCGTGCATCCGCCTCGGCACGACGCTCGACCGTGCGGGCACGCGCATCGCCGCCAACGCGCAGCGCTACCTCCGGAGCGACGCGGAGATGCGCGCGCTCTTCGCCGATCGGCTCGCCTGGGTCGAGCGCACGGCCGAGGTCGCGTCGCGCTGCACGTTCCGGCTGAGCGACATCCGCTACCGCTTTCCGGGCGAGGCCGCGTGTCGCCCGGGCGAGTCGGCGGACGAGGCGCTGCGACGCTCGGTCGAGCACGGCCTCGGTCGGTACTACCCGGGCGGCGTCCCCGCGGGCGTGCGCGAGACGATCGAGAAGGAGCTCGCGCTGATCGCGAAGCTCGGCGTCGCGCCTTACTTCCTGAGCGTCCGCGAGATCGTCGAGATGGCGCGCGCCCGCGGCATCCTCTGCCAGGGGCGCGGCAGCGCGGCCAACAGCGCCGTCTGCTACGTGCTCGGCATCACGTCGGTCGACCCGGATCGATCGCACATGCTCTTCGAGCGCTTCCTCTCGGCCGAGCGCGCCGAGCCGCCCGACATCGACGTCGACTTCGAGCACGAGCGCCGCGAGGAGGTGATCCAGGAGATCTACCGGACCTGGGGGCGCGATCGCGCGGCGATGGTGTCGGAGGCGATCTGCTACCGCGGCCGGAGCGCGCTGCGCGAGACGGGCAAGGTCTTCGGGCTCGCGAAGGACGAGCTCGATCGCCTGAGCGGGTTGGTCTTGCACCTCGATCCCGAGGGAAAGAGCGAGCAGCGCCTCCACGAGGTCGGCCTCGATCCGAGCGACGCGCGCCTCAGGCAGGTGCTCGCGCTCGCCGCCGAGCTCGAGGGAATGCCGCGCCACCTCTCGATCCACTCGGGCGGCTTCATCCTCTCGGCCGAGCCGCTGGAGAACGTCGCGCCGATCGAGCCCGCGCGCATGGAGGGTCGCACGGTGATCCCCTGGGACAAGGACGACCTCGACACGCTCGGCTTCTTCAAGGTGGACGTGCTCGGCCTCGGCATGCTCACCGCGATCCGCAAGGCGCTCGCGCTCGTCCATGCACGAGTGCTCGCCACGGAGGACCCGGACGGGAGCGCGCGTATGCGCGCGGACGGAAGGGGCCGCAGCGGCGAGCCGAAGGACGATACGTTCGACCCCATCTTCGCGCTCGCCCGCATCCCGGCCGAGGATCCGAGCGTCTACGAGGCCATCCAGCGCGCCGACACGATCGGCGTGTTCCAGATCGAGAGCCGCGCTCAGATGGCCATGCTGCCGCGCCTCAAGCCGAAGACCTTCTACGACCTCGTGATCGAGGTCGCGATCGTGCGGCCGGGCCCCATCCAGGGCGACATGGTGCATCCCTACCTGCGGCGCCGCACCGGCGTCGAGAAGGTGGCGCCGCCGCACCCGTGCCTGACGCCGATCCTCGCGCGAACGCTCGGCGTCCCGCTCTTCCAGGAGCAGGTGATGGAGATCGCGATGAAGGGCGCGGGCTACACGGCCGACGAGGCGGACGGTCTACGTCGCGACATGGCGTCCTGGCGTCGCAACGGCCGGCTCGCGCGTCACGAGCAGAAGCTGCTCGCGGGCTTCCGCGCGCGCGGGATCGACGACGCGTTCGCGGCGAAGCTCTACAAGCAGATCCACGGCTTCGCCGAGTACGGCTTCCCCGAGTCGCACGCGGCGAGCTTCGCGATCCTCGTGTACGCGTCGTCGTGGCTCAAGACGCACCACCCGGCGGCGTTCGCGTGCGCGCTGCTCGACTCGCAGCCGATGGGCTTCTACTCGGCGTCGTCGATCGTGCAGGACGCGCAGCGCCACGGCGTCGTCGTGCGCGGGCCCGACGTGAGCGTGAGCGAGTGGGACTCCACGCTGGAGGAGATCGCGTCGGATCCGGTGCTCCGCCTGGGCCTGCGCGAGATCCGCGGGCTCGTGGAGAAGACGGCCGAGTCGATCGTGGCGGCGCGCTCGGCACGGGCGTTCACGAGCGTCGAGGACATGGTGGCCCGCGCGAAGGTCGGCCAGCGCGACCTCGAGGCGCTCGCCGAGTCGGGTGCGCTCGGCTCGCTCGTCCCGGAGCGGCGTCACGCGATGTGGTCGTCCCGCGCGCCGCGGGCGCCGGGCCTGTTCGAGGGTGTGCCGCTCGAAGAGGCGCGTGGCCCGGTGCTCGCCCCGATGCCGGCCTACGAGCAGCTCGTCCTCGACTACGAGCGGCTCGGCCTCTCGATCGCCGATCATCCGATGCGTCACGTGCGCGCCACGCTGAAGAAGCAGCGCGGCGTGGTGACGGCCGAGATCGTGAGCCGCCTCGCGCACGGCACGCGCGTCACGGTCGCGGGCCTCGTGATCGGCCGGCAGCGCCCCGACACCAAGACGGGCGTCACCTTCGTGACGCTCGAGGACGAGACGGGCGTGGTGAACCTCGTGGTCTGGCGCGACGTGTTCGACGCGCACTGGCAGGTCGCGCGCCACGCCACGGCGATGATCGTGCGCGGCGCGATCCAGCGCGAGGGCGTGGTGGTGCACGTGATCACGCACGGCATCGAGCCGCTGCTCTTCGACGCGATCGCGGTGCACTCGCGCGACTTCCGCTGACCCGCCGTGCGCGCTCGGTCTCGACGACCCATGGGCCACCGTCCGCCCTGGGCGCCGCGCCGACGGTCGAGAGCCGCAGGGCGGCCGATCCCTTGACGCGATCGTGGAACCCCGCGAACGTCGCGGTTTCGTGCGGTTCTTGGCCCTCCTCGCGCTCGCCTCGGCGGCCCTCTTCGGGCTCGCCCTCTCCGCGCACGCCCAGATCCCGGACGCGCTGGTCGGGCGGGCGATCCGCGGCGTCGAGTCCACGCCGGAGACGCCGCCGGGCGTGACGCTCGAGACGCTCGGGATCTCCGAGGGGACGCGCCTCGACCGCGGCGTGCTCCGGGCCACGGTCCAGCGCCTCCTGGCCTCGGGCGAGTGGGCCGAGGTGCGCATCGACGCTCAGGCCGACGAGGCCGGGGTCGTGCTCGTCGTCGCGCTCGTGCCGCGCGTGCTGCTCACCCGGATCGAGCTCGTGGGCAACGAGCACCTCTCGGACGACGAGCTGCTCGAGGCCCTGCGCCTGCGCGAGGGCAGCGAGGTGATCGGCGGGCAGCTGCAGCCGATCCGGGACGTGCTCAAGGATCTCTACGCCGAGCGCGGGTACCTCGACGCGGTCTTCGAGGTCGAGCTGCGCTCGACCGACGCCGCCGCCCGGCGGGTGCTGCGCGTCGTCGCGCGCGAGGGTGAGCCCACGCGGATCGTCGCGATCGACGTGGAGGGCGACGCGCTGCCGCGCAGCGTCGACCCCCTCTCGCCGCCCATCGGGACGCTCGGGCTGGGCGTCGGTGACATCCTCGACCGGCGCCGGCTGCCCACGGGCACCGCGGCGCTCGAGCAGCGACTGAGGCAGGACGGGTACCTCGAGGTGCGCGTCGACGAGCCCATCGTGCGCTACGAGGACGGTGGTGCCCGCGTCGTGGTCCACGTGCAGCTCGGCCGGCACTACCGCGTCGTGATCCACGGCTTCGAGCCGGTGTCGCGCTCGGACGTCGAAGACGTCCTGGACCTCGACCAGGAGAGGCTCGTGCGATCGGTGCTCCCGGACATCGAGGAACGCGTGCTCGACGTGTTCCACCGCCGCGGCTTCGGCGCGGCGCAGGCCTCCGTCCGCCGCATCCACGATCCCGACGCCGCCGACGATCCCCGCGCCGCGGTGCTCGAGGTCGCGATCGTCCCGGGCCCGATGCTGCGGGTCGTGGGCCTGAGCTTCCCGGGCGCGTCGCACTACCCCAGCGACTTTCTCCGCGACCAGGTGCGCAGCTACCTCGAGGAAGATCTGCCGAGCAGCGCGCCGTTCTCGCCGGTCGACTCCGACGTGGTGGACCGACTCGGGCTCTCGGGCCGCCCGGCGGTCGACGCCCGCGAGATCCCCGCGCACCACGAGGATCTCCCGGACTCCGTCTACTACGAGCCGACCTATCGCGAGGCCGTCACCCACATCGCCGAGCTCTACGCCGCCGACGGGTTCCTCGAGGCGGAGGTCGGACCCGCCCAGCTCGAGGTGCTCGGCGACGGGCGCGCCATCGTCACGATTCCGATCGCGGAGGGCGCCCGCACGCTCGTCTGGGACGTGGGCGTGCGCGGCAACGAGACGATCCAGGCGAGCACACTGCTCGACGCGGCCCGCATCGCGCGGGGCGACCCCTTCGGTCACCTCCCCCTCGAGGAGGCGCGCAGGCGCATGGTCGAGCTCTACCAGGAGCACGGCTTCCTCTTCGCGCGCATCGAGCCGCGCGTGCACTTCTCGGAGAACGGGCGGCGCGCCGAGATCCTCTTCGAGGTCGTGGAGCGCTTCGAGGTCACGGTCGGCGAGATCCGCGTGGTCGGTGCCGAGCAGACGAGCGAGTCGCTGATTCGCGAGCGGCTCGCGTTCCGCCCTGGCGACGTGTACCGACCCTCGGAGATCCGGCAGAGCGAGGAGGCGCTGCTCGCGCTCGGCATCTTCGCGTCCGTCCGCATCGCGCCGGAAGACCCCGATCTCGCCGAGCGCACCAAGCCCGTCGTCGTGACGATCAGCGAGCGCACGCCGCAGGAGCTCGGCCTCTCGGCGGGCATCGGTACGGGCGAGGGCGCGCGCGGATCCTTCGAGTACTCGTACCGCAACCTCTTCGGGTCGGCGGTCACGTTCAACCTGCGCCTGCAGCTCGCGTATCAGTTCTTCTTCCAGGACGCCGAGCTCAAGCAGGCGATCGAGAGCCTGACGCTGATCGATCGCCTCGAGCGGCGGCTGACCATCGGCTTCACCATCCCACACATCCCGGGCGCGCCGAACCTGCGCGCCTCCGTCGACCTCGTGCACCTGCGCGACAACTACCGCGACTTCGGCCTCGACAAGAACGGCGTCGTCCTCACGCTCACGTGGCAGCCGGAGCACGCGTTCGTCGGCTCGCTCTCGTGGGAGCTCGAGCAGAACAACATCTCGCTCTTCAACGCCGCGAGCCTCCAGGCGTACCTGGCGACGCCAGCGGGCATGATGCAGCAGCGCCTCTTGCGGGCGCCGCAGGGCCAGTCCGCGATCGCGAGCGCGCGCCTGACGGGCACGCTCGATCTGCGCGACAGCCCGTTCACGCCGACCACGGGCTTCTACGCGTCGCTGACCGCGGAGTACGCGCACACCGTCGCCACCGAGCGCCCCGAGGACTTCAGTCACTTCTTCAAGGTCAGCCTCACGATGAGCGGGTACGTGCCGATCGCCACCGGCTGGGTGCTGGCGCTGCAGGTGCGCGGCGGCCGCGTGTACCACCTCGAGAGCAACTCGCGCGTGTACCCGAACCGCGCCTACTACCTCGGCGGCGTCGACACGATGCGCGGCTTCCTGCAGGACCAGGTGATCCCGCAGGACCAGGCGGACGTGCTCCAGCGCGCGATCTACCTCGGTGGCGCCGATCAGCTGCTCCATCCGGGCATCCCCGCGCAGGTGCTCGATCCCTCCTCGATCGTGCGCACGGGCGACTTCTTCTACCTGCTGCGGGCCGAGCTGCGCTTCCCGATCTCGGGCGACGTCCAGGGCGGGCTCTTCACCGACATCGGCAACGTGTGGGCCGTGTGGGAGACGGTGGATCTGCTGCGCCTGCGCTACACGGTCGGCGCGGGCATCCGCCTCGCGACGCCCGTCGGGCCGATCGCGCTCGACTACGGCATCAACCTCTCGCGCAACGAGGCGATCGGCGAGCCCTTCGGCGCGTTCCACTTCTCGATCGGGCTCTTCTGATTCTCAGGGGCGCTGGGCGCGCCCCTCGCGAGACCGGCGGAGCCGGATCTCGCTCACCCCCAGCTCCGTCTCGTCGCTTCGCTCCTCGCGAGGCACAGCGATCGGCTCGCGTGGCCGGCAGGTCATGCCCGGGGCTGGCGTCCATTGCGGGGAGAACGTCTGATCCGAGCTCGCTCGATCGGTCGGCTACCGGAAGCGGAAGCCCGTCTGCTCCTCGAGCACGATCATGAAGACCTGGAAGTCGGCCATGCCGCTCACCGGGAAGCGGAACACGCCGTCGGACGAGAACCAGCCTTCCTTCGCGCCCGTGCGCTTGATGACGAGCCAGCCCGTCTCGAACTGGAGCGTCTGGATCTCCGGGCGCGGCAGCCGGATGACCTGGCCGCGCCAGCCGATCTCCAGGAACCCCTTGCCGATGCCGACGAAGTCGGCGCCGACGTTGAAGCGCGCGATTCCGTTCTGCGCGATCTGGCGGTCGACCTCGGCGATCTTGTGCTGCGTCCAGGCGCTCTCGGCGGCGAAGGCGAAGAGCACCTGCTCGCCCGGCGTGCGGGGCTGCGTGTCGTTGTACTGGCCCTCGATCACGAACGCTTTCTTCGCCTGGCGGTCCCACCAGACGTAGCCGTAGCGGGTGCCGGTGTAGACGCCGTTGTAGAAGTGGCGCGTGCGCGCGACCTGCAGCTGCATGCAGTCGGCGAAGCGCACGACCGTCGTCTTGGGCCCCGCGAGGTGGTACTTCACGTGCTCCTGTAGGCCCTGCTGTCCCACGTAGGACGAGCGCCGACGTCGCAGCGCCCACGGCAGCACCACGCAGAGCGCCGTGAAGAACACGCCGCCGCCCACGCCCGAGACCCAGGGCAGCACGTCCGCGATCGTGTGGCGGAGCTCGTCGAAGGTGTGGTCTTCCTGCGGCGCCCCGTAGCCTCCGTAGCCTCCGTAGTAGGCGTCGTAGTAGCGGGGCCGGACCTCGTCGGCGATCGCCGCGCCGAGCCCGAGGGAGCAGAGCCCCCCGAGCAGGAAGCCGAGGACGCCGCCGAGGATCATCTGGCTGCGGAGCGCGCCGTCGATCTTGTACCAGCCGTGCTGCTTGCGGTTCGTCTGCGCCGAGACGACCGGGCCGATGGCCGGATCGGGCGGCACGAGGTAGTCGTCGTCCGGCTCGCCGGGAGACTTGTCGTGACGCGGCCACGGGGGCCCCGCGGGCACGAGGCGCGGCTGCATGGGCGGAGCGGACGGGAGACCGGGGCTCGGAGGGGTGGGGTACGCGGGCTGCACGGATACCTCGGCGGCGCGATTCTACGTCGGACTCGGCCGCGGGATTCCCCGGGGCGACCGGTTCACCAGGCCGCGCTCGGGTGGCAGCCGCCGCCCTCGCACGGTCCACCGAGGGTGCCGCAGTCGCCACCCGTGCTGCAGAGATAGAGGCAGCCGCGCGTGCCCGTGACGGCGCTCGTGATGCAGGTCTCGAGGCCTGGCACGCAGTCGAGGGCGTTGCCGCACGCTCGGAGGCAGACGCCGTTCACGCACGAGAGCGGGCGCTGGCAGTCGGAGTCGATCTCGCAGACCTCGTACCAGTTGGCCTCCGCGGCGACGAGCGAGGAGCAGAGGCGAAGCGCGGCGCCGTCCACCCAGCGCCCGCTGGCGCAGGCGAGCACGTCGGTGCAGTCGGTCGCGTCGTTGCAGCCGCGCAGACACTGGCCTCGGATGCACGCGGAGCTCGCTCCACGGAAGGCCGGGCAGTCGGCGTCCACGACGCAGGAGCGCGTGCAGTATCCGTCGTTCGTCGCGGCGAGCACCGGATCCGAGTAGCAGGAGTCCGGATCGCACGCGCCTGCCACGTCGCCGTTGCACGGGGGATACGAGAGCGGCGCCGCGCCGGAGTCGGCCGGCGACGCGTCGATCGCGGGAGCGTCGACCGAGCCGTCGAGCGTGGCGCCCGTCAGGTGGCAGAGGCCGTCGGCGCCGCAGATGGGAGCGCTCGGCGGGCAGCCACCGCGCATGCATCCGTAGTAGCCGTCACCGCGCAAGGCGGCGCAGCCCGGCAGCCAGAGCGCGACCGCGAGCGCGATCGACGACGAGAGCCCGGCCGACGTCCCCATCAGAAGGACCCCCGGAGCGCGAGCGAGCCGGGGCCGATCGCGACGGTCGCGGTGCTCGCGCCGGCACCGCCGAGCTGCCACGCGAGGCCGCCTGCGACGCTGCCGACGCCCAGCGCGAGCGCGACGATGCCCGACACCTCGAGCGGGACGATCCTGTCGTACTGCGTCGCGAGGTCGACCCACTCGGTCCGAGCGGGGGCGCTCGACACCGTGGCAGCGTCGCTCGCCCCCAGCCCGAGCAGGACACCGCCCGCGACGGCCACGGCGGCCCCGACGCCGATCAGCACCCAGGGGCCCGCGCCCGGATCGGCCGGCGTCGTGGCAGGCGATCGCGTCGGGGGCGCGACCGCGGCCTCGTCGCGGGGCGGTGTCCGCCCCGGCGCGGCGTCGGGGACCGCGAGCGTCAGGGTGGCCGTCTCACCGCCGTGGACCGTGACCTGTGCGCGCGCCGTCCGTCCGTCGGGCGCGCGCAGGGTCAGCTCGTGCGCGCCGACCGCGAGGGCGAGAGTCGCCCGCGTCGCCAGGTCGCCCTCGGGCGCCGTCGGCACGCCGTCGACGTCGACGGTCGAGCCGGCGGGGGCGGGGCCCACGGCGAAGTCGCCCACGAACACGCGCGCGCGCGCGGCGAGCTCGGCGACCTGCGCGCGCTGCTCCTCGGTGAGGGGCCGGCGCGGCTCGGTGAGCGCGGCATCGAGGGCGCGCCGGGCGGCCACGTAGTCACGGAGCTCGAACGCCGCCATGCCGATCCCGCGGAGCGTGCGAGCGTTGGGGAACGCCGCGTGCGCGCGCTCGAAGAGGGCCCGGGCCTCCGCCCAGTGCTGGGCGTCGAACTCGGCCAGCGCGGAGTCGACCAGGCCTCGGTACTCGGGCGGCGGACCACCGTCCTGCGCATGCGCAGGGGAGACGGCCATCGAGATCAGCGCCAAGAAGATCAGCGGGGGCGCCCGGCGCATCAGAAGTCGTCCCTGCTGAGCCGGCCGGTCCGGCCCGTGCTCGTCGCGGGCGGAGGTGAGGTGCTCGTCGTCGGCGGCGGTGGCGGCGTGGTGGGCCGCCGCGTCCTGTCGCGCGCGACGCGCGTCGTGGCGGGAGTCGTGATCGCAGGGATCGTGGTCGCCGGGATCGTGGTCGCGGGGATCGTGGGCGGGGCGATGGGGGTCGCCGGAACGAGGGCCTCGGCGGGGCGCACGGCGGTCGCCGCGTCGGTCCCGGCGTCCGGCACGGCCGTGGTCGGGCTCGCGCTCGCGCTCGTGCCCTCGCCCTCCGTCCCGCCGATCACGACGAACGCCCCCGCAGCGAGCGCGACGAGCGCCGCGCCGGCGGCGATCCACCCCCACGGCGGTCCGCTCGCGGGCAGGGCCACCAGCCGCTGGGCACCCGACGACGCGAAGGGCGTCGCGCTCGACGTGGAGGTCTTCTTGCTCGGCGGCAGCGCGACCGAGACGTGGACGTCGACCTCGCGCTCGGCCGTGCGTGCGTGCCCGAGCGTGTGGGCGTCCGTCGGGACGCGCGGCGACCTCGGGATCGCCATCGCGTCGCCCTCGCTCGAGGCGAGGCTCGCCTCGCCGCTCGCGGGCGAGGGAGGCCGCACGGACGTCGGGCCCGGTGCGGTGAACGTCGCGCCGTTCCCGTAGGGGAGCAGCGCGCGCGCGAACGCCTCGACGCTGGGCCAGCGCGCGTCGAGATCCTTCTCGAGGGCGTGGTGCACCGCGTCCGCGAGCCCCGTGGGGACGCCCTCCACCAGCGACTCGAGACGCGGCGGCGCGGCCGTCGCGATCGCCACGATCGTCTGGCCGAGCGTCTCGTGGTCGAACGGGATGCTGCCAGAGAGCGCCTCGTAGAGGATCGCACCGAGCGCCCAGATGTCCGTGCGTGCGTCGAGGTCTCGCACGCCGCGGACCTGCTCCGGGGCCATGTACGCCGGCGTCCCGACCATCGCGCCGGTGTGCGTGATCTGCCCGGATCCCGGCGTGCCGGGCCCCGCGAAGCGGTCGCCCTGGAGCTTGCTCACCCCGAAGTCGAGCACCTTCGTGCCCCCGCCGGCGACGCAGAAGAGGTTGTCTGGCTTGAGGTCCCGGTGGACGACGCCGGCCGCGTGCGCCGCGGCGACGCCCTCCATCGCCGGCAAGAGCAGCCCCACGGCCTCCGCCGGCGTGAGCCGGCCGCTCGCCTCCATCCGATCACGCAGCGAGCTGCCACGCAGGAGCTCCATCACGAGGTACGCGGCGCCTCCCTCGATGCCGACGTCCATCACGCCCACGACCGACGGGTGATCGATGCGACCCATCGCGCGCGCCTCGCGCAGGAACCGCTGCACCGCGGCGTCGCCGGCCTCCTGGTCGGGCAGCATCCATTTCAGCGCGCACTTGCGATCGGTCAGCACGTGACGCGCGCGGAAGACGGCGCCCATCCCCCCCTGACCGAGCATGGACTCGAGCAGGTACTTGCCGGCGACGGTGTCGCCCGGCTGGGGAATCTGCGCAGCGCCGCCCACGGGATCTGGTACGGAGCTTATCTCGCGCACCTACCGCCACGCGAGAAGGCTTGCGAACTCCGCGCGCGGCAGGTAGTTCGCCCGGGCGATGGCCGTATACCAGCTGAGCCACCTGCGTGCCCTGGAGCACGAGGCAATCCACATCCTGCGCGAGATGGCCGCCGAGCGTGAGCGGCCCGTGCTCCTCTTCTCCGGTGGCAAGGACTCCATCGTCCTGTTGAAGCTCGCCGAGAAGGCCTTCCGTCCGGCGCGCTTTCCCTTCCCGATCATGCACGTCGATACCGGCCACAACTTCCCGGAGGTGATCGAGTACCGCGATCGCATCGTGGCGGGCCTCGGAGAGCGGCTGATCGTGGCGAGCGTGGAGGAGTCGATCCGGAAGGGACGCGCGACCGAGGACAAGGGACCGCGCGCGAGCCGCAACCGCCTGCAGACGGTCACGCTCCTCGACGCGATCGAGGAGCACCAGTTCGACGCCGCGATCGGCGGCGCGCGACGCGACGAGGAGCGCGCGCGCGCCAAGGAGCGCATCTTCAGTCACCGCGACGAGTTCGGTCAGTGGGATCCGAAGAACCAGCGCCCCGAGCTCTGGAACCTCTACAACACGCGCCTGAAGAAGGGGGAGCACTTCCGGGTGTTCCCGATCTCCAACTGGACCGAGCTCGACGTCTGGCAGTACGTCAAGCACGAGAAGATCGAGCTGCCGGGCATCTACTTCGCGCACGAGCGCGACGTGTTCTCGCGCGACGGGATGCTCTACTCGCCCGCGCCGTTCATCGAGCACCTGCCGGGCGAGAAGGTGTTCGCGGAGTGGGTCCGCTTCCGCACGGTCGGCGACATGACGTGCACGGGCGCGGTCAAGAGCCGAGCGAGCACGCTCGAGGCGGTCATCGAGGAGATCGCCGCCACCCGCGTCACCGAGCGCGGTCAGACCCGCGCCGACGATCGCGCGACCGAGGCGGCGATGGAGGACCGGAAGAAGGAAGGGTATTTCTGACGCGTTTTTCAGGCGTCGGGGGTGGAGCCGCCATCCGAGAGCAGCGCGCTCGCGAGCATGACCTCGTCGACGTCCCGATGACACGACGCCGCGATCACGCGACGGCTGCGGGGTGCGAGCCAGAAGCGCGTGATCGGCCCGGCCAGCTCCCCGAAGCGGCGCAGAGCGGCGCGCAGGGAGCGCCCCTGCGCAGACCCCTCGAGGGACGCGAGACGCGCATGCGCCACGGCCTCGATTCCGAGCACCAGGCCGAGCTCGCGGAACGCGAGGCGCCGCTCGACGGGATCTTCGAGCGCGCCGCTCTCGACGTACACGACGAGCCCCGTGAGCGCGGCGTCGAGCAGCTCACTCGGCGTCACGCTGCCGGCCGGGAGGCGTCGATCGGCGCGCATCGCCTCCAGGCGTGACGCGAGGACGAGCAGCGTACCGAGCCCCAGCGGATCGACGGTGACCAGGGCCGCTCGATCGATCATCGCGGCGAAGTCCTCGATGCAGTGCGTGAGGGAGGGACCACCCGGGGTCGCGACGCGCTCCAGGCTCGCGTAGGTGACGAGCCCGTCGAGCGCGTCGTGCTGACCCATCGTCCCCACGAGCGGGCGCGCGAGGTCGACACGCAGCTTCCATGCGGCCCCGGCGCGGCTCGGCCCGGCGCCGCGCCTCACGAGCTCGCGGTGCTGGACGAACGCGAGCTCGCGCGCCCGGGCCATCAGCTGCGCTCGCCCCGTGCTGCGAGAGGCGTGGGCGAGGGCGTGCATCCAGCGAGTCGCGTCGTGGAAGTTCGGCGCGGCGAGGCCGGCGTCGCTGCTCGTCCGCGCGCGTGGCAGAGCGCCGTCCTCGAGGGGCTCGACGAGGCGCAGGCCTGCACGAGCTCGGCGCGTCGTGCGGCCGCGATCCGCGCTCGAGCTGCCGAGGGTGCGCTCGACCTGATCGATCAGCGTCGTCGCGCGTGCGAGGTGCCGAGGATCCCGGGTGCGCGTCGCGAGCGCGAGCTCGTTCTCGACGCCGAACGCGTCGGTCCAGAGATCGCGGCGCGGCGGCGCGTCGCCCTCCAGCCCCGTGCGGGCGGCGAACGCGTCCATGAGCGCGACCGCCTCGCCGATCTCTCTCGTGCACGCCGCCGCGGGTGCGCGCACCGCCTGCCCTCCCATCACGGCTTGCCGGTCGCTGGGCCCGGCGGCGTCGAGACACCGGGGGGAATGGACGGTCGCGTCGTGCGCTCCGCACGGCGCCGGTCGAGGATCGCCGCGACCTGCGCGTCGTCGAGCGCCTCGGCCTGCTGGTACGTGCTCTCGGCGCCGTGGAGCGAGTCGCGCTCGTGCAGCCTCACGAGCGCATCGACGTAGGGGTCGAGGTGCTCGGCTGCGCCGACCACCAGGACCGGGGCGGCCACGAGCACGCGGTGCGGCTTCTCCTGCCGGATCGTCCGGATGGCGTCCCGCAGGGTCGCGACGGTCGAGAGGCCGTCGTCGACGAGCAGGACCGTCTCGTTGCGCATGGGGACGTGTGGTCCGTGGTGGAAGGCGCCGCTGGACGCCGGCCGCGCGCCCTTCGTGCCGCAGCCCCACGCCTCCAGCGGTGCGTCGTGGGCCCGCGAGATCTCGTACGCGACCGGCACGCCGCCCGGCGCGATGCCCACGACGACCGGGGGGCCGGCGGCGAAGCGCTCGAGGTGCGCCGCGAGCTCGCGGCCCGCGTGGGCCCGATCCTGGAACGTCGTGCTCGCAGCCTTCGCGGTCTTGGCGGTCTTGGCGGTCATCGCAGCGCCCCCACTCGATCGGCGACCTAGTCACCCCTCGCCCAGCGTCCAGCGCGGGCCGCTGGAAAGTGGGGGGCCGTCTCACGCGAGTCCTCGCGATGGTGCGCGGGTGGCGCCCGTGCATAGATCCGCCTCCATGAGCGACATCCCCGCACGTCACGTCTACTGGTTCGGCGCGCTCACCCACGGACGCGCGTCCATGAAGGATCTGCTGGGCGGCAAGGGCGCCAACCTCGCGGAGATGGCCGCGGCGGGCCTGCCCGTGCCGCCCGGGTTCACGATCACGACGGATGTGTGCAAGGACGTCGGCGGGGGGGCCACCCAGCTACCCAAGTGGCTCTGGTCGGAGATCGACGAGGCGCTCGCGGCCGTCGAGAAGGCGATGGACGCGCGCTTCGGCGGCACCGAGGCCCCGCTGCTCGTCTCGGTCCGTTCGGGCGCGGCGGTGTCGATGCCCGGGATGATGGACACGGTCCTCAACCTCGGGATGAACGACGGCGTCGTCGAGGCGCTGGCCCAGAAGAGCGGCAAGCCGCGCTTCGCCTACGACGCGTACCGCCGGCTCATCTCCATGTTCGGCGACGTCGTCGCGGGCGTTCCCCGGGCGGCCTTCGACGAGGTGATGGAGGCGGCCAAGCACGAGAACCGGGCCAAGACGGACCAGGACCTCGACGAGCCGGCGCTCCGCGATCTCGTGAACCGCTACAAGGCCGTGTACCGCAAGCACACGGGCCACATGTTCCCCCAGGATCCCCGCGAGCAGCTCGAGCGCGCGACGCTCGCGGTGTTCCGCTCGTTCTACGGGGACCGCGCCGTGAAGTACCGGCAGGTCTCGCACATCACCGACCTCGTCGGCACCGCGGTGAACGTGCAGGCGATGGTCTTCGGCAACATGGGCGCGCGCTCGGGCACCGGCGTCCTGTTCACGCGCAGCCCGTCGACGGGCGAGCGCGCCCTCTACGGCGAGTACCTGGTCGACGCGCAGGGGGAGGACGTCGTCGCCGGGATCCGCACGCCCTCGCCGATCGCGAGGCTCGAGAGCGAGATGCCCGCCGTCCACGCCGAGCTCGTGCGGCTCTCCAACCAGCTGGAGCGGCACTTCAAGAACGTCCAGGACGTCGAGTTCACGGTCCAGGAAGGACGCCTCTTCCTGCTCCAGACCCGACACGGCAAGCGCACGGGCGCCGCCGCGGTGAAGATCGCCGTCGACCTCGTCTCCGAGGGCCTCGTGACGCGCGAGGAGGCCGTGGCGAACCTCGTCGAGCCGCGCCACGTCGACCAGCTCCTGCACCCGCACTTCGCCGACGAGGAGGCGTACCGCAAGGCGGGGCGCGTGCTCAGCAAGGGCCTCGCCGCCTCGCCCGGCGCGGCCGTGGGGCGGGTGGTGTTCGACGCCGCCGAGGCCGAGGCGTGGAAGGAGCGCGGCGAGAAGGTGATCCTCGCGCGGATCGAGACGAGCCCGGAGGACGTCGCGGGCATGCACGCCGCGGAAGGGGTGCTCACGAGCCGCGGCGGCATGACGAGCCACGCCGCGGTGGTCGCGCGTGGCTGGGGCAAGCCCTGCGTCGCCGGCTGCGGGGACATCGTCATCGACTACCGCACCAAGACGCTCACCAACGGGCGACAGACCGTCCGGGAGGGCGACTACCTGAGCCTGAACGGAACGACGGGCGAGGTCGTCGCCGGCAAGGAGATGCTGGCGAGCGCGGTGGTGTCGGGCGCGCTCGAGACGTTCATGGCGTGGGCCGACGCGCTCCGGACGCTGCGCGTGCGCGCCAACGCCGACACGCCGAAGGACGCCGCCGTCGCACGCGGCCTCGGAGCCGAGGGCATCGGTCTGGTGCGGACCGAGCACATGTTCTTCGAGGAGAGCCGCATCCTGGCGATGCGCCGGATGATCGTCGCCGACGACGAGGCGGGCCGGCGCGCCGCGCTCGCCCTGCTCCTGCCCGCGCAGCGCGAAGACTTCGCGGGGATCTTCCGGGCGATGGCGGGGCTCCCGGTGACCATACGGCTGCTCGATCCCCCGCTGCACGAGTTCCTGCCCGAGGACCCCACGATGCAGGCCCAGGTCGCCCGCGCGATGGGCATCTCGCCCGAGCGCGTCCGGCAGCGCGTGATGGCGCTCGAGGAGGCCAACCCGATGCTCGGGCACCGGGGCTGCCGGCTCGGCATCACGCACCCCGAGATCACCGAGATGCAGGCGCGCGCGATCTTCGAGGCCGCCTGCATCGTGCAGGAGCAGGGCACGGACGTCCTGCCCGAGGTGATGGTGCCGCTCGTCGGGCACCTCACCGAGCTCGTCGATCAGAAGCGCATCGTCGTGCGCGTGGCCGAGCAGGTCTTCGCGGAGCGCAAGCGGACGGTGAAGTACCACCTCGGGACGATGATCGAGGTCCCGCGCGCGGCGCTGATGGCCGGCGACATCGCGGCCGAGGCGGAGTTCTTCTCGTTCGGCACGAACGACCTCACCCAGCTCACTCTCGGCTTCTCGCGTGACGACGTCGCGACGTTCATGCCGCGCTACATCGCCTCCGGCATCCTCACGGACGATCCGTTCCAGACGATCGATCAGGCCGGCGTGGGGCAGATGGTGCGCATCGCCTGCGAGCGTGGGCGTGCGCGGCGACCCGATCTGCACCTCGGGATCTGCGGTGAGCACGGCGGCGATCCGCGATCGATCGCCTTCTTCGCGGACGTCGGCCTCGACTACGTGAGCTGCTCGCCCTTCCGCGTCCCCGTCGCGCGCCTCGCCGCGGCCCAGGCCGCCCTGCGCAACCGGGTCGCCGGCAAGGCGGGCGAGGCGTAGGCGTTCGATCGCCTCGCGTTCTCGAGGTCGGTCCCTGGATCGACGACCGACTCGGGCACGACGAGGCGGGCGGCCCACGCCCCCTGGAGACTCAAAGACTGTCCCAAAAATCGACGACGGCCGCGGGCACGATCCGGCCGCCGCGCGCGACGGGCGGTGTGCCTCGCGAGGAGCGAAGCGACGAGTCGGAGCGAGGGGTGAGACGCATCCGGCTCCGCCGGTGCGGCGACGGGCCCGCTCAGGGCCCCTGGAGATTCAGGGGAGGTTCGTCTTCAGGAACGCCGTGACGAGGCCCCAGGCCTCCTTGGCCGCCTCGGCGTCGTACGTCGGTCGCTGGTCGCAGAAGAACCCGTGCTGCGCGTGGCCGACGTTCACCTCCGTGAAGCGCTTGCCGGCGGCCTCGAGCGCGTCGGCCGTCGCGCGGCGGTCTTCGCGCGAGATCAGCGTGTCCTTGCCGCCCCAGAAGAGCAGCAGCGGCCCGTGCTGGGCGGGCGCGAGGTCGAGGCTGCTCGCGATGCCGCCCCCGTAGAAGCACACGGCGGCGGCCAGCGGCAGGAACGCGTTCGCGGTGAACGAGAGCCGGCCTCCCACGCAGAAGCCCACGCTCGCGACCGGCGCGTCCTCGCCCAGCTCGCGCGTCACGTGCGCGTGGGTCGTGACGAGATCGGCCCTGACGCCCTCGGGCGTGAGGCTCTTGGCGTGCTGCATCCCGCTCATGTCGGAGTACGGCGCCTCGAAGCGGCGCGCCGTGCGGTGGAAGACGTCGGGCGCGGCCGCGAGGTAGCCGAGCCGCGCGAAGCGATCGGTGACGTCGCGGATGTGGGCGTTCACGCCCCAGATCTCCTGGAGCACGATCACGCCCGCCTTCACGTCGCCCGCAGCGGCGGGCCGGGCGATGTAGAGCCCGAGCGTGCCGCCGTCGGTCGAAGGGACATCGATCCACTCGTGCTGGATGGCCGTCATGCGCCGAACCTAGCGAAGAGCAGGCCGGGATGTCGAGCGGCGCGACGCGTCCGCGGCTACTCGTGGACCGTGATCACCGCCGAGACGACGCGGGGGTTCGATGCGTCGTCCATCGGGAGCGTCTGGTTCGGCGAGAGCAGACCGTTCGGGCTCGCGATGCGTGCGAAGAGCTCGATGGTGCGCGGCGCGGGCCCGGGACCGAGCGCCGACGTGGAGACCGCGGCCTCGCACGCCGCGACCGTGCATGCGCTGGCCCCCGAGAGCCACGCGAAGTCCGCGAGGTTGGCGGCGACGTCGCGGAAGCCGGTGGTCGCGTCGGCGGTGCTCGCCAGGTGCGACATGAGCGTCGTTCCCCAGACCACGTCCGCCCGGAAGCTCGTCGGCTGCGCGAAGCCGGCGCTGACGACGTCGTCGAGCCCGGCCGACGAGTCGGTGAGCATCGTGAGGTCGGCGACCCCGTGCGGACCGCCCGGATCGCCGTCGACGAAGATCACGATGCCGTTGCCGGACTCGACCTGGCCCTCGATGGCGACGTAGAGCGTCCCGCCGATCGCGATCGCACGCAGCGCCGTCAGGCCATTGCCCGTCCAGCTCGTGACGGTCGCGCTCGTGCCGCTCGTCGCCAGCGACCACTCCGACGCTCCGACCACACCGTCGACGGTCGGCGGCGTGAGCACCGCGGCGTCGCGCCCGCCGTCGGCGTCCGCGTCGCTCCCCGCGTCGCTCCCCGCGTCACTCCCCGCGTCACTCCCCGCGTCGGGCGTGCTCGCGTCGTCCGCCGCATCGGGCGCCCCGGCGTCCATCGGCGCCGCGTCCTCCCGGCCGGTGTCCGCGGCGAGCCCCGCATCGCTTCGCGTCGGTGCGTCCCGTCCCGCGTCGCGGGCACCGCCCGTCGAGCCGTTCGACACCGCGCAGCCCGCGACGAAGATCAGCGTGCCGATCCAAGAGCGCATGGCCCAGCGTAGCATCGGTCAGCAGCTCTCCAGGCGGCCGCTCGCCATCAGCCAGCGAATGATGCCGACCGTGTCGACGTCCGCGTCCTCGTACGCCGCGCGGCGCAGGGCGTCGATCGCAGGGTCGTCGGGCGCGCGCTCGTCGTCGTACACGAAGCGGACGAAGAGGGCGCCCGGCCGAGGCTCCTCGATGCTCATCGTCAAGGACGAGCGAGGGATGTCTCCCTGCTCCGGCACCTCCACGCGGACGCGCTCGCGCTCGACGAAGTGGACCTCGTCGAGCACCAACGTCTGCCCGTAGCGCAGCGCGCGCGAGAGCCCCGACTCCGTGCGCGCGAGGATCGTCGCCTCGGTCAGGCCCGGCACGAAGAGCGCCGGCTCCTCCGCGCGCAGGACGAGCCCGCGCCAGAGCTGCTCGCGGGTGAGGATCGCGACGCCCGGGGCGCCCAGGTCGTTGACCTCCACGAGGTGCTCGAATCTCATCGCATCGAGCGGACGCGGTGCTCGCGTCGGTGCGAGGGGGGCGACGAAGCGCGTGACACGACGGATGCTCGCACGTGTACCATGCTCGTCGTGGTCTGCGCTGGCGTCCGGGAGTTGCGCGTGGCGTTCGCAGTCTCGGCGTTCGCGTGCATGGCCGTGGCCGTCGCGTCGTGCAGCAGCGTCGGCTCGCGCGGACAGCAGGCCCGGGTATCGCGAGGTCGAGCGCCCGCCGCGGTGACGTACGACGAGGGTGCGGCGAGGCTCGCGGTGGCTGGCCGGTACGCTGCGCTCTCGGTCTCACAGCTCCGGCGTGGTGCCTGGCGCACGACCCTCGACGCGGATGCGCGTGCCGAGCACGACGGCGCGACGACGCGGTTCCGTCGCGGCGCGGGTGTGCTCGAGTGGTGGAGCGCGCGGGCCCTGGGCCTCGAGCACGGTGCGGTCCTCGAGGCGCGCCCGGAGGGCACGGGGCCGCTCGAAGTGCGCGTGCACGTGGAGGGCGAGCTGCGCCCGACCCTGGTGTCGGAGGACGAGGTCGCGCTCGTCGCGCCGGACGGTGTGCGCGCCGCGACCTACGCCCAGCTCGTCGTGGACGACGCGAGCGGCCGCCGGGTTCCCGGTCGGATGCACGTGGCGGGCGGCGACATCGTCCTGGCGATCGACGACGCCGGGGCGCGCTATCCGCTGGTGGTCGATCCGCTCCTGGTCACCTACGACGGTGCCCTCACCACGCGGGCAATCCCCAGCTCGCCCGGGGCGCAGAACCACTTCGGCTCGGCCCTCGCGGTCACGCCCGACGGCACGCGCCTCGTGGTCGTCTCCCCGCGCTACACCAGCTCGTCGTTCGTCTACGCGTCTGGCGACGTGTACGTCCGGTCGGGGAGCACGTGGACGCCCGACGGCGCGATCGACACCGGCCGGCGCCTCACCGACGGGTACTCGGGCGTGTCGGTCGCGATCAGCCCGGACGGCTCCAACGTGCTGCTCGGCACTTACGACGCGGGCACGAATTCGCAGCTCGCCTCGTTCGTCCCCGGCTCCCCGTACTGGGCTCGCGAGGACGACCCCTTCATCCCCGGGACGACTCCGCGCAAGGGCTTCGCGCTCGCCATGACCGCCACCCGCGTCGTCGCGACCGATCCGGTCGCCACGACGGGCCGCGGAGCCACGGGGACGGCGTGGACGCTCGTCCGCGGGATCGTCAACGGTCGGCCGGCGTGGACGCAGGAGACGCAGCTCGATCCCGGCGACGCGGAGGCCGGCGACGAGCTCGGCGCTTCCGCTGCCCTCTCCGGCGACGGTCTACGCGTCGTCGTCGGAGCGGCCGGAGACGATACGACGATCGCGACGGACAGCGGCAGCGTCCGCTCGTTCGTCCGCGCCGGCACCACGTGGAGCTTCGAGCGAGCGCTCGTGCCGGCCGACGCGCGAAGCGGGGATCGCTTCGGTGCCGCGCTCGCGATGTCGGGCGACGGGACGCGCGTCCTGGTCGGGGCGCCCGGCGACGACACCGCCGCGGGCCCGGACGCGGGCACCGCGCGCGTGTTCGTGCGGAGCGGCGCCATGTGGTCGGAGGAGGCCGTGCTCGTGCCCGCCGACGCGGGCGCCTATGCGCGTTTCGGCAACGCGGTGGCGCTCTCGAGCGACGCGTCGCGCGCCTTCGTCGCCGCCGCGTGGGAGACGCACGCGGGGGTGTTCCACTCGGGCGCCGTCCACGTCTTCGTGCGGAGCGGCTCGAGCTGGGCCGAGGAGGCGGTCCTCGCGGCGCCCGACGCCCTCACCAACGATCAGCTCGGCGTCTCGCTCGCCGTGCCCGCCGACGGGAGCCGCGTCGTGGTCGGGGCTCCTCTGGACGACGACGCCGGTCTGAGCGACGTCGGGACCGTGCGCACCTTCTCGCTCTCGCGCGCGCCGACGGGCGCGGCGTGCGGGGTGAACGCCACGTGCGGGACGGGGTTCTGCGTCGACGGTGTCTGCTGCAGCACCGCGTGCAACGGAGGTCGTCTCGACGACTGCCAGGCGTGCAGCGCGGCGCTGACCGGCGGGGTCGACGGCGCGTGCGCCGTGCTCGCGTCGGCCGTCGCGCCGACGGTCGCCTGCCGACCGGCGGCAGGCTCGTGCGACGTGGCCGAGGTGTGCGCGCCAGGGCTCGTCGCCTGTCCGGCGGACGTGCGCCAGCCTGGCGGCTTCGAGTGCCGGGCGTCGATGGGGATCTGCGACCTCGCGGAGGTGTGCACCGGCACCAGCGCGGCCTGCCCCAGCGACGCGTTCGAGGACCCCAGCACGGTCTGTCGTGCCGCGACGGCGCCCTGCGACGGCGCGGAGCGTTGCACGGGTACGGGCGCCTCGTGTCCGCCCGACGTGGTCGCGACGAGCGGCACCGTGTGTCGCCCGTCATCGGGTCCGTGTGACGGAGCCGAGGTCTGCGACGGCGCCAGCACGGCGTGTCCGGCCGACGTGCTCCAGCCGCTCGGTCACGTCTGCCGCGCGCCGGCTGGGACGTGCGACGTCGAGGAGAGGTGCAGCGGCGCGAGCGCGCTGTGTCCGGTCGACGTCGTGCTGCCGAGCGGGAGGGTGTGCCTGGCGGCGGACCCGACCAACGTCTGCGACGTCGACGACGTCTGTGACGGCGCGAGCCCGGCCTGCGCGCCCGCGTACGCGCCCTCCACGGTAGAGTGCGCGCCTGCGGGGGGCGACCTCTGCGATGCCCCGGATCACTGTGCGGGCGCGAGCGCGCGCTGCGTGGCGGAGTTCGTCACCGGCGTCGAGTGCCGTCCCTCGAGCGGAGGGTGCGACGTGGCCGAGCTGTGCGACGGACGCGGGGCGAGCTGCCCATCCGACGGTGTCGAGCCCGCGGGGCTCTCGTGCCGGGCATCGACGGATCCGTCGTGCGACCCCGAGGAGGTGTGCGACGGCGCCTCCTCGGCGTGTCCGGCGGACGAGAACCGCTGCGCGGGGCACGATGGCGGTCCCCCGGTCGACGCGGGGCGTGACGCGGCGACCGCGGGCGACGCGAGCGCACCGCTCGACGGCAGCGCCGGGCTCCTCGATGCGGCGGGCTCCGCGCCGCAGCCTGCGGGCTGCGCTTGCCGGTCGGCGCGAGCGACGCGGACGTCGCCCGCGCTGCTCTCCGCGCTCGTCACCCTGGCCCTTTTGCGCTGTGCGCGGCGGCGGGTGAGAGGAGCGCGCTCGTGATGCGCCTCGGAATCCGTCGCGCGTACCGGGCCTCCGCGCTCCTGCTCGTCGCGGCCGCTGCGGCCTGCGGGACGCGCGAGGACGTCCTGGCCACGGCCGCGCCGCTCGTCACGACCGAGACCGCGACGCTCGTCGCCTCGCCCGGCTCGATCACCGGAGATCCGGCGGGAGCCGGGTTCGGCGCTTCCGTCGCGATCACCCCCGACGGATCGCGGATCGTGGTGGGCTCGGAGTGGGAGCGCGACGCCAGCGCGGAGCCCGTCGGGGCCGTGCGCGTCTTCGCGCGCGCCGGCGCGGCGTGGGCGGAGGAGACGGTGATCCACAACACACCCGGCGAGAACAGCGACCGCTACGGCTCGTCGGTGGCGATCACCCCCGATGCCTCGCGGCTCTTCGTGGGCGTGGGTCAGGACACGACGGCTGTCGGTCAGGCGAGCGGCAGCGTTCGGGTGCTCACGCGCAGCGGCTCGACCTGGACCCAGGAAGCGATGCTGCAGAACCCGGATCTCACGTCCTTCGATCTGCTGGGCTTCCGCGTCGCGGCGTCGTCGGACGGCGCGCGCGTCGCGGCGCTCCTGCTCGGTGACCCCGGCGCTCGTGGCGTGCGCGTCTTCTCTCGGACGGGCACCACGTGGTCGCAGGAGGCGTCGCTCGCGGTCCGGGGGGCGTCGCTCGCGATGTCCGCGGACGGTCTCCGCGTGGCCGTCGGCAGCCCGGCCGACGCGACGCGTGCGTTCGACGCAGGCGCCGTCCGTGTGTACGCGCGCGCCGGCACCACCTGGGCGCTCGAGGCGACGGTCACGGCCGCCGACGCGGCGACGGCCGATCACTTCGGGCAGGCCGTCGCCCTGGCGAGCGACGGGAGCCGCTTGCTCGTCGGCGCGCCCGACGACGACGTCGGGACGGTGACCGACGCCGGCAGCGTGCGCGCCTTCACGCGGACCGGCAGCACCTGGTCGCCCGAGGCCACGCTCTCGGTGCGCGATGCGGCGATGGGCGACGGGCTCGGCTCGGTGCTCGCGATCACGCCCGACGCGAGCCGAGCGCTGGCGAGCGCTCTGCTCGACGACGTCGGGGCGACGACGGACGTCGGCAGCGTCCGGGTGTTCTTCCGCAGCGGAAACGCGTGGGCGGAGGAGGGCGTGCTGAGCCCGAGCGGGGGCGCGACCCGCGACGCCGTCGGGACCTCGCTCGCGACCACGACGGCCGGAGACGTCGCGGTGGTCGGGGTCGAGGCGGACGATCTGATGGACACGTTCTCGGGGGAGGGATCCGTCCGCGTGTTCTCGATCGGCCTCGCGACCGTGGGGAGCGCGTGCGGCGTCGACGCGGTGTGCGCGAGCGGGTTCTGCGTGGATGGCGTCTGCTGCGCGAGCGCTTGCGGCGGGGACCGCCAGGACGACTGCCAGGCGTGCAGCGCGGCGCGCACCGGCGGCGTCGACGGCGCCTGCGCCGCGCTCACGGCGGCGCTCGCGCCGACCGTCGTGTGCCGGCCCGCCGCCGATCTCTGTGACGCGCCCGAGTCGTGCACCGCCACGAGCGCGACCTGTCCAGCCGACGGCGTGTCGCCCACGGGCACCGAGTGTCGCGCGCGCACGGATGCGTGCGATCGCCCCGAGACGTGCACGGGGACCAGCGCGGCATGCCCGGCCGACGCGGGCCTCGAGGCCGCGGGCGTGCCGTGCCGCGTCGCGGCACCCGACACCTGCGATGCGACCGAGACGTGCACCGGCACGAGCCCCGTCTGTCCGGCGGACGGCATCCTGCCGAGCGGTGCCGAGTGCCGCGCCTCGGCGGGTGCCTGCGACAACGCGGAGGTGTGCGACGGGATCTCCGCCGCATGTCCCGGCGACGCTTTCCAGCCGGCGGGAACCGTGTGTCGTGCGCGCGGGGGCGTCTGCGACGTCATCGACACGTGCACCGGGCTCGACGCCGCATGCCCGCTCGACGTCGTGCGTCCGGCGGGCACGGTCTGCGCGCTCCGCGATCCGGCGCTGCCCTGCGACGCCGACGACCTCTGTGACGGCGCGAGCCCCACCTGTCCTGCCACGTATGCGGTCGCCGGCACGGAGTGCGCGCCCCCGAACGGCGATCTCTGCGACGCGCCCGACGTCTGCAACGGCACGAGCGCCGAGTGCGTCCCGGCGTATCTGAGCGGCGTCGTGTGCCGGCCGGCGACCGGATCCTGCGATCCCGCCGACGTGTGCTCCGGCACGAGCGCGTCCTGTCCCCTGGACTCGCGAACGGCCGCAGGGAGGTCGTGCAGAGCCTCGACGGCGGCGGGCTGCGACCCCGAGGAGTTCTGTGACGGCGTGGCCGCAGCCTGTCCGGCGGACGTGAACACGTGCGAGCCCGACGCGGGGCCCACGCCCGTGGACGCGGCCGAGAGCGACGGCGGAGCGACGCACGTCGACGCGTCGAGCGCTCCGCCGGCCCCGACGACGGGGTGCGCGTGCGGGGCCGCTCGTGCGCGCGCGAGTGACCTCGCGCCGTGGATCGGACTGCTCCTCGTCGTCGGCGTGCGCGGGCGCAGGAGGCGCTCCGCGTGAGGGCACGAGCGTCGTCGGTCGTGCTCGCGATCGCGCTCGGGATCACGAGCGCCTGCGCGCGCGTGGCGCCCACGGCTCCGGACGAGGCCACGTTCGTCGCGATGCGCGTGTCGTCTGCGCTCGAGGCACGCATCGCGTCGGGTCGACTGGCCCTCCGCGTCGCGGGTCACGAGATCGCGCTCGGGGTGTCGGCGCTCGGCCCCGAAGAACGCCTCGCGCCGCTCGACGGGCCGCCCGATGCCATCTGGGACGGAGAGCTCGTCCGGATCGCGCGCGACGCGTCGCTCTCCGAGTCGTGGGAAGCGCGGCCCGAGGGTCTCGAGCACCGCATCACGATCGCGCGGAGGCCCGGGCACGCGGGCGCGCTGGTCGTGGCCCTCGGCGTCGTCGGCACCCTGGCGCCGAGGCGCGCGACCGATGATCGCGTCGACCTCGTCGATCGGAACGGGCACGTCGCCGCGACCTACGCCGGGCTCGTCGTCCGCGACGCCGGAGGCCGGGTCCTGCCAGCGCGCCTCGACGTGGACGGATCCGACGCTGCGCGCATCCTGATCCGGATCGACGACGAGGGAGCGAGGTACCCGCTCGACGTCGATCCGATCCTGGCCACCCAGGACGCCACGATCGTCGCGGCCGACGGCGCCACGGACGACTACTTCGGCGGCGCGCTCGCCATGTCGGGCGACGGCGCGCGCATCGCGGTCGGCGTGTTCGGCGACGACCCCTTGCCCGGGACGACGCAAGGCTCCATCCGCGTGTTCGCGCGGAGCGGAGCGACCTGGACCGAGGAGGCTGCGCTCCGCCTGCCCTCGACGATCCCCGAGATCGCCGGCCAGGTCGTCACCCTGTCGAGCGACGCGCGCTACCTGTTCTCGAGCGCGGGCGGCGGCGGCGCGGTCCACGTCCACACCCGCAGCGGCACGACCTGGACGTACGACGGGCGCATCGACCCGCCGCCAGCGACGTTCAGCTTCGGCTCGTCGATCGCGGCGGCTGCCGACGCATCGCGCGTCGTGGTCGGTGACATGCGCAACATGAACGTCGGCTCGCTCGCCGGATCGGCGTACGTCTACGCGCGGTCCGGGAGCACGTGGTCGCTCGAGGCCACGCTCTACGCGGCCGATCCGGCCGACGACGACTGGTTCGGCGAGACGATCGCGATCAGCGCCGATGGGAGTCGGGCGTTCGTCGCGGCCCCCTATCGCCGCGTGAACGGCTACCGCAGCGCCGGCAGCGTCTACGTCTACGCCCGGCGCGGCACCACGTGGGCCATCGAGGCCATCCTCGAGGGGCCGGCGGGCACCGTGTTGACCGACGGACAGCTCGGCCGCTCGCTCGCGGTCTCGGCCGACGGAGCGTTCGCGGTGCTCGGGCACGCCGGGCTCGGCGGCGCGCGCGTGTTCGCCAGGACCGGCTCGAGCTGGGCCGAGCAGGCGTTCTTGCGGCCCGCGGACGGAGTGCTGACGGTCGCCCTCTCCTCGGACGGTCTGCGCGTGGTGACGGGCGCGTGGGCAGCCACCGTCGCGGGCCGCCAGCAGGCGGGGAGCGCCGCGCTCTTCCACCGCGTCGGCACGTCGTGGATCGCGGGCCCCGTCGTCACGGCGCCCGACGGCGCGTCGTACGACGCGTTCGCGTCGCACGTCGCCCTGTCGGCGGACGGCACGCGCGCGGCGTTCGCGGTCCCGCAGGACGACACGGGCCCGGGGCTCTTCGACGCCGGGAGCGTCCGCGTCTTCTCCGTCACGCTCGCGGCGGTCGGCGATCGATGCGCCGTCGGGGGCGCCTGCGCGACGGGCTTCTGCGTCGACGGGGTGTGCTGCGCGACCTCGTGCGGTGGCGGGGCTCCGAGCGACTGCGCGGCGTGCAGTGCCGCGCTCACCGGGGGCGCCGACGGAACGTGTGCCCCGCTCGCGCCGGTGTCCGCCGCGGGCGTGACGTGCCGCCCGGCGGCGGCCGCGTGCGACGCGCCGGAGACGTGCAGCCCGTCCAGCATGCTCTGTCCTCCGGACGTGGTCGCGAGCGTGGGCACGTCGTGCCGGCCGGTGCTCGGCGTGTGCGACGCGCCCGAGACCTGCGACGGCGTGAGCGCCACGTGCCCCGCCGACACGTTCGCGAGCGCCAGCGTGGTCTGCCGCCCGGCCGTGTCGGTGTGCGACGTGGCCGAGCAGTGCTCCGGGACGAGCCGATCCTGTCCGCCGAACGTCGTGGGGCCGGCGGGCACGGTCTGTCGTCCGGCGACGGGCGTGTGCGACGCCGACGAGATCTGCGACGGAGCGTCACCGGCGTGTCCCGGCGATCGGCTGCAGCCCCCGGGCAACGTCTGCCGGGGGGCCGCGGGACCCTGCGACGAGAGCGAGGTCTGCGACGGTACGTCCGCCTCGTGCCCCGACGATCGCGTCCAGGAGGTCGGTGTGGTCTGTCTCGCCGGGAGCGCGACCAACCCGTGCGACGTGGCCGACGTCTGCGACGGCAGCGCCGTGGAGTGCCGCCCGCGCTTCGCACCCCGCACCACGGTCTGCGCGCCAGCGGGGTCCGGGCCGTGCGACGCGCCCGACCACTGTGCGGGCGTGAGCGCCGACTGCATCGCCGAGTACGTCGTCGGTGCCGAGTGCCGCCCGGCCGGCGGCGCCTGCGATCGCCGCGAGGTGTGCTCGGGCAGCAGCCCCGACTGCCCGCCCGATCTCGTCGCGACCGCGGGCGCCTCGTGCCGCACGTCGACGGATCCGTCGTGCGATCCGGAGGAGACCTGCGATGGCACCGCGTCGTCGTGCCCCGCGGATCAGAGCACGTGCATGCCGAGGCCGGATGCCGGGGGCGAGGACGCCGCGACGCGCGATGCGGGGCCGAGCGATGCGTCGACGGCCGCAGACGCCGGGCGCCCACCTCCGTCCGCGGGGTGTGCCTGTGTCGTCGCCTCGTCGTCGCGTCGTGCGCCAGGTGTCGTCGCCGGGCTGCTGGTGGGTCTGCTCTCGCTGCGACGTCGTCGTCGAGCGTAGCGGGGCCGGCCGGTCAGAACACGACGTCGCAGCGCACACCGACGTCGGCGAACGAGGTACAGCGCAGATCGCCCGCCTGCCGCTCGGTCGGTGCGCTCGGCGCTCCCAGGATGAGCCCGAGCCCCGTGGCGATCAGGGCGCCACCGGCCGCGTACCCGACGACCACGAACGGGAGCGAGAGGCGGTAGCGGTTCTGGAGATCGAAGCAGGTCGGGGCGTTGCCGGGGAGGACGTTGTCGGTGGCGGCGTCGACCGTGCACGAGCCGGCGTCGATGTTCGCGTTGAGCGTGCCCACCGCGCTCGCCCAGATACCCGTCGCGACGGCGCCGCCGGCGGCGAACGCGAGCCCGGTGATCAAGCTCGCCCAGCCGACGTCCCGATAGGTCCCGCCGGGATCGGGCTGCGGCGCGGCGCCGCCGCCTCCGCCGTCGGACGCATGGCGCACGAGCGCGAGCTCGATCGTCTCGTTCTCGCCGCCCTGGACGCTCACGCGCCGCGTGATCGCGTCGTAGCCCTCGGCGCGCGCCACGATCTCGTGGTCGCCGAGGTCGAGGTCGACGGTCTGGCCCGTCGCGGGCGCGCCGTCGACGTCCACCGACGCGCCGTCGACACTCGCGTGGATGGTGAAGTGCCCCACGAACGCGCGGGCACGGGCGAGCAGCCCCGTGACCTCCGCGCGCATGTCGTCGGTCAGCGGCGAGCGCTCGTCGGCCAGCGACGCCTCGAGCCAGCGGATGCACTCGCGGTACCGGCGCAGCTCGAACGCGGTCTTGCCGAGGGCGCGCTCGCTGCGCGCCGTGGGCTGCAGCTCGTGGACGCGGGCGAAGAGCGCGTAGGCCTCCTCGTAGTTGTGCGCGTCGTACTCGCCGACGGCGGCCGCGAGCAGCGCGTGAACGTCGTCGTCCTGGGCGGACGCGATCGCCGCCGGCAGCGCCAGCGAGAGAGCGAGACCCAGCAGGAGGCGAGCCATGACGTCGAGCATACGCGTCCTCAGAAGTCGTCGAGCGACACACCACCGGCCCGGTGCGTGCTCGCCCCGGTCGTCGCGACGGTCGTGGGCGGGGGTGGGGCGCTCACGTGCGCTGGCGTGGTGTCGGCGGAGGCGCCGCCGCGATCGTGTCGCCGGCCGTCGTGCCTCGCGCCATCGTCCGCATGACCAGGCCGCGCGTCGCCTGTCTCGGGCTGGGTGTCCGGTGCCGCCGCGGCCACCGTCGCCGGGACGGTGCTCGCCGGGACGGTGCTCGCCGGGACGGTGCTCGCCGGGACGGTGCTCGCCGGGACGGTGCTCGCGGCGACGACGACCGCGGGCGGCACGGCCGGGGGCGCGCCCGTCGACGGCGCCGCGGCGATGCTCGTCGGCGGAGCGCCCGGCCCGCCGCTCGCGACCGTCGGCGCGCCCGAGCTCATGACGGCTGCGGTCGCGGCGGCCGCGACGGCCACGACGCCGAGCGCGACCAGCGAGGCCCAGAGCCACGGCCGCGCCGCGCCGCTCGCCGCCGGCACCGCGCTCGTGGTCGCGAAGGGCGTCGCGGTGATCGCCGCGCTCCGCGTGGCGGCCGGGGACGGTGGCGCGACCGGCCCGGTCACCTGTCGCGGGCTCGGGGCCATCATCGTGGCCAGCATCGAGTGCTCGGGATCGCCGTGTCCCGGGCGAGTCGAGGACGGCTTGGGCTCCGAGCTCGCCCGCCGCAGCGCCTCGAAGAAGTCGGTGACGCTCTTGTAGCGGCCCTCGGGGCTGCGCGTGAGCGCCGTGTCGAGCACGTCGCTGATGGCGCCGAGCTCCGGCCGGAACCGGCGGAGCGGGTGGACGTCGCCCGTCACGACCGAGAGCACGACCGCCGTGGCCGTGGCTTCGGGAGGGATGTCGAACGGAGGCCGCCCCGCGAGCGCCTCGTAGGTCATCACCGCGGTCGACCAGAGGTCGCTGTGCGGCCCGACGTCCTTCGTCCTTCCCATCGCCTGCTCCGGCGACATGTAGAGCGGCGTGCCCATGACCGAGCCCGTCTGCGTCGCCGATCCGGCGCTCGCCTGCGTGAGCTTCGCGATCCCGAAGTCGAGGACCTTGGGCACCATCCGGCCGCCCGGCCCGCGGCTCAGGTACACGTTGTCGGGCTTGATGTCGCGGTGGACGATCCCGTGCGCGTGGGCCGTCGCGAGGGCCTCGCAGACCGGGCCGATGATCGAGAGCACCTCCGCGGGGGGGAGCGAGTGCTTCTCCTCGAGGTACTGCGCGAACGACTGCCCCTCGAGGAACTCGAGGACCATGAACACGCACCCGTCCGGCGAGACGTCCACGTCGTGGACCGCGACGACGTTGGGATGCTGGAGCTTCGAGGTCGCCTGCGCCTCGCGCAGGAAACGCTCGACGACCTCCGTCGACTGCGAGAACTGGGCGTGGAGGAACTTCACCGCGACGCGGCGATCGAGGCGCAGGTGTACGCCGTCGTACACGACGCCCATGCCGCCCTCACCCAGCACGCGATCGAGCCGGTACTTGCCGTCCAGGACGGTGCCGACGCGTTCTTGGGCCGTCAGGATGGGCATGGCTCTAGCGACCTCACGCTAACACGCTTCCTTGGCTCGCCGTCGCCGCCGCCGCACGGCGACGAGGCTGCCCGCTAGCGCGAGCGCCAGCACGGAGGGGCTGCCGCCCGCGGCGCCAGCCTCGCACTTGCAGCCGCTGACGTGGTGGAGCGGCCCCGTCCCGCCGTCCATGCCGACGCCGCCGTCGCCGCCCGTCGAGCCACCGGCATCGACGCCGGAGTCGACGTCCACAGCCCCTGCATCGCAGGCCGCGGGCGTCGAGCACGTGCCCGCGCCGCAGGTCCCGCTCATCCCGCACGCCGTGCAGGACATCGTCTCGCGCGCGGCCGTGCAGGCGCCGTCCGTCGTGCCGCCGTTCGCGATGCTGCACGCGACGCAGTCGTCCGTCGCGCCGCCGCCGCACGCGCCCTCGCAGCAGACGTCGTCGACGCAGAAGCCCGAGCCGCAGCGCTCCGCGAGCGTGCACGCGTCTCCGTCCTCGAGCGGGAAGGGGAAGACACCCGCGTAGCCCAGCGTGGCGCTCGCCTTCGGGGCGCCACCGACCACCGTCGCGCCCGAGACGGCCACGCTCGAGCCGAGCAGATCGCCCATCGTCCCGGTCGATGCGTGGTAGCGAGACGCGAGGTGCCAGCCGCCGCCCGACGCGTCGGGACGGAAGAGGTACACGCTCCCCGAGTCGCTCGTCGGATCGTCGTGGTTCGGGGCGCCGACCACGATGGCGTCGGGGCTCGCCGCCACGCTCCGTCCGAAGTGGTCGCTCGCCGCCGTGTCGGTGGCCGTGAGGGCCACCGCCGAGCCGATGTCCGGCCAGCCGGTCGACAGCGACGTGCGCACGAGCCCGTAGGCGGCGCCGCGGCTGCTCTCCTCGTCGGCGCCGATCGCCGCGACCAGGCCGTCGGTCGAGAGCGCGACCGACGTCCCGAACTTGCCCGTCGAGGGCCCGCGGATCGGGGCGCCGAACATCCACGTCCCGCTCAGCGTGGCCGGGTAGACCGTGTTCGCCTCCGGGGCGCCGACGAGGATCGAGACGGTGCTCGCGTCCGCTGCGACCGCGACCGCTGCGCCGAAGCGCTCGCTGCCGGCGACGGCCGTCGGCGTGGTGAGCACCGGCCCGAGCATCGCTCCCGCGTCGTCGAACACGAACACGGCACCGGCCCGGCCGCCGCCGCTGTCCGGCGCGCCGATGACGATGGCGCTCCCGGAGGCTCCACGCGACGCGATCGCGACGGCGAGCCCGAAGCGCGTCGGAGCGCCGCCGGGAGGCGCGACGCGGCTCGCCGTCCAGGGAGGCGTCCCGCCGCCGCGCGTCACGATCCACGCCTGGCCCGCCATGGACGCGTGTCCCGGGTCGCCGACGATCGCCGTCGTGCCGACGAGCGCGACGCTCGAGCCGAACATGTCTCCCGTGTTGGTGCTGCTCGGCTCGGGATCGGCCAGGGTCTGCTCGAGCTCCCACGTCGCCGCCGCGGTGCGGTGGTAGATGTAGACGGTGCCGCGGGTCGTGGCCGTGCCCGTGCCGGGCACGCCGACGAGCACGTAGCTCCCGTCGATCGCCACGGCGGCACCGCCGCGCAGCGCGCCGCCGCTCGCGGGCGCGAGCAACGCCTCTTCTCGCGCGGACGGCTGCGCGCTCGCCAGCGAGGCCGGCAGGCACGACGATGCCAAGAAGAGGGCTCCGAGGGCGCGTCGTCGTGCGTGCATCGCGGGCCCGTACGATACGCCGCCATCACACGGTCGTGCCAGGGATCACCGTCGAAGGGCGCCACGCGGCGCAGCACCCGGGGCCACGCCGAACCTCCGCGCCCTTGCGCGCGCTGGAACCTGAAGCGAGATTCGACGGCCTGAACTCAATGATCTCCACGACTTGAGTCGCGTCACTGGACGTCAGAGGCCGTCAGGAACCGTCGAATTCTGGGCACGGTGCCCAGAATGAACTCGACGCGCACCTCGCGCGCTTCCGCGTTGAGACGGACCGCGACGCAGCGCGGCGGTCGATGTCCTCGAGTCGCACCGCGACGCCGAAGTGCGGGTCGACGCCGAAGCGAGCCGCCTGCGCATCGTCGTCGAGGACGTGTTCCCCGGCCAGCGCTACCAGGATCTCACGATCTCGGAGATACGCATCTACTGCGCCCAGTGAACCGCGCGGGTGAGTACTCGAGCCGTCAGACGCACGCCGCGCAGTGCCGTCATCACCGCAACACCGCGTTCCCTTGGGCGCTGCGAGGTTGCGGAGTTGATGCCGGCCTACGACCGTCCCCCGAAATCTGCACTGTGCTCGGCAGCGAGTACGCGGGCCGCCACCAGGACCAACAGGTCGCGCGCCCGTCCCGTGGCGGACGGCGTCTCCGCGATGAGCGTCTTGGCCTCCTCGAAGGTGGTCCACCGCACCGCGTCGGTCTCCTTCGGATCGGGATCTCCGACACGCGCGCCTGCGCGCATCAGCCAGAAGCGCGTGATGGATGTGGTACCAGCGAAGTCCTTAGCCAACGGGGCGATGATCGTCGCCGTGTATCCAGTCTCCTCGAGCACCTCGCGCAGCGCAGCGGCCTCAGGAGCTTCGCCGGGATCTGCGCCGCCCTTCGGGAACGTCCAGGCGTATCCGCCGAAGTTTCCTGTCGCGTGGCGCAGCAGGAACCGCCCGTGGGCGTCGATGACCACGCCGCCGCAGGCCATCTGCTTCATCGCGCCCTCGATGACCCGCGCGTGATGCGCCGGAGGATGGACCACACGTCGAGGTAGAGGTGCGCGCGCTCGGGAGCGTGCTGTTCGACGCGGCCCTTAAAGTTCTCGTAGTCGATGTCCTTCACCGCGGCGGCCGCAGCGCTGGCGACGGCGGCCACGGGCGCGCGTGCGCGGAACGGGTAGTCGGAGCCGCCCTTCGTGGTCGGCCCGAGCTCGGGGAGGTAACGCTCGCGAAGCTTGTCGAGATCGGGGGCGGCCCGAGCGCGGACGGTGAGCATGCCCTCGGCGGCGTCGCCCGGCTTGGCGACGATGGAGAAGAAGCCGGCGGTCGTGATGAGCCACATGAGTACAAGACGGCAAGGGCAGGGACGAACTGACGCTCGTCGTCAGAATCCCGCTCGCTGACGGTGCGCTTGCAACCCGACTGCTGACGGGCGATGGGCCGGCGCGGCGGGGAGGTCGAACGGCGCAGCATGCAAAGCCTTGTACGACCCTTCCCGCAGTCTCGGGTGAAGCACGACGGTCCACGTGTCCGTGTCGATGGCGAGCAGTCCGCGGTCAAACAGCGTGTGGAGGTCGGCCCGGAGCAGCATCCCGTTTGGTGCGTCGTCTCCCCCGTCCGAGGCAACGGCGACAATGTGCGCAGCCTCCAGTGCCTCGCGACAGTCGCAGGCAGTGATCGGGCAACGGTTGTTGTAGATCTTGCCGAGCAGCGAACGAAAGGCCGGCTGCCCAGTTCGTTCGAAGATCGCTCGCAGCATTCGTTCCCGCGCGTCGGCCGCGTCAGCGGGGGCCTCCACATCGGCGGCAAGCGCATCGAGGTCGCGCTCGACCTCCTCCGCGAGGTGTTCCGCGCTCGTGGTCTTTCCGCGGAATCGGCCGAGTGCTTCGACATCGTCAGCCGCCCAGGACGCCGGCGGCGCGTACTTCATCGCGTACCAGACGAGGTCGTGCGCCTGAAGCCGGTTCACCTTCGTCCCCTGCGCGCTCGACGCTGCGGCCACCGCGTCGAGGAACGACAGGGCGTGCTCGTACGCAGCGAGCGGCTCGGCTCCCCCCGGGCCTGCCGGATAGCCAGCCAACCGGTACGCGGTTCGGTACGTGTAGTCCTTGTACGGTACCCGTGTTCGGGGATCCGTGGCCCCAGCAAGGGCCGCCACGAGGCTGAGCCGATAGCCAGGGCCTCGGTGGATCTCGCCCAGCGCCTGAAGAAGCGGATTCATCGATGCGGGCCAAGAAGCGTCAGGTGCCCACAGCGCGAGTAGAGCCGCCGACGCGCGTGCCGGATCCGCATCGATCCACTTCTTGAACAGATCGACCATCTGCCATGCGACTACCGTTCCGAGCCCGCCAGCTTTCGTGTCGGCGTGCGCGCGGAGCGCGAGGACGACCTGCTTCGCCCAGTCCGGCTTGCCGGCCACCAACGCGTCGCGCCCGAGCGCGAGCCGCGCGTACCCCCGAAGCTTCCACTCTTCCTCGTGGTCGCCGAACTCCTCCCGAAACCGCAGGCCCCAGTACGCGATCTCGTGGACGTTGTGTTCTCCGATCGGGAGCTTGGACATCGCGCCACAATATCGTGCTTCGCGACCAACGAGAAGCAGGTCCGTGCCGCGAAAATGGGCCGATTCCGCCTATCAGATGAATCCGTGCCCAGATCGGTCCGCCGCGGCGTGGGTCAGTGCAGCACCGCGACGGGCGCGCGACGCGCCCGCGGCATTGCCCCGAACGCCCGCCGCGCGACCTCCGGCACCAGGGCGCCCGAGCGCATCTCGCTCATCCGGTCGAACACCCGGCGGTCGGCTCCGCGCTCCTCGCGCCACCTCCGCCGCAGCGTGCGGTGCTCCTCCGCGAGCTCGATCACCTTCGGGTGGTTCGCGACAACGACCAGCTCCTTCATTCCGACGGTCGACCTCTCGAAGTACGTCGCGAGGTCCCGTCGCATACGGCGCGCGAGCTCGACCTCGTCGTGGTCCTCGTGGGACTCGACCTTGCCTCGTCCTCCACCCGCGAGGACGCGAACGGTCAGCGGCAGCGCGATGGCCGCGTGGCACGCGTGACGGGTCGCGTCGTCGGTCTGCTTCGCCTCGGCCGCCGCGAGCGCCGCGTAGATCGCTCCGAGCGGGTCGAGCCCCACGAACCGCTCCGCGGCCTCGAGCGCCAGCCTGTATCGGCCGAGCGAGAGCAGGGCGGGCGCGCGGAGCTGGTCGGGCCAGTGGTCCGTCGGCGAGAGCGCGGTCATCTCCTCGGCGATGGCGAGCACGCGGGCGTGCTTGCCAAAAAAAACTCGTCGCTTCCGCGGTGCGGACGGCGTCCTCGCAGGATCTCCGCTGCGCGCGTGTAGTGCGCGACGGATGCCTCGCCCGCACGACGTGCTCCCGCGTGGTCGCCGAGGCGAGCGTGTCCGTAGGCCCAGTCGGGGAACGCACGCACGAGGAGGCCGAGCAGCTCGTCGCTGGCGGCCGTGTCGTCCTCGCCCGCCAGCTCCTCGACGAGCTCGGACGCGAGCAGCGACGGCTGGGTCGCGCGACCGAGACGACCGAGCCCCGGTGCGCGCGCCGGTCTCGTGGAGTCGGCGCTAAGAAGCCCGTCGATCAGTGCACGGAGCGCACGGAGGTCGGGCGCGGAGTCGCTGATGAGCGTGCGCGCGTCCTTGTAGATCTCCGGGTCCACCGACGCGAGCGTGCCCGCGAGCGCCACGATCTCGTCCCGGAACGACGTCCCGACGCGCTTGGCCGAGTCCTCGCCCTCGGGGAGCTTCTCTGCGAGCGCGCGCACCCGACTTCGCAGCGCCTTCCAGTCGAAGCGCAGGTTGGGATGCGCGGCGCGGATCTGGTCGGGGATCCGCGGCCCTCGGAGGAAGTCGTCGGTCTCCGAGCGCGAATAGAACGTGTAGAGGATCTTCTGCTCGACGGCTCCACCGGCGGGCCGACGCACGCCGTGGACGATGAGCACCTGATCTCCGCGGGCACGAACGTAGGGCATGGCGGCTCCTGGAGCCGATGTTGTGTCACATACGCAAGTGCAACACAACAGTTGCCGCATCGGAGGGGCAGCGGCAGGCTCGCGGTCGCAACGAGACGGGCGCGGCGACCGCGCCGACGTGACACTCTCTGCCCGAATCGCCGAGAACGAACCTCATGAAAAGGCGACCGAAGAGAGCGTCCGCGAAGTCGAAGAAAGTCTCATCGCTGGTGAGACAAACGTCGGCGAGCAAGTCGGTGCCGCGCACGGCTGCGAGCGCGCTCGCCCTGACCGACGAGGCCCGGTTCGCCGAGGTCGTCGACCTGATCGAGGCGGCACGTGGGCGGGCGTACCAGGCGGTGAACTCGGAACTCGTCACGCTGTACTGGCAGCTCGGGGCGTACCTCATCCGACGTTGGCACAGAGGGGGAAGATCGAGAGCGCGGAGTGGGGTGACGGCGTCGTCGAGGAGCTCGCGGCCGTCCTCGCGCGGCGCTACCCGGGTCTGCGTGGCTTCGCGCGCCCGAACCTGTTCCGAATGCGCCAGTTCTACGAGGCGTACCGCGGGAACGAGAAAGTCTCGGCGCTGCTGAGACAATTGCCCTGGACCCACCACCTCATCGTCCTGAGCCAGGCGAGGCCCGAGGCGACGCGCGAACTCTACCTCCTCGCCGCCATCAAGGAGCGGTGGACCTCCCGCGAGCTCGAGCGGCAGATCCGCTCCGGGGCCGTGCTCCGCGGCGTGCTCGCGACGAAGAAACTGTCGCCAGCGGTGACACGGATCCATCCCGAGGCCGAGGCCGAGCTGAAGAACGCCTACAGCCTCGAGTTCCTCGGCCTCGCCGCGGAGCACTCGGAGCGCGACCTCCACGCCGCGCTGCTCCAGAACCTCGGCCGCTTCATCACCGAGCTCGGCCGTGACTTCTGCTTCGTCGGCTCCGAGTACCCGGTCCAGGTCGGCAACCGGGACTTCGCGATCGACCTCGTGTTCTTCCACCGCGGGCTCGCCTGCCTCGTCGCCATCGAGCTCAAGGTCGGCGAGTTCGAGCCCGAGCACCTGGGCAAGCTGAGCTTCTACGTCGAGGCGCTCGACCGCGACGTGAAGAAGGCGCACGAGCGCCCGTCGATCGGCGTGCTCCTCTGCGCGAGCAAGGATGCCGAGGTCGTGGAGTACGCGCTCACGGGGTGACCTCAACGCGAGCGATCGATCCGCCCGCGGGGATGTTTGGGGTGGCTCGGGGCTACATCTTGCCGACCACCACTTCGGCGAGGGCATCGACGGCCGGGAGCCATCGCTCGGTGCCGTCCGCCGCGTTCGCCGTCTTCGTGCTGGTGAACACCCGTGCCGCGCGATCGTAGCGAAGCGAGACACTGCTTGCCTGGTTCACGTCGTGGTTCGGATAGACGACGAACTCGCAGTTCTTGCGGACGTAGGAGACCCAAACCAGCCCGTTCCCGGCTGATCGAGTTCGATGAAGGCCGAGCATCGGGCCCTCGTCCTTCATCGCGCCCATCCCGACGGACCGAGCGAGCGCCTCGAGTTCGTTCAGCAGACCGACTGCCGCTTCGAGCTTCGCAGCCGCCTCAGCTTGGGGGTTCAGCTCTTCGATCGCATCGTTGAGCGTGTCGAGCGCCGTCTTCATTGGTCGAACCGTAACACCGTCTGCCCCTACTGGTATCCCGACGCCTGAGCCCGTCGTCGCTGGCGTCGGTGCGTCGCGTCGCAGAACACCGATTCTGCGACTTTCGTGGGCCTGTACCTGACGGCCCGACGTCGCGGAAGACGCGACGATGAAGAGCACGCCCACGCTACCCGACGACCAATGGCGATTGGTAGTATTCTGACGCGATCGCGTTGGGGAAAGGGATCGCGATGATCAGACAAGTCCTTCGATTCTCGATTCTTGGCGCGCTCGGGACACTCGCGGCCTGCGGCTCCGATGCGGGCACGCCGCCGGCGCCATCGGCGGCGGCACCGGCACCGACCACCGCGTCAGCGTCCCCCTCACCATCTGAGGTCGTGGACGCGGGACCGCCCGAGCCGCCGTCCCCCGCCGATCTCGCGGGCGCTGCTCTCGAGCATCACGACTTCTCGGCGGTCTGCGGCTTCCTCGTCAGCGAGGGGTTCGCGCAGAACGTGTGCGACTGGATCGCGGCGACAGCGGCCGGTGAGCATCCGTCGCTCTCGTCGCGCCAGCTCGAGACCTTCATGCGGGCGCAGCATGTGCGGCGCGTCTCGGGCACCATCGTGGGTGACATCGGCCCGAACGAGTACGAGACACGCATCAGCGGCCGCCTCGCGATCCTCACGACGACGGAGACCACGTTCACCACGACCGGCCACTTCTCGATGTGGGCCCAGCAGAACGGCACCAGCGAGGAGGACCTCGCGAGCGGCCGCACCGTCGATGTCCCCATCTACCGCGAGTGGCTGCTGTTCGACTCGATCACCGGGATCGCTCGCGGGTCCCGCGACGATGCCGCCGAGCGCGCACAGGACGTCCTCGAGGAGCTCCTCGCCATGTGGACGATCGACTACTGCCGCACCGACGACGAGACGGGCGACTGCTGGGTCGATCCCGCGAGCGTCGATGCGGGCGTGGCCGCGGAGGGCGTCGATGCGGGCTTGCCGCCGGTGTCTGCCGCGAGGCGCCGCGAGTGCCGCGAACTGATCTGCTTCAACTACGTCGAGTGCCATCGCGCCGGGCTCCCGGCGTACGAGTGCGCGCCCGACCTCACACCAGAGTGTCGGCGCTGCCGTGCTGAGGGCGCGGTGCGCTGAGATCCGAGGGCGTCACGCCCTCTTTTGCCGCCACGAGGAGTCCATGTCCCTGCTCATACATCGCTGTCCGTCGCGTGGTCCCGTGCAGTCTTGGCGGCGCTTCTGGTGCTTGGCGGTTGCGCCGGGCTCGACCGCGCGGAGGCGGCCCGTCTGATCCAGGACGAGCACTTCGGTGCCGACGACGACCGACGCTCTCGTTCCACGTCCGCCCGGCCACGGCCGCCGCGTGTGCGCAGCACATGATCGCGTGGGCGGATTCCGACGAAGCCTCGTGCCTCGGGCCGCTCGCTCAGGTCGGTGTCGTCACCGCCTGCGGCTACGCGGAGATCGAGGGAGGCACGACAGCGCCGTCGGCCTGGGCGGTCCCGAGGACGCCTTCGATCGTGAACCTCGAGCCCGCCGACTGCGGCGGCTCCTACAGCGACTTCCTCCAGGAAGGGCGCGAGCGATTTCCGAACGACAGCGCTCGCAGAGACGCCTTGGTCTTCGTAGCGACCTCGCCGCGACCGCGATGGACCAGGCGACGTGCGAGGAGTTCATGACGAGGAGTCGCGCCGCCAC
This sequence comes from Sandaracinaceae bacterium, assembly GCA_044220955.1. GTDB lineage: Bacteria > Myxococcota_A > Polyangia > Polyangiales > Sandaracinaceae > JBBSAT01. The sequence continues at coordinate 45,141 of JBGAQA010000006.1, forward strand.
GGCGTCCGACCCTCGCGGACACCCGCGCACGTTCATGCGAGCGCGCATGCCAGGCGCCCGACGCTTCGGCGAGGTGACCGGCATCGCTGACGGCGCGGACGGCGTGAAGAACGTGGACTTCACGTGGACGACCGACCCGCAACGGATCCCGAGGATCACGCTGGGCGGGTGCGCGCTCGAGACTGGTGAGTCGCCGACAGCGGCGCCACAGAACTCGCGCGCCACGTTCCGCGACTACGACGACGGCTGGCGTATCGACAGCGTCGCGTGGGACGACTGAACGCCGCGGGCGTTGGTCGTTGCCGAACGCCTTCGAGCGCGCCCATCCCGTGAGGACGGCCGGATGTGCGAGGGCGGGATTTCTGGTCCCATCCGTCGCGATTTCGCCTCCGAAAACGACGAATCCCGGGTGGCCAGGATCGCTCCTAACCACCCGGGATTCCTCACCTATGCGGAAGAGAGGACTTGAACCTCCACGCCCTTGCGAGCGCTGGAACCTGAATCCAGTGCGTCTGCCAGTTCCGCCACTTCCGCGCGGGATGCGGTAGGTACGCAATCGGGGCCGACGCGTCAAGCCGGAGCGCGGCTAGGAAAAGTCTGCGTACTCCGTGCAGAGGATGCGAGGAGCCGACCCCGCCCGTACCTCTTTCCCCGTGGTCGCCCCCGGTCCAGACCCCGGCAGATCGCTGGTTTCGAATGCGATCCGGCCGAGCGGTCTGCCGTAGGATGGCGGAATGCGAATTGCACTCGTGCCGTCCACCGTGCGTTCCGTCCGCCAGAGCCGCCGTCGTTTCGCGGGCTTCACCCTGCTGGAGCTGATGATCGTCGTCGCGATCATCGGGATCACGGCCGCGCTCGCGGCCCCCGCGATCATGAACGCCATGGCCATCTCGCGGGCCGATCGCGCCAACCACGACATGATCCGACTCGTCCGCCACGCGCGCTCTCAGTCGATGGCGTTCGGACGGACCTACCTGCTGCACATGGTGACGACGGGGAACGGTCGCGCCGAGCTCTGGCAGGGCACGACCTCGGTCTGCCGCATGGAGAACTGGGCGACGATCATGGCGACGGGCCCCTGCGCTGCCCCCGCGGTGCCCGGAGGCAACTGCGTCGACTACGTGGACGCGACCATGTACGACTCGGGGGTCCACCAGGTGCGCTTCACGTCGGTCGGCTCGGTCGACCTCTGCTTCCAGCCCAACGGCGAGGCGGTCCAGCGCGCGTCGAGCAGCACCGGCGCCTTCACGCTCCCGGTCACGGGCTTCGCGCAGATCAACACCGAGCGTCTCGAGGGCGGCAGCGCGATCCCGCCCAACCGCGGCGTGATCATCCCCGTCGGTGCCGCGCCGAGGGCGCTGCGATGAGCCGCCCGACGCGGGTCCCGGGCGCGAAGCGGCGCGCGCGCGCCGGCTACACGCTCATCGAAGTGATGATGGCGATCGCGATCATCACCGCGAGCTCCGTCGCGCTCGTGGGCCTTCAGGAGATCGTGGTGCGCGGCAACATGGACGCGCGCCAGATGACGACGGCCACGACGATCATCCGCACGACGCTGGAGCTCCTGCGCCTGGACGCGCTGAACTGGACGCAGTCGTACCCGTCCGCCGGGACCGTGATCTGGGGCGTCAACGCGCGCGGCTTCCTGCGCGACGTCCCGACGGCGGCGGGCGCCGCCGCGCCGGCGTGGACGCCGTTCGGCACGACGATCGGGGCGCCCGAGCACGCGTACGACTACCAGGGCCGCGTCACCACCGTCGCGGCCGACATGTTCTACTGCGTCGAGACGCGCTACGCGTGGGTCTATCCCGGCCAGGCGCTGCGGGCCGACGTGCGCGTCTGGTGGGTCCGCCCCGGGCCACTCGTCAACGCGGCCCTCTTCACGGGCTGCCCGACGCAGGGTTTGACGCTCAACACGGCGAACCTCCACTCCGCGCAGGGCACGACGGTGCTGCGCTACACGCCGCAGGGGCTGCCGTGAGCCGGCGCGCACGCAAGCCGGGGCGCTCGGCGCGCGCCCGCAAGAGGGCTGGCTTCACGCTGCTCGAGCTCATGGTCGCCCTCGCGATCGGCACGCTCGTCGTGGCGACGATGTACACGCTGAGCGGCGCCTCGGCGCGCGCGTTCCAGACGCAGCAGCGCATCAGCCAGCTGCAGCTCCAGACGCGCTTGGCGCTCGAGCGCGTGCGGCGCGACGTCGCGGCGGCCGGCTTCGGTGGCACCCCGGACTCGCAGCGCGAGCGCATCTGCGGCACGGCCGGGATCACCACGCGCCTGCTCGCCGTGCAGCTCACGGATCACGATCCGGCCGCGACCGGCGCGCTCGCCACGATGACGGGCGCCGCCGCCGCCGCGACCCACGGCGACCGCCTCCGGCTGCTCGGGAACTTCGCCACCTCGGACACCTACCTGATCGCGAACACGGGCTCGGCGAACGGGTCGTCGATCCTGCTGCAGAGCAACTGGCAGGCGTTCCGTCGCACGTTCGCGGCCGATCCGCTCGGCACGACGGTGGACAGCTCGCTCTTCCAGCAGGTGTTCGCGACGGGCCGCGTGCTGCACATCACGCACCCGCGCGGCTATCACTTCTTCACCGTCGTGCAGAGCTCGTCGGTGGACTCGGCCGGCCGCACGCCGAGCATCTCGGTCAGCCCGCCGCTGCCCTCGCTCGACGAGTGCAACTTCTCGCTCTGCGTGGGCTGCCAGGTGACGCCGCTGATGATGGTCGAGTACGGCATCGATACCGCGGCCAACGTGCTCGGCGCCGGCACGGGCCTGGTCGGCAACGACCCGCTCGTCACGGGGACCAACACGGTGCTCTACCGGCGAGAGCTCGATCCCGCGACGGGCACCCCGATCGCGGGGCAGACGGCGCGCGTCGTGCTCGAGTACGCCGTCGACTTCGAGGTGATGGCGATCTACGACCAGGCGCCGGTGGGGAACCCGCCACGCCTCTCGCCGCCCGTCGCGGCCATCCCCGTCGGGCTCGAGTCGCGCGTACGCGCGCTCACGGTGTCCATCGCGGGGCGGACGTCCGACATCGACCCCACCTATCCGTTCCCGTACGCGGGGATCCGCAACGCCACCATCAACCCGGTGACGGGCTTCGCCATCGATCCGCTGACGGCGTTCCCGGTGTTCAACGACCGTCCCGGCTCGGCGCGGGTCCGGACGGCGATGGCAGAGTTCGTGCTGGAGAACCTCGCGCTCCGAGGGCTGTGACATGTCGTCCAACCGCAAACACCCGACCCGCAGCTCTCGAGACCGCAGGCACGCCTCCCGGCGCGAGGGCGCCGTCATGCTCGTCGTGATGCTGGTGGTGCTGATGGTGACCGCGACGGGCATGTTCGCCGTGTACTCGACGACCTACGAGCTGCGCTCCGCCGGCACCTTCCGCCAGGCGATGCAGACGCAGTACGTCGCCGAGGGCGGCGTCTCGACCGGCATGGCGCTCATCGACACGATGGGCGCGGGCAGCATCGATCTCGCGATGCAGCGCGTGCCCGTCGCCGCGGGCCGGCAGTTCGCACGCGAGGAGCCGGCGTACGGCCAGTCGACGCCGCACTTCCGCGTGTACATGGCGGACTTCACCACGCTGCCGAGCGTCGTCGCGCAGCCCGTCGAGGGCAACGTCGCCGCGTCGGGTGGCTCGTCACTCGGCTCGGCGCTCGCGTACGGGCCCGACTTCCTGATCGACATGGACGACTCGTATCGCCCTGGTCGATCGATCGCGGGCATGAGCGTGACCGGCGACTCGCCGGTGTCCTATCGCGTCTGGACCATCACGTCGCGCGGGCGAACGCGTCCGCCGACGGGGCAGGACACCCTGACGCCGGGCGAGTCCGCGCTCGCGACGCAGCTCCAGCGCGGGAGCCACGAGACGGCGATGAACGCGCGCGCCGTCGTCTTGTCAGGGCCGATGTGAAGCAGCCGTCTCGAGGAGGAGCCCCCATGAACCGCCGACATGCCACGATCAGCCGGCTCGAAGCCCTCGGGTCGATCGTCGCCACCTTGGCGCTCGCGCTCGCGATGCTCGGGCTCGGGGCGGCGGGCCACGCCCACGCGCAGGCGCCGGACATCCGCGAGATCCGCCCCGACGTCATCCTCCTCGTCGATACGTCGGCGTCCATGGACTACGCGATGAGCTCGGTCAGCGGCGCGGGCGGCCAGCTGCCCGTCTGCACCGGCAACGCCGGCAGCCCGAGCGGCCGGAGCCGCTGGATCACGCTCCTCGAGTCGCTCACGGGCACCTACTCGAGCGGCTACTACTGCAGCACGATCGATCGCCGCACGGCGTACGTCGGCGCCCCGGATCAGTTCTCGTCGCACACCTTCGCGCGGCCCTTCGGCACGCAGGGCACCGACGGCGTGCTCGACCAGTACCTCGACCGCGTGCGCTTCGGCCTCATGACGTACGACAACGTCTACGGCATCCTTCCGCCGCCGGTGGGGCCGAACCTGGGCCTGCCGCCCTCGTCGCAGTTCATGGTCGATCAGGCGGTGTGGGCGGGCGTCGGCGCGGCGATCGCGACGGCACCTGGCGACTACTCCTACGGCAACGCGTACCCGCTGCGCTTCCCGGGCTGCACCACGACGTACATGGTCGACGGTGGATCCCGCCGCGCCATCAGCGGCGCGGAGTCCTTCGGCGGCGCGCTCGTCTCGGTCGGCACTCCGAGCGCGGACGTGCACGTCACGAACGCCCAGATCCAGACGGCGCTCATCGGCTCGCGTCCCTACGGCTCGACGCCGACGGGCGCGATGCTCGACGATCTCCGGTACTACCTGACCAACCACCCCGACGTGGCGCGCATCGCGGCCGTCGGCGGCGCGGGCGACCCGTACCAGGCGTGCCGCCGCCGCTACGCCATCCTCATCTCGGACGGTGAGTCGAGCGATCCCTTCCGAAGCGCGCTGCACTGCGACAGCGGCGGCACCTCGGTCTGCCCCTACCAGCGTCCGGCCGACATCGCGTCCGATCTCTGCCGCTTCGACGGGACGAACTGCACGGGTCTTCTGAACGGCCTCTTCGTCGTGGCCTACGCGACGGGTGCGGGCGCGACCGGCGCGACGTGCACCACCGACGCGAACTGCACGAGCGGCCAGGCCTGCATCTCGGGCCGCTGCAGCGCCATCGCGCCGGAGCTCAACGACATCGCGCTCCGTGGCGGCACCACGCGGGCGATCCTCGCGATCGACCGCGCGACCCTGATGAGCGGTCTGACGAGCGCGCTCGATCAGGCGCAGCCGGGCACCACGACGCGCACGGGCCCCTCGTTCACGCTCAGCCAGAGTGCGTACGCGGCCGGCACGCTCGGCTCGACGAGCGCGCCGCAGGAGCAGCTGCAGATGGGCAGCGGCTTCCGCGTCAGCAACGCGTCGACCGGCGCCCCGTGGACGGGCGTGCTGGATCGGACGCACTTCGTGTGCGACGCGAGCCTCAACCCGGTGCAGCAGCCGCTCGGGCCCAACGATCACTTCGCGGACGTCCTCAACGCCCGGAATCTCATCGCCTCGCCCCGGCGCCTGCTCACGGTCGCCGTCCCGGTCGCGAACGAGAGCGGGATCATCACCGGCACGGTCCCCTCCGGGCTGACCTTGCCCTTCACCAACCCCTCGCCGGTCGTCCGCGGCCAGGTGCTCGGCACGTTCGACGCGTCGAATGCGGCCATCACGCCGCCGCACTTCGGCCTCGCCACGGGCGACACGGCGACCCGCACGGCGATCTTCGACTACGTCCACGGGCGCGCCCCCTCCACGCGCGCGCTCGCGCGCCTCGGCGACATCTACCACTCCACGCCGGTCGTCGTGACGGCGCCGCGCGTGGACATCGACGACCAGGCGTACGCGCTCTTCCGGCAGCGACCGGAGGTCGCGAGCCGGCCCAGCATCGTCTACGTCGGCTCGAACGACGGCATCCTGCACGCGTTCGCGCTCGAGGACGACCCCACGGGCGCGACGCGCTGGACGGGCGGCCAGGAGCTCTGGGGCTTCGTCCCGCCGACGCTCATGCCGAACTCGCTGAACTCCGGACGCAGCTCGCACCAGTTCATGGTCGACGGCACGCCCGTGGTGCGTGATGTCGTCTTCCGCCGCGCGCCCGGCGACGCGTCCGCGCCGGACATGTACCACTCGGTGCTGATCGTCGGGCTGCGCCAGGGCGGCAACGCGTACGTCGCGCTCGACGTGACGGATCCCCTGAACCCGGTCTTCCTCTGGCAGTGGACGCACCCCCAGATGGGCCTGACGTACGGCCGGCCGGGCCTCGGCCAGGCGATGGTCAACATCGGCGGCGTCCTGCAGGAGCGCGCGATCGCGGTCCTGCCCGGTGGCGCGGGCACGATCGACACCGCGCGCGCCCTCGCGAACGGTGCGGCGGGCTGCACGGCGCTCGCGACGAGCCGGCCCTCGCCGGTCCCGAGCGGCGTCACGGCGACGCGCGCCGGGCGCCGCTGCTGGCTGCCGACGAGCCCCGGCCGCAGTCTCTTCGTGGTGGACGTGGCGACGGGCGAGCTGCTGCGCACGTTCGACTCGACCACCATCACCTCGCCGATCACCGGGGGTGTGTCGCTCTTCAGCGGCGACGTCGGGCAGTTCGCGACGCGGGCCTTCGTGACGGACGCGGACGGCGTGGTGTGGCGCCTCGACATGAGCGTCCCGGATCCCACGCAGTGGACGTTCACGCCCATGCACGACCTCTACTGGGCCGACGGCGCGACCGCCGGCCAGCCGGTCTACGATCCGCCGATCGTCTCGGTCGACAACCAGGGCAACCCGGTCGTCGTCGTCGGCGGCGGTGACCAGGACAACCTCGAGGGCGCGGCGCCCACGCGCGTCGTCTCGCTCACCGAGCTCGTCGATCGCACGGTCAGCCCCTCGCCCTCGACCACGTCGGTGAACTGGGAGCTGCGTCTGCAGCCCGGCGAGCAGGTCACGGGGCCGATGGTGCTCTACTCGAACTACGTCTATTTCGGCTCGTTCTGGAGCCAGCCGGATCCGACCAACGCCTGCAGCTACGGGTCGAGCAAGATCTGGGGCCTGCACTACCTGAACGCGGGCGGCACCGCGCCGCTGCCTTACACGACCGGCGTCGCCGGTCGGTTCCCGCAGCCGGGGCTCGTGGGCGTCAGCGGCGCGGTCGACACCTACTTCGGGACGTACTCGGGCATCGTCTTCGGCGTCGGCATCACCCAGCGGCCGAGCTGCACGACGGGCGCGGGCATCACCGATCAGTACCTCGGCCAGCGCTACCAGATCTCGAACCTGCGCCCCGGCGGGTTCCAGCTCGTCGCGCAGATCTCGGGCACCGCGCCGTCCTCGACGCCGTCGACCGCATCCAGCGTGCAGACGGTGACGGTGGCGAGCCTGCCGCCTCCGCTCGCGCAGTCGCGCGCGCTGACCTACCAGCCTGCCGCCGACTTCTGACCGAGGGGCGGCGTCGGGTCCGAGGATCCTGTGGTAAGGGTTGGCCAGTGAACCGACCGGCTGCGGTGCTCCTGCTGCTCCTCGCCGCGTGCAGCGGAGGCGAGCGCGACGTCGAGGGGCGGCCGAGCGAGGTGCTGCCGCAGGTCGAGGTCACGCCGGCCCCCCACATCGAGGCGCCCGCGCTCTACGACGACGAGGGGAACCTCCGCGAGTCGGAGACGCGCGTGGCGGGGCTGACCCTGCCGATGGGGCTCACGCCCAACGCGGGCGACGACGAGCGGCTGCACACCTACCTGAGCGACGTGCCGATCGGCGCGCTCCTGCGCTACTTCGGTCCGCGCCTCACGACCGGGGAGGTCGTGGAGCTGCCGGGGCACGGCGCGTCGTACCGAGCGGCCGTCCCTCGTGAGGTGACCACCGGCGCGGTGCCGCTCGACGTCACGGTCATGCCCGTGCCCGGACACACGCTGGTCGAGATCCGCGAGCGCCCGCCGGCGCCCGCGAATCCGCCCCCGGAGTCGGAAGCGCTGCGCGATCTCGCGGCCGCCATGCAGGCGGCGGAGTAGCGCGCGCCCGGCCCCCGGATCGGGTGGCCGCGGGTCAGGGCACGAGCGATGCGCGGCGCGGCAAGCGCGCCTCGAGCACGCGGAGCGCGATCGCGAGCGCGTGTCGTGAGCCCGGCCGCGAAGGGTCTCTCCCGACGCGCAGCCCGTCGACCCGCGCGCTCGCTCGCTGGATGCCGGCCTCACCGGGCTGCTCGAGCATGTCGAGGTGCCCTCGCCAGAGCTCGATGGCCGCCCGCTCGACGGCGTCCCGCGGCTCGGCGTCGAGCGCCCGCGCGAACAGGCGGCGCGCGGGCTCGAGCTCGCCGAGCGCGGCGCGGGCGCCCCCTGCGATCGCGAGCGCGAGCGGCGCGCTCTCGGGGTCGCTCTCGGCGATCGACGCGAGGGCGCTCGCGCGGGTCAGGTCTCCGCGCTCCACGGCGAGCGCCGCGGCCGCGAGGCGCAGCGCATCGGCCGTGGCCTCGGACTCGGGGTGCAGCGCGGCGGCCTGCGTCAGCAGATCGAGAGCGCGCGCGACCGCGCCGACGCGGTGCTCGACCTCGCCGAGCTCGAGGAGGATCGCAGCCGTGCGCTCGACCAGCCCGAAGGCGCGCGAGAGCTCGAGCGCCTCCTCGAGGCAGGCCCGCTCGGCGTCGGGGTCGGTCGACTCGCGCGCGACGGACGCGGCGAGCACCACGGCGCGCAGTCGGGCCGCCGCGTCCTCGCGGGCGATGGCGAGGCGCCGGGCCTCGTCGGTCGCCGTACGCGCCAGCGAGATCGTTCCGCGCTCGAGAGCCACCTCTGCGAGCACCTCGAGGGCCGCCCCCAGCTCCGCGCCCCGCTCGACCGCAGCGCCAGGCGCGACGGGATCCCTCGGCGGTCGCGCGGCGGACGCCGCCGGTGGCGCGGCGGCGCGCGCGTCGTCCACGGCGCGCTCCGCCTCGGCGCCCGCGGCGTCGAGCTCGCCGCTCGTGAGGAGCGCGCGCGCCATCAGCGTCCGCGCGCGCGACAGGCGCGCCGCGTCGTCGCGCCGGAGCGCCCAGCTGAGCGCACGATCCGCGTCGTCGCGTGCGTCGTTCGCGCCGAGGGCGAGGCGCAGCGTCGCGCGCGCGACGATCGCGTCGAGGACGATGTCGGCGTCGCTCTCGGCCTCGAGCGCTCGCGTGATCAGCGCGTCGAGGCGGAACAGGAACAGGAGGGAGCTCGACGAGGCCGGCCGCCCCTCGACCTGCGCCACGAGCGCGTCGAGCGCCAGGCCGTCGAGGCCGAGCGTCGGGTCCTCGATCGTCGCGTCGGCGACCGCGAGGACCGCGGCCTCGTCGAGGGCGACCTCGCGGTGGGCCTCCCGAGCAGGGGCGCTGCGGATCGCCTCCCGTCGCGCGTGGGCGTGGACGGCGTAGTGCTTCGCCGCGCGACGGAGCGCGCGCGCCCGCAGCCCTGGATCGAGACCCGTGGCCGACGAGCCCCGCTGCATCCGGCGACGCACGACCTCGCGCAGCGCCCAGCGCGGCACACCGAGCAGCTCGGGGTGGGGCGCCGGGTACGCGAGCCCGAGGTGCTGCAGTCGTGCGAGCCAGGCCTCGGCAGCCTCGTGGCCGAGCCCGGTGATGGCCGCCGCCGCCGCGAGATCGAACGCCGGAACCACCGCGAGCGCGGCGAGCGCCTCGAGCTCGCTCGCCGCCAGCGTCCGCTCGGCGGCGGCGAGCGCGACCCACGCTCCGCTCGCGCGCGAGCCCGTGTCGGACGACGCCGTTCGAGCGGTCGCGTCGTCGTCGCGCATGCTCGCCTCGAGGCGCGCGAGGTCTGCGGGCTCGCCCGTCGCGGCGAGCCGCGCGACGATCTCGAGCGCGAGCGGGTTGCCGGCGACGTGCTCCGCGACGCGAAGCGCGACCTCCCGCTGGTTGAGGACGCGGGGCGGGTCGTCGGCGCTGCTCATCAGGCGCTCGAGCAGGAGCTCGCACGCTTCTTCGGGCGGCAGCCCCTCGACCGCGATCGCCGGCGTCGGGCCCGCGGGTGGTGCCTCACCGACGATCACGAAGCGCGCGCGCGGCGCGCGCTCGGACCACGCCCGCGCGAGCGCGAGCAGTCCCTCGGTCGAGCGCGTCTGTCCGTCGAGGACGAGCCGCGGGCTCTCGCGCTGGGCGAGGCGCGCGCCGATGCGATCGGGGCGGCTCGCCCCGATCGCGGCGGCGACCGCGTGCACGGCGAGCGCGTCGCTGGTGGCGAGCGCGAGATCGACGACGAAGGCATCGTCCTCGCCGCGCTCCTCGAGGTGCTCTCGGACGAGGCGGGACTTGCCCGAGCCCGCGGGCCCGTGGACCACCACGACGGGCTCGCCGCGGACGGCGGCCTCGAGCAGCCAGCGGCGCTCCGCCGCCCGTCCGATGAACCGCGTCGAGGGCCGGGGCGCGGGCACGAGAGACGCGGGCCGCAGGCTCGGGCGGCTCGTCCGCGTGAGCGAGATGCGCTCCGCCGAGGCCTCTTGCGCGATGCGGCTCAGCTCGACGCGCTCGACGCCCGCGGCCTCGAGCGCGAGGGCGAGCGCGCCGCCGTCCTCGAAGCGCTCCTCGGGCTCCTTCGCCATCGAGCGCTGGACGACGTCGGCGAGCCACGCCGGCACGCGCGCGTCGATCGCGTCGAGGCGCGGCGGCTTCGACGCCAGGATGGCACCGATGGTCGCCGCGGGGCTGGCGCGGCGGAAGATCGCGACGCCCGTGACCAGCTCGTGGACCAGCGTCCCGAGCGAGAAGACGTCCGCGCGCGCGTCGACGGGACGCGCGCGTGCCTGCTCCGGCGACATGTACGCCGGCGTGCCGAGCACGGCGCCGTCGGCCGTGTGGACCTCCGACCACTCGTAGACGGTCGCGTCTTGCTCGCCCGGCTCGGGCATGGCGATCTGCTTGGCGAGGCCGAAGTCGACGAGCTTGACGACGCCCGTGCGCGAGACGAGGACGTTGCTCGGCTTCAGGTCGCGGTGGACGACCCCGTGGCGGTGCGCGTGGCCGAGCGCCTCCGCGATGTCCCTGGCGAGCGAGGCCGCGACGGCCCAGCCGAGGCCGCCGTGACGGAGCAGGTCCGCCAGGGTCGGGCCGTCGACCAGCTCCATCGCGAGGTAGGGGTAGGGCCCGCTCTGACCGGTCTCGTAGACCTCCGCGATGCCGGGGTGGCCCAGCGCCAGGACGGCGCGGCCCTCCTGGTGGAAGCGCCCGAGCCCGCTCGAGCCGCGGCGTGGCTTGTGGACCTTGAGCGCCACGGTGCGTCGCAGCACGACGTCGCGCGCCCGGAACACGTGACCCATGGCACCGCCGCCGATCGCGTCGAGCACGAGGTAGTGGCCGAGGCGCCGCCCGATCAGCGCCTCGGGAGGTTCGTCGACGGGCGGCTGGCTCACGTCCCGAGAGGGTACCCGATCGCGCCGATCACCGCGCCGCGGCTGCGCGCGGCGGCGGGGGGATCGGGATCTCGGCGAGCGCGTCGCTCGCCCCCAGCTCGTAGCGGTGCGCGAGCGCGCTCGTGCTCAGCACGACCGGCTGGCGGATCACGCGCACGTCCTCGCGACCCGGGTGCACCACGACCATCAGCTCGCACGTCGTGTCGCGCAGGCTCTCCCGATCTTCGCGGCGCACGTCCAGCTGGTACGCGCCGTCCTCGCGCTCGGCGACCCGGAACGCGAGGATCCCGGCGTCGGTGCTGCCCAGCGTCGCCTCCTCGAAGCCGGGGTCGTCCGCGGCGGCGCCGTCGAACGGATAGTGCAGCGAGAAGCGCGGCAGGTCGTCCGGGTGTCCGAAGGACAAGGCGACGAACACGTCCGGCGGATCGCGCAGCACGCCGGCCTCCCGGACGCGACGACGGATGGCGTTGCGCGCGTCGTCGTCGCTCGCCTCGTCGTAGAGGCGCATGAGGCGGACGAGCGTCCACAGGCGCGCTGGCGTCGCGGGGCCTTCCTCGACGGCGGGATCGGTCGACTCGGAGATCCGCTGCTCGAGGCGCAGCGCCTCGTCGACGCGCCCCGCGTCGGCCGCCGCGCGCGAGAGGAGCAGCAGCACCTCGCCCTCGCCGGGCCGAAGGCGCGCGAGCGTCTGGTACTCGCGGTAGGCGTCGTCGGGCCAGCCGTGGGCGCGATAGAGATCGCCGAGGCGCTTGCGCGCCCAGGGGTCGAAGGGCGTTTGCTCGACGATCTGACTGAACACGCGCCGGGCCTCGGCCTCGTCCTGCTGGCGCAGCCAGAACTCGCCGATCTGCGTGCGGACCTGTGCGTCGGCGAGCGCGTCGTTGGCCAGCGCGCGCGCCAGGCGCCGGGCCTCGGCGAGCGCGTCGCCGCCCTTCGTCTCGAGGAGCGTGAGCAGGCGGAGCCGAAGGTCGATGTCGTCGGGGACGACGGCGATCCAGCGGCGCACGAGCGCGATGCGCGCATCGACGTTGCTCGACTGCACCCACGCACGCGCGAAGAGGTTCCAGTCGACCTGCACGTCGAGCCCGAGCCCCGAGCGGGCGTAGGCGACGTCCTCCGGCGTCCGCACGCTCGCGAGCACGGCGCCCAGCAGGTACGAGGCCGCGTCCGGCTCGCCGACCATCGCTTGCTGCAGGTTGATCCGCGAGGACAGGTCGCCGACGTGGCGGAGCATCAGGTCCAGGAGCGCTCGGCGCGCGCGCCAGTTTCCGAGCTCGCAGCGCGCGCGCGCCTGGCGGTAGACCTGGAGCACGCCGGAGACGTCGTAGCGACCGGCCAGGCGCTCGCTCCAGAGGCGGCGGCGGAGCGCCAGCGACCGGAACGCGGCGGGGCTGCAGAGCCGGCGCGAGCCGAACTCGCGCTCGGGCACGATGAAGTTGTAGACGTAGTTCACGACGATGGGCTGGGCCGCGCCCGTCGCCCCGAAGGCGATGCCGCGGACCTCCGACAGCACGCAGCTCTCGGTCTCGGTGTCGCCGAGGGAGCTCGAGACGACGCTCGCCGCGCGGACGATGCCGTCGCCCCCGACCGTCACCGCGACGGTGAGATCTCCCGCGAGGTCGGGCCGGTCCGCCGTGCGCTGCGCGTAGCACTGGCGCGGCCCGCGCTCTCCCTGGCGGAGCGCGCGCCGGACCGCCGCCGTACCGAGCCCGCCGTCGGCGCCGTAGCTGCTGGTGTAGCGATCGTGCGGGTCGAGGGCGAACGAGGTCGGGACGTGCGTGTCCCAGGTGGACTCGGGCTGCGTCGCGATGTCGCCCTCGGGGCGCGCGCTGGCCATGCGCCGGCGCCAGCCGCTTCCGCCGTCGCTCGCGAGCGAGGTCACGGCGACCTCCGAGGTGCCGCCGCCGAGGCCCCAGGCGATCGTCAGCGGATCGGTGTCGAAGTTCGTGACGAGCGGTGCCGTCGAGCCCGCTCCCGCGCCGACGAGCATCGACGTCCACGGCGTGATGATGGAGAAGCGCGTTCCGAGGTCGACGAGCGCTTCGCGCCCGGCGTCCTGGTCGAGCAGCTCCGCCAGGCGCGCGCTCGCCCAGCGGCGCCGGATGTCGCCGCCATCGATGACGGCCCCGACGCGAACGGTCAGCGTCTGCTCGACGGGCGCCCCGTCGCGCGTGGCGTGCAGCGTGATCTGCGCCGGCAGGTCGCCGACCTGGCGCCCGACCAGCCGCAGGTGGGCGCCCTCGGCGACCTCGAGCGGCGGGCTCGGGTACACGCGCTCGACCCCCTCGCCGAGATCGAGCGTGAGGCCGCGGAGCGTGGGCCGCGCGGCCTCGGCCAGCAGGCGCATCACCGCCCGCGAGGCGTTGGCCCGGTCGTCGATCATGCTCGCCTGGTCGGTGCCGAAGAGCGTCCGCAAGAGCTCGAGGTTCGCGCCATCGCCGATCGCGAGGCCGAAGAAGCGCGGCGGTGCGTCGATCGTCGCGAGCACCGTCCGCAGCGCGGTCGCGTCGAGCGCGCCGGTGGTCGGAAGGGCGTCCCCCAGGTAGAGCAGGGCCGCGCGGGGGTGTCCCGCCACGATCGCCGCAGCCTGGCGCAGCGTCTCGCCCAGATCCGTCGCGCCGCCGACGTCGACCGTCGAGAGTGCCTGGAGGAACGCCTCGCGGTTCTCCTGGCTGGGCTCGACGAGGCCCTCGGGCGCCCCCTCGGGGCGGTGGGCCGCGACGTCGGCGAGCAGCAGCGCCACGCGGTCGTCCGGGGCGAGCTGCCGCAGCGTCGCTTCGACGACGTCCCGCGCGAGCTCGAGGTCTTCGGTGCTCGTCGCGCCGGAGGCGTCGAGGACGAGCACCAGCTCGAGCGGCTGCTGCGCGGTGGCCGTGTCGGCGAGCAGTGCATCGGTCGGCACGTCGAACAGGACGTAGGTATCGCTCCCCTCCGCGGGCCGCGTCCCGTCCGCGAGGGTCTCGGGCCCGCCGGTCACGGGATACGCGACGGCGTCGGCCGCGTGCTCGGCCGCCGCGGCCGTGTCGTAGAGATCGAGCGTGAAGTCCGCGTGCGGCCTGTAGTCCGAGAGCCGCAGGTTGACGCGCCCCTGCTCGTAGCGCGCCCCCATGCCGGCGCGCATGCCCTCGGCGCCGGCCGCGCGCGTGTCGATCGAGAGCAGGAACTCCCCGAGGAGCGGCGGCTCGCCGTCGCTGCGCATCGGGTAGACGTACGTGCGGCGTCCGGCGCTCCGGTCGAGCCACTCGGTGTAGGTCAGGCGCACGCGGACGGTCGCGCCGGGCATCACCGGCGAGATGCGGGCGCGCAGCCGCGAGGGGCCGTCGTAGGCGAGGCGCGACTCGGCGAGGTCGGCGCCGCTCCACGAGAGCGAGTAGCCGCTGCCGACCTGTACCGCGCCGATGGCCGACTCGGTGAATCCGCTCCCGGTGTCGACGGCGAACGAGGCGACGATGGCGCCGTCGGGGATGCGGATCGACCACTCACCCTCGAGCGTGTCGCTCCGCGCGTTGAAGAACGTCTGCACGATCTGGGTCTCCGCGAGGTCACCGCGGACCTCGACGTTCACCTCGTGGCTTCGCACCGGCAGCGCCGTGCGCGCCTCGCCGAGCTCGGTGGCCGTGCGGCCGCCGAGCGTCCCGATCGGATCGTCGATGCGCAAGCGGCCGGCGGCGGGATCCGCCAGCCCGCCGGTCCAGTCGTCCCAGAGCGCCTCGGCGACCACGCTCGCGGCGCCGGCGCCGTCCACCCGCAGGGTCTCGCCCTGCGCGACCGTTCCTTCGGTGGCCGCGTGGTACGTGAGCTCGCCGGACGCGCAGTACACGAGCGTCGCGCCGTCCTCGATCGACACGGCGAACGCGGCGCCCACGTCGGTGCCGCTCGTCGCACCGTGGGCGACCAGCGAGCCGCCCGGGATCGTGATCGTCGTCTCGTCGGCGGACGACGCGTCCACCCAGATGCGCCCCGCGGTGATCGATGCCGCCGCGAGGTCGGGGGCGAGGGTCGTGCCCTGGTCCATCAGGATCCACGCGCCCGAGTCGAGCGCGAGCGTGCCGCGGCCGTCGGCGGCCGTCTGCGCGGTGGCGCCGGTCTCGACGCGGGCCGGTCCGCGAACCGTCTCGGTGTCTCCGGCGAGCGTCAGCGTGAGCGTGCCGCGCACCACCGACGCGAGGGCGACCGTCGGCGCGGGATCGTGCGGCGCGTGGCACGCGACGAGCGCGGCGACCGAGAGCAGGGCGAGAATCGGTCGACTGCGGCTCATCGAACACCTCCATGCGCACCCGTCACGCTCGGAGGCGCGGCGGCCGGCGCATCCGCGAGCGTGCGCTCGCTGATCGTCCATCCACGGTTCGGGGCGCCCGGAGCGAACTCCAGCTCCCGGATCTCGACCTGCTCGTCGGCCCGCCCCTCGTTCCACACGACGACGAGTCTACCGCGCACGGTGCTCACGCGGTCGGCCGACGTCCGGCGCACCTCGATGCGGTAGGATCCGCTCTCCTGCTCGCTGACGTCGAACGCCTCGATGCCGAGCTCGGCGTTCAGGTCGTCGGGCCGGGAGATCGGCAGGCCCGGGTGTCCAGCCCAGAGCGCGAGGTCCGTGTCCGGGTGCTCCCAGACGAGCGAGACGCGCAGCGCCCCCGCGCCGCGGAGCACGCCGCTCCGGCGCATGCGCGCGAGCAGCGCGTTCAGCTGCTCGGCGTCCCCGCCTGCGTTCTGGCGCAGCTCGGCGAAGCGCACGCTCGACCAGAGCTGAGCGACGCGCGCGACGCCGCCGATCGATCCGGGCGGCGCCGTCTCCATCACCCGCTGCTCGAGGCGCAGCGCCTCGTCCGTGCGGTGCGCGCCTGCCGCGGCCTGCGCGAGCAGCAGCATCACGGAGGGATCGTCGGGGCGGATCGTCGCGAGCGTCTCGTATTGCCTGTACGCGTCTTCGTACCAGCCGTGGGCGCGGTAGAGATCGCCGAGGCGACGGCGCGCGAGCTCGTCGAGCGGCGCGAACTCGACGATCTCGCTGAAGGTCCGCCGTGCGTCGTCCTCGCTCCCGAGACGGAGGTAGATCTCTCCGATCGCCGTGCGCACCCCCGCGTCCGCGAGCGGATCGACGCGCATGCGGGCGGCGAGGCGCTGGAGCTCGGCCGTTCGGTGCTGCACCTCGAGCTCCTCGAGCAGGCGCAGCCGCAGGTCGAAGCTCTCGGGCTGCTGCGCGAGCAGGCCGCGGAGCGCGCGCAGGCGGGCCGTGGGGGTCGTCGCGCGGGCGAGGACCTGATCGACGAGCACCCAGTCCACGAACGTCCCGCCGAAGGCGCCGCGCACGATCCGAAGATCGTCGGGCGTGCGGACGCGCCGGAGGATGGAGGTCCGCAGGTAGCCGCGCGCCGTGCCGTCGGAGAGGTAGCCGTAGAGCGTGATCATCTGCTGGAGCGAGCCGGCGCGCGTGATCATGGCGTCGACGAACGCGCGGCGGTCGCGCCCGGTGCGCAGCTCGCAGTCGCGCGCGGCCTGGCGATAGACGTCGACCCAGTCACCGGCCCAGCTGCCGCGCTGGAGGCGCTCGGCCCAGAGCGCGCGGCGGTCGTCGAGCGCGAGGCCCGCGGCGTCGCTGCAGCGGGAGCGCGCATGATCGACCGAGGGCGTGGCGCTGGGCGGGGTCGTCGTCGCCGCTCGCCAGAAGTCGGGCCGCGTCGTCGCGCTCCCGGTCGGGCGGTTCGGGTCGGAGCCCGACGCGGGCCGCGCCGCCATCCGCGCGTGGCGCCGCATCGGACCGCTCCCGTAGCCCGAGCCGTCGCCGTCGCCGCTGCCGTGCCCGAGCGTGCCCAGGTTCCCGAGCCCGATCGTCCCCTCGCCCGTGCCGCCGCCCGCTCTGCCGCGGAGCTCCGATCCATCGGCGACGCCGACGCCCTGCGCCTGGGCCAGGGCGTCCTCCTCGTCCCCCGTCACCGCGCCGCCCGCGAGCACGTCGCGCAGCGACCCGGTCTGGTCCTCGGCCAGGGCGCCCGCGAGCAGATCGTCGGTCGCTTGCTGGCTCCGTTCCGCTTCCTCGGGGGCCGGCGCGGCGGGCGGCGCCGTCACGATGGCGGGCGTCGTCGGCGACACCGCCTGCGCCTCGACGGGACTCTCGTCCGGGGCCGAGCTGACGTCCACGCTCACCGGCGTCGCCACGCCGGTGCCCCCCGTCGGCCCGGGCGCGGCAGGCTCGGCCGCGAAGCCGCATCCGGTGAGCGCGAGCGGCCCGAGCAAGAGCGTCGCGGCCGCCTGTGCGAGGGTCGAGCCCTCGGCGCTGCGTGGGCCCACGAGGTCGTCGTGCAGATGGAGGCGCGACAGAGCGCCCATCTGCGAGAGCTCGCGCGCGCTGGGCACGTAGTAGCTGGTGTAAGGCGTGATGAGCCCGTAGCGGGTGCCGAGCTCGGCGATCTCCTCGCGCGTCGCGCCTTCGCGGAGCTGCTGGCGCAGCCGCTCGTTCGCCCACCGCAGGCGCAGATCGGTGCCGGCCTCGCTCGCCTCCGTCGTCACGGGAACGCGCTCCTCGAAGTCGGTGCCGAGGAAGCTGCCGCGCACGATCACCTCCCTCGGGATCGCGTCGTGGACGCGCCCGACGACCTCGAGCACCTCGCCACGCACGACGTCGACCGGCACGCGCGGGAACACGTTCTCGATCCCGCTGCCGAGATCCACGCTGACGCGGCCGAGCACGGGACGCGAGAGGCTCGCGAGCACGTCCATCGCCGCGGTCGCTGCGTCGTCGCGCTCCTCGACGCGCATCGCGAGGCCTCCGCCGTGCGTCAGCTCGCTCAGCAGATCCAGGTTCGCGTCCGCGCCGACCGCGATCGCGTACAGGCGGATGGGGTGGGGCTGATCGACGAGGTGGCCGAGCAGCGCTTCGCTGCCGAGCTCACCGACCGTGGGCGCGCCGTCGCCGATGTAGACGACCGCGCCGTTGCGCGCCGGATCGAGCAGCGATCCCGCCTGCGCGATCGCCTCGCCGAGGTCGGTCGCGCCTCCGGCTGGCAACCGCGCGAGCCCGTCGAGCAGGGCATCGACGCGCTCCGGCGTGACCGGGCCGAGCTCCGTGCCGCCCGCGGCGACGGCGCGGATGGCCAGGTCGCTCGACACGATGCTGACGCGATCGCCCGGGCCGAGGTGCGACGCGATCGCCTCGGCGACGCTGCGCCCGAGCTCGAGGTGCGCGCGGTCCGTCCCGGCGGAGACGTCGAGGGCGATCACGAGGTCGACGCCGCGCGCCTGCTCGTCGTCGTATGCCGCGAAGAGGTGCTCGGGCAGGCGCAGCGGCAGGTACCAGTAGTCCCGCTCGTCGGCCTCGTTCACCACGATGCGCGAGCCGGGGGCGCGCGCGGGCGGCACGTGCGAAGCGCGATACGCGCGCTGCGCGTCCGCCTGTCGGGGCACGATCTCCATCCAGAGGTCGGAGCGGGGCGCGAAGTCGCTGCGCCGCAGCTCGACGCGCGTGCCGTCGACCGTGGCACCGAGCCCGGCGCGCACCTCGGCGGCGTTCGCGCCCCCGAGGTCCGCCACGAACGCCAGCTCGCCGACGTGGGGCGCGCCAGCCCCTGCCGCCATCGGATAGCGATAGAGCAGCGGTCCGCCCTCGTAGGCGCGCGGGAGCCACTCGGCGTAGCGGATGACGATCCGCCGGATCTCCCCGGCGCCGATCGGATAGATGCGCGCGCGGTACCTGCCGGGCGCGTCCCACTCGAGGAGCGCCGGGTCGTCGGTCGAGCCGCGGTAGACCTGCGCTTCGTACGCGGCGCGCGCCTGCTGCTCCTCGCGGACGTAGCCGTCGACCAGCGTGCCGTTGCGGTCGACGGCGAAGCGCTCGAGCACGGCGCCGTCCGGCACGCTCACGCGGTAGAGCCCCTCGACGGTCTCGCTCGCCGGGTTGAAGAAGACCTCCTGCACCTCCGTGATCGCGAGCTCGCCGACCACGCGCGCCTGCACGTCGAGGCGCCGGATCACCAGGGGCCAGCGCGCTTGGCCGACCTCGTCGGGCACGCGCGCCTCGAGCGTGCCCACGCCGGGCGCGCTGCTCGGATCGCTCGGTCCCGTGCGCACGAGCCCGCCGGTCCAGTCGCTCCACAGCGTGGCCGCGCTGATCGTCGCACCCGTCCCGCGCAGGGTGAGCTGCTGGCCGGCATGCGCGACGCCGCGCGCATCCCCGGTCCTGTGGCTGACCTCGCCGCGCACGACGTAGACGTCGGCGCCGCCCTCGGTGATCGCGACGGAGAAGGAAGCGTCGCTCGCTCGCAGGCTCGCACCCGCGACCTCGATCGCGAGCGCGTCGCCGCTCATCACGTCGAAGTACGCCCGGCCGGCGTCGAGCGCGGCGTGCGCGTCCTCGGGCAGGGTGAGGTGCGCGCCCTCGTCGAGCAGCAGCTGGGGGCCGCCGTCGAGCTCGACACGGGCCAGCCCCCCCTCGCCCACGGTGACGGCCCCGCCGGCCGAGACTCGCGCGGTCGTCCCCGAGGGGATGGACGCGCCGGTCGCGTCCGCGAGCGAGAACCCTCCGCGCACCGTGCGGACGGTGGCGACCGTGGCCTCGATCGTCGTGTCCTGTGCCCCGCACGCCAGGATCGAGAGAGCCAGCGTTGCCGCCCCAGCGAGCCGATTCCACCACCGCATCCGAGCCTCCCGACGCGTCACGCGCGTGTGGCCTCGGACCGCACGCCACCCACCCCGCTTGGGTGACCCGAAGCGAGCGGAGGTTACCAGACGCCGCTCTTCACGGACGCCCAGGAAGGACGGAAGTTCTGCGGCTCGGCCCTGGCGTGGGGTCGAGCGGCTCCGGGGAAGAACCCATCAGCGCAGGAAGTAGAAGGCGATGGCGGCCAGGGCGAGAAGCCCGACGAAGCCGAGCCCGCCGAGGACCGCGAGCAGCGCGAGGGAGGGGCCGCTCCGTCCGCCGGGCGCGACCGCGGCGAGCGCGGGCGGCTCTGGTGTGCTCGCAGGAGGCGGCAGCGGGGCGGCCTGTGCGACGATCGACGGCCGGCTCGGATCGATCCACGCGGCCGGCGGCGGGATCGCCTCGAGCGCGGCGAGCATCTCGCGCGCGTCGGCGAAGCGCTGGTCGGCCTTCTTGGCGAGCGCGCGCTGCACGATGGCGCTCAGCTCGGGCCGGACGTGAAGCGCTTCGCGCTTGCTCTCCATGGCGGGCGGCGCCTGCATGAGGTGCATTCGCAACATCTCGACCTGGTTGTCGGCCTCGAAGGGCCACTCGCCCGTGACCATCTCGTAGAGCACGACGCCGGCCGAGTACACGTCGGAGCGAGCCGTCATCGGCGTGCCGGTCGCCTGCTCGGGCGACATGTACGCGGGGCTTCCGAACACCGATCCCTGCATCGTGAGCTTCTTGCCCGAGCCCCACTTCTCTTCGTCCTGGAACTTCACGAGGCCGAAGTCGAGCAGCTTGGCGCGCCAGCGCTGCCCGTCCCACTGGCAGAACACGTTCTCCGTCTTGAGGTCGCGGTGCAGCACGCCCTTCTCGTGCGCGAACGCGAGCCCGCGCAGCACGTCCTTGGCCAGCTCGATGCCGGTGGCCGGATCGGGCGTGTGCTCGACCACCATCTCCTCGAGCGTGCGGCCCGAGAGCAGCTCCATCACGAGGTAAGGCAGGCCCTTGTCGACGCCGAAGTCCCGCACCTCGAGGACGTTCGGGTGGCGCAGCGCGAAGAGGGCGCGCGCCTCGCGCTCGAAGCGCTCGCGCAGCGCAGGATCCGAGATCGCCTCGTGCGCCATCACCTTCACGGCGCAGGGCTGCCCGCTCGCTTCGGTCGCCTTGTAGACCGCCCCCATCGCGCCGGCACCCAGCTTCTGATCCAGCCGGTACTTGCCGTCGAGGACCCGGCCGATCAGGGCGTCGGCCGGGGTCATGGTCACGCGCTCGTTCATTCCCCGCGCCGCGAGCGTAGCATCGGTGCCGCGCTCAGGGGCTGCCCGTGTGCCCGGCCGCCGTCCACGCCTGGTTCAGGAGTGCCTGCGTGTACAGCCGCCCGACCAGAGCGTTGCGCGTGTCCCGCGCGGCCTGGGTCCACGCCGTCGTCGCCGCGGACGCGTCCGTCTCGATCAGGCCGTGGCTGACGAGCGTCGCGTACGCGCGGTCGTCGCTGGTCCGCATGTCGCGGAGAAGGCGCGCGTGGGCCTGCGCCGACGTGGCGTCGAGCACGGTGCGCTGGGCGGCTGGCAGCGCCTCGTATGCGCTGCGGTGCATCACGGTCGCGCCCATGAGCACGGAGCGCGAGCCGGCGATCACGTGCGTCAGGCGGGTGTGCCACTGCAGCGCGTTGATGATGGTGGCCGATCCGAGCACCACGTCGACGCTCCCGCCGGTCAGCGCCGGCAAGACGCCCGCGAGCGGCAGGGGGACCGCGTGTGCGTGGATCTGCGTCAGGAACTCCCCGAAGATCGGGTCGGCCTCGCCCCAGCCGAGCAGCGTGTAGCCGCTCGTCGAGAGCTCGGCGCGGAGCGTCGCGTCGAGCGCGGCACGCGCGCGATCCATCTGCGTCGCGTCCTCCACGACCCCGGGTGCCTGGAGCACGAGCACCGGTCGGCAGAGCGTCGAGAGCCCGACGGACGTGACGCCTGCGGCCTCGATCTCGCGGTGCTGCAGGCGCGTCACGAACGCGCTCTCGTCGGAGCCCGACTCGACGTGCAAGAGGAGCTGGCCCCCCGTCTGCTCGCGGAGCGAGTTGCCCCATGCCGTGAGCACCCGGTACGGCGCGCTCCCGCGGGGCGCGAGCGTGGCGATGCGGATCGTCGTCGGCGCCACGGTCGTCGAGGGTGGCTGCGCGGCGCCCGAACCGACCGCGCAGAGGACCAGCGCGAGGCCGAGCGAGGTGACGAGAGCGTGGCGGTGCTGCATGCGCGTAATCGTTCCCGAATCGCCGGTCGCGATGGCCCTTCGACGCGACGCGAGCGCCGGGGATTCAACCACAGGACGATCCGGAGGGGTAGGGTTCCCGCACGGGATCAGGGCGTGGAGCGGGCGAGCTCGAGGATCAGCTCGGGCGCGCCGGGCGGGCCGTACGCGCCCTCGAAGCGGACGACCCGGTGCGGCGCCGCCTCCTCGAACCACATGTGGTACTTCGGCAGGAGCGGCTTCGCGAGCGTCGTGAGCACCGAGCCGAGCGGCACCCAGTCGTTCAGGTCCGGGTACATCACCACGTGGTTCGTGCGGAACGTGCCGGCGGGGACGGCGATCGACACGCCCTTCTTGGTGACCTCGAAGTAGACGCGCGCGACGAACCGGTCGACGCTCCAGGAGTAGACGAAGTCGCGCGCCGCGAGCGAGTGCCCGCGAAGCACGAAGGGCAGGATCACCTCGGGGAACGTGCGCTCCGGGAGCAGGACGGCGCTCGACGCGAAGTCGACCCGCTCCTCGCGCACGACCTTCCCCGTCAGATCCTTCTGTGTGCGGTCGAGCGTGCGCATCGCGACGCCGCCGCCCTTGGTGTCGAGCATCGCGGACTCGTCGATGCGGCCTACGGCGGTCTCGTGCACCGACGCGATCTCCATCGCGTCGCCGTCCACCTTCGTCGTCACGGTCGTCCGTGCACCCTGGAACATCCGCTTGCCGTCGAGCACGGTCTTGAAGAACGGCTTCGGGTGGGGCGTCGCGGCGTACTCGGCGACCTCGACGCCCTTCACCTTCGGTGCGCTCAGTGCCATCGGTCGTCCTTCAGAAGAGCTCGTCGACGCGCTGCAGCAGGTGGATGGCGCGGCGGCGCGCGACGCGGTTGCCCATGCGTGCGTCCGGGTCGGGGTCGCCCCCGTCGATGATCTCGCGCAAGAGGCTCACGAAGAGCGCGCGATCGCCCACGGTCACCGCGTACGTGCCGGCGTACGCCAGCTGGACCACGAACGAGCGACGGTTCGTCGCGAGGAGCGCCCGCTCGAAGATCTGCTGCCCGCGCGACGGGTCGCCGCCGATCCCCTCGCCCGTCGCGCTCGAGAGGCCGCCGAGGAACGTGAGCCCGGCCGCGTGCTCGAGCGTCTCGTCGTACGTCACCGCGCGCTCCACGAACGCACGCGTCGTGCTCAGGTCGGCGACCATCTCCGGGTCGCCGCCCGACATCGCGATCGCGGAGCCCCAGGTCAGGCCCGTCCAGAGCGAGAGCAGCGCGGCCTCGCGCGTGCGCACGTGCTCGTCCAGCCAGCGCGCGATCGAGTCGGGGCCGCCGGCGATCGCCGCGTCGATGCCGTGATCGCGTCGACGCAGGAGGTGCACGGCGACGTTGCGCGCGCGCTCGTAGAGGTGGCGCGCCCGTGCGCGCACGCGGTCGGCCTCCTCGAGGTCGCCGGCGGCCTCCGCGAGATCCGCCTCGTCCTCGATGAAGCCGAACGCGTACGCCGCGTAGGCGCGCACCAGCACGAGCCCGATCGTCTCGTCGTCGGGGACGACGGCGAAGACGCCCTCGAGCTGGACGATCGTCGCCGGCATGGCGTCGCCGATGAGCTCGTCGTCCCAGTGGCGCTGCAGCTCGTCGCTGGCGCGCACCACCAGATCCCCGCTCGCGTGCGCGGTGAGGCGCGAGGTGTCGCAGCCCAGGCTGCCCGTCGCGGTGAGCAGAGACGTGACCAGCAGGGCGGTCGACTCCGCTCGCGACGTGCGCACGACCATCACGGTAGCGGACCCAGGAGGATTCGAACCTCCGACAACTGGTTCCGTAGACCAGTGCTCTATCCAGCTGAGCTATGGGTCCCGAGGGGAGGCGGATGATAGCGGCCGACTTTCGTCTGTCAAACGTGGCGAAGCCCCGCCGTCTTCGGTTCGTCGCGGTGATCAGTTCTTGACGCCTCGGGGCTCGCTGCTAGTTTCGCCCGCGGAGAGCTGGCCGAGTGGTCGAAGGCGCTTGATTCGAAATCAAGTGAACCGGTAACGGTTCCAAGGGTTCGAATCCCTTGCTCTCCGTTTCGGCGTCGCGTGCGCGACGCGAGGGGGCCCGCTGGGCACCCCTAGCCCCCGTACTGCACGGCCTCGCTTCGCGAGGCCTCTTTTTCTTGGTTCGCGGAGCTGTTCCTGGGAGAGGTGACCGAGCGGTCGAAGGTGCACGACTGGAAATCGTGTGTACGGCAAAACCGTACCGCGGGTTCGAATCCCGCCCTCTCCGTGTCCTAGTTCTTCGAGCTCTTCTTTCGTGTGCGGCGCGGGCCGAGCCCGATCGTGAGGGCGACCGCGAGCACCGCCGCGATCTCGCCGCCCGAGGCGCGTGTGACCGAGCAGCTGGCGCAGCCGCCGCGCGCGGGCGGCGTGCGCACGGTCGCCGGCTCCTCGGCGGGCGCGTCGACGATGTCGACGGGCACCACGCCCGAGCCGAGCATCGCGCGGTCGTCGTCGGCATCCTCCATCGGGCGGGTGCGCGAGCAGAGCGAGACCCGATAGGCGTCGCTCTCCACCCCGCTGGCGTAGACGAGGTAGCTCCGGCCGACCTCGAACGAGTAGCCGCACGCGGCCTCGGTCTCCGCCGTCACGACCTCGACGTGCTCGTGCTCGGCGGCCAGCCACGTCTGCACCACGTCGAGGTGCACGTGCCGCGTGCCTTCCGCGACCTCGACCGACGCGACGCGCGCCTCGAAGATGGCCGCCGCCCCGGCGCGGGCCGCCTCGAAGGGCTGCTCCATGCAGGAGCAGGCGCTCGCCCGGCCCGGGACGAGCCACGCGATCGCGAGCAGCAGGAGGGAAAGGTATCGGCCCGTCGTTGACACGCTCGTCCTGCCCCGCTAGTAACGCTGCCGCCTCGGGAGAGGTGGCCGAGTGGTCGAAGGCACTCCCTTGCTAAGGGAGCGTACGCCAAAAGCGTACCGTGGGTTCGAATCCCACCCTCTCCGTCCCGTCGCTCCGACGTCCGAGCCGGCGATGAACGCCCGTCACTGCGGCGCGTCGGTGTGCGCGGGCCGCGTGAGCTCCGCGAGCATCGCGCGGGCGTCCTCGGCGCCGGGGCCGGCCGCGTCTCGGGCCGCCATGAGCAGGCCGAGCTCGTGCATCTGGCCGAGCACGTGCGCGACGAGCACGCGGCGATCGGCGTCGGGGCCGGTCAGGTCGGCCAGCAGGCGCGAGCGGATCTCGGGGGCCGTCAGGCCGTGCAGGCCCGACCAGCCGCTCTCGAGGCGGGTCGAGAACGACTGCCACGCGTAGCCCTGGCGGTTGTCCCCGTCGCCGTCGTTGAGGATCTGCGCGACGCGCAGTCGCCGGTGCACCTGGCCCGACTCCCAGAGGTCCGTCGTGACGAGGTTGAAGAAGTCGTTCTCGGCGTTCATCAGCGCGTCCTGCAGCGACTGGCGCAGATCGTCGTCCTCGCCGAGCTTCGCCAGGAGCGCCCGCGCGCCGGCCTCGTTGCCGCCCAGGCAGATCGCGATTGCCGCGTCGAAGGCGAGCTGCTCGTTGTCGAGCAGCGAGATCAGGCGCTCGTCGTTCGCGGGATCGGCCGCGTAGCCGATGGCGATCGCGGCGGGGTGCCGCACGTCGGGCGGCGTGGCCGGGTTCGTGAGCAGCTCCATGAGGCGACCGGCGACGACGCGGCTCGGGTGCTGCCAGAGCGCGCCGAGGTAGTAGCGGCGCGCGGCCTCGTCGAGGTCCGTCTGCTGGATCTTGCCGATCACCTGCTCGACGATCTCGTCCGTGGCGACCGCGCCGAGCGCCAGGCCCGCGTCGTTGCGCAGGCGGATGTCGTCCTGGGCATCCTCGATGATCGTCATGAGCGCCTCGGCGGCCTCCGGGCGGCCATAGCGTCCGATCGCGCGCACCGCGGCGGTTCGGTTGTTGTACTCCATCTCGTGCGGCACACCGGCCATGCCCTGGTACGCCGAGAAGTCGACGTTGCGCGGGCGCGGGATCATTCGCATGAGCGTGTCGTAGCCGGCGTCGTCGTTCAGCTCCGCCAGGGCCATCGCGGCGGACGCGATGTCGTCGCCGTCGAGGTGCGCTGCGATGTCGTGGCCCGCGCTCGCGACGCCCGAGCGCCCGAGCACGCGGAGCACCGAGGCACGCCGGCCGAGGAAGCGGTCGTCGCTCAGCATCGGCAAGAGGGCCGGCACCATCTCGGGGGTGTGGACCAGCATGAGCATGTCGAGCGCGTCGCGGCCCGTCTCGAGGCTCTCGCTCTGCGCGAGCGTCACGAGCACGGGAACCGCGCGCGCGTCGCCGACCTCCGCGAGGCCGCTGGCGGCTTCGATGCGGAGGTGCTCGTCCGCGCTCGTCAGCTGCGTCGCCAGCGCGTCCGCGCCCGCGGGGTCGTGCGTCGCGCGCAGCATGCCCACGAGGTCGGTGCGCGTCGCGTCGTCGTTCGCCTGTGCGAGCAGGACGGTGAGGCCGCGCGCGCCCGTGGAGTTGCCGAGCGCCTCGACGACGGCGTGGTGCATCGTCGGGTTGGACGTCATCAGGCTGAAGAGCGGCCCGGCAGCGCGCGGATCGCCCACGCGCCCGAGGCCCGACACGCACGCGCGGATCACGCCGTCGTGGCCCTCGCGGTGCGAGTCCTCTTCGTCGGCCGCCTCGAGCTGCTGCTCGTGCTCGATCATGTGCGAGAGCGGCGCGATGACGTCGGGCGTCGCGGCCTCGGACAGCGCCTGGGCGACGAGGGTGCGCACGCCGATCGACTCGTGGTCGGTCAGCTCCGCCGAGCTGAGGCGCTCGACGCCGATCGCCTGCTGCACGATGCGCGGATCCCAGCCGGGCTGGTTCTGCAGCGTGCCGGCCGCGAACTCGCTGATGATCGCGTCGGCGGCGGGCGCCTGGTGCAGGATCGCCAAGGCCCAGACCACGGGCGCGCGATCGGTGATGTCGCACGTCGGGAGGACACGGAGCAGCGCCGGCGCCGCCGTGTCCGCGGCGGGCGAGCCGATCTGGGCGATCGCGCGCGCCGCGTGCGCGCGGATGGGCCCCGCCTCGTCGAGCAGCGGGATGAGCAGCGGCACCGCCTGGGCGTCGTGGTGCTCGCCGAGCTCGCTGATGTACTCCTCGCGGACGTCGGTGAACGTCTGGTTCGGCAGATCGGCGCGGATCTGCGCGAGGTAGTCCTCGACGGAGTCGGCCTCCTGCGCGCGCCGGAACGCGTCCCAGCGGTGGCCGGAGGCCTGGTCGCGCTGGTAGTAGGTGTAGCCGGCGAAGCCCAGCGCGCCGAGCATCAGCGTGCCGACGAGCACGGCGGCGACGCTCGAGTGGCTCCCGATCTTGCGCGCGTTCGCGTCGTCGTCGTCGCCGAGGCTCGCCGCCACCTTCGACAGCTCATCGGTCGTATCGACGTTGCCGGGGACTGCGGGGAGATCGTTCGGGTCGAGGTCGTCGCTCATGGCTCGTCACTCACTGGAGGAGGCGTCGAAGACGCGATTGTCTCTTCTCCCGGGCCCATAGAAAGAGGTACGCCCGGCGGCGCGCAGAGTAACGAATGGGTGGAAGGGCTGTAAACAGCCCTCGTCGGTCACTCGCCGAACGGGACCAGGTCTTCTCCGGACGAGCCGCCCCAGTCGTCCGAGGCCGCGGTGCTCGGCGGGGGCGCGGTCGTCGTCGGCGGCGGGGGCGCGGTCGCCACGCTCGTCTCGGGAGGCGTGTCCGATGTGGCTCCGGTCGTCGGTGGCGGTGGGCCTCCCGATCCGGGCGCCTGCGCGGCGCTGGTGTCGACCGGCGTGCCCGGCGCCGTGGTCGTGCCCGCGACCCCGGCGAGCGTCACGATCGTGGTCGGAGGCGGGGTCCCCGGGATCGTGGGGGCGGCCGTGCCCTGCGTGGTGCCGGGTGCGCGCGGCTGGGGGGGCGGGGGCGGCGCGCTCGCCTCGACCAGGCCGGTCGCCGTCATCTCCGAGTGCTGCGCGACGACGGGGCCGTGATGGTGGGTCGGCAGCGGGTCGAGCGTGATCGTCGCGACCGGCGCGATATCGAGGAACTGGATGTCGTGCGGAACGAAGCCGTCCGCGCGCACCTCCAGCAAGTGGGGAATGCCGTCGTGGGCGACCGACCCGGCGTAGGATCCGGTGCCGACGACGGTGCCGTCGAGGACGATCTCGGCGCTGGCCGGGACCGCCCGCAGGCGCACGTCGATCAGGGTCGCGGCGGGCGCGGCGACCGTCGTGGGCGGCGCGCTCACGGATGTCGTGGGCGGCGGCGTCGCGACGCCGGTGGCGGGCGGCGGCGCGCTCCCGGCTGCCGCGGCCAGCTGCTCGTGCGCGAGCGTGGTCCCGACGACGAAGGCGATGCCGATGGCCCCGGCGACGCAGGCGACGGCGATCACGGCGAGCAGGACCGGCGAGCGCGACCTCGGCGCTGCGGGCACCGGCTCGCTGGTGCGCGGCGGCCGCACCGACGCACGCGCGTCGAGTGTCGGTCCGGTCGCGAGGCCGGCGCCTGTGCTCGAAGCGCGTGCAGTGAACGCCGGCTGTGCTTGCCCCGGGGTCGAGAACGCCGGCGGGCGGGTGGAGGGCAGGGCGGACGGGCCGCTGCCCCGCGACTGCGACGGCGCGTCCGCCGTCGCGAACGACGAAGGGAGCGGCACCGGGACCGATGACGTCGCGTGCTCCGGGCGCGCGGCGGGGATCGGGATGCTCGAGCGCAGGGCGGTGTTGAGGGGCCCGACCTGGAACGCGTGCCCCCACATCGCCGCGCCGCGCGGCGATGCGTAGGGAAGCAAGGCCGCGCCGACCTCGCGCATCGACGCGTAGCGCAGCGCCGGATCGCGCTCGGTCATGCGGTCGATGATGGCCGTGAAGTGCCGCGGCAGGTCCGGACGCACCACGCCGAGCCGGATCGCGCCCTGCGTCGAGACGCGGTGGACGACCTCGAGCACCGAGTCTCCGACGAGCGCGCGCCGGCCGGTGACGAGCTCGAAGAGCACCAGCCCCAGCGAGAACTGGTCGCTGCGCCCGTCCACGGAGCGCGCGCTCTGCGCCTGCTCGGGGGACATGTAGTGCGGCGTGCCCATGAAGTGCGCGGTCTTGGTCATGCGCACCTCGTCCTCGATGGCCGAGATGCCGAAGTCGAGGACCATCGGGTGCACGTCGGTGCCGCTGCGCGAGCGCGACAGGAAGATGTTCTCCGGCTTGAGGTCGCGGTGCACGATGCCCGCGTCGTGTGCCGCCTGCAGCGCGTCGCAAACCGGCAGGGCGATGTCCGCGATCGCGTCGGAGCCGAGCGGACCGTGGCGCCGGATCAGGCCGGCGAGCGACTCGCCGTCGAGCAGCTCCATCACCAGGAACGGCGTGCCGTCCTCCATGCCGACGTCGGTGACGTCGATCACGTGGCCGTGGTGGATCCGCGAGGCCGCGCGCCCCTCGCGCGTGAAGCGCGCGACGGCGCTCGCGTCGCGGGCGAACTGCTCGTGCAGCGTCTTGATGGCGACGCGCTTCTGCAGCCGCTCGTGCACGCCCTCGAAGACCGCGCCCATCCCGCCCTCGCCGATCTTGCGAACGACGCGGTAGCCGCCGAGCTTCGTTCCCTCTACGATCTGCATCGGGCTCGCCGGAACGGTGCCACGGACCGCGGCCGGCGCACAAAGAGTACGTCCAGGCGGACACGGCACCCCCCGGCGTCGATGCCCGAGAACAGGCTCGCGGCATATTCCGATGCTGCGTTCAGCCCGGCCAAGCTCGGGTGGACGCGAGCTCGGGGACGAGGGCGAGCACCTCTGCCAGCGAAGCTCCGTCGATCCAGCGCCGACGCTCGGCCGAGACGTCGATGCCGAGCCTCGTACAGAGCGCGACCAGGGACGCTCGCGCGGCCTCGGTCGCGTCTGCGTCGGCACGTGCCGCACCTCTCGCCTCGCCTCTCGCCTCGCCTCTCGCCTCGCCTCTCGCCTCGCCTCTCGCCTCGCCCCTCGCCTCGAGCGCCGCGACGAGGTCCGGACGCCGCGCGCCGAGCGCCCCGAGCACTGCCTCGTCGGCGCGCGCGGAGTCGAGGAGCGCGCGGATCGGGAGCGCCGGATCGAGGCACGCCTCGACGATCGTCTCGTCTCGGTGCATCGGACGCCAGCGATCGAGGCGGCGATCCCACTCCATGATGCGCTCCTTGGCGACCATGAGGGCGAACACGCGTCTCACGCCGCGGCGCGAGAGCTCACGCGCCTTCTTCGTGGGCACCGAGAGCGCCTGTTTCCAGACGACCTCGAACGCGATCACCTCCAGCCGCCGGCCGCCGGTGTCGGGATCGGGTCCGTCGGGGTAGATGCTCGCGTCGGGGGCGAAGTCGCTCACGGCGCTCGTGCGGGTGAGCATGTCGAGCGCCGCGATGAACCCAGGCGCGGTGTGCGCCTTGAGCAGGTAGGCCAGATCCGCGTGCCGCGTCGCGTGCGGCGGGTCCGCGCCCGGCACGATCAGAACCTCCCCGTCGAGGATCTCGACGCCGGACCCCGGCATGACCAGCCGCTCGTCCACGGCCGGCAGCTCTCGCTTCGTTCGCGCGTTTCCGCTCTTCGCCACGCCATCGTCAGTGTACGGCATCGCCGTCCTCCGCGTGACTGGACGCAGGAGCGGGTGCGGACTGACGCTCGGGGGGCGCCGTCGGGGTCAGATGGGGTGGATCGCGAGGCCGGGCCCGAGCCGTCGGATGTCGTCGGGATCGCGGGTCACGACCCGCTGCCCTCGCCGGATCCCGCAGCGCGCCACGTGTGCGTCGGTGACATCGGCGGTCCGGGTCCGGGCAAGGAGGAGCCCGACCGCGCGTGCCTCCGCGTCGTCGAGCGCGACGACCTCGACGTTGGGCATCCGGAGGAACGCCGCGAGTCGCGCCTGCCGCGCGGGTGCTCGCCAAGCCTGGGCGACGCACGAGGCCGGTACCGTGATCCGCTCGTCGTCCTCGCGGGCGGCATGAACCAAGACGAGCACGGGGAGAGGGCTCTCGGCTACTCCGGCAGCGTGCAGTCGCGTCCGGCGTTCTGTTCTTGCAGGTACGAGAGGAGCGGGCGGTAGTACTCGAGCATCGGCTCCGCCGTGAGGTCGTGGCCGGTGTGCTCGCGGAGCACCTCGCGCCAGTCGCGGCTCGCGCCCGGGCTCTCGATCGCACGGAGGAAATCTCCGACCTCGGTGTGGCCGTAGTAGTTACACGAGTGCGGATCCTGGTGGAGGATCTCGCGGCAGATGTGATCGTGCAGTTGGTAGACGAGCACGCTCGCGAGCGCGTAGTCGTAGTAGCCGGCCGGGTCGTCGTTGATGTGCGTCTTGGTGCACGCGTCGCACCCCGTCGCCGGGCGCTCGCTCGGCGGCGTGACGCCCTGGTAGCGCGCGACGTACTGCCACCAGCGCGCGTTGAACTGATCGGGCGGCAGGTCCGTCGCGTAGAGGTCGTGCTCGAAGTGCGACATGACGCCCGCGCTCCAGGGGAGGAACGTGATCGGTCCCGTGAGCGCCGAGTCGAGCAGCCACTGCATCTGGTCGATGTGCTGGTCCTCGTGCAAGAGGCCCACCTCGCGCAGGTAGGGCTCCTGCGACGCCGCGAGCAGGATCAGGTCGCCCATGCCCTCGTGGTAGCTGCGGTTGGCGCCGTCCCGCAGGAGGTAAGGCACCTCGGGCGTCGAGTACTCCATGAAGTAGTAGATGTGCCCGAGCTCGTGGTGCGTCGTGGTGAACCACTCCCAGTTCGGCTCGACGCTCATCAGCGAGCGCACGTCGTGGTCGAGGTCGATGTGCCACGCGCTCGCGTGGTCGTTCTTCTCGCGCGCCTCGCCCTCCGGCACGGGATACAGGTCGCTGCGCTCCCAGAACGTCGGCGGAAGCTGCGGGTACCCGAGCGACACGTAGAAGCGCTCCGCCTGGTGCACCACCCACTCGGCGTCGTGGCCGGTGATGAGCGCGTCCATGTCCACGCCGTCGACCAGGCCCGGCCAGCTCTGCGACCAGCGGTTGCCGATCCAGTGCGCGGGGATGAGCTGCGGAGGCTGCGCCACGTGGTAGCGCTCGGCGAGGCGGTAGCGCGCCCAGCAGTGCAGCTGCGTGTAGAGGGGGCGCGTCTCGACCACGAGACGATCGAGCATCTCCATCATCTCCTGACGGCTCATGCCGTAGTCGGAGACCATGTACGTGAAGTAGTCGTCGTGGCCCATCGCCCGAGCGACGCCGTTGCGCAGGTCGCGCAGCTCGACCAGGCCGTCGCGCAGCACGCCGCCGACCTCCTTGGCCGCGTCCCAGGCGTGCAGGCGCGCGTCGAGATCGGTCGAGGTCATCAGCACCTCGTCGATGTCGTTGGTGCTCACGGGCTGCGTGCACGTCTGGTCGGCGGCGCGCGTCATGCAGAACTGGTAGCCGTCGAGGCGCGCGCTCTGCTCGGCCTCCGCGGCCACGCGGCGCGCGGCGAGCTCGGGCTGCGTCTGGGGCGCCTGCGCGGCGACGAAGAGCAGGTGGTCGAGCTGCCGGACGGTCAGCGGCGCGAGCTCGCTCCGATGCTCGAGCAGCAGGCGCCCGCGCTCGATCACGTCGACCGCGCCGGTCATCTCCGCCATCGCCTGGTCGGCCTGCTGACGCGCGGCCGTGTGCGCGTCGCTCACGTCGGTCGAGGCGACCCACGCCGCCTGCGCGCTGGCCGTGTAGAGGCGCACGTACTCGGGGTCGTACCAGGCGAGGAACGCGTCGGCCTCCGCCTGCCATCCGGCGCTGCCGCCCTGGAGCGCGGGGACGGTCCGGCGCGCGGTCGAGCCGGCGGCGCCGCCACAGGCCGAGAGGAGCGCGAGTGCGACGATCCACGAGGAGCGCGTGAAGTTGTGCGAACGCATGGGTCGAACCCTTGCACGCGCGCCCGGGCGTGGACAAGAGAGCCCGCACCACGGAGGAACGAGCGATGGCGACCCACAGGCACCTTCTCGATCAGGCGCAGATCCACCCGGCCGTCCGCGACAAGATCGCGACCTACCAGCGCGATCTCGTCGACGAGGTGCGCGCGGCCGTCGCCAAGAACGACGTGGTCGTCGTGGGGATGAGCCAGAACCCGGCCCCGCGCCGCGCGTGCCGCCTGCTCAAGCAGAAGAACATCCCGTTCACCTACCTGCAGTACGGCAGCTACCTCTCGCTCTGGCGGCGCCGCCTCGCGCTCAAGATGTGGACCGGCTGGCCGACGTTCCCGATGATCTTCGTGAAGGGCGTCATGGTCGGTGGCGCGGACGACCTCGCCAAGCTCGAGGCCTCGGGCGAGCTCGCCAAGATGCTGGCGGCGCCGCGCTCCGAGGGAGAGCCGCTGGCTCGGGACAACTGATCCGTGCCTCGATCGAAGGACGTCCGCCCGCAGCGCCCGGGACCCGGATGGCCAGCTCGGCTCCCGTGAGCGAGGGCACCGCGCACGTCCCGCTCGGGGAGGGCCTGCGCGTCGTGACGCTGCGGGTCCGGAGGCAGGACGTCGTGCTCGTGCGCGGGATCCTCGCCGGCTACGACGGGATCGCGAGCGTGCACGGCGACGAGAGCGGCCTCGTGGCGCTGGTGGCGACGGACTCGACGTTCGACGAGCTCGAGGCCATCGTCGCCTCCCTGCCCGCGGGGCTCGTCGTCGAGCGCGTGCGCTGAGCCGGCCGTCACGCGCTGGCGCGCCAGGCCTTCGCCAGTCCGCCCGTGAGCACGAAGCGCGGGAAGGTCACCAGCTGCTCGAGGAGGATGCGGCCGATCGCGTCGGCGGGCCCCGAGAAAGGCACGGGCGGCGAGAGCTCCAACGCGTGACCGCGCCCCTGCGCGATCATCGCCACGGCCATCGCCGCGACCCCGCCCAGGACGCGCAAGACGATCGCCACGAGCGAGCCGGCGAGCGGCGCCGTGAGCACGCCGAAGAAGCCCGCCACGAAGATCGGCTGAGTCACGAGGTGGATGACGAGGTTTCTCCGGCTGCCGTGATAGGTCGGGTAGCCCTTCCACTGCCACGCGAGGAGGCCCGGGCTGCGATCGGCGATGCTCACGCGTCGAGCATAGCCGGGGGGAGGGCGGTTGCCGCACCGGCGGCGTCGTGAGAAGAAAGGCCACGATGCGTGCCCTCGGCCTCTGCTGTCTCGCGCTGCTCGCGCTCCCCGCGCTCGCGGCCGCCCAGCACACGGACCCGACCACGCCCCCGCCCGTCACGGACGCGCCTCCCGTCGCTCCGCCCTCGTCCGACGACGCCGCTCGGCGCGCGCAGGTCGTGGCCCGCGTCGGCGACGTCACGATCACGCTCGGCCAGGTCGAGGACGAGGTGAACCACCAGTCACCGTTCATGCGCGTCCGCATGCGCAGCGGCACCGCCCTGCGCGACCACGTCACCGAGATGATCCGCATGGAGCTGCTCGCGCGCGAGGCCGCGCGCCGCGGCTACGGTGACGACCGCGAGGTGACCGACGCCGTCCGCCAGACGTCGGTGCAGCTCCTCATCCGCCACGACTTCGACGAGCGCATCACGGCGGCGTCGATCCCCTCGGAGGACGTGCGCGCGTACTACGACGAGCACCCCGCCGAGTTCAGCCAGCCGGAGATGCGCCGCGCGAGCCAGATCGTGCTCGCGACGCGCCTCGAGGCCGACGCGCTGATCGAAGAGGCCCGCGCCGCGGACGCGCGCGCGTTCCGGGTGCTCGTGACGGATCACAGCGTGGACGCCGAGACGCGCATCCGTGGCGGCGACCTCCGGTACTTCGACGCCGAGGGCCACACGCCGAACGCGGCCGACCCCGACGTGCCGCTCGAGGCCGCGCACGCGGCGTTCGCGCTCACCAACGTGGGCGACGTCTCCGACGTCATCGCCGAGGGCTCTCGCTTCGCCATCGTGGAGCTCACGGGCATCCGCGCGGCCGAGCACCGCACGCTCTCGGAGGCCGACGCCGCGATCCGCACGCGCCTCTGGCGCACGACGCGTCAGGCCGCCCTCGAGACCTTCGTCGACGGACTGCGCGAGCGGATCCACACGGAGGTCTTCTACGACCTCATGCGCGGCATCCACATGGAGGCGCCGGAGCGCTCGAGCACCGACCCGCTGCCTGCCGACCCCGACGAGGTCGAGCCGGCAGACCCGAGCGCGACCCCCGCGCTCACGCCCGACCAGGTGCTGGGTGGGCCGCCGCCCGCGTCGGCGCCCGCGCAATAGCCTCGACCGCAGCGCAGCGGAGTAGTATCCGCGCCGGGGAGCGAACGGCATGGAAGACTACTCGGGAGTGATCGGCGGCCTGGTCGTGCTG
The DNA here is from genome assembly GCA_044220955.1 of Sandaracinaceae bacterium. GTDB lineage: Bacteria > Myxococcota_A > Polyangia > Polyangiales > Sandaracinaceae > JBBSAT01. Next base: position 80,594 of record JBGAQA010000006.1, read on the forward strand.
GGGCTGATCTTCGGCGGCATCGGGTTTCTCTACGTGCTCGGCGGGTTCTTCATCGTGCAGCCGCGCACGCAGGTCGTGGTGCTCCGCTTCGGCAAGTACCAGCACACGATCACCAACGAGGGCATCCGGTACGTCTTCCCGCTCGGCCGACGCCTGTACCGCCTCTCGAGCCAGCTGATCAGCGTGGACCTGCCGCGCAACATGGTGCTCGAGGCCAACGGCAATCCGATCGAGGTCTCGGCCGTCTGCCTCTACCGCGTGAAGGAGGCGCAGAAGGCCGTCCTCGAGATCGAGGACTACCACCAGTACGTGACGCTCCTGGCGACCTGCGTCGTCAAGAACGTGTGCTCGCACTACCCCTACGAGTCGCCCGATCCGCACGCGCCCTGCCTCAAGAAGGAGAGCAAGGAGGTGTCCGACCACCTCGTGCGCGAGCTGAACGAGCTCGCGGCGCCCGCCGGGATCGAGATCCACGAGGTGCGCCTGAACGACCTGACCTACGCGCCCGAGATCGCGCAGTCGATGCTCATGCGCCAGCAGGCGATGGCGATGGTCGACGCGCGTCGCACGATCGTCGAGGGCGCGACCGCGACGGTGACCGACGCTGCGCGCCGCATGCGCGACGAAGGGATCGAGCTCACCCAGGGCCACGCGGAGTCGTTCGTGGCCAACCTGATGCTCGTGCTCTGCTCGGGCGAGCGCGTGACGACGGTGCTGCCGATCGATCTCGATCCGCAGGAGGCCGCCGGCGGCGCCACGGTGAAGCCAGCCACGCTCGCCAGCGGAGGTGCGGCATGAGCGCCGACGACTTCATGGGGATGCTCTGCGTCCTGGGCATCCTGGGCGGGATCGCGTTCATCCCTGCCTGGTCGTTCTTCCTTCGCGGCTTCTTCGTGGTCGAGCCGCGCCAGGCGCACGTGCTGCTCTACTGGGGCAAGTACCGTCGCACGATCGACTCGCCCGGGCTGCACTGGGTGTTCCCGCTCGGGCTCGACCGCCGCATCCTGCACACGCGCGACGTCGTGCTCCAGATCCCGCTGACGACCGTCGTCGAGCAGCACGGCAACCCGATCCAGGTCTCGGCGGTCGCCATCTACCGCGTGAAGGACCCGGCGCGCGCGCTGATCGACGTTCAGGGCTACCAGCGCTACGTGCAGAACCAGGCCAGCGCGGTGCTCAAGAGCGTCTGCGCGCACTACCCGTACGAGGCGCGCGACCCGCGGCAGCCCTGCCTCAAGAAAGAGAGCGACGAGGTGCTCGACGCGCTCCGGGCGAACCTGCAGAAAGGCGTCGACAACGCGGGCATCGAGGTCGTGCTCGTGCGGCTCAACGACCTCACCTACGCGCCCGAGATCGCCCAGAGCATGCTGCTCCGGCAGCAGGCCCAGGCGATGGTCGACGCGCGCAGGACGCTGGTCGAGGGCGCGGTCCACACGACGGCCGACGCGCTCGCGCGGCTCGGCAAGGCGGGGATCACCCTCGCCGCGCCGACGCGGATGCGGCTCTCGACCAGCCTCACGCTGCTTCTCTGCGCAGGGGATCGCGAGAGCCATCAGGGCGGCGGCGGTCGGCGCACTGGACACGCGTAGCGCGAAGCGAGCTTCCGCGGGGCGGTGCGCGCGGGGTACGCTCCGCCGACCGAGGGGAGGGCCCGATGACGACACGACGAGAGCTACTGATCGGGGCGGCGAGCCTGGCGCTGGTGCCGGCGTGCGGGACCAGCACGACCTCGGGCATGCGCGACGCGCCTGCGGGGCCCACGTGCTCGAGCCAGATCTCGGCCAACCACGGGCACGTGCTGAGCGTGCCGGGGGCGGACCTCGCCGCGACGCGCGACCACGACTACAACATCGCGGGCTCTGCCGGGCACAGCCACACGGTCACGCTCACGCAGGCTCAGCTCACGATGCTCGCGTCGGGCGCGACCGTCACCGTGACGTCCACCCTCGGCGGCGGTCACACCCACGACTGCACGGTCCACTGCACGGGCTGACGCGCTCGCGTCAGGCCGCCACGGGCTCGAGCAACCCCTCGGCCCGCAACATGCTCGTGCGCAGCGGCGCGTAGTCGCCGACGGGCTCGATCCCGAGCAGGCCGCGCACGGTCTCGATCGGCAGCGGCAGCAGCGACTCCCAGTCGAGCGCCGGGAGCCAGCGCGCCGCGTGCCCGCGGCGGACGCCGCCTGCGATCATCCCCACCGCGCCGAGCTGCCGGATGCGGAGCAGGCCCGTCAGCACGATCATCGCGATCCCGGGGTTGCCCGTCTGCGCGAGGCTGAAGCCCAGGAGCGAGGCCTCGCCGAGCAGGTCGCCCTTGTACCCCGTGACCGTGTGCCAGAGGTCGTGCGTGTCGCGCATGCGCGCGGCGATGTAGTCCAGGTCTCCCCCCTTCTCGCGCAGGCCGCTCTCGCCCGCGGCGCTCGCCTCGACGAGGCCGTCGGCCGTGATGCCCTCGCTCTGAACGAACCCGAGGTACGCGTGCGCGAGAGAGCCCGCCGGCATCGCGCGCAGGCGCTCGCGATCCGCGAGGACGGGGACGATGTCGGGGCGCTCGGCGAGGAGCCGCCGACCGTGAGCGTCGTCGCGGAAGCCGCGCAGCATGCGCGCAGGGGCACGGCCCGAGAGCGACTCGATGATGGTGAAGACCTGGGCCGTGTCGTCCGGGTTCCGGGTGAGGGCGACCATCGCCGCGAGCGCGCGCTGGGGGTCGAGGCGAAACGCAGCTTCTTCGTGGGTCATCGGCTCATCTCCTGTTATCGACAATCATGTAGATAGTGCTGTCTACAGGATTGTCAACAGAATGCGAGCCGTGCCATGCTCGCAGGCATGCGGAGGGGGCGGATCGCCCAGAAAACCAGGGTCAGGCGCACGGCCGAGGATGCGCGAGCCGCGATCCTCGACGCCGCCGAGGCGCGCCTGCGCGCGGTCGGCCCCGGCGGCATCCGGCTCCAGGACGTCGCCCGCGACGTCGGCGTGGCGCACCCGACCGTGCTGCACCACTTCGGGAGCCGCGACGCTCTGGTGCGGTCGGTGATCGAGCGACGAATCGGCTCGCTCGAGCGGGATCTCCTCACGGAGATGACCATCACCGCCGGCAAGGACGAGAACCCGGTCGTCGGGATGCTGGAGTCCGTCGCGCGCACGCTCGGGCCCGGCGGGCACGCGCGCGTCGTGGCGTGGCTCGCGCTCTCCGGGCACGCTGCGCGCAAGGAGGACGGCGCCGGGTTCGACGCGATCGCGCGCGCGACGCAGGAGCTGCGCACGGCGCGGTGGAAGCCGCGCGGCAAGGCCCCCGACTTCGAGGACACGTACTTCACGGTCCTGCTCGGCGGGCTCGCGATGTTCGGCGACGCGATCGCGGGCCCGCTCTTCCGCGGCGAGCCGGATCCCGCGGTGTCGGCGAAGACGAGCGCTCGCTTTCGCGCGTGGCTCGCGGCCATCCTCAAGTCGCACCTCGAGAATGGCGGATAGCGCCTCGTCGTACTAGGGAGGCCACGCGTCATGTCCGACGAGAGCCCGCGCTTCCACGACACGGCCGCCGGGATCCCCTCGCCCGGCCTCGCGCTCGACGAGCGGGGCGATGCGCGCGTGGACGTGGTGCTCCGCCTCATCGACGAGGCCTCGCGCCCGCGCCCGCTGCCCGAGGTGCTCGCCGCGCTCTGCGCGGACGTGAGCACGGCGATGCCCGCCGAGATCGTCTCGTTCTACCTGCGCGAGCGCAGCGGCGAGGGGGAGCAGCTGCGCATGGTCGCCAACGTCGGGTTCCCGGCGGGCGCCGCGAGCAAGGTCCGACTGCGGATCGGCGAGGGAGTCACCGGCCACGTCGCCGAGTCGCTCCGCCCCGCCAGCCTACGGCTCGCCGTCGCCGACGCGCACTACAAGCACTTCCCGGGTCTCGGCGAGGAGAACTTCCCGATCTTCCTGGCGATCCCCGTCCTGGTCGGGCGGCGCGCGGAGGGCGTGCTGGTCCTGCAGCGCAAGGACGGCGCGTTCGACGATGCGGAGGTCGTGCTCGCGACGGCGCTCGCGACCTCGTTCGCGTACGCCCTCGAGCGTGCCCGCGACCGGCGATCGGACACGGAGGCCGAGCAGGCGCGGGTGGCGCTGCTCCCGGGCACGCCTCTTTCTCCCGGCGATGCTCTCGGCCGGCTCGAGACCCTGCCGACCTTCGAGGGTCTCGCGGCGCTCGAGCGCGCGGAGCTGGGCGACGAGGCCGACGCGACGACGTCTGAGCCGAGCGCGCGGCGGCGGCAGCGTATCGAGGACGCGCATGCCTCGCTCGTCCGCGATCTCGGCAAGACGCGGAAGAAGCTCGCGAGTGATCTCGGCGACGCGACACGCGCGCAGCTCGCCGGGCTCGCGCTCCTCGAGGAGGACGGGCGCCTGCTCGAGTCGCTCGCCGACGCGGCCTCGACGTCGAACCTCCCGCTGGGCGTGCGCAAGGTGGCCCGCGAGTACGCACAGGCGCTCTACCGCCGCGGCGCAGATCCGGGCGCCTGGCAGGAGGGGCGCGCCGAGGAAGTGGAGGATTTCTGCCTCCTCGTCGCGGCGCGCGCCGTCGGGGCCCGCGTGCCCAGCGGCAACGCGGTGCTCCTGCTCCCGGAGCGCCTGTCGGCGACGGTGGTCGTCGCGGCCGTCGCACACCGGACGGAGGCGATCGCCGTCGCGAACCGCGTCGATGCGTCGTCTGCCGCGATCGCGCTCGCGCGCGCGGGCGCGCTCCCGGTGGTCGGTGACGTCGGCGGGCTCTTCGCGTGGGCTCGCGCGGGCGACGTGCTCCTCGTGGAGGGCCACGCGGGGACCGTGCGCGTCAACCCCTCGCCGACGCAGATCGCTCGCTTCCGTCAGCGCGAGCGCGAGCGGTGACGCTGGCGCTGATCGCGCTGGCGCTCATCCTCGCCCTCGGGCTCTCCGTCTTTCTCCACTACGCTTCGTCCGTCCGCCGCTACCACGTCGAGGTGCCCTACGCGCTCGTGGAGCGCCTGCCCACGCCGGACGGCGCCTGCATCGAGCTGCGGCGGCTTCCAGGCGACACCCTGGTCGCGCGGCCGCCCGTGCTCCTCGTGCACGGGATCGCCATCGACCACCGCAACAACGACATGCTCGAGTCGCTCTCGCTCGCGCGCACGCTCCGCGCCGCCGGGCGTGACGTCTGGCTGCTCACGCTGCGCAGCGGCATCGAGGGTGCGTCGTGGCGCCACATGCGCCGGGTGCGCTTCGACCCGATGGCGCGGCACGACCTGCCGATGGCCGTGGCCGAGGTGCGCGCGCGGACCGGCGCTGCGGCGATCGACTACGTCGGCTTCTCCATGGGCGGCATGCTGCTCTACGCGGCGCTCGGCCGCACGCTCGAGGCCTCGGCGATCCGCCGCGTCGTGATCCTCGGCTCGCCCGGCAAGATGGTGCCACCGCTTCGCGCGGTCTCGACGCTCGCGCGCGTGCCGCGCTGGCTGGTCCCGGGCCTGCCGCTGCGCATCGCGTCGCGCCTGGTCGCCTTCGTGGCGGAGCACCTCTGGACCCCGATCCATGCGCTCGTCTACAACCGGCGCAACGTCGACCGCGGCGTGACGGCGCCGGCCCTGATGACGATCCACGACATCGCGCAGCCGCTGATGGCCGACTTCGCCGGCTTCCTCGCCGAGGGCGGCCTCTTGCGCTTCGAGGGCAGGCCCGTGCTCACCGGTCTCGCGCATGTGCGGATCCCGGCGCGATTCTTCGCGGGCGCGGGCGACCTCATCGCCCCGCCCGCGGCGGTGCGCGCGGCGTACGAGGCGTGGGGCGCCGACGAGCCCGCGGTCGACAAGTCGCTCACCGTGCTCGCCGCCGCGTCGCACGGCGCGGACTACGGGCACGGGGATCTCGCGATCGGAAAGAACCTCGCGCGCGACGTGTTCGCGCCGGCCACCGCGTTCCTCGATGCGGCATGAGCTCCTCGCGATGTGCCTGCTCGGCGCGTGCGGCGTGCCGGCGACGCGGGCAGCGTGTCCCGCCGGCACCCGCGCGGACGGCCCCCGCGCTGCGGCGATCGAGGCGCGCCTCGGGACGGTCTCCGAGGGCCGCGCGCTCCTCGCGTCGCGCGATCGCGTCGCGGCGATCTGCTTCGGCGACCCCGCGAGCTCGTCGGTGATCACGGCCGATCGCCTCGTGCTGCTCGCGGGCGCGCTCGAGGAGGGCGAGGCGGCGGCGCGCCTCGGCCACCTGCTCGTGCACGCGCGCGAGGGGCTGCCGATCGACGAGGTCCACGCCGGCCTCGACGAGGCCGCGTGCGACGCCGCCGTCGAGCGCGCGCTGATGCTCGAGGCGCGCGCGTACGTCGTCGAGGTCGCGCTGCAAGACGCGCTCGGCGCGCGGCCGACCACGCTCGCGTTCGAGTTCGCTGCGCGGATGCGCGCCGCGAGCGAGGGTGAGCGCGAGGGCATCGTGACGGCGTACCTGCGCGCGCACCCGCGGGGCGGGCCGGGGATCGATGGCCTCGCGGACGCGTACCGCGCGCGGTGCCGGTGAAGGGCGAGGGCGAGGGTGAGGGCGAGGGCGGACGACTACGGACGGGTCCTCGCTACATCGCCCCCAGCACCAGCGTGGGCCGGGACCTCGTCATGTAGTCCCGCGTCCCGAGCTGGCCGAGCGCCGCGTCGCCCCAGCACCACACGCGACCCTCGTGATCGAGCGCGCACGTGTGGCCCGTTCCGTCGTCGGCGATGCCGCCGGTCGCGATCGCGTCCACGTCGGTGGGCATCGACACCATCACAGGCGCCGGCCGCATCATCGTCGTGCCGTCGCCGAGCTGGCCGCTCGCGTTGCTGCCCCAGCACGCGACGAGGCCTGTCGAGCGCACCGCGCACGCGTGCGTGCCGGCGCTCGGCGCCGAGACGCTCGTCGCGTCCATGATCGCGCTGACCTGGACCGGCGCGGACGAGGTCGCCGCCATCCCGTCGCCCAGCTGGCCGAGGATGCCGTCGCCCATGCACTCGATCGTGCCCGTGGCGTGCAGGAAGCAGGTGAACGTGCGCCCGCACGCGACGCCGATCGCGTCGCTGACGCCGGGCACCTGCACCGGCGCCCCCGGCGTCATGGTCGCGCCCATCCCGCGCTGCCCGTAGGTGTTCGCCCCCCAGCACCAGAGCTCGCCCCTCGACGTCACGGCGCACGCGTGCTGGAAGCCCATCGCGACCGCCGACACGTCGGCCATGACCATCGCGGCCGGCATGGAGCTCGGCGTCGTGCTGCCGAGGCCGAGCTGCCCTCGGTCGTTGGCGCCCCAGCAGAAGAGCGCGCCCATCGCGTCGATCGCGCACGTCGCGCCCACGCCGGCCGTGACGCTCTCGTAGGTGGCCGCGCCGGCGACCGCGAGGAGCGAGGACGCGTCGGTCGTCGTCCCGCGCCCGAGCTGGCCGTCCTGACCGTCGCCGAAGCAGCCGCAGCGGCCGCTCGCATCGACGGTGCAGGTGTGGAGCGAGCCGGCCGAGAGCGATGCGACGCGGCTCACCCCGGCGACCAGGGCGGGGGCGGGGTTGGCCTCGTACGTCGTGCTCCCGAGCTGATCCTGGTCGTTCCAGCCCCAGCACGTGAGCGCCCCGGCCATCGACGCCGCGCACGTGTGCGCGCCGCCCGCCGCGATCACCGCGATGCGCTCGCCGCCGCAGAAGCCGTCCATGCACGCGCCGCTCGGGCACGCGTGACCGCAGGTGCCGCAGTTCGCAGGATCGATCGCGAGGTCGAAGCCCTCGTCCGCGCTCATGTCGCAGTCGTCGTCGAGGCCGTTGCAGACCTCGTCGACCGCCGCGCAGGCGGCCATGCCGGAGAGCGAAGGAGCCGAGCCGCTCCACGCGGGCAGCGCCTCGCCGGCGATCGCGATGTCGCGGCACCCGGTCTCGTCGCAGGTCTGCCCCGCCTCGCAGATCCGCGCGACGCAGCGTGCCGCGAGCAGGACGCGGAGCATGCGGCTCGCGCCCGGCACGAAGCGCGTGCGGACGTCGCGCTCGAGGGTGCTGCCGTCGGTCCGGGTGCCGATCACCGTGATGAAGACCTCGATGTCCGCCGACGCGCGCGGATAGATCGCCAGCGTCAGCGGCAGGCTCGGCGCGCTCGGCATCGTGAAGTCGGCCGTGGCGTGGGCCGGCGGGCTGTGCGTGCTCGAGACGTCCACGTCGACGCGATCGAGATCGAGGTCACTGTCGATGACGAGGACGATCTGCGTGGACTGCGCGCAGCCGGCCGCGAGCAGCATCGCCGACACGAGCGCGAGCACCGACTTCGCGCGCGGCATCACTCGACCGGGACCTGGTGCGGCGGGAGGTTGCCGAAGAAGGGAGGCGGGGCGCCCTGCGCCGTCACGCCGATCGCGACGCCACCCGCGACGAGCCCGGCGAGCAGCACGCCTCCGACGATCCAGAAGGCGGGCTCGTCGAGGATCGAGCGCCCTTGGGCGGGCGGCGGCGTGATCAGCGGATCGGGTGCGCCGTCGGGCGGTGGCAGGCCGAGATCGGGCGGCGCGTCGAGGACGACCTCGGCCTCGACTCCTTCCTCGGCGGTGAACGTGACCACGCGCGGCTCGGCGCCCTCGCGGAGGATCGTGAGCGTGTGCTCGCCCGGGTCCACGGGCAGCGCCGAGCCGATGGCCGCCGCCGAGAGCTGGTACTCGTCGAGCGTGACGGTGTCGGAGTCGAGCAAGCCGCGGATCTCGAGCCGCGCGTGCGGGATGCGCGGCTCGAGCGCATCGAGCTGGGCCTGCGCCTGCCCGCGCACGCGCGCGGCCGCGCCCGACTGCGCCTCGGAGAGGAACATCCGGTAGGCCTCGGCGGCCTCCACCAGGCGACCGACCTGCGCGAGCGCGCCCGCGAGGTTCATGATCGTCATCGGTCGGGGCGCCAGCTCGAGCGAGCGCTGGAATGCGTCGACGGCGTCGGGCCAGCGCTGCTCGCGCGCCGCGCGTACGCCCTCGCGGAACTGGTCGCGCGCCAGCGCCTGCTCGCTCGCCGACTGCGCCTGCGCCAGCGCGGGCACCGCGAGGGCGACCGCCAGCGCCACGACCAGCGCGCGACCGAGCGCGTACGGACGCGCCGTCACGGGCAAGTCCTCCCCACCGCCGTGCACGGATCACCGGCGCACCGGTCGCGCACCTCGCTCGGATCGCAGCTCGCGCCCGAGGGCAGGACGGGCCGGAGCGAGGCGCTCAGCTCGTAGCGGAGCGTCATGTCCGGCTGCACTCCCTGGTAGGCCTCGACGAACACCGCGTAGTCGCCCGGCGCGGCGTCCTCGATCACCAGCCGTGAGAGGTACGTGCTCGGCGTCGCGCCCGTGTGGTCGTCGTTGCACCAGCCCATCATCGAGGTCGCGGGCTCCACGCACTGGGTCCGTACGTACACGACCGTGTCGCCGCGGGGGTCGCTGCCCGCGTTCTCGGTCGTGAGCACCAGGTCCACCGCGACCATGTCGGGCACGGTCACGGTGTAGATGTCCTCGAGGCCGAGCGTGGGCGCGCAGCTTCCCGCGAACAGCCCCGATCCCTGCATGAGCACTCCCATCACGGAGGCCGACGTGGTCGCGGTCGTCGGCGTCGCGACCGCGATGGGAGTCGCTGCCCCGCACGCCGAGGCGCGCGCGGGGGTCGGCTGGCACGTGTGAGGCATCCCGGGCGCGCAGGTCAGCTCCTCGCTGCAGGCGTGCGTCGCATCGCAGGGCTGGCCCGAGAGCGCGAGGCTGCCGCCGAGCATCGGGGTGCGGACGTCGACCTCGCTGACGGAGTCTGGCTCGTCGACGGTGCGCACGTAGACGCTCGTCGCGCTGCCCACGCGTGAGGCCTGGTCCGCGGTCAGCCCGGTCCGCGCGCGCTCGACGAACGTCGTCGCGCCCGAGACCGATCGCGCGAAGGGAGCGCGTACCGCGTCGGAGGCCGTGCGCATTCCGTCCCCGTCCAGGTCTACGAGCTCGCCCGCGGGTCCGTGGAATCGCAGGACCACACCCCAGCCGTTCCCGTCGGCGTCGCCCCCGCGGACGTCGACGAGCAGCTCGTCACCGGCGAGCAGCGCGCTCGCCGACTCGATCGTCGGCGGCGCATTCGGCCGCGAGGTGAGCGCGAGCGTGACCGGGCCCTCGTCGTCGGTCGTGTACGACGTGAGGATGAGGAAGACGTGGTCGCCCCCGTTCGCGAGGAAGTCCGCCCGCGCGCGGCGATCCTGCGCGTAGTCGTCCCAGCACGCGTCGCTGACCGTTCCGGCGCACACCCCCCTACGCAGAGCGAGCACGGTGTCGAGCGAGCGATCGGTCCCGACGACGCCGGTGTTGGCGACGATCGCGTGCGGGCCGCTGCCCGGCACCGCGAGCTCGTAGACGATCTGGCCGGCGCCCTCGGTGCCCGTGCAGCCGGTCGTCACCGCGTGGGGCGCCGTGCGCAGGTCGAACATGCGCTGGACGGTCATTCCGTCGACGAGCGTGACGACCTCGGGCGCGTCGCAGCTGGCGGCGCGGATCACCCCCCCTTCTTGGCCTGGCGGCGTGACGCTCGTGCCGCATCCGGCGCCGGCGAGCGCCATCATGGCTCCGAGGGCCCAGCGCGCGCCGTACGGACGAGGCATCCAGCCGCCAGGATCGCAAGAGCCGCGAGGCGGGGTCAATGCCTCATCACGGTGCGAGCGCGGTCGCCGTGCTTGACCCTCCGCGCCCCCAGCCACATGCTCGCGCGCCCTTGGGAAGAGCACGCACGCGAACGAAGCCGCCCGCCCCGATCCGCGAGCACCCCTTCGGTCCGAGCCTCCGGGTCCTGCGCTATCGCCTCGAGAATGGCCTGACCATCCTCGTGCTGCGCGACCCGAGCGCGCCGATCGTCTCGTACCACACGTGGTTTCGCGTCGGCTCCCGGCACGAGACGCCCGGCAAGACGGGCCAGGCTCACCTGCTCGAGCACCTGATGTTCATCGAGACCGAGTCGCTCGCCGAGGGCGAGTTCGATCGCCTTCTCGAGGCGGAGGGCGGAGAGAGCAACGCCGCCACCTGGACGGACTGGACCTACTACTACGAGAACCTCCCGGCCTCGTCGTGGAAGCTGGCGGTGCGCCTCGAGGCAGGGCGGATGAACGGCCTGGTCCTGGCGCCGAAGCGCGTCGCCTCGGAGAAAGAGGTCGTCGAGAGCGAGCGGCGCGATCGCGTGGAGGACGACGTCGACGGCGCGGTCTCGGAGAAGCTCTACGCGAGCGTGTTCGGCCGGCGCCACCCGTACGGCTGGCCGACGATCGGCTGGATGCGCGACATCCGCGGCTTCTCGCCCGCCGACTGCCGCCGCTTCTACCGCGCGCACTACGCGCCCAACCACGCGACGATCGTGGTTGCCGGGGACGTCGAGCCCGACGACGCGGTCGACACGATCACTCGCGAGTACGGGCACTTCCGCGCGTTCGCCACGCCCACGCCGCCGCCCCTCGCGGCGCCCGTGCTGCGGGGAGAGAAGCGCCTCGAGATGCAGTGGCCGACGCCGACCGAGAAGCTGGCGATCGGCTGGGTCGCGCCGCGCTTCGCGGAGCGTGATCACGCCGTGCTCGTCGTGCTGACCCACGTCCTGGCGTCCGGGCGCAGCGCTCGCCTGCACGTCGATCTGGTGCGCGAGCGCGAGATCGCCAGCGAGGTGCGCATGTCGATCGCGCCGTTCCGCGAGGCGTCGCTCGTGGATGGCTGGGTCTCGCTGCGCGAGGGCCACACGGCCAACGAGGCGCTGCGCGCCGTCGATCTGCAGATCGCGCGGCTCGGTCGCGAGCTCGTGCCCGCCGCGGAGCTCGACAAGGTGAAGAACGGCCTCGAGCTGTCCTTCCTCGGCGGGCTCGAGACGGTCCCCGGCATGGCCGAGCAGATCGGGTTCTCGGAGACCGTCGTCGGCGATCCGAGCCACGCCTTCGCGCGCCTCGAGGAGTACCGGAGCGTGACGCCCGAGGACGTGCGCCGCGTCGCGTCGCGGGTGCTCCGCGCCGACGCGCGCACGATGGTGCGCGTCCGCCGAGGCCACGCTTGAGCGTCCGCGGTCGATTCGTCACGCCGGCGGGAACGGTGGTCCTCGTCGAGGAGAGCCACGCGATCCCGCTCGTCGACCTGACGGCCGTGCTGCGGAGCGGCTCGCTCGCCGATCCGGCCGACCTCGAGGGGCTCGCGCGCGTCGCCGCCCGGATGCTGCGCATGGGCACCGGGACGCGGAGCGCGGAGCAGACCGAGGAGACGCTCGAGCGGCTCGGCGCCTCGCTCGCGATCGACGTCTCGCACGGCACCATTCGCTTCATGGGGTCCGTGATCGCGCGGTCCTTTCCCGCGTTCCTCGAGCTCTTCGGTGAGATCCTGACGGCGCCGGCCCTGCGTCCGCGCGACCTGGCCCGGGTCAAGCGCGAGTCCATCGCGGACCTCGCGCAGCAGCGGGACAACGATCGGTGGCTCGCGAGCCGCGCGTTCCGACAGGGCCTCTTCGGAGACCATCCCTACGCGCGCTCGCCGCTCGGGACCGCCGCGAGCCTGCCGCGCATCAAGCGCGAGCACGTCGCGGACTACCTCGCGCGCCACGTGCGCGGTCCGAACCTCGTCGTCGGCGTCGCCGGAGACGTCGACTCGTCGTCGCTCCCCGCGCTCTTCGAGCGCGCGCTCGGCCCGCTGGCCCGCGCGCCCGTCCCGAGGACGCCGCTCGCCCCGCCGACGCGCCGCCGCGGTCGCCGCCTGGTGATCGTGGACAAGCCCGGCCGGACGCAGACGCAGATGTTCGTCGGCACGCTCGGATCGCGGCTGCGCGACCCGGACTTCCACACCCTCCTCGTGGCCAACACCGCGTTCGGCGGCACCTTCAGCGCGCCGCTCGTCCAGGAGGTCCGGGCGCGCCGAGGGTTCAGCTACTCGGCCTCGAGCCGTCTCGGGGCGGATCGCGAGCGCGAGGCGTGGACCGTCTTCACGCACCCGTCTGCCGAGAACGTCGCGAGCTGCCTCGAGCTGGAGCTTCGACTCGTGGAGCGGTTCGTCCAGCGCGGCCCGTCCGCCCAGGAGCTGCGCTTCGCCAAGAGCTACCTCGTCAAGAGCCACGCCTTCGACCTCGACACCCCCCAGAAGCGCCTCGAGCCACGCGTCGAGGCGGAGGTGCACGGCCTGCCGCGCGCGTTCCACGAGCGCTTCGTCGAGCGTGTGTCGGCCGTCGAGCTCCCCGCGGCACGGAGCGCCGTTCAGCGCCGGCTCTCCTCGCGCGACCTGACGATCGCCCTGGTCGCCACCGCGCGTGACGTCGTCAGCTCTCTCGAGCGCCTGGTGGACGACGTTCGCGTCGTCCCCTTCGACCGCCTCTGAGGCCGTCAGCGTCCTGACGGCGTGCTCGACGTCCTGCGCGGGCGGGCCACACGGAATCGGCCCATATTCGTGCAGTATCGTGATGGATCCGGGTCCCGCCGCGTCCCGCGCCGTGACATCGCGTCGCGTTCGCGACCGCGGAGGGCGCGCGGCGCGGACGGCCGAATTCCCCTCGCTTCGCGCGCTCTCACCCTGTGGCACATCGGTTGCGACGGGCGGACGCCCCAGGGACCCCTCTCGTTCGCGCGCGTGCGTCGGGTGACGTTCGCCGCCGATCGGGGCGGCCTCGGGCGAGGCTCGGTACGGACGACAGCGACTCTTGGTGACGAAACCTGGTTGACAGGTACGCGCGGGTGGGTCCTACTCGCGCGCCCTCGGGCTCCACGCCCGTGCTCCGTCTCCTCGCGGGCGGACATCTCGTGGTCGGCGTTCGTCCGGCCGTGCTCCTTTTCTCTCTTCCTCGCTCTGTCCCCGGTCTCGAACGACTCGAAACCCGCTCGCATTCCACGGACTCGCAGCTCGACGCAGATGCTCGACGGAGAAGCCTCGGTGAACGATTCGAAGAACGCACACGCACGCGCGCACGGGGTCCTCGCTCTCGCGCTGCTCGCTCTGACGATGGTCGCGTCCAGCGCGCGGGCGCAGACCGCCGACTCGACGACCGGCAGCGCTCCGACGGACGGCACGGCCGCGACGCCGGACCCCGGTGCGGCGCCTGAAGGCGGCGCCGCCACGGACGGCGCCCCGGCGGACGCCGGGTCCGCCGACACGACCACTGCGACCACCACGACCACGACGGCGGCCAGCCCCCCGTCGGACGCGTCTGCGCTCGGGGACGGCTCGGGCACGACGACGCCGACGACGACGACGACGGCACCTGACACGACCACGACCACGACCACGACGACGCCGACGAGCGGCAACCCGGACGAGGTCGCCGAAGAGATCCAGTCCGAGCGCGAGCCGCTCGCGTGGCGCAACAGCTACTTCAACTACTCGATCAACTCGTCGTTCTGCTCGTTCTCGCGCGACTGTCAGCTCTCCTACAACCCGACCGTCTACACGTTCCTGTCGCTCTCGCCGCGCTGGTACCTGGATCCGGCGACGTTCTTCTCGTTCTACCAGGCGTTCTACATCGAGCACACGGACGACGACGGCGCGACCTACCAGCACGAGTTCCAGCTCTTCGACACCCGCATCGCGCTCAACCACCGCGAGGCGCTCGGCGACAACTTCCTCGTCGTCGTCGGCGGCTCCCTCTGGCTCCCGACGTCCAAGGGCAGCCAGGCGCAGCAGCGCTACTTCCGCCTGGGTGGCTCGCTCAGCGCCACGTGGTCGCCGAACGTGGGCGGGTTCAACCTCTCGCTCCAGACGTCGTACGTGCGCTGGTTCGCCGGCAGCAACACCGCGCTCACCCAGTCGCCCTACGCGGGCAGCCCCGCCGGCCCGACGCTCGCGACGCCGACCGGCGACCAGTCGGCCAACCAGGCCAGCTCGACGACGGGCGAGGTCGACCGCATCAGCGCCGGCATCACGGCGAACTGGGCGCCCCTCGAGGGCTTCACGATCACGCTCCAGATCTTCTACTTCTGGATCCAGGGGTGGGGCCTCGGCAACGCCGCCATCGCCGCGAACACCGTGACGGGGTCGTCCATCCTGGTCGGTGACACGTCGCCGACGCACTGGCGGGCCTTCGACTCGTACGCGATCTACTTCCAGTACGACTTCGTGCCGTGGTTCCAGGGCTGGATCGGTTTCGCGAACTCGACCCAGCTCGCCTCGGTCATCAGCGAGGACGGCAGCGTCCGCTCGCCGGTCAACCTCTACGACATGCAGGTCTCGCTCGGCGCGACCATCACGCTCGACTCGCTCTACGAGTCGTTCGCGGTGTCCGGCGAGGACGACGGCCTGACGCCCGAGCAGCGGCAGCGCCGCCGCCAGGGTCTCGCACAGCGCTCGTCCAGCGGAGGCTCGCTGTGAGCGCCAACCACCCCGTGAAGACAATCGAGACGACGATGATGAACAACGCAGTCGACAGTGGTCGTGTGGAGGCCAAGACGATGGCAAGCCTTCGGTGGGGTTACGTTCTCTCGCTCCTGGCGGTGCTCGGCTCGGGCGCGGCCTTCGGGGGCTGCGGCGACGCTCAGCCCGCGATCAACCAGGTCGGCACGAACGTGCTCGAGAAGAGCGCGCTCTCGGGCTCCTGGTACATGACCGAGCAGACCATCGACTTCGACTACGAGGCCGCCGGCCTCGGGTTCGTCGGCGAGATCTCGTCGGACGGCACCGGCGGCGGCATGGCCCGCATTCGCTGGGTCATCGACGAGGAGATGCTGTACGCGTACCGCGACTACCTCGCCACCGAGGACGCGCAGGACCCGACCGGGGATCCGACGGCGGCGCAGGGCTGGACGTCGTTCCTCGGCCAGCCGGTCGCCGCGTACCGCATCCAGAGCCACTTCGACATCCGCCGGCAGTACAACACGCTCACCGGCGAAGAGCAGAACGTCATCGTCGAGAACACGACGGACCGCCGCTGGTGGGAGCGCCGCTTCATGCGCGTCGACTTCTCGCGCAACATGATCGCGGCCTGGTACGGCACGTCCAACGACGTCTCGGAGCTCTTCGGCCAGGTCCGCCGCGAGCCCGCGGACATCATGATCCAGGGCAACTCGGACTTCCCCGCCGAGTGGCGCCCGCAGTTCATCCGCATGGGCTGTACGTCGCCGACCGACACGAACTGCAGCGCTGGCGATCAGCTCTTCGCGTCCGACTACGCGCACGGCGATCTCTACAGCATGAGCTTCGTGACGCAGCAGCTTCTCTCCCCGGGCTCGGTCTTCTACCCGGGCTACGGCGTCGTCCCCTACTGCGGCGAGGCAAACCAAGGCCTGCCCGAGTGCGCGAGCGTGGTGGTGGCGGTCCGCACGAGCTTCCTGCGCGTCAGCCCGACCCGTCAGTACGATCGGATGCAGTTCGCCGACGACCTCTTCGATCGCGCGGGCTACTTCCGGCTCGAGCGCAACACCTTCGATCACTCGGTCGCGGTCGACGGGCCGAACGGCCACACGGACGCGGGTGACATCGCGTGGGGTGAGACCGACTTCCGCAATTACGGCGCGTACCGCTTCAACATCTGGCGCGAGTGGCGGGACCCCGCGACCGGCGCCGCCATCCCGTACTCGGCCCGCACGGTCCGTCCGATCCACTGGTTCACGAGCCGCGAGCTCCCCGCGCACCTCGTGATGCCGGCCTTCCAGTCGGTCAGCGAGTGGAACTCGGTGCTCATGGGCGTGATTCGGCAGCGCCGTGGCCAGGCGCTGCCGACCTACGGTCGCATGGACTGCCAGGACCAGGACCCGGCGGGCTACTGCTTCTGCCAGCAGGATCCGGCCGATCCGTCGCGCATCCTCAACCCGACCTGCGCGGGCCGCTACGACCCCTTCGCGCGTCCGGACATGGCGCAGAGCCACTACGACTGCTGGGTTGGTTTCGGCGCTCCCGGCTCGGAGCAGACCCTCGGCGAGCTGATGTCGGACGCCGACACCGCGAACAACCCGGAGCCTGACTGGAACGACCCCGGGATCAGCCGTGCCTCGTTCAACCGATGGTTCGGCGCGCACATGGTCGGCACCGAGTGTGCGGACATCCTGTCGGTCAACGGCTGCAACCTCGGCGCCGTCGCGGCGAACGGCGGCACCACCGAGGGGCTCGACTGCCAGGAGCGCGGCGACATCCGCTTCAGCCTCCTCAGCTTCGTCGACCAGCCGGGCACGCCCTTCCTCGGCGTCGCCCAGTTCCGCGCCGATCCGGTGACGGGCGAGCTCTTCGGGGCGGATGCGAACATCGGCGGCCCGGCGCTCAACACGTACCGCACGCGCGCACTTCAGCAGTACGACCTCATCAACGGGCGCCTGAGCGATCAGGAGTTCTTCACGGGTGAGGACGTCCGCGCTTACCTCGAGGCCGCCAACCACGTCGATCTCCCGGCGCCGCCCCGCATCGACTTCAGCGTCGCAGGCATGGAGGGCTACGAGCCGCTCAACGGCGCCGCCGTCCAGTCCGAGCTCGAGTCCCGCATGAGCGAGTTCCAGGCGCGGGCCGAGCTCCTCCAGGGGCCCGAGGGTCGTGCTGCGATCTACGAGGATCGCCTCCACACGCTCGCCGGCGGTGACATCGAGGCTCGCCTGCTCGACAACGAGGAGGGCTTCGTGCTGGCCGGCATGAACATCCGCCCCGACGGCAACGTCGGCTCGCTGGGTCGCGAGTTCCTGGACCTCGCCTCGCCGTTCCGCGGCGACCTGGCGCGCACGATCGAGGACGCGCACGTGTCGAACTACCGCATCTCGGCGGCAGGCCTCCACATGCCCAACGCGTTCGTGGACGACTCGGTCATGTGGTACGTGAACCAGGCGCAGCTCGCGAGCTGGACGCGGGCGCACGTCGAGTTCGACATCGACCGCCGCCTGTATCGCCAGACCGAGGTCCACGAGATGGGCCACTGCCACGGCCTGCGCCACGACTACGGCGGCAGCGCGGACACGAACAACTACCCCGCCGAGTACTACCGCATCGCGGCCCAGTACCCGCTGCCGAACCCCACCACGTTCGACACGGACGGCCACACGGGCTTCAACCTCACCGAGCAGCAGGCCTACCAGACGGCCTACACGAACGCGCGCCACCAGCGCGAGCTCGCGGGCATCGACGCGTGGATGAGCTCGTCGGTCATGGACTACACGGGCGCGTGGTACGAGCGCATCACCGGCTCGGCCCAGCACGACTGGATGGCGATCGGCCTCGGCTACGGCAACCTCGTGGACCTCTACCACAACGCGCCGGGCGCCGATCACCAGCCGCTCGCGAACGTGAACCCGGCGACGGTCGCGCGTGAGTACGCGACCTACTACACGGGCGGCGGAAGCTGCGCGAGCGACACGGACTGTGCGTACTCGACGTCCGGCGAGCGCTCCGGCGATCTGACGGCCGCCAACACCGGCTCGGGCCTCACGCAGCACTGCGTCACGAACCCGAACGTGCCGGCCCGGCGGGTCTGCTCGAACTTCGACGACGACGCCTCGGCGATGATGGCCACGCTCAACGACAGCTCGGAGTGGATCCCGGTGTCGTACCGCTACTGCGAGGACTACCGCGGCGTGCTCCGCACGCTGCCCTGGTGCAACCAGTTCGACGAAGGTGACAGCTTCCGCGAGATGGTGCGCAACGCGCAGGAGGCGTACGACCGCTCGTACATCTTCGCCGCGTTCCGCCGCTACCGCCGAACCTTCGACACGGGCGCCTACATCCAGAACCTGCTGCGCTACTGGATGCCGCTCGTGAACATCGAGCAGAACCTGCTCTATCGCTACAGCCACGAGGGAGCGGCGTTCCGCGCGGAGACCGGGGCGTGGGGCTTCCAGGACGAGTTCCTGGCCACCGCCGACATCCTCAACTACTTCGCGCGCACGCTCTCGTCACCCGCCGTCGGTACGTACACGTACAACACGGGCTACGCGCGCTACATGCGCTGCCCGCCTGGCTCGGGGTGCAGCAACGACCCCAACGAGACGGGTAACCTGCACATCGACCTCGGCCAGGGACGCTTCTACTACTCCGTCTATCAAGCGGGTCTGACGGGCATCAACCGCATCGAGCGCATCGGCGTCTTCATCGACAAGATCATCACGATGCAGCTGATGACGATCCGTGGCCTCGCGCCGTACTACGGCGCGGACGCGGTCTTCTACACGAACCTCTACGACCTGTTCCCGAACGAGGTGAACCAGGTGTTCGGAGGCATGATCGGCGACCAGCCGGACCAGTACATGCCGCGCGTGACGTGCTCCGCGTCGAGCGCGTTCCCGGTCTGCAACGATCCGCAGATGGTCTACATGAACATCTATCGTGGTGACTGTCGGACCGACGCGCCCGGCACGGGCAACTGCTTGCCCGACCCGATCACCGACACGTACAGCCACGCGACGCACCCGAACCTGTACGTCCTGGACGGCGGCGCTGGCGTGCTCCTCCAGAGCTACGCGGCGATCTTCGGCCTCACGGAGTTCCCGGTCTACTACGACACCACCTTCGCCTCGCAGACGTTCCTCTGCGTCGAGGGCCAGGGCGACTGCACCACGGCCACAGGTGGGGCGGGCGTCGACTATGCGCGCTACACCAGCTCGCGCCTCAGCCAGAGCTACCTCGCGTGGCAGGTCGACCCGCAGGGCAGCACCATCCGGCAGCACTCGATCGCCTTCGAGATGGTCAACGAGGCGGCGACCGACTCGGTCATCTACCAGGCCCTGCAGGTCTACCGCGGCGACTTCGGTGGCCCCGGCGGGCCGTACAGCGCCAGCAACTTCGTGGGTCCGTTCGCCGGCCTTCCGGCGGAGCTCACGGCCCTCGGCTACACGATCCCCGGCGTGAGCGCGCAGGTCGACACCGAGATCGATCGGCTCTACGGCCGCATCATCGACCTCGAGTCGTTCTTCAACTACCTCATCCAGCTCGAGCGCGACATCGGCATCGGGCCCTACATCTACACGCGGCCGGAGCTCTGAGGTGACGACCATGACGACTCGGAACCGCGACCTCGAGGGCTCGACCACCATGAACTCGACCATGATGAAGAAGCAAACGCTCGGACTCGCTCTCGTGCTCTCCGTCGCCGGCGCGCTCGCGCTCGGTGGCGCGGGATGCTCGGTGCTCCCCCAGGTCAACCGCGTCCAGACCAACCTCATCGACAAGAGCGTCTTCGAGGGTGACTGGTGGTACACGCGCACGGTCATCCAGCTCGACGACGACGCGGCCTACGCGATCGGCGCTGCGGGCTCGGGCGCGCCGTGGGCGGGCGCGATGGCGAACTACGACATCGCCGCGCAGTCGGGCGTCATCGGGCGCATCCGCTGGGTGATCGACGAGAACTTCCTTTACGCGTACCGCGCGACGGAGGTCATCCCGGGCTCGAACGCGGACGCGCACAGCGCGTCGTTCCGCGGCTCACCGCTCGCCGTCTACCGGATCGAGGCGCACGTCGACGTCCGCCAGGAGTACAACCCCGGCACCGGCGAGCCCACCAACGTCATCTCCGAGAATTCCTCGGATCGGCGCTGGTACGACCGCCGCTTCATCCGGGTCGACTGGTCGCAGAACCTCGTGACCTTCGGTCAGTTCGGCGACTCGCTCGAGATCGACGAGCTCTTCGGTACGTTCCGCCGCGAGTCGGCGCCGCTCGGCGTGGCCGACATCGGCAACAGCCACCAGAGCATGCTCAACGGCACGGCCGACCTGCCGGCCGAATGGGCTCCGCAGATCGTCCGAGTCGCCGACGACGCGAGCTACCGCTTCCGGAACGAGTGGCCGACGAACCTCCAGGACACCGTCCACTACATGTCCTTCGTCACGCAGGAGATCTGGACCCCGGCGCAGTGCTTTGGCTCCGCCTGCGGCACCAGCATCGCGATCACGACGCGCGACGCGTTCCTCCGGATTCCACCGAACCACGAGTATGCGGTCGAGACGCTCGCGAACTCGGAGTACGACCGCTTCGGCATCATCCGGACCGAGCAGCGCACGTACCTGCGCGGCGGCCTCGATCGCTCGCAGCTCGCCGAGCACTGCCGCGCGGACACCGACTGCTCGACGGGCCAGTGCGACGAGTCGCAGCACATCTGCGTCGGCGGCCTCACCGACGAGCTGGGCGAGACGGACTTCCTCACGTACTACCGGCTCCGCCACAACTTCTACGCCAACTCGTTCCGCCACGACGCGGCTGGCGCGACCATCCCGTGCGTGTCGGACTGGCAGTGCTCGGGCCGCTTCGACGACAACGGGGACGGCATGTTCGACGGCGTCCCCGGCTCGCTCTGCGACCAGGCAGCTCACGTCTGCACGCTTCCGCTCGCGGATCGCGACGTGCGCGAGGTCGCCTACTACCTCTCGCCCGGCTACCCGCGCTACCTGCTGCGCAGCTCCTTCGAGCTCGTCGGGCAGTGGAACGAGGTCTTCATGCGCGGCAACCGCGCGCTGAGCGGTCGCGCGGCGCCGACGGGCATGCCGGTGGCGTGTCAGGGCAACAACCCGACCGACTACTGCTTCTGCGGCAGCAACGGCGTGGTGGCCGGCGAGGTCGATCCGGCGACGCGCACCTGTCCGTTCCGCGTCGACTGGTTCGCGAGCGTCGCGGAGCAGACGGCCGCGGGCGTGACCGACCCCTACAACTGCTGGATCGAGGGACCGGACGACGTGGCGCACCCCGAGGCGTTCGACTCGTACGACGCCAGCTGGACCGGCCTGCACTTCACGTCGGATCCCTCGATGGACAGCGAGTGCATGCTCGTCCTGCACGTGAACAGCTGTGACGCCCATCCGGCGACCGCGACCGATCCGGGCCAGCCCTGCGAGCAGCTCGGCGACATCCGGTACAACATGTTCAACTACGTCAGCGCGGCAGCCTCGGGCTTCTGCGGCGTCATGCAGCCGATGCAGGATCCGACGAACGGTGAGGCGATCGTGTCGCCCATCAACATGGGCGGACAGTGCCTGGACAACTTCGGTGTTCAGCCGCTCGAGTGGTGGCCGATCCTTCGTGGCGAGGTCCCGACGGACGACATCCTCAGCGGTGACGAGGTCCGGCGGTACTTCGCCGCCATCGGCTCGACGATCGGGCCGACGGGCATCGCGCCAGCCGCGGACCCGGGCTTCGATCCCCCCGACCCGAGCCGCCCCGCGCTGCCGGTCGACATGCACTCGTTCTTCATGGATCAGATCGCCGCGAACCTTCCGGGGGCGCGCCAGCTCCACGGCTCGGAGGGCCGCGCGATGCTGTTCAGCGACCGCATGGGCCGCGTCGCAGGCACCGAGCTCGAGCGCCGCTTCGCGGAGGCCTCGGCGAGCGAGGGCTTCCCGGCTCCGACCGAGGTGGAGCGCATGGCCGCGACCGCGCTCGATGGCCCGGGCGTCATCCCGCAGCGGATGGATCTCGACGACGCCGCGACGATGGCGCGCATGTCGCCGTTCCAGCCCAGCTTCCTCGACGGCACCCTCGACGACATCCGCCACGAGCGCGAGCTGATGAACCACGGCTCCTGCATGATGATGGAGCGGCCGGCGGTGGTGTACGCGTCGCAGTTCGGCGAGTACTGGGCGAACGCGTTCCGCGGCGTCTCGTTGCCCGAGGCACGCGTGCGCTGGGCGCAGGCGTGGCACCGGGCGGTCATGCAGCACGAGCTCGGCCACGGCCTCGGGCTCGAGCACAACTTCGCCGCGACGCTCGACCGGAACAACTACCTTCCTGCCTACTACAACATCGCGCTCGCCGACCTGCGGAACAACCGTGACGGCTCGGCCGGGCCGGACGGCATCCCCGACCTCGTGCTGCCGCGACTCGAGGACTTCGACCTCGCGGCCAACGGCGGTAACCAGGACAACCAGATCACGGGCGACGAGCAGACGCGCTGGCTGCGCGCGATGCAGGACGTGCGTCACCGTCGCAACGCCGCCGGCATGGGGAACTACACCACCGCGTCGACGATGGACTACCCGGGTGACCTCTCGGACATCATGGGCATCGGTCTCTACGACCGCGCCGCGGTGTACTTCAACTACTTCAACGAGATCGAGGCCTACTCGAACCACTGCATGGACACGGACGGCGACGGCATGATCGAGGAAGCCGAGTGCCGTAACCCGGGCAACGTCGCCGCGACCTCGCCCTCCAACCCGAACTACCCGCAGACCTCGGCCGAGGGCATCCTCCGGTCGGACCAGTTCTCGCGCGACCTCATCCCGTGGTACCGCGGTGGTGACCACTGCTCGACCGACTCGGAGTGCCCGTACTCCTCGGCCGGCGCGGGCAACGGGCAGACCATCACGCAGCGCTGCGTGACGAACCCGCGCTACTCGACCATCCCGCTCCCGTGCGGGACGGCCGGGTCGGACGCGACTCACTGCATCTGCTCCAACATCGACTCCGACTTCGTCGACTACGCGGACGGCAACGCCTACCGCGACCGGCGCTCGGGTCAGGAGATCTCGCCCGTCACCTATCTCTTCTGCTCGAACCCGCGCCTCAACGACATCTCGTGGTGCAACACGTTCGACGCGGGCGAGAACTTCCAGGAGGTGATCGCGAACTGGCGCTCCGAGCTCCAGAGCCGCTACCTGACGAGCTACTTCCGGCGGCATCGGCGCGGCTTCTATGCGGGGCCCCGCGCGACGCGCTACATCCCGGACGCAGCGAAGATCTACCAGCACCTGCTCTTCCGCCTCATCTACGAGCCGCGCTTCACGACCAACAGCGGCCCGCTCGGCTTCGACGATCAGTATGCCGCGTCGGTGGACGTCATGAACTGGTTCGCGGAGATCGCGACGACGCCGGAGCCCGGATCGTACGACTTCGACGCGACGATCGGCGACCACGGCGCATACGTCCACATGGGTGAGGAGCCGGGCATGCCCGGGGCCGAGCTCTCGCTCGACGTCGGCCAGGGCTTCTACCACTGGTCCCGCTACCAGGACGGCGCGCTCGGGTTCTTCCGGATGGAGCGCGTCGGAACCTTCTGGGACAAGCTCTACGCCCTCTACGCGCTCACCATCCGCGACTGGGGTCTGAGCTACACCATCGACGAGCGCTACTACATCAACTTCTTCTCGTTCTTCCCGGTGGAGATGACCGAGCTCTTCGGTGGCTTCATCCTGGACAACGACGACTGGTTCGCGCCGCGCGTCCGCATGGACCCGGTCGGCGGGACCTCGCACGTGCAGTACGTGAACTGGTTCCGCGCGCCGGACCTCTATGGCCGCGGCTGCAGCGACCCGACCACCGGCGTTCGCGGTCCGTGCCGGCGCGCGACCTCGGTCGCGTTCCCGAACCCCGTCATCCAGGGCGCGTCGGACGACATCCTCCGCTTCTACGCCACGAGCTTCGCGCTCGCCGAGTTCCCGGTCTTCTACGACAACTCGTGGGAGCGCCGGCTCGACATCATCGCCCTCGGCGGCGGCGACACCATCACGATCCCCGACACCCAGCGTGACGGCACCCAGACGTGCGCGTACGGCACGAGCGTGCTGACGTCGCCCGGCCACGTGAACGGCTGCACGGCGGCCGACGCCGACTACATCACCTACACGTCCGACCACCTGCACACGACCTACGTCGCGGTGAAGATCCGGTCGCGTGACACCTACAACCTGGAGGAGGAGCAGCTGGGCTTCCAGTACCTCCTCGGGCTGACCCAGGACCAAGAGCTGGTGCACACGCTGCCGGCCGGCGCCGAGCGCGACCGCGTGGCCCAACGTCTCCAGCGCAACGAGTCGTTCCTCTGGGTGCTCATCCAGCTCCAGCACGCGTACGGCATCAACTCGTACCTCTGACGCACCTGCACGGTCACGGCTCCGCCGGTGACCCCACCCAGTCGAGAGCCCCGATCCTCACGGATCGGGGCTTTCGGTTTCTGGAGACGGACGCGCCGGCGCCGCGTCGACGCGCGACACGGATGTCATGGGAGGCGACCTGGATGGACGGGCGCGCGCTGGATTTACACGCTTTTCGGGGGGGATCCCCGCGTGGCACCGTCATTGCCTTAGGTCGCTGTGCTCTTCGGCGAGGCCACGCTCTCCAGGCCAGCCTCACCGTCGTGTGCCTTGGCTTCCTTTCTTCGTCCTTTCTTCGTCCTTTTCTCTTTCGCCGTCTGTGTCGCGTTCGCTTCTGCTTCGCCTCGCTCGCCTTGCTCTTGGCTCGCTTCTAGGAAGACGTCGCTCGCGGACCGCATGTTCCTTCCGTCGTGCGGTCTTGGCTGATCCACACGGCCCGAGCCGCAAGGCGACCGGCCGCGTCTTGACGGTCCGCGATTTTTCACGAACGCCGCGCTCTTCGCCGAGCGCGGCGT
The DNA here is from genome assembly GCA_044220955.1 of Sandaracinaceae bacterium. Lineage (GTDB taxonomy): Bacteria > Myxococcota_A > Polyangia > Polyangiales > Sandaracinaceae > JBBSAT01. The sequence continues at coordinate 105,780 of JBGAQA010000006.1, forward strand.
TCGCTTTTCAGGCCGCGGGTCGGGTATATTCGCCCACGATGACGAGAGGTGGCTGGCGTCGAGCGGGTGTCGTCGCGCTCGCGCTCGCGCTCGGGGCGTGCGGTGCCGCCTCGGCGGAGCTGCGGCGGGCGGAGCAATCGTACGAGCAAGCGCGCTACGAGAACGCGCTCTCGTGGCTCGCGGACCTCGAGCCCAACGCGCCGACCCTCGACCATGGCGAGCGCGCTCGGTACTTCTACGTGCGCGGGATGACCGAGTATCGCCTCGGGCACCGCCCGGAGGCGCTCTACTATCTCGCCGTCGCGCGTGAGATCTCGGGCGAGGACGGGGAGGGCCTGCGCGAGGAGCAGCGGGACCTGATGACCCGCACGCTCGCCGAGCTGATGCCGACCGATCCGTTGACCCATCAGCCGCCGGACGCGCCGGCGGACTGAAGACCTCGGCGGCCGATCATCCGTTCTTCAGCGCGGCCTGACGTGCGAGCCAGGTCGCGGCGGCGGCGTGTCCGAGGAGCCATGGGCCGGTCACGAGGACGGGCAGCGCGACGAGCGTCGTCGGAACGACGGCCTCGACGAGGAGGTAGGCGGCGAAGCCCAGGCTGACGCCGACCACCAGCGGCAGCAGGCGCTTGTTCTGCAGCAGGAGCAGCACGCCGCCCAGCGGGATCAGCGCCGTCAGGGCGATCGTCGCGGTGAGCACTCCGACGTGCGCGAACGAGCCGGCGTGGGCGAGCGCGCCCGGAACGCCCCCGGCCAGCCAGGGCTCGAGCAGGCCGAGCCCGAGCGCCGAGAACGGCAGCACGGCGAGGCCCCCGGCGACCACGAACGCGATCGCCGTGGTGAGCGCCGGCGCGACGCCCAGCTTGCCGCGGCGCCTCAGGCTCCCGAGGACCAGGGCTCCGAGCGCGAGCGCGGCCAGACCGCGCATACCGCTCTCCGTGTCCTCGGTCCGCGTGAGCGCCCCGTCCGCGCGCACCAGACCGGCGCCGTAGTGCTCGACGTCGCCGACCGGCTCGGCCGTGTCGCGGAGCACTCGCTCCACCGCATCGGGATCCGTGACGCCGGAGGCCCGTACGAGCGCCGCGACTCCGGCGACGTGGGGGGCGGCCATCGACGTGCCCTGCCACGCGAGGTAGTCGAAGCGGCGCACGTCGCGGCCGACGATCGTGTTCTGCAGTACGCCGTCGGGCAGCCCGTCGCCGTTCTGGTCGACGCGCGTGTCGCCCCCGGGCCCCACCACGTCGAGGCCCTGCCCGTAGCACGAGTAGAAGGAGAGCTCGCGGTCGTAGCGAACGGCGCCGACCGCGATGACGTGGTCGTGGCGCGCCGGGTACTCGACGGCGTTCGCCGACGAGTTGCCGGCGGCCGCCACGATCACGACGCCGTGCTCGTGCGCATAGTCGATCGCGCGCTCGACCGTCCGCGAGCGCATCCCGCCGCCGAGCGACATGTTGATCACGTCGGCGCCGTGATCGGCAGCCCAGCGGATCGCCGACGCGATGGCCGCCCAGCCGCCCGCTCCGCTCGCGTCGAGCACCCGGAGCGGCATGATCGAGGCCGAGGGCGCGACGCCTGCAACGCCGAGGCCGTTGTCGGTGCTCTGCGCGATCGTGCCCGCCACGTGCGTGCCGTGCCCGTGTTCGTCGTCCGGGTACGCGTCGTCGGCCACGAAGTCCCAGCCGGGAACGAAGCTCGTCTGCCCGAGATCGGGCGCCTGCACGAAGCCGCCCGCGCTCCGGTACGCCACGCCGGTGTCGATGACGGCCACCACCACGCCCTCGCCGCGGCCGCGCGGCCAGGCGGCGGGCATGCCGATCTGATCGAGGTGCCACTGGTGCGAGTAGTAGGGATCGTTCGGCACGAACCGGTCGCCCCCGTCGCGCGGTGCGACGAGGACGTCCGGCCTCGCGATCGCGCCGGCGTCCGTGCGCTCCGGCACGGCCCAGAGGTGCTCGACCTCGACCGTCTCGACCTCTGGATCGGCGCCGAGCGCGCGGAGCACGTCGGGGACCTCGCTGCGCGGGACGCTCAGGCGGTAGATCTGCGCGTCGGCCTCCATGGGGTGGTCGAGGTCGGGCAGGTACGCGTAAGGCGCGACCGCCTCGACGAGCTCGCGGCCCACGACGTCGCGGTCCTCGGCGGAAGCGCCGTCGTCGAGATCGACCACGATCGCGCCGGTCTCGGGATCCAGCCGCGCGGGGATCGCGTCGACGGCGCTGACGTCCGGCTCGGCGGCGCCGAGGCCAGAGGAGCCGACCCGGACGGCGATCGAGGCCGAGATCAGCGCCAGCCCGGCGACGACGAGGATTGCGATGCCTGCGCGACGCGACATGGGGCCTCCGGGAGCGATTCGTGGACGCGTGGGAAAGTATCCAGGGCCTCGGGCCGCGCGGCCACTCGGCCGAACGGGCGGGGCCCTTCGTCGTCGTTACGCACGAACCCGGGGGTTTGTTCCGCGACCCGGCCGGGATCTTGGTCCGGATGGTGCGCGCGGCGAGCCGCGACCCCTCACACCAGGATGTCGTTCAGGTCGATCTCTTCCTCGTCGGTCCCGGCCTCGAGCAGCAGCCGGGTGTCCATGAGGCGCTCCTCCCCCAGCTGGCTCACGTACTCCTTGATGTCGGGGAACGCCTCGACCAGGCGCGCGAACACGTCCCGCGCGAGGAAGAGCACCGTGCTCGCGCGGGCCGCCGTGACGCTCGCCGTCGCGGGGCTGTCCTCGAGCAGCGAGATCTCGCCGAAGACGTCGCCCGGCTTCAGCGACGCGAGGAGGACTTTCGAGTCGCCGTCGATCTTCGTCACGTCGACCTCGCCCGCCAGCAGGATGAAGAGCCCGCGTCCGGCCTCGCCCTCCCGGATGATCTGCACGCCCGCGGCGACGTCGTGGGCGGTGAACCGCCGAACGAGGTCGAGGCGCTGCTTCTTGTCGAGCGGCCGGAAGAGCGGACACGTCGCGAGCAGGTTGTGGAGCAGGCGCTCCCGCGCGAACTTGTCGAGCGCCGTGGCGAGCGTGCCGACCTCGCGCGCCGCTGCGGTGAGGGCGTCCCGGTCGAACTCGAGCAGATCCGAGTCGACGTGCGCGGTCACCGTCGCGCTGCGCGGGGCTGCCGACACGAGCGCCATCTCGCCGAAGATCGCCCCCTCGTGCAGCGTAGCGAGCTCGACGTCGCCGCCGGTCGCGAGGTGCTTGGTCACGCGCACCTCCCCGCGCGCGAGCACGAAGAACGACTGTCCCGGCTCGCCCTCCGCGAGGATGACCTCGCCGGGTCGTGCGCGGCGCAGCTTGAGCGCCCCGAGCACGGCGCCGAAGGCCGATGCGCTCAGCTCGGAGAAGAGAGGGATCGGCGGCAGTCGCTCCGGGTACTGCGCGCCCGAGATGTCCGCTGCGACGCGCTCGGCGTGGGCCGCGAGCTGCTCGAGCGTGACCGCCCGCGAGAGGTCGAGCGTCGGCGGGAGCGCCTGGGCGGGATCACCGGGCGCGAGGCGTACACCACGGCCGAGCTTCTTGCTCTCGCTTCCGTAGAGCTCGGCGATCGGCCCGAGCAGCGCGGCGAGCTGCGGCTCGAGCGCGGACAGGACCTTGAGCGCGACGAACGCGCGCAGCGGATAGCCGGCGTTCGAGGCGTAGCGCGCGAGCGCGGTGTAGACGACCGCAGCGCGCTGGACCTCGCCGACCGCGAGCAACGCGTCGGCGACCCGCAGGCGCGCGTCGAGGTTGATGGGCTGGCACTGCACGATCGCTGCGTAGGCGAAGAGCGCACCGGGCGCGTCGCCAGCGAGGAGACGCGCGTCCGCATGTGCGCGCAGGTCGGCGATGGTTCGCATGGCCGCGGATGGTAACAGGGCCCGGCCGGGGCGGTCAGCGCGAGAGGCTCACCCCCGAGCGCGGCGGCGTCGCACGATCCACGCGCCGAGGGCGCCCAGCCCGATCAGCGCGGACCACGGCGCGCGTGCTCGCTGCGCGCGACAGCCGCAGCTGCTGGGCGGCGGCGCGCTCGCAGCGACGCACACGTGCGTTCCGCCCGCGTCCACGCACGAGAAGCCGGACGGGCAGGCGAGCGTGTCGCAGATCTGAGTGCAGACGTTGATGCTCAGACACTGGTTGCTCCGGCAGTCCGGGTTGGTGGCGCAGGGCTCGCCCAGCGCCGCGCCCTCGTGCAGGCAGTGATCGCCCATCGCGGTCGAGTAGCACGCGAAGCCGAGGCCGCAGTCGGTCGTCCCCATCGTGCACGGGATCGAGCACGCGCCCTCGACGCAGTCGGGCGCGCTCGCGGCGCAGTCGCCGGCCGTCGTGCACGCGCCGCCCAGCTGCGAGAGCCCGCCGGGGGCGCAGAAGGCGCCGTTGCAGTGCCAGTCGCCGGGGCAGTCCGCGTCCGTCGTGCACGGGTCGGTGCAATAGAAGCGGCCCGCGGCGCAGTGCATGCTCTCGCAGTCCGCGTCCGTCGTGCACGCGCCGCCGATCGGGCGCGGGCCCATCGCCTGCGCCTCCGGGACGCAGCCGCCGCACTCCGGGTACGGGTCGCTGGCGCTTCCGAGGTTGCAGGCGAGGCCCGCGCCGCAGCCGCTTCCGCCGGCCGGCCAGCACTGGCGTGCGCAGAGGTGGCGCCCCTGCAGCGCCGCGCAGTAGCCGCTGGCGCAGTCGGTGTCCGAGGCGCACGTCTCGCCCGCGGCGCCCGTCCCCGGCGCACCCGGCGCACACGCGCCGCCGCCGCAGCCCGTGACCGCGCAGTGGGTCCCGACCGGGCAGGGATCGATCATCGTGTCGGGGAAGCAACCGCGCGTGCAGATCATGCTCGCGCCCACCATCCCGCACTGCGTGCTCGCGCACTCGGAGTCCATCGCACAGGGCGCTCCGAGGGGCGCGCAGCCGAGGCCGTCGTCGACGGTGCCGTCGCAGTCGTCGTCGATGCCGTTGCAGACCTCGCCGTGCGGCATGCACGGCGGCGCCCACGAGAGCGCGTCGGTGATGAGCGCGGTCCACGCCGAGACGTTGGTGAACACGCTGTTCGAGTCGCGGCACGTGCTGTCGAACCCGAAGCTGGTGATGCCGCAGACGTTGCCCTCGCTGTCGATGAGCGGGCCGCCGCTGTCGCCTTGGCAGGTCCAGGCCGTTCCGTTCGCGAGGATCTGCGTCGAGCGGACGATGCGGATCATCATGGGGCCGCTGTACTTGAGGCCCGAGTCCGTGGCCATCGGCGTGCCCGTGATCGTGCGACCGAAGCCCACGACGGTCGCCGCCGATCCGGTCGCGGGGCTGTGCGTAGCGTACCCGCGTGGTGTCACCGCCAGCGTGTCCGGCGTGAGGAGGATCGCGATGTCGCCCCCGTCGCTGACGTCGGCGTCGACGTCGGTGCCCGGCGTCGTTCGCACCTCGGAGACACGGTGGATCGGGTTGCCGGCGGTCTCGATGTTGTCGCCCTCGATGATGTAGAACCAGCCCGGCGGAACGGCGACGTACGCCCCGCCGCGCACCGCGGGCTCCTGGAAGACGCAGTGCTTGGCGGTCAGGATCGCGTGCGGGCCGATCACGGTGCCCGAGCAGAGCCCTCCGTTCATCGACGCGACGTCGGCCCAGTACACCGCGACGACCTCCGGGTGGCCGGTCTCCCGTGTGCCGTGGATGACCGGCTCGGGGCTCGCGTCGATCGACGCGGGGGCGCAGCTCGCGAGGGCGAGGGTGGTGAAGAGAAGGCCGGCGGGGAGTGCGAGACGGCGCATGGGGGGCCTCGAGGCGCGGGGGGAGGGCGGCGAAGGGTCGAGCATGATAGCTCAGGCGCGGCCACCGCGGGCCGAATCGGCCGCGCGCGCGGGCGGCGGTCGAGGTGGTAGGCTCCGCGCCGATGCCCGATTCGAAGGCGTGCCCGAGCTGCGGGCACACGAACAGCGTGGACGCGCGCTTCTGCGGCCGCTGTGGGACGCCGCTCGGTGCGCCGGCCGCTCCGCCGCCCGCCGCTTCGCCGCCCGCCGCCGCTCCGGCGCGCGCGAGCCAGGCGAACCGCACGATGCTCGGCGCGCTGATGGACCCGAGCGCGCAGAACCCGGCCGCTCCGCCACCGGCGTCGGCGCGGCCGGTGTTCCGCACGATGATGGCTGGTGGGCTCGAGGCTCCTCCGGGCCTGCCCGCGTCGCCACCTGCGCCGGTCGCGGCGGCTCCGCCACCCGCGAGCTCCACGATCGGCCTCTCCGCCAGTCCGATGAGCACACCCGGCACGCGGATCCCGGACGAGGGCGTCGCGCCGGGCGCGCCCACCGCGGTGCCCCCTGCGGCTGCGGTCGTGCCCGTCGCGCCGCCGGTCGCGCCCGTGCCGGCTCCGGCCCCGCCCGCGGCGGCTCCGGCCGCGCCCGTCGCGCCTGCGCTCGCGCCCGTGGCGGCGGCTCCGGTCGCTGCGCCCCGCTCGAAGGAGGGCATGCGCACGATGATCGGCGTCGGGCTCAACCCCGTCCCGGCCGCCGCCCCGATCGCGCCCGCCGCGACGGCCGCGGCCCCGGCCGGCTCGACGCCGGTCGCTCCCGTCCAGCCGCCGGTCGATTCCTCGGCGCCCCCGCTGGGAGACACGGTCGTCGATCCCCCGAGGCCCGCCGCTGCGCAGCCGCACCGCACGATGCTCGGCATGCCGATGCCCGTCGTCGCCGCGTCGCCAGCTTCGCCCGCGGCCGCGACGGCCAGCCCCGGTCCGCCGCCGGCCGCGCCGGCGCCGCCGCCGGCCGCAGCACCTTCGCCGATCGGAGCCTCGGTCGAGGCTCGGCCGCAGGCGCCGGCGCCGGCCGCGATGCCCGAGGCCCTGCCGAAGCGCAACATCGGCCCCTCGAACCGAACCATGCTCGGCGTGGCCGCCCCCGTCGTCGCGCGCGGCGCGACGCCTGCGAGCGTGCCCGATCCGACGCCGCCGCCGGCGCCTCCCGCGGTCTACGAGACGATGCCGCGCGCGGAGACGTCCTCGATGGACGTCTCGATCGCGGGCATGCCCTCGCCGAGGCGCCGCCTGCGCGGGTGGCTCATCGCGCTGCTCGTTCTCGGCGTCCTGCTCGTCGGCAGCGTGATCAGCGCGGCGCTCTACTACCGCGTCACGCGCACGCGCGTGGACGTCGCGGCGCTCGTGTCCGCCGGTACGAGCGGCGAGGTGCTCGGGGTCGACGTCGCGCGCGCACCCGAGGGGACGCGCGCACGCTTCGGCACGGCCGTGCAGCCGCTGGCGGGCACGCACGTGGAGTTCCCGCTCGCCGCCGACACGCTGCACGTCGGCGACAACGTCGTCGACATCGACGTCCTGTTCGCCGACGGATCGACCGAGACGCACGCCGTGACGCTGACGGTCGAGTACCGTGTCCGCGCCGATCTCGCCACGCTCACCGCGACACCGCCGGCGATCACCGTCGTCGTCGACGCGCTCCCAGGCTCGACCGTCGTGCTCGATGCGCAGCCCCTCACCCTCGACGCGCGCGGGCACGGGACGCGCGCCTACCCGATCTCGTCCATCGCCCCCGACGCGACGGGGACGCTCGCGCTCACCGCGCACTACACGATCACGCCTCCGGCGCCGGCGGCGGCGGCGACGGGGACGCTCAGCTCGCGGGTCCCGGCCACGACGCTGCGGCTCGAGCGTCCGGCCGACGCCGCGACGACCGATCAGGCGAGCATCGTCGTCGGTGGGGTCACTCAGGCCGGCGCGACGGTCACGGTCGAGGGCTCGCCGGCCACCGTGAGCTCGGACGGCCACTTCAGCTTCACCGCGCCGCTCGCGTCGGTCGGCGCGCGCGAGCTCCACGTGTCGGCGAGCGCGCCCGGGCGCGCGCCCGCGAGCGCGGTGATCCACGTCGAGCGCGTCGCCGACCTCGGGCGCGCCGCCGCGGCGTTCACCGTCGATCGCACGCTGACCTACGCGCGCCTCGCCGCCGCGCCCGCGAGCTTCCAGGGCCAGCACGTCGCGATCGAGGGGCGCGTCTACAACGTCGACCTCCAGGATGGGCACGGCGTGCTGCAGATGCTCGCGCGCGACTGCCCCGCCGGTCAGCGCTGCCCGCTCTGGGTGACGCACCCGGCGATCTCCGAGATCACGGTCGAGAGCTGGGTGCGGGTCGTCGGCACCGTCGCCGGGGAGCAGCAGTTCATGTCTCAGTCGGGCGAGGTCCGCACCGTGCCGCGCGTGGACGCCGCGTTCGTGCTGCCCTCGCATCCCTGAGGCGACGCGCGCGGAGGCCCCGACGCGAAACGGCCAGCGCGGGTCGCGCTGGCCGTCTCGTCGGTCGCTCGCTGTCGGACCTGGCGGCTCTCAGCCGTTCGGGACGCCCGCGTCCATCGTGCAGGGGACGCCCGGCATGTCGGCGCTCTGTCGCGGCTGCAGGACCCACTGCCCGAACGAGTACGTGAGCACGCCGGTGACGTCGCCGACCGTCGCGCCGACCGTCCTGGTCATCAGCTCGTTGCGCTGGCACGTCACACCAGGGTACTTCGAGACCTCGATCGGCATGACCGGCGTGGTCGTGCCGGTGGCCGCGACCATCATCACGTTGTGGTTGGCTGCGGAGGGAAGCTCGACGATCACGGTCCCCGCGATGCGCACGACCGCGCCCTGCAGGGCCATGCTGCGCGTCCCGAGCGTGAGCCCCATGCCCGCGACCTCGGCGATGGTCGCCGTCGTGGCCGTGGGGTCGCCGCTGTGCGTGCCGACCGTGAACGCGCCGCTCGTGACGTCGAGCTCCTGGGCGGTGTTCGGCGGGCACGACGAGCCCGAGGGGCAGAAGTTGATGAAGCGGCCCGTCACGGTCGTGATCGAGTCCCCGATCATCACGCTGTCGGGGATCATGTGCGCCGGCTCGTCGAAGCAGCTGTTGGTGCCCGAGGGGAGGAACGTCTCGGTGACCTCGACGCCGCTGTAGTCGCCGCCCGCGGCGGTCCCCACCCAGATGGCGAAGAGGCAGCGCATGCTGGTGCTCGACTGCGACAGGAAGAGGCGCGGCGTGAGCGCGACGAGGCTACCCGTGACGTGGATGGTCGAGCCGTCCGCCGGGTGATCGCTCGCCGCACCGTTGACGACCGACGCGATCGGCACGTCCGTCGCGGCGATGCTCCCCGCGTCCGTGCCGGAGTCCATGCCGCCCGTGCCCATGTCCACCGGCGGAACGCCGGTGTCGTTCGGGGGGATCGTGCCCGTGTCGCGCTGGGTGTTGTTGCCCGGGCACCCGGTCAGGCTGACCAGGGCGAGCAGGAACAAGAACGGCTGGGTCTTCCGCATGGATCGCTCCGAAAAAAGAAGCTGCGGGGTACCAGAGGGGAGGCCTCCGTTCAAGGCGACCACGGCCTGCCGAATTCAGCCCGGGCGGACGACACGGCCGGGTCGGGCTCCGGTCAGGGCGCCGTCGAGCGCGACGATCTCTCCACGCACCAGGGTCGCGCGGTAGCCGTTCGCACGCTGCAGGAAGCGCCGCCCGCCCGCGGGCAGGTCGTGGGCCAAGCGCGGACGATCGAGCGAGAGGCCGCCGAGATCGATCACGTTCACGTCGGCGCGCTTGCCGACCTCGAGCCGCCCGCGGTCCGCGTAGCCCATCCAGGCGGCGGGCTCGCTCGCGAGCTTCGTGATCGCCTCCTCGACGGTGAACGCGCCCTTGTCGCGGACCCAGTGCGAGAGGAAGTACGTCGACATGCTCACGTCGCAGATCGTGCCCACGTGCGCCCCGCCGTCGCCGAGGCCGAGCATCGCGTGTGGATGGCGCAGCATCTCGGCGACCTCGGCGAGCGTGCCGGAGCCGTAGTTGTAGATGGGGAAGTAGAGCAGCTCCCGGCCCTCGTCGCCGAGCAGCGCGTCGTAGATCACCTCGAGCACCGGCCGGCCGGCCCGCATCGCCTCGCCGAAGATCGAGCTCTGGCGGCTCGGCTCGTAGTCGGGGCGCTCGCCGAGGCGGAAGAGGCTCATCGCCACGAAGTCGAGGTTGCCGAGCAGCTGGTCGGCGAGCGGCGGGACCGCGCTGCCGTCGCCCGTGATCTTCTCGCTCTTCTCGCCCAGCATCTTCGCGCGCACCTCGGGCGTACGCATCGCGCGGACGCGCTCCTCCAGCGGCAGGTGCGAGATGGCGCGGTACGAGGGGAAGCCCACGAAGGGGTGGAACGTCGCGGTGAGGCCGAGCAGCACGCCGATCCCGCGCGTCGCGCTCTGGGCCTTCACGGTCACGCCGCTCGCGTTCGCGCGCTCGATGCGCTTCAGGATCGAGCGCCACTGCTCGCTCGCCCCGAGGCGCTGGAGCAGCGAGATGGACAACGGCCGCCCCGAGACGCGCGCCATGTCTTCCAGGAGATCGAACTCGGGATCGAAGCGCTCGTGCGAGGCGAACATGTCGAAGTCGCTGACGGCCTGCAGAACGCCTCGCGTCGAGCCGGCGAGCGCGCGCGCGATGGCGCGCAGCTCGTCCTGGTTGGCGTCCGCGGCGGGCGTCGTGCGGCCGTCGCGGCTGCGGTGGTTGTCGGTCCGGCCCGTCGAGAAGCCCGAGGCGCCCGCGTCGATCGCCTCGCGGACGAGCGCGCCCATCGCGCGCAGGTCTTCCTCCGTCCCCGCCTCGCCCGCGAGCGCCCGCTCGCCCATCACGTACACACGCACCGCGTCGTGCGGCACCACGCATCCGAGGTCGATCGCGTGCGGCTGCGCGTCGAGCGAGGTCATGTAGTCGGCGAACGTCTCCCAGTTCCAGCGGAGCCCTTCCGAGAGCGCGCTGCCGGGGATGTCCTCGACGCCCTCCATGAGCGCGACGAGCTTCTCGCGGTCCGCCGGGCGGCAGGGTGCGAACCCCACGCCACAGCTGCCCATCACCACCGTGGTCGCGCCGTGCACCGACGAGGGCATCAGGCCCTCGTCCCAGCTCGCCTGGCCGTCGTAGTGCGTGTGGATGTCGACGAACCCTGGCGTGACCAGCGCTCCGGCCGCGTCGAGCGTCGTCTTCGCGTCGCCGAGGCGCGTCCCGATCGCGGCGATGCGTCCCTGCGCGATGGCGACGTCCGCCTCGCGCGCCGGCGCGCCCGTCCCATCGATCACCCGTCCGCCCCGGATCAGCACGTCGTAGCTCATGGCGGGCGAGGATAACGCGTGGCGCGCGCGCGCAGGCGTTCATGCGGCGGCCGGCGCGTTCCGCTACAGTCAGGGTGCGCGGCGGCGCCGTGCGTCCGGAGGTCCCCATGCGGTTGATCGTGCTCGTGGCCGTGGCGGTGCTCGCGACGGCCGGATGCGAGTGCTCCGGACAGCTCACTCCGCGCCGCGACGGCGGCTCGTTCGACGGCGGGGTGCGGGACGGCAGCGGGGGCGGCGTCGACTCGCACGTGGACGCCAACGTGGACGCGCGCGCGTGCGCGGGCCTGGCCTGCCGGCAGGTCACGTGCTCGGGCGGCGCGACCACGTCGCTCTCGGGCGTCGTCTACACGCCGGCGGGGGATCTGCCGCTCTACAACGCGATCGTGTACGTCCCGAACGGGCCGGTGCAGCCCTTCACGGACACCCTGAGCTGCGAGCGCTGCGACGCGGCGCTCTCCGGCTCGCCGCTCGTGCAGGCCACGACCGACACGCGGGGCCACTTCACCCTCGCGAACGTCCCGACGGGGGACGACGTGCCGCTCGTCATCCAGATCGGTCGGTGGCGCCGGCAGGTCACGATCCCGAGCGTGATGCCATGCACGGACACGCCGCTGGCCGTCGAACAGACACGCCTGCCCCGCAACCAGTCGGAGGGGGACATCCCGCGCATCGCGCTGACCACCGGCGGGGCGGACGCGCTCGAGTGCCTGCTCCGCAAGGTGGGGCTCGACGACGCCGAATTCACCACCGAGAGCGGTACGGGTCGCGTGCACCTCTACGCCGGCCACGAGGGAACGGACGCGTTCACCGGCGCGCTCGGCGGCGCGAGCTTCTCGGCGGCGCCCACGCTCTGGAACAGCCTCGGGCACCTCTCGGGCTACGACCTCGTGCTGCACTCGTGCGAAGGCACCGAGAGCCCGAGCAACAAGAGCATGATGGCGGTCCAGGCGATGCAGGACTACGCGAACGCCGGCGGCCGCGTGTTCGCCTCGCACTGGCACAACTACTGGATCGAGCACGGGCCGGCGCCCTGGCCCGCGCTGGCGAACTTCGATCACCAGCCGGACCTCGACGACCCGTTCACCGCCACCATCGATCAGAGCTTCGCCAAGGGCGCCGCGCTGGCCGAGTGGCTGGTGAACGTGGGTGGCTCGACGACGCGTGGCTCGATCGAGATCCGCGCGGCGCAGCACACCGTCGACTCGGTCAACGCGGGCGCGCAGCGCTGGATCTACAGCGACACGCCGCAGTCGGTGCAGTACTTCACGTTCAACACGCCCGTCGGCGCCGCCGCCGACGCGCAGTGCGGGCGCGTGGTGCTCTCCGACATCCACGTCTCGTCGGGCGACCAGTCCGGGCCGACGCAGCCCTTCCCGCGGGGCTGCACCAGCGTCGGGCTGACGCCCCAGGAGAAGGTGCTCGTGTTCATGCTCTTCGACCTCTCCGCGTGCATCACGGACGACGTCCCGTTCTGAGCGGCTCGGTCGACCACCAGCGTCATTGAATGGCGGGGCGCGTCCACGTAACGTTCCCGGGACGTGGCACCCGAGGACACAGCGGAGCTGCGGAGAGAGAGCGCGCCCGCCGGGGGGGAGGAGCCGCGACCGCGGGAGAGCCTTCCCGAGCTGGTCGATCTCGTCTGTCCGGCGTGCGGTCGCGTGAGCGGCCTCGACGTGCGCTTCTGTGCGCAGTGTGGGTTCCGCTTCAAGCCCGGGGACGACGACGCGGAGGCGCCGCGCGAGGCACGTGACCAGGCCGATCCCCTGATCGGCCGCACGGTCGCGGACCGCTACCAGATCGTCGAGCTCATCGGTCGCGGCGGCATGGGCGTCGTGTACCGGGTCGAGCACACGCGCATCGCCAAGGCGATGGCCATGAAGCTGCTCCACGGCGAGCTCGCCCGCGACAAGGAGGTGGTGCGCCGCTTCCGGCGCGAGGCCGAGGCGGTCAGCAAGCTCGACCACCACAACACCGTGCAGGTCTTCGACTTCGGACGCGCCGAGGGGATGACCTACCTGGTGATGGAGCTGCTCCCGGGCCGCGACCTCGGGGCCATCCTGACGCAGGAGGGGACGATCTCGTTCGCCCGCATGGCGCACATCGCGGTGCAGATCTGCGCGTCGGTCCAGCAGGCGCACGACCGCGGGATCGTGCACCGGGACCTCAAGCCGGAGAACGTCCGGATCCTGAGCCGTCGGGAGGACTCCGACTTCGTGAAGGTCCTCGACTTCGGGCTCGCGAAGCTCCGCGACAACGAAGAGACGGCGCGCGCGAGCATCACGCGCGAGGGGTTCCTCGTCGGTACACCTTATTACATGGCTCCGGAGCACATCCGCGGAGAGCCCGTCGATGCACGCTCCGACGTCTACGCGCTCGGCGCGCTGATGTACAAGGCGTGTACCGGCGTGCCGCCGTTCTGGGCGACGACGCCGGTGGCGGTGCTGACCAAGCACCTCAACGATCCCGTCGTCCCGCCGACCAAGCGCTCGCAGCGCCACGATCTTCCGAGCGTCGCGGACGAGATCCTGCTCAAGACGCTCGCCAAGAAGCCGGCCGATCGCTACCAGAGCATGAACGAGCTGCGCGCCGCGCTCGCCGACTACCTCTCCGGCATCGGCGTCGACGTGGACTCGGGGCGCCTGCGCGAGCCGACGTCCGACGCGCGCCTCTCGCGTGGGTCCGAGAGGATGGCGGTCGCGACGCGCGGCGACGTCGACCGCTACGAGCGGCGCCTGCGCCTCGCGGCATACGCGCAGGGGCTCGTGGTGCTCCTCTTGATCGCAGCGGGGGTCGCAGGCGGTGTGTGGCTCTTCGACCAGGGCGCGCCGCACATCGGTCGGGTCGGCGAGACCGAGCCGAACGACGCGCCCGAGCAGGCCAGCCGCCTCGTTCGGGAGGAGCCCTACAGCGCCTACCTCGGGCGTCGGATGGACGCCACGCACGGAGACCAGGACGTGTACGAGCTCGACGCGTCGGACGGCGCGCGCGTCGTCACGATCGACGTGGGCGCTCCGCCGAACATCGACGTCGAGATCGACCTCTTCCGGCACGATCGATCGGACGCGATCCTCCACGTCGACGTGGCGCCGGTCGGCCACGCCGAGCACGTCGCGAACTTCCCGCTCGACGCCACGCGCTATTTCTTGCGCGTGCGCGAGCGAGAAGAGGGAGTGGTCTTCCCGACCGAGAACGTGTCGGACCCGTACACGGTCCGCTGGAGCGCACACCTGCCCGAGCAGGGGGAAGAGAGCGAGCTGAACGACGACGTCGCCCGCGGCGACGACGTGTCCGTCGGCGACACGCGGCCGGCGTTCATCGGGTGGAACGACGACCGCGACGTCTTCTGCCTCAGCGAGGACGCGCCGGGCGTCGTCTTCGAGGCGCAGGGCTCGGGCCTCGACCTGGTGCTCACCGTGCGCGAGCCGGCCACCGGACGCGAGCACGTGCACAACGATCCGGGACCGGGCGTGGCGGAGCGCTGGACCTCCGAGGGCCCCGCGCCGGCGCGGACGTGCGCGACGGTGAGCGAGGCGGCCGGGCCGGGGCGCGCGAGCTCCGACGGCGCGTACACGCTGACGGTCCGCGCGCCGTGACCTCTCGCCGGCTGACGCTCGTCCTGGTCGGGATCGTGGCCAGCGCGAGCGTCGCGCGAGGCGAAGAGGCGGTCCCCGGCCGGACCCTCGCGCTCGATCACGGCTTCGGTGCGGGGATCGCGAGCGCGATGTCCGGTGGCTCGGCGCGCGACGGACGCCTCGCGTTCGGTCTGCCGCGCCAGCCGCCCGCGCAGCGCGCGTTCGTCGAGATGCCAGGCCAGCGACCTCGCGGGCCGGTCGTGGACGCCGACGGGCGCGTCTTCGTCGGGACGGTGGGCGGCGTCGCGATCGTCGAGCCCGACGGGAGCGAGCGGCGCGAGGTGGCGGTGGGCGTCCTCGATTGCGCCCCGGTGCTGGTGCCGGGCGGCGACGTGATCGCGCTCTCGCGGGACGGTGCGCTCGCGCGGCTCGCGCCGGACGGACTCGCTCGCCGGCGCGCCTCGACGGGGCTCGCGGTGCGCTTCGGTCCCCTGGTCGAGCCGGACGGGAGCCTCGTGACGGCGGTGGCGAGCCGCCAGCTCGTGCTCCTCGGCTCGGACCTCGAGGTGCGCGCGACCCGCGAGCTGCCCGACGGTCCGGCGCTCTCGCCCGCGCGCACCGCGAGGGGCCGCTACGCCGTCGCCGCGGGCAGCGAGCTCGTCGTCCTCGATCCCGAGGGGCTCGCGATCGTGCGGTCCATCGTCCTGCCGGGGCGCGCCGCGACGCCGCCGGCCGCGTCCGCGGACGGCTCGATCTGGATCGCGACGGTCGACGGTGTGCTCGTGCGCGTCCGCGCAGAGGCGCGCGTCGCGGGCACGAGCGCGCTCGGCGGCCGGCTTCCCGAGGCGGCGAGCTCGGACCGGGCCATGCTGGGCGTCGCCCCGGACGGCGACGTCCTCGCGGTGGTCCCGGCGCGGGGCCTGGTTCGGGTCGCCCCTGACGGCAGCGAGCGCTGGACGTGGGCGAGCGACACGCCCCTCGTCGGCGCGATCTCGGTCGACCCGGACGGTCGCGCGGCGGTCGTCGATCGCCTCGGGCACCTCTCGGTGATCTCGGCGAGCGGAGAGCGCGAGTGGTCGCTCGCGCTCGAGGGGATGCCGCTCGGGCCGGCGATCGTGACGGGGCAGGGCAGGGTGGTGGTCGCGACGGAGAGAGGCGTCGTGATCCTGGGGCCCGACTGAGGGGCGAGCCTCAGCGTGCGAAGCGTCGCTTCTTGGCCTCGTCGAGCGGCAGCTCGCCGAGCTCGCCGAGCTCGCGCAGGAAGCGGAACGTGTAGATCCCCGTCGAGTGCCCGTCGCCGAAGACCAGGCGCACCGCGTAGTTGCCGACCTCCTCGACGTCGAGAATCGGCAGGTCCGCGTCGGTCACCGCCTGCGCCCATCCCACCGGGCCCTGGTGGCCCTGGCAGTGCGCGCACGGACAGAAGCCGCGCAAGAGCGCGTGCCGGTAGCGGCTCGTCGCGCCGTCCGACCACGTCAGCTCCAGCACCGTCGCGCCCCGTGGCGCGCGCATCTCGACCGGCTCGATGCCCTCCGTCTCGCTCATGAGGTCGTCCTCGCTCTGCTCGATCGGACGTGGCGCGAGACGAACGCGTCGATCGCATCTCGCGCCGCGCCCACGTCCGTGCTCGTCCACGTGGCGGCGCTCTCAGCCCAGGCTGCCTTGGTCGCCTCCGACATGAGGCCGCGCGGGCGCGCGCGCAAGAGCACGGGCCCGCCGCCGCAGGCGCGGCACACGATCGCCCCGGCGCCGCCGTCGAAGAGGGCCGAGCGCGTCGGGTCGGGAACGCGCCCGCAGCGCGCACAGGCGTCGAGCCGCGGCGCGAGCCCGAGCAGCGTCAGGTATCGAAGCTCGAACGCCGCCCGCAGCGCGCCGGCGTGCGCCGCGTCCGCGGCCAGCCGCTCGAAGAGGTGCTCGACCGTCGCGAGCAGGCGTGGGTCGCTCTCGCGCGGCGGGGTCGCGTCACGCACGAGCTCGAGCGCGCGCCCGGCCTCGCGCATCGCGGGCAGGCTCCCGAGCAGCGTGGGGAACCCGCGCACGAGGCGCGCGCTCGCGAGGCGCCCGACCTCTCCCCGCCCGAGCGCGAGCTCGGCGTCGATCACGCCGAAGGGCTCGAGCGCCCCTGCGAAGCGCCGCTGGCTCTTGCGCGCGCTGCGAGCCATGAGCGCGACGAGCCCGGTGTGCTCGGTGAGGAGCGTGACGATGCGGTCGGCTTCCCCGTAGTCGACGCTCCGCACGAGCACGGCGCGCGATCGGGTCGTCCGCCGCGCGCTCGGCGCGCTCAAGCGATGACGAGGCCCGCCGTCCGTACGCGCGAGAGCTGCACGGGCGTCTCGCGGTGCCGCGGGCGCAGGGCGATCGAGAGCGCCAGGGTGAACAGGATCAGGATGATCACCAGCGCGATCGCGAGGCCGAAGCGGCGTCCGCGCTCGGGGCCCGCGATGCCCGCGATGGGGGCCGCGCTCGGCTCGGCCGGCGGCAGGGCGCTCGCGCGGCTCTGGTGCTCGTAGCGGCGGAGCACCTCGTCGGCGGTCACGCCGATCGCCTTCGCGTACGACTTCAGGAAGCCCCGCACGAACACGTCTCCGGGCAGCCGCTCGAGGCGGTCGTCCTCGATGCTCGTCAGGTGACGCAGCGGGATGCGGGTCGTCTGCGCCAGCTCTTCCAGCGAGATCTGTCGCACTTCGCGCTCGGTCTTGAGGTAACGCCCGATCGATTCCATCGCAGTCTCCGGAAAACGTGCTCCCCGCGCTAGTGCACGGCTCGCAGCTCCTTCGTTCGAGCCGATCCCTTGGGGGAGTCGGCAAGCAAGCTCTGGCACTGCTGTCCCGCGGTGGTCTCCTGGTTCAGCTCGACGCACCGCTCGAAGTCCGCCACGGCGTCGTCGCGCCGGCCGAGGCGCGCCCGGGCCTCGCCCCGTAGCAGCCACGCGTCCTGGAGCGCCTGGCACTCCTCGGCGGTGTTCTCGAGGGCGTGCGTCAGGGCGTCCTCGGCGTGGGCGAAGCCATCGGTGTCCGTCCCCGCCTCGCCCATCGCGTAGTCGACCTGGCCCATCCGGTACCAGCCGTTGCAGAACTGCGGCTGGAGGGCGACCGCCTGCTGAAGGGCCGCGAGCGCCTGCGGATAGTCGTGCTGCTCGTAGTACGCCCAGCCGAGGTTGCCCCAGGCGAGGTGCGGCGTCCGGTACATCAGGTCGCTCGTCGCCGCCCGGAGCGTCTCGACCGCCAGCGGGAGCCGGTCCGACTGGATGTACACGACGCCCAGGCTGTTCTGCGCCTCGCCGACCAGCGCTGGCCGCCCGGCGGTGCCGAGCCGGGTGTTGGCGGCCACCGCCTCGTGGAGGTGCTCCTCCGCGTGGGCGTAGTCCTCGCGGAACAGGTAGAGGTTGCCGAGCAGCAGGTGCGCCTCGGCATTGTCGGGGTCGAGGTGGATGGCCTCGTCGAGGTGCTGGAACGCCGCACCGAAGTTGTGCTCCTCGATCAGGCCGACGGCGAGGTTGAACTCGGCCTCCGAGCGGTGGATGGCCTGCTCGTCCGGCCCACCAGCGCACCCCATGGCCAGCGCGCCCATGGCGAGGCACGCGCCACAGACGTGGCTCCAGGCGAACGAGGGGCGGGAGAGCGGTCGAACCATCGCGAGCGGCCAGATCTACCGGCGACCGTCCAGGGGGTCAACCGATTCCGCGTGGGCGCCCGGAGAGCAGAAATCGATCCAACCCTGCGAACTCACGAACGATTCGGATCGCGTGATCCGCCGACGCGCACGGGGATCGATCACGAAACTCCCTGAAAAATGGGCACTGTCGGCGGGCCGTCAGGCTCGCTGCGGCCTCAGGGGAACCCGCCTCGGACGTCCTCCTTCATCCCGAGGAGCTGGTAGAGCTGACGCAGCGCGTCGAGATCGGGCACCACCACCTTCTCGTCCACGATCCGCAGGTAGCCGCCGTCGCGGAGCTGCTGCACGGCTCGCTTCACCGCGTCCACGTCGAGGCCGACCCGGGCCGAGAGCTCGAGCGGCGAGATGGAGAAGACGTGTCCCTCGGGCGTGGTGTCGGCTGCGGAGGCCAGGCGCAGCAGGGTGTTCACCACGCGCGACGGCTGGTCGCGCAGCATGGCGTTCTCCAGCTGCTCCTCGGCGTTCCGCAGCCGGCGGACGAGCTGCTCGACGAGGCGTGTGGCGACCTCGGTGTTGCCCGAGAGCAGGACGCCGAAGGTCTTCTTGTCGAGGGCGAGCACCTGCGCTTGCGTCAGCGCCACCGCCGAGGCCGAGCGCGCCGTCTTGACCAGGAGCGCGTCCTCGCCGAAGAGGTCGCCGGGCTTGAGCACCGTCAGGCTCCGCTCCGCGCCGCGGATGCGCTTCACCAGCCGGACGCGGCCCTCCTGGAGCAGGTAGCAGTGCTCCGCGGGCGTCCCCTCTTCGTAGACGACGTCGCCGGGAGCGTACGACTTGCCGAAGCGCTCGAAGAGGCGCTGCTTCTCCGCTTGCCCGAGCTCCATCGCGCGACGGTCGTACCGCGATCGGCCTGGCGGTGTCGAGGGGCAGCGCGCGAGCCGCGGGCCTCCTGCTTCACGAAGGTCTCGGAGCTCCCACGAATCGGACGAGGGACCGCGATTTCCATGCGCCGAGAGAAGGGTCCACAATGGGGTGTCTCTCTTCACGGGGGTCCCATGCGTCGCAGTGCCCTGGCGGGGATCGTGGTGGGAGCCATCGCGCTCGCGGCGTGCACCAATCGGTGTCCGCGCGGCGAGACGTTGACGTCGTACACCGAGACGACCTGCGACGATCGGACGCGGCAGTGCGTCGAGACCACCTACGAGCAGTGCGCCTGCGACCCTCACGTGGCGCGCTGCCCGTCCATCGACGCCGCGCCGGTCCGGTGCCGGCCGGCTCTGTCCGGCACGGGCGCGTGGGAGGCGCAGGCGGCGAGCGACGTCCCGCACGTCGTCGATGGTCGGTTCAGCGGCGGCGAGTGGGACGACGCGACGAGGCTCGAGGGTCTCTTCACCGACGTCTACATGGACTACCAGGGCGGGCGCCTCTACTTCCTGAACGACTGGCGCGCGAACCAGCAGGGGATCCGCGACGACTGCTCCAACTACTTCCAGGTCCGCATCGGCGCGGACTGGATCGATCTGCGCGTGTTCGGGGACGGCCGGGTCGAGGTCCGCCGTGACGAGGTGCCGGTCCCGATCCGCGCGGAGGGTGCGTACGCGTTCGCACCGAGCCCCGATTATCCGCAGCCGCACACGATCTACGAGTTCTCGCTCGTGGTGGACGTGCCCGACGTCGTGATCTGCTGCCTCGATCCTCTGCTCGAGGCGAGCTGCCAGCAGCTCACGGAGGAGCCGATGGCCGTCTCGCTCCGCGTGAGCGGCGGCGCGACGCAGGTGCGCCGTCAGATCGTGGCGGGCTCGGTCTCGCGCCTCGGCGCCGACGCCGCCTGCGGATCGCAGCAGGGGATCTGCGCGGACGGCCTCGCCTGCGACGACGCGCGCCACGTGTGCGCCGTGCCGACGCGGCCGCGGATCGACGGTGGCGACGTCGACGCCAGCCCTCCGTTCTGAGCCCCTACGCGTCGTGTCCGTCCACGCCCGCGCAGGTGGAAGACGCCCACGTCGTTTCCCTCCGCCGTCGGCGGCGGGCCCGCGCAGAGGTAGACTCGCCGGCGGTGAGCGAGGAGGGCAACGCCGTCGGAGCGCTGATCGGGACCACGATCGGCGAGAAGTATCGCGTCGTGCGCCTGCTCGGCGAGGGCGGCATGGGCGCCGTCTACGAGGGCGAGCACACGCTGATCAAGCGCCGCGTGGCCATCAAGGTGCTCAAGGGCGAGCTCGCGTCGAACGTCGACGTCATCACGCGCTTCCACCGCGAGGCGATGGCCGCGACGCAGATCGGGAACGAGCACATCGTCGAGGTCACCGACATGGGCCGGCTGCCCGACGGCGGTCCGTTCATGGTGCTCGAGTACCTCGAGGGACAGGATCTCGCGCACGCGATCGAGACCGAGGGCCCGCTCTCCATCTCTCGCGTGGCGCGCATCGTGCGGCAGATGTGCGAAGGGCTTGCCGCCGCGCACGACAAGGGGATCGTGCACCGTGATCTGAAGCCGGAGAACGTGTTCCTCGTCGCGCGCGGTGGCGACAAGGACTTCGTGAAGATCCTCGACTTCGGCATCTCGAAGATCCTCGACGCCGAGGACGCCGATCGAAAGAGCGGCACGCGGACCGGGACGGTGCTCGGCACCGGCTTCTACATGGCGCCCGAGCAGGCGATGGGAAAGAAGGAGCTCGATCACCGCGCGGACGTGTGGGCGCTCGGGGTGATCCTGTTCCGCGCGCTGAGCGGGCAGTATCCGTTCGACGCCGACACGTACGCGGGCCTGCTCGTGAAGGTCGTGACCGACGCGCCGCGCGAGCTCCGCGAGGTCCGCCCGGGTCTGCCGGAGGAGGTCTACGCGATCGTGGCGCGCTGCCTCTCCAAGACCCCGGACCAGCGCTACCCGGACTGCCGCGCGCTGGCGCGGGCGCTCGCGCCGCTCGAGCAAGCGGTGAGCGTCGATGCGATGGCCGCGACGGCGATCGGCGGACCGGCGGTCACCCCGGTGCTTGCACGCACCGACGCAGCGCCTCCGACGCGAGCGGTCGAGGCCGAGGTGAGCCCGTCCGTGCCGCCCCGACGCGCGCGGGCGATCGTGGCGCTGAGCGTCGCGGGCGCGCTCGGCGTCGCGGGGCTCGTCTTCGCGCTCGCGGGGGGAGGCGCCCCGCCCTCCTCGTCGGTCGCGCCCGTGCCGCAGGGCGCGGCGACGCCCCTCGCGTCGCACGACGCGTGGACGCCGCCCGCGGTGGACGCCTCGACGCCGGTGCTCGGTCGCGCGACGGTGCGCGTGCGCCTCGCGAGCGTCCCGGCCGGAGCCAGCATGACCCTCGACGGGGCGCCGCTGCCGAACCCGTTCGACGACGAGCTGCCGCGCGGCGCCGACATGCACGTGCTCGAGACGAGCGCCGCGGGCTACCGCACGGACCGTCGCGACCTCTCGCTGCTCTTCTCGCAGGACGTCACCGTGACGCTCGTGGCGGGTCGCGGGACGAGCGACTCGCGCGCGCCGCACGCGACGGGCACGCGCGTCCCACCCGCCAGCGAGACGACGACCCCGGGCCAGACGATCGCGCCGCCTCCGAGCGCTCCGCCGCCGTCGTCGGCCGTCCAGGCGCCGCCCCCGACCGAGGTCCCCGAGGGCGTGGTGGTCCCGCCGGAGTCGCGCGTGCTCAAGCACCTCGGCGCGCACCACTGAGTCAGAACGTCCCTGCGATCGACACGAGCCCCGGCCCCGGCACGATGCGCGCGCTCGGCTCGCGCGGCGCCGAGGGGTGCCCGTCCCAGTCCGTCAGGAACGCGAGCGCGAGCGACGCGATGCCCAGCGTCCCGCCGGCGATCCAGAGCGCATCGGCGACGAGCGCGGTGTCGGCGATCGTTCGCTGATCGGCGAGCGAGCGCTCCGTCGCCGGCCGCGCCACCTCGCGGTCGTGCATCACGAGCGCCGCGATGCCCGCGCCCGCGGCGGCCAGCAGCACGGCGCCGGTCGCCGACGTCGTGATCGCGAACACGACCGGGTCCATCCCCTCGAAGCTCGACACCTCGGCGAGCTCGATGCGCAGGTCGACGTGTCCGCGCGCGGCGATGGTGATCTGCTGCGCGCTGGTCGCGTGCCCGGTCGCGCGCAGCTCGACCGTGTGCGGGCCGCCCGGGATGCGGACGTCGCCCGGCGCCGTGCCGACCTCGCGGCCGTCGACCCACACCGTGGCGCTCGCGACGTTCACCGTGATCGTGATCGTGCCGAGCAGGCCCTCGAGCGCGCGGATGGACGCCTGCACGTCGGCGGCGCCCTCCGCGGACGCGCCGCCCTCCGCGAGGTAGCGCTGGTAGGCGCGGATCGCCTCGTCGTAGCGGAAGAGGCGCTCGTGGCACTGCCCGACGTTGAAGAGCAAGAGGTAGCGCTCGGGATCCGAGGGCAGCTCGTCGTACGCCTCCTCGAACTCCGCGAGCGCGGCGTCGTAGTTGCCGGCCTCGAAGAGCACCTCGCCCTGGGCGAGGCGGACGTCCACGGCCGAGGGCGCCCCCGTGTCCGTCGACGGCTCCTGTGCGCTCGCCCGCGCGGCGATCGAGAGCGCGAGCACGCTCGCGAGGATGGCGAGGTGCGCGCGCATCAGGGCAGCCCCGTCACGCGCACGAGCGTCGCGCCGGTCGAGTCCGTGGGTCCGTCGCCCAGCTCTCCCTCGGCGTCGTCGCCGGCGCACCAGACCGCGCCGGTCGCGCGCACGACGCACGCGGTGTCGTGACTGCGGGCGATCGCGACGACGTCGGTAGCGGGCTCCCCGGTGGTCCGAGGAGCGTGGGGAGGTACACGATGGTCTCGGGACCGGGCGTGCCGTCTCCCGTCCAGCCCACGGGCGGGAACGACCGGCCCGCGCCCCAGCAGAGCGCCTCGCGGACGCCACCGGCCCCGGCCCGGAGGGCGCAGGCGCCGTAGCCGCCGCCGTTCGGCGCGAACACGATGTCGAGCACGCCGGCCTCGAGCCCGGGCGGCGTCGTCGGGATCGGCTGGATGGCGGACGCGAGCGGCCCGAGGCCGAGCATGCCGAAGCTGGCACGTCCCCAGCAGTAGGCGCGCCCGGCGACGTCGCGCGCGCACGTGCTGCCGTAGGGCGCGCCGCGCGAGAGCGCGATCAGATCCGGCGGCAGGCCGATCACGGCGCTCGCGACGGGATGAGGGAGCACGTCCGCGGTCCCGTTGCCGAGGTCGCCGTCGCCGTTCCACCCGGCGCAGGAGACGTAGCGGTCCGTGCTCGAGCGCTCGCGCAGGATGCACGTGTCCCAGTGTCCGCAGGCGATGCCGATCGCGTCGGTGATCGGGCCGACGGCGTCGACTGCAGGGACGGGCGACGCGCTCGCGCCGCCGAAGGTGCCGTCGCTCAGCTCGCCGTACGAGTTCGCGCCCAGGCAGCGCACGGTGTGATCGGCCAGCACCGCGCACGCGTGCGATTGGGCGGCGCAGATGGCCGTCGCGGGGCCCGGCAGCGGCAGCACGTTCGGCTCCGGGAGCGTGCCGAAGCCGCTCGTGCCCCAGCAAGAGACGCGGCCGGCCGGCGAGAGCAGGCAGCCGCCACCGTCGAACGCGGCGAGCTGCGTCGCGTCGGAGAGCGTCACGTCGACGGGCGCGGGACGAACGTCGGGGGACCCGAGCGAGAGGCGCGCGCCCGTGCCGTCGCCCCACGCGGCCATCCCGCCCGTCGCCCGGCGCGCGAAGAACATGCGATCGCCGGCCCAGAGCGCGACGACCGGCGAGACGTCGCAGGTGCCCGTCGACGCCGACCGGCCACAGGAGTCCGCGACGCCGCACGCCCGGAAGCACGCGCCGCAGCTCGCGGGGCTGTGGGCGGTGTCCGTCTCGCAGCCGGTCGCGTCGTCGCCGTCGCAGTCGGCGTAGCCCGTCACGCAGCGCAGCACGCACGCGCCTGCGGTGCAGGTCGCGCTCGCCGTGTGCGGCGCCGTGCAGGTCGCGGTCGCGCCATCGTCGACCATCGCGTCGCAGTCGTCGTCGACGCCGTTGCAGAGCTCGGCGTGCCCCGGGAAGCGCGACGGGTCGGCGTCGTCGCAGTCGCCCGTGCTCGACGCGTGGCCCGGGAGGGGCGAGCACGACGTCGTCGCGGCACCGGTGCCGAACCCGTCGCCGTCGAGATCGACGTACCACTGGTTCATCGAGTTCTCGTCGACGTTCGCATCGCAGTCGTCGTCCCTGGCGTTGCAGAGCTCGGGGGCGCCGGGGTAGCGCGTGGCGTCGGAGTCGACGCAGTCGCCGACGCGGCTCGCGGTGCCCGAGGGCGCGCTGCAGCGGAGCACGATGCCCGCGGGCGTCGCGTCGGCCCAGCCGTCGCGGTCGGCGTCGGTGAAGAAGGCGAGCAGCGGCGCGGTGTCGTCGGCGTTGCCGTCGCAGTCGTCGTCGACGCCGTCGCAGGGGTCGGCGGCGCCGGGGTGGACGTAGACGTCGCCGTCGTTGCAGTCGCCGCCGCGCGTGACGCGGCCCTCGATCGGCGTCGAGGACGTCGTCGGCGTGCTCGCCGCGCTCCCGTAGCCGTCGCCGTCGCCGTCGATCCACCAGCTCACGCTCGTCGGCGAGTCGTCGACCATGCCGTTGCAGTCGTTGTCGAGGCCGTCCATCAGCTCGGGCGCGCTCGGGCCCGTCGCCGCGCTCGCGTCGTCGCAGTCGTTGCCGCCGCAGACGCGGTCCGCCGCGCCGTCGCCGTCGTCGTCCTCGGTGTTGTTCGGCGAGATGCGGTAGTCCGCGCGCCCGTTGCAGTCGTCGTCGACGCCGTTGCACTGCTCGCGCGCGCCGGGGTGCGCGTCCGAGTCGCTGTCGTCGCAGTCGCCCGGGCGCGTGACGTGGCCGGGCACGATCGCGCACGACACCACGATCTGTGCCGCGTCGTTGCCGCCGAAGCCGTCGCCGTCCTCGTCCGGGTACCAGGTCACCTGCCCCATGACCTCGTCGCTCATGGTGTTGCAGTTGTTGTCCATGCCGTCGCAGATCTCGAGCTGCGCGCCGAACTGCGAGGGCGCGGCGTCGTTGCAGTCGTCGCGCACGGTGGAGAAGCCGGGCTCGCCGGCGCAGCCGGGGACCATGGTGACGGTGGAGTCGCCGTGCAGGTCGAAGTCCATGTCGGGCGCGCCGGGGCGCGTGACGCCCTCGTCGACGTGCGTGTCGCAGTCGTTGTCGAGGCCGTCGCAGCTCTCGGCGAGGCCGCGGCGCACGTCGCGTCGCTCGTCGGCGCAGTCGCCGCCGCAGATGCGCGCCATGCTCGCGCGGTCGACGTTGCAGCACGCGGCGTCGACGTCGCCGTCGCCGTCGGCGTCGCGGAAGCCGAACGTCGTGGGGTTACAGTCCTCGTCGTGCGCGGCGTCGTCGCAGACCTCGGCGTTGGTCGGGAACGTGTGCGCGTCCGCGTCGTCGCAGTCGATGCCGCCGCACTCCACGGCCGACACGCCGTCGCCGTCGGCGTCGGGCTCCACCGCGCACATCGTCACGCAGCGCGCCTCGGCCTCGATGCACTGCTGGCTCGGCATGCAGCGCGCCTCGTGCACGCAGCCGCGCGCGTCCGCGCCGGCCGTGCCGGGCATGCAGCGCTCCGTTCCGTCGCAGTACACGCCGTCGTCGCAGTCCGCGTCGGCCGCGCAGGCGGGACCTCTGGCGTCGCTGCCCGCGTCGGTCGCCACGGGCGTCGTCGGGCAGCCCACCAGCAAGAGCGCACACACCCACGGCCGTCCGCTGAAGCGCATCCGTTCACCCCGGGGCCGAGTCTACACACCGACGTCGCTCGCGCACGGCCCGCGCCGTGTGTATCGTCCCAGCGTGGACGTGCGGGCGGTCTTGGGGGGCGTCGTCGCTCTGATCGCCGCGGTGGGCGGCGCGGGCTGCTCGCTCGCGGGCCTGGCCTCGTACGACGTCGCGC
>JBGAQA010000070.1:0-36653 GCA_044220955.1 Sandaracinaceae bacterium
GCTCGAGGCGCTCGGCGCGGGCCGCACCGGGACCATCGCGGAGTACCTCTTCGCCGATGTCTACGGCGTGCTGTCGATGATGCAGAACGATCCGGCCGGCACCCAGGAGCCCATCCGATGGGGGGCCCGGCTCGCGATCGAGATCATCGACGCCCACGGCGGTGTGAGCGGCGTCGCGCCGATGCTCCTCCGCGATGCGTCGCGCGCCACCATCACCGTCGCGTGCTCTCGCGGTGAGCCTGGGCGAGAGGCCACCGATCAGGTCCAGATCGACGTCCCGACCCTCGACCTGCCCTTTCGTCGGTGTGTGGACGACCCGGCGACGACTCGAACGCATCCTCCTGCGTGGATCCCGGCGCCCGTCGTCCAGCTCGATCCCCGGCTCTTCGTGAGCCCGATCGAGCAAGGCTATCTCGACCGGGCTGCGGGGCTCGCGCCCACCTGGCGGGGCCTGCCCTCGCAGCGGCTGCGGTTCTTCCCGCCCGTCGATCCGCTCCACACGGCGGAGGTCGCGGACGCCCGCCAGCGCGCGTTCGTCGCGCTGAGCCGTGCGTTCGACCGCCTGACGTACATGAGGCCCGAGGAGCAGCTGCACGTGATCGGCTGCATGTTCCGATCGAGTACGTACGATCCACCGTTCGTTCCTACCGCGAGCGACTTCGTTACCATCCTCATGCGCGTTCGTGCTGCGCGTGACGCGCTGAGCCCGGCGAACACGGGCTACCGGATAGAGTACTTCCCGGTCGATGCGGACTACCGTCCGCTCGCAGCGCCGATGGGGATTCCCGGCTGGGACGGCTCGCTCTGGGATCAGGTGTCGACTCTTCGGTTGGAGGCGAAGACGATCGAGTTCTACTCGAGCGATCCGACCACTCCGGCCTTGGATCACCAGTACTGGATGACCGCCCTCTTCCTCAACTGGTTGAGCCTTCCGACGGATCAACGGCCGGTCACCCTGGTCCACGAGGCGTTCCACTACGTCGATGCTGCCGTCGTCGATAGCTATGTGCCCTCGGTCACCGCCATCGACGACGTGGACAACTACGAGCGGCTCATCGTCTATCTCGCCGAGATGCACCCCGCGGGTGTGGATCCGGGACCATGCTCGCCCCCGGCGGATGGCCCGACGTATCGGTGCTCGCACGGGGACACCGAGCCGCACCCGCTCACCTGTCGCGCCTGATGGCAGGGCGCCCGAGCTGGCTGCTCCTCCTTTTGGCATGCGGCTGCGGCGCCGCCGAGCCCGCGCAAGCGACGATCGCTCTGCGTGCTCCCGGGTCGGGACCGCAACTGGCCGTGGGCGCTCACCACGCCTGCGTCCTCCTCGCCGGCGTCGCATGGTGCTTCGGCGAGAACAACTACGGCCAGCGCGGTGTCGTCGGGCCCGCGGACACTCCGCTCCCGGTCGCCAACCTCACGGAGCCCGTCATCGACCTCGCGGCGGACGCGACCCGAACATGTGCATGCACGGCCGCGGGCCACGTGTGGTGCTGGGGTCGCCGCTCGGATCTCACGCTCGCGCCAGGGCAGACCGTGCCGGAGGGACCGATCGCTCCCGTGCCGGTTCCGCCGTGCGCCAGCGTCCGTGTCGATCACGGGGCGTGCGTGCTCGATCGAGACGGTGGCGTGTCGTGCTGGCCCGGATACCTGGGCACGCAGACGCTCGATGGCCTCGTGCCCATGCCTGCGAGGCTGCCGGTGCAGCCCGGGACGCCCGAGGATCCGACGTGGACGACCGCGCCTCCGCGGCCGATCCCCCTCCCCCGCCCTGCGGTCGAGATCGGCATTGGCATGTACCACGGCTGCGCGGTGCTGGATGACGGTAGCGTGGCGTGCTGGGGCCAGAACGCCTTCGGTCAGCTCACGGACGGCCGGCTCGACGGCGTGGTCGTCCATGCTGCGCCCCGGGCCTTCCCGCCGGAGGCCACCCAGGCCATCGCCGCGGGCTACATGGGGACGTGTCTCGTGGTGGGCGGCAGGGTGTACTGCTGGGGAATGATCTACCTCCCGGGCGCGCGACACTGCGCCGCGCTTCTTTCCGAGTGGCGCGACTTCGCGCCGCAGGAGTCCCTGTCGATCATGCCAGCACCATGTCGTCCCGGGTTCGCAGCGGTGCCACGCCTCAGGAACGCACGCCTCGTCTCCGTCGGCAGTCGTCGCGCCTGCGTGATCGACACCCGGGACGATCTGCTCTGCTGGGACTCGGAGGAGCCGGTGCCCGCCGTCGTCGCCCAAGAGGTGGTCGCGATCGACATGGACCTCTTCAGCGGCTGCGTGATCAATCGAGCCGGCGAAGTGCTCTGCTGGGGCATGCGCGTCGAGGGCATGACGATTCCAGACGAGCCGCCGGGGGCGCGCGTCGCCCACATCGTTGGCGACCGGGTCGAGCCCGGGTGACCCGGGCGCGAGCCCAGCCGCTCGTCGCAGAGCCCGACGCTGCCACGTGGCGCGATGGGCGGGCGCGTGAGGTCACCATGAACGCCCGCGCTCACCGTCTCGCCATCCCGCTCGTGGTCGCGACGCTCTCGCTCCTCCTCTTGGCGTCCGGCTGCGGCGGCGCCGAGCCCGCGCGTGGCGCCGCCGAGCCCGCGCGTGCGGCGACGCTCACCGTGCGGCCGGCGCGGCCGGAGCCGCAGCTCGCCGTCGGCTGGAGTCACGTGTGCGTGCTGGTCGGTGGCGTCGCATGGTGCCTGGGGGACGACACCTACGGCCAGCGCGGTGTCGCCGGGCCTGCGGACACGCCGCTCCCGGTCGCCAACCTCGCGGAGCCCGTCATCGACCTCGCGGCGGACGGGACGCGAACGTGTGCGTGTACCACCGCGGGGCACGTCTGGTGCTGGGGCCGCCACTCGGATCTACAGCTCGCGCCGGGAGAGGCCGTGCCGGAGGGACCGATTGCGGCCGTACCGGTTCCGCCGTGCGCCAGCGTGCGCGTCGATCACGGGGCCTGTTCGCTTGGGCGGGACGGCAGTGTGTGGTGCTGGGCTGGATACTCGGAGACCCAGACTCTTGCTGGCCCCGTGGCCATGCCACAAGAGCAGGTCCCCGTTCCCGCATCGACCGACGCGCCGTACGATCCGACGTGGATGCGGTCGCCGCCCACGCGTGTCCCGCTCCCGGGCCCGGCGATCGAGCTCGCGCGCGGCGCCTACCATGGCTGCGCGGTGCTCGGCGACAGGAGCGTGGTCTGCTGGGGCCAGAACGCGTGGGGCCAGCTGACCGATGGGCCGCTCGATGGCGTCGTGGTGCGTGCGGCGCTCCAGACGGGCCTGGCGATCCACGCGGACGGGATCGACGCGACGGACGAGGCGACGTGCGTGATCGGCAGAGGTGAGGTCGCGTGCTGGGGCATGATCGACTTCCTCGGCGAGCGTCGCTGCCGCGCTACGCTCTGCCAGAGCCCCGAGTGCGGGATGATGAACCCGCAGAGCACGCCGATCCTCCCAGCCCCGTGCCGGCCGGCGCCGTGGGTCGTCCCTGGGCTCGCCGACGCTCGGTTCGTGTCCGTCTCCGCTCGTCGCGCGTGCGCGATCAGTGGCACGAACGACCTGCTCTGCTGGGACGCGGAGGATCCGGTCGCGACCGTGGTCGCGCACGACATCGTCGCGATCGAGATGGACGGTGG
The DNA here is from genome assembly GCA_044220955.1 of Sandaracinaceae bacterium. Lineage (GTDB taxonomy): Bacteria > Myxococcota_A > Polyangia > Polyangiales > Sandaracinaceae > JBBSAT01. The sequence goes on from JBGAQA010000070.1 coordinate 3,626, forward strand.
TGGTTGCGTGATCGACACCACGGGTCAGGTGTCGTGCTGGGGCCTGCGAATCGAGGGGTTCACGTTCCCGGACACGCCGCCGGGCATTCCGGTGGCACATATCGTCGGCGACCACGTCGAGGGTGGTTGACGGAAGCGAACGGGCGCCGGGCCAGCGCTGCTGGAGCTCACAGCGGCGAGATCGGGCAGCTCACGCCGGTGCCGCCGTGGCCGCAGTAGCCGTCCGGGTTCTTCGCGAGGTACTGCTGGTGGTAGTCCTCGGCGAAGTAGAAGGGCCCGGCGTCGGCGACCTCGGTCGTGATGTGGCCGAAGCCCGCGGCGCGCAGGCGCCCCTGGTAGTCGGCGATCGCGTGGTCGGCGAGCGCGCGCTGCGCGGGGCTCGTCGTGTAGATCGCCGAGCGGTACTGGGTACCGACGTCGTTGCCCTGCCGCATGCCCTGCGTCGGGTCGTGGCCCTCGAAGAACGCGGTGAGCAGCGCCGCGTAGCTCGTCCGCGCCGGGTCGAAGATCACGCGCACCGTCTCGGCGTGGCCCGTCAGGCCGCTCGAGACCTCCTCGTACGTCGGGTTCGGCGTGTAGCCGCCCGCGTAGCCGACCGCCGTCGACACGACGCCGGGGAGCGACCAGAAGCGTCGCTCGGCGCCCCAGAAACAGCCCATCGCGAAGTACGCCGTCTCGGTCTCCGGCGCGAACGGACCCATCAGCGGCGTGCCGAAGACGAAGTGGATGTCGGCCGTCGGGATGGCCGTCCTGCGCCCGGGCAGCGCGTCGCTGCGCGAGACCATGTCGGTGCCGTGGCCCTGTGCGCGCACGCCGCAGGCGACCGCGACGAGAGCGGCGACCGAGAGCGCGGCCACGAGCACGGCGAACCAGCGACCCTCGCGGCGGCGGAGGGCGCGCGCGTCGTCATCGAGCGTGTCGGGCGTCATGGGAGCCTGTTCGCGAGCGGGCCCGGCGGCGTTACATGAACGCGTCGACGCCGGCGTCCGTGCCGGTCCCGCCGGCATCGCCGGTGGCCGCATCGTCGCCCGCGCCCGCATCGACGCCCGCGCCCGCATCGACGCCCGCGCCCGCATCGACGCCCGCGCCCGCATCGACGCCCACGTCGGCGGCGCCGGCGTCCCGGCTGCCCGCGTCGAGCGGGACCACGGCCCCCGCGTCCACGCCGTCGTCGTACACGAACGCGGTCACGCTCTCGAAGATCAAGGTCGAGCTGACCTGCGTGCAGCGGCCGCTCATGGGATCGGGCGCGAGGTCCGCGTTGCCGTTTAGGAGCGCGGCGACGGCGCCCATCAGCCGCGCCGGGATGGTCAGGCCCATCGCGATGGTCGTCATCTCCTGGATGGAGATGCCGCCGCCGAGCTTGCCCGTCCACACGCCGTCGTCGTGGATCTCGATGTGCATGAAGCCCGCCTGGATGTGGAGCGTGAAGCGCGCGTCGAGGATCGCGACGGGCACGGTGAGCGGCACCGGGCCGACGTCCACGACGCCGTTCACGATGCGGGCGTTCGGGATGAGCGTCTGCTCGCCGCCGGCGGCGGCGTCGAAGGTCTGGCCGATCTCGACGAGGCCGTCGGTGCCGAGCGAGGGCGTCCCGACGAGGGGTCGGGTCCGAATCGTCACGCAGTCGTCGTTCATCTCGTCGTCGACGCCGAGCAGCTCGATCCCGAGCAGCAGCTGCCCGTCGTTGATCGCCGTCGAGAGGATCGAGTCGAGCGTGACGCCCCCGGCCTGCGACTCGATGATGGGAACGAGCGTGGCGATCTGGTTGTCGATCCCGGGCACGCCGGAGGGTGAGGTGAAGTCGGCGTGGCGGCAGCCGACCGGGTCGCTGCCGCCGCTCACGTGCCCGTCGAGGTCGAAGCCCTCGCTCACGTTCATCGCGGTGCAGCGATCGACGCACGCCATCGGATCGGTCGCGCAGGCCGGCGGGTTGCAGTCGGCGTCGGTGGCGCACTCGGTGTGATCGGGACACTGCCGGGGCTGCCGCGCGAAGCGGAGCGTGCGGACGACCGTGCTCTCGACGTGGTCCGACGTGCACGGCGCCCCTCGGGAAGGTGGCGCCGCGCTGCAGCCGATCGCGAGCACGATCAGCGGAAGTGCCGCCCGCCTCATGGCAGGATCGCTCCGAGCGTGCTGGTGGTGCGCGCCGCCCCGATGCCGTACGTGTCGACGTCCTGGATGCCGACCGCCTTGATGAGCGAGAGCGGCACGACGCTCGCGTTGTCGCCGCTCTCGGAGCGGTAGTGGATCCCCGACTGGAGCGCGCCGCACGCGTTGCCCGCGATCAACATCGGGTAGTCCTCGAGCGAGTGCGTCCGTCCGTAGGAGACGTCCGTCGTGCCGAGGATCGCGCAGCGGTCGAGGAGCCGGGACCCACCCTCGGTGATCGACGCGAGCTTCTGCACCATGTACGCGAACTCGCCGACGATGAACGACACGATGCGCGCGACCTGAGGCTGCGGGTCGGCCTCGTCGTGCGTGAGCTGGTGGTGCCCGGCCGTCGCGTCGAGGAAGAGCGTGTTGTTGACCGGCTGCGTGAACATCTCGAAGAAGGTGCGCGTCTGGTCGCACGCGAGCGTGACCGCCAGCATGTCCACCATGACGCGGTGGATCGCCTGCATCTGGGGGCGCCCCTCGACGTCGGGGTAGTCGGTCAGGGGCATGTCGGGCCGTGCGACGCACGCCGGCGCCGTGGGGGCCATCGCCAGCGCGTCGAGCTGCGTCTCGAGCGCGCGGATGCCGTCGAGGTGCTGGTCGAGGCGGCTCTGGTCGGCCCGACCGACGCGACCACGGACGCGCGCGATCTGGTCTCCGACGCCGTCGAGCACACTCCGACGCAGCCCGATGCGGGGGTCGGGCATCGACGTGTCGCCAGGCAGGCGGAACTCCGGGCCGAAGATGCGCGAGTAGAGCGCGAACGGATCGACCTCGGGCGGGTTCACCATGTGCGGGCCCGTCATCGACCAGCTGGAGGTCGAGCGCTCGACGCCGAACTCGATCGAGTGGAAGCGCCGGTCGGTGGCTCCCGGCGTGCGCAGCATCCCGTCGGCGATCACCTGATCGAGGCTCGGACCGACGAACGTCGAGTCGACGAGGTCTGCGCCCGAGAAGAGGCCGGCGGGACCCGAGCCGTGAGGCGACGTGTTCGAGGTCAACACGCGCATACCGCTGATCACCGTGACGTCGGACTGCACGGGCGCGAGCGGCTGCAGAAGCGGGGGCAGATCGTAGCCGGCGCCCGTCCGGGTCGGGTTCCACTCCTCGGGCAGCATCCCGTTGCCCCAGTAGAAGACGCCGAAGACGGTCGGCAGGCCGCCCGGGCAGTCGGCGTAGGCCGTCCCGCTCTCGTTCAGGAAGTACTCGAGCGCCGGCAGGCCGATCGCGACCGCGCTGCCGCCGACCATGCCCCGCAGGAGCGCGCGGCGGCTGATTCGGTTTCGTCTCGGGAGCCAGGACGCCATCGTCTTCGTCCTCGTCAGGGGGTCGCGGGCTGGGGAGTGGCGCGGCGGAAGGCCTCGCTGGAGGCGATCTCGCCCATCAGGCGCCGCAGCGAGTAGCCGTGCGACGCGAAGTCGAGCCAGAGGTCGCGCAGCGCCCCGGCCTCGCCCTCGGTCTCGAGGTGCCCGCTCGCCACGCGGTAGGCCTGCCGGACGATGCACTCGGCGAAGCGCGGGTCGTCGTGGAGCAGCGCGCCCAGCTCGAGCGCGTCGCGGAAGGGGCGGCCGTCGAGGTTGCCGCTCGCGTCGATCGGCACGTCGTTCTCGAGGTCGCGGAAGCGCCCGAGCCCGTCGAACGCCTCGAGGCCGAGCCCGAGGTCGTCCATGAGCACGTGACAGCCGGCGCAGTAGGCGACCTCCTGGTGCGCGAGCAGCCGCGACCGGAGCGTCAGCGCGTCGGGGCTCGGGCCGGGGATGGCCGTGTTCACTCCGACCGGGGGCGCCGGGACGGTCTGGCAGAGCAGGCGCTCGCGGATGAACTTTCCGCGCAGCGTCGGCGACGTCGCGATCGGATGCGCGTAGAGCGAGAGGATCGAGATCTGACCGAGGAGCCCCGCGCGCGGCGAGTCGGGCTCGAAGCTCACCATGCCCCACTCGGTCCGCGGCGCGCGCACGCGGTAGATCGACGCGAGCTTGCGGTTCACGAACGTGACGCGTGTCGTCATCAGCTCGCGCGCGTCCATGTCCTCGGCGAACACGTGGGCCACGAGGCGCAGCGTCTCCTCGCGCGCGGAGGGGCCGACCTCCGGAGAGATCTGCGTGTAGACCGTCGTGTCCTTCACGAGATCGTCGAGGCCGGCGAGCCCGAGCCACTCGTAGGCGATCTCGCGCACGCCGTCCTCGGCGCGCGGGTCGGCGAGCATCCGCTCGGCCGCGGCGCGCACGCCCTCGGCGGTGTCGAGATCGCCTCGACCCGCCGCGTCGAGCAGCTCCTGGTCCGGCGCCGCGTTCCACAGGAAGAACGCGAGGCGTCCCGCCATCTCGTAGCCGCCGAACGAGCGCTCGCCGGGCGCGCCGGGATCGTCGGTCCCGAGCTCCTCCCGGAACAGGAAGCTCGGCGACTGCAGGAAGTACGCGATCGCGAACTCGAGCCCGTCGTGGAAGTCCATGAGCTGCGTCCCGGCGTCGGTGGCGACGGCGACGGCCGCGTCGAGCTCCTCGGGGCGGAGGGGGCGGCGATAGAGGTGCCGTCCGAGGGGCTCGAGCACCGCTCGTGCACAGGCCGCGTCGCTCGGTCCGGACGGCGCGCAAGGCACGAGCGTCGCGCGACGGCTGGGATCCATGGCCTGGTGAGCGATGCCGTACGCGGCCGACTCGTACTGCGTCACGCCGCGTCGCGAGATGGTCACCGAGCTCGCGTCGATCGAGAGGTAGCCGGAGTCGTCGACGTCGGGCTCGAGGGCACGGCGTCCGGGGACCGTGATGTCGGTCCCGAGCGCGCTCCGCACGGCGTTCACGTACTGCGCGTAGCTGAGCCGGCGCAGCGCCGAGGGAGCCGGCGCGAGCGGGCGGTCGGGGGGCTCGTCGGGGCCCGCGAGGCGGCCCTCATCGGCCTGGCACGAGGCGAGGACGACGACGAGCGCGAGCCAGTGATGCGCGCGGCTCATGGGAGGTGACTCGCGTGGAACGTGGCCCTCGCGTCGACGACGTGCGTGCCGTCGACGATGCCGTTCGCCGTGGGATCGGTGTCGCCCAGGAGGGTCACCCGCGCGAAGCTCAGGATGTAGGCGTTGGCCATGTGCGCGACGTCGGCGTCGGGCGCGCCGCTCGCGCAGAGCCCGGTGACCGCGAAGCTGTTGTGGCAGGCGCCCTCGATGGACACCCAGCGCAGGTCGACCGGCGGGGACATCCGATCCTGCTCCGCCTGTCCGTCGACCCCGTCCATCGTGCCGGTGAGCAGCATCAGCGGGACGTGGACGCTCTCGTGGCCGTGCGCGCCGAACCAGTCCTGGCCGAGGTTGCCCGCGATCGGCGCCGCCGCGACCACGCGCGGATCGGCCACGCCCCCCGCGAACACCGCCAGCTCGGCGTCGGTCCAGGCGCTCGCCGGGGTGAACGAGCTCATGATCGACGGCACGTCGAACGTCGCGCCCGTCGTCGCCCACACCGTGTGCACGCCGAAGCTGTGCCCCGTCATGAAGACGCGGTCGGTGTGGACCAGACCGTGGAGCGGGTCGCTCGCCGGCAGATCCCGCACGAGATCGATCGCCTGGCTGACGTCGAGCGAGCGCTCGTAGTAGTGCGCGATCGGACGTGGGTCGTCGAACGCGGTGAGCAGCGAGCCGGTGTGCTCCGGGGCGACGACGACCCAGCCGTGCGAGACGAAGTTGTCGAGGATGGGCCAGCTCGAGCCGCCGAAGGCCTGCCAGCCGTGGGAGTGCACCTCGAGAGGGAACTGGTGATCGGGCCACGGAGAGGCGGCGAGCGGAGCGTCCGTGAACGCGTCCATGTCGACGTAGATGCCGGAGTAGCGCGGGTGCGTGCCCGCGCTCGCGAGCGTCGGGTACCAGACGTGGAGCGCGCTGTGGCGCATCTCGGTCTGCCCCTCCGGCAGGTAGTCGAACGGAAAGCTCCGGTAGCCCACGTGGAAGGGGCCGCGCGCGTCGACGGCCCAGCTCAGCGGGTCGCCGGCGGGGTAGGGGATCGACGAGTCGACGTCGGCGTCGGTGCCGGCGTCGCGCATGCGGGGCGCATCGCTGCCGCCGTCCTCGGGCGGGGTCGTGCTCGCGTCGGGTGCCGCGCTCGAGGTCGAACAGCCGAGGAGCACGGAGGCAGCCAGTGCGAGCGAACGTCGGAAGGCAAGCACGAGGAGCCATTGCACGCGCAACCATTCGCGATGTCAACGGCCACGATGGGCCGAGCGGCCTCCGGCGAAACGAAGAGGCCCACCGGTGGGTGGGCCTCTGTCGTCACGCGCTGCGGTGGGCTGGCGCCGGGCTAGGGGCCGCCGCCGCCCATGCCGCGGGCCTGCATCTGCTCCTGGATCTGGCGCATGAGGTCGGGCGGGATCTGGTCGGCGCCGATCGGAGCCGGGCCGTCCTCGGTGGGCTCCGGCGCCGCGGCGGCCGCGGTCTGCTCGAACGCGCTCGCCTGCGGGCTGACCTTCTCCATGAGGAAGCGGGAGATGACGAAGATCGTCGGATCCTCGTCGCGCATCGCGTAGAAGTTGCCGCTCGACGCCTCGCTGCCGACGACGACGGTGTGGCGCTCGGCGCTCTCGCCCGAGCCGATCGTCAGGGTCACTCGCGCGGACGCGTCCGAGATGCCCGCCCCGGCGCGATCCACGTCCGCGGCGGCGAAGTCGGCCGCGCGCATGTGGGCGAGGCTCGAGACGACGGAGGTGACGCGCGACGCCGCGAAGTTCGCCAGCGTGGTCGACGGGGCCGCCGGTGCGACGGCCACGCCCGCGTCGCCCTCGGGCGGCGGCGGGACGTAGCTGACCTCCGTCGGCGCCCAGTCGCCCAGCGTGGTCGCGGGCGCGCTCGGGGCCTCGTCCTCGCCCTCGGCCGGGGGCGTCGGCTCTCCGGCGACCTCGGGTCGCGCGAAGCGGAACGTCCCGTTCGGACCCACCCACTCGGCGACGCGGACCTCGCCGGCCTCGAGGTCGAGCATCGAGCGATTGCGCCAGTCCTTGAGGTCGCGCGCGAAGGCGAAGCGGATCGAGCCGCGCACGGTGACGACCGTGTCCTGTCCGGACTGCCGCACCATCGTCGAGCCGCCGCGGAAGGCGCCGACCATCATGTTCAGCAGCACGCCGCTCGCGCCGTGGACGATCACGTGCACGCCGTGCTCGTCGTCGACCTCGAGCTCGGCGTGGTGCTCGGGGTGCGTGGCCGCCGTGCCGACCACCGCGAGGTGGACCAGCTTGTCGATCGTGGTGTCGACCGCGCTCGCGTCGGCCGGAGCGTCCACCGGCTCCGTCACGCGCCAGGCGCCGTCGTGGAGCTCGAGGCGGACGTGCTCGGGCTCGCCCTCGCCGCTCGGCGGCGGGCGGGTGAACTCGAGCGCGGTGATGTCGTCGCGCTCGATCGTCGGCAGCGTCGGGCGCTCTCCCTCGGAGCTGTCCGTGTTGCCCGTGCGCGAGCGGACCAGGTAGACGGCCAGCCCTCCGAGCACGAGGAGCGCGGCCGCGGCGATGAACAGTCGATTCTTCTGCCAGTCCATATCAGCGTGATCCCCGAGGCTCAGACCTTGAGCGAAGCGGTCTTGTTCGCCCGCATGCGCCAGCGCACCAGACCGAAGATGGCGAACGCGAGCGGCACCAGGAGCGTGTTGCCCCAGCGGTAGAGCGCCTTGCGCGACTCCCACTCCTCGAGGGCGGCCGTCCGGCGCTCGAGGGCGGCTTGAACGCCCTCCTCGTCCTGATCCTGGGCCTCGTGGAGCACCTCTTCGGTGGCCGTCTGCACCGACTGGGGCACGTCGAGCGCAGGCTCCTCGATCGACTTGGCGCGGATCGCGATGAGCCCGTCGTCCTGGGCGAGCCAGTCGACCGAGTTCAGCGCGAACGCCATCGCGCCCGCGAGGTCGGCGTCGGAGAGCTGTCCCTCCTGCGGGAGGAACTCGTCGCGGATGACCGTCGAGGTGCCGACGACCAGGACGTGCGCGGGGCCGTCCGAGTGCGTCCCCTCGGCGTACGCGCTCGGCAGCTCACCCTCGAGCGCGACGGCGAGGGCGAAGGGGCCGCTCTCGCCGCCCATCGTCTCGCGCCACTCGCCCGGCTCGCGGATGCGCAGCGACACGCTCGAGCCCTCGAGCAGCCAGCTGTGGTCGTCGCCCGAGCTGCGCATGAGCACGGTCCCGTGCAGGTTGCGGAACACGTCGCTCGTCTCGATCGCCGACACGAAGAACATCGGCGTCGACTGCAGGCGGAAGAGGGTGGGGTGATCGCGCTGCGCGTCGTCGAAGGTGACGATCGGCGCGGGCGGGTAGGCGACCGGGATCTGGATGCCGTAGGGCCCACGCATCGGCACCCGGCCGCACTGCGCGTCGGCGACGATGTTCTCGCCGAGCGTGATGCCCCAGTGCCCGAGCAGGTCGTTGAGGCCCGAGCTCGTCGCCTGGGCCGTGAGGTCCGGTCCGCCCTGCAGGTCGACCTGCATCGAGCCGCCGAACACGCCGAGGCCGCCGCCGTGCATGACGAACGTGTCGATGTTGCGCAGCTCCGCTTCCGGGATGGCCGTGTGCGGGTCGACGATGATGAGCGCCGCGAGATCCTCGTCGATGGCCGACGACGCGTCGACCTCCGTGATGTGGTACGTCGGCAGCATCCGCTGCCACGTGGCGAGGCCCTTGGTGAGCTGCGGGCCCTCGTGGCCGCCGAGCACGCCGATGTTGACGTCGTCCCCGGTCAGCTGCCGGATCGCCATCGTGATCGAGTACTCGAGGCCCTCGGTGTCCGGCTGGATCACCGGGATCGCCTGACGGTTGCCGAGGTACTCGAACACCAGGCCGCGGTAGCCCTCGACGACGCTGACGGCGTCGTTCTCGATGTGCTGGTGCTGCACCATCTGGACGCCCGCCTCGTTGGCCTCGCGTCGCTCGTCGTCCGACTCCGGCGAGATGAAGCGGACGATCACGTGCCCACGGGAGGCGACCTGGTACTCGGAGAGGATGTCCCGCACCGAGCGCTCGGTCGCGTTGAAGGGCGCCGGCAGGTCGGCGGTGAAGTACGCCGTGATCGTGAGATCCTCCGAGAGCCCGTGCGGGTTGTCGTCGCTCCGGGGGCTGACCGCGCGGATCGAGCCATCGGAGAGCGAGTAGGCCTGGTTGCTCGTCCCGTCGACGCGGAAGAAGAGGAAGACGCCGACGACGTTGAGGGCGATGAGCGTCCCGGCGATGATCGCGAGGAACCCCAGGGACTCGGCGCGCTGGCGGGCGGCGGCGTTCGTCACGGGAGCGGCGGGGCGCCCGGCGGAGACCGGAGCGCGCTTGTCGCTCGAGCTCTTGCGGGAGGTGTCGTTGTTCTTGGGCATGGTCGGCTCAGCTCCAGCGACGGCTCTCGAGCGCGCGGAACGCGAGCATGAGTGCGAAGGTTGCGACCGAGAGGAAGTAGACGACGTCGCGCGTGTCGACGACGCCGCGGGTCATCCCCTCGATGTGGTGATCGAACGAGAGCCACTCCGCGACGGTCGTCGTCGCGCCGGTGGGCATGAAGGGCAGGAACCACCCGATGAGGAAGGCCAGGCCGAAGCAGATCGCCGCGCTCACGAAGAACGCGATGAGCTGGTTCTCCGTGAAGCTCGACGCCGCGATCCCGATCGCGAGCAGGGCCGCGCCCTCGAGGAAGATGCCGAGGTAGCCGGTGAAGACCGGGCCCCAGTCCAGGTTGCCGAGCTGCGCGACGCTGAGCGGGTAGAACATCGTCGTCGCGAGCAGCACGACCAGGAGGCCGAGCGCCGCGAAGTACTTGCCGAGGATCACCTCGGCCTCGCGCACCGGCATCGCGAGCAGCAGCTCGAGCGTGCCGCTGCGCCGCTCCTCGGCGATGAGGCCCATGCTCATCGCCGGCGTGGCGAATGCGAGCAGCGGCCCGAGGAAGCTGAACATCTGTCGCACCGAGGCGTGGCCCATCAGGAAGAACGGCTCCCAGAAGAGCGGTCCCAGGATGAGCAGCACCAGGCACACCACGATGTAGGCGACGGGGCTGTTGAAGTAGCCCCGGAACTGGCGTGACGCGATCGTCAGGGTGTTTTGGAAGTTCGTCGGCATCGGATCACTCGTCCTCGTCGTCGTCGTCGTCGTCGTCGTCGTCGTCGTCCTCGTCGTCCGAGGCGACCCTGCGTGCGCGCAGCTCCCCGGCGCTCGGATCGATCGTCAGCTCGCGGAAGATCTCGTAGAGGCTCGCGCGGAGCACCGAGAGCTCGACGAGGACGATCCCGGCGGCGGCCGCGGCCTTGGCGATGTCGAGCCGCACGTCGCGCCCGCCCGACACCAGGACCTCGACCGAGCCGTCGTCCTTCAGGCTGACCTGCGTCACGTCGCGGATTCCGCCGAAGATCGACTGGGCCTTCGTGCGGTCCGTGCCCTCCGCGAAGCGCAGCGAGAAGCCCCGCATCGGCTTGCGGTTGGCCAGCTCGTCGGGCGTGGCGTCGAACACGAGCCTGCCGTTCGCGATGCAGATGGCGCGCGTGCACGAGATCTGGATCTCGCTGAGGTTGTGCGTCGAGAAGATGATCGTGCGCGACTTGCCGATCTCGCGGATCAGGTCGCGGATGTCGGTCATCTGGTTCGGATCGAGGCCCGAGAGAGGCTCGTCCAGGATCAGGATGGGCGGCTCGTGGATGAGCGCCTGGGCCAGGCCGACGCGCTGCTTGAAGCCCTTGGAGAGCGCGCGGATCTCCTTGGCGTAGACGCTCTGCAGCTGCGTCTCCTCGACCACGGTGCGGATGCGCCGCTGGAGCGTCGGGCCGCGGAGGCCGCGCATCTGCCCCATGAACTCGAGGTACTCGGCGACGATCATCTCCGTGTAGAGCGGCGTCGACTCGGGCAGGTAGCCGATCGCGGTGCGCACGCCGATCGGGTCGGCCCAGATGTCGCATCCGTTCACCCGCGCCGTGCCCTCGGTCGGGGCGATGAAGCAGGTGAGGATCTTCATCGTCGTCGACTTACCCGCGCCGTTCGGCCCGAGGAACCCGACGATCTCGCCTCGCGATACGTTGAAAGACGCATTGTCGAGCGCGCGCTGAGACCCGTACCGCTTGGTCAGGCCCTGCGCCTCGATCATCACTTCACTCATGAGATCCTCGCCAAGATTCGCGTTCTCTCGCGTGACGTCGCCGCGCCCCGAACGGATGCGGCACCGAACACGCGGTGGGCCATGAAAGTGCCCACGTGCTCGCGGGAAAGCTCACAGGCCGCGAGCGGGCGCGGACAATAATCGCCGCGCGCGAAAAGGCAAGCGCGCAGGACGGAAACGAAGAGGGCCCGTGCCTCGGCACGAGCCCTCGTCGCATCGGGCACCCGGGCGCGGGGCGCGCCCTCGGGTCAGTAGCTCATGCCGCCGGTGTCCGTGCCCGCGGCCGGGCACATCGCCGTGTGCGAGACGAAGCAGCGGCTGGTGCTGGTGTCGCAGCAGCGGATGCCGCCGCCCGGGACCGCGCCGCACGCCGAGGTGCACTGGGAGTCGCTGCCACACGCGATCGAGCACGTGCCGGAGTCCGTGCGCGGCGGCCCCATGTCGCGGGGAGCCGGTCCCATGTCGCGCGGTGGCGGGGGTCCCATGTCGGGTGTACCGCCGCCCGTGTCGGGGCGCCCACCGCCGCTGTCCGGGATCATCACCATCCCCATGTCCGTGCGGCTCGGCCCGGTGTCGGTCGGGTGCGTGGTGCGGCCGGAGCTGCAGCCCATGCTCGCGACACAGAGCAGAAGCGAAGCGGTGACGACCGAAATGCTGGCAAGCTTCATGGCGGTGTGGTGAGAATAACGGAGAATCGCGAGGGCGATCAATCCCGGGATCGATTGATGTGAGCCACCTCAGAGATTCCAGCGACGAGGGTCCCGAGCCGATCGGCCAGGGCGAGGGCGCGGCGGCCGACGAGGAGCCTGGAAAGCAGCAGGATCCTGCCGATCCGACGCCCGCGGCTCGCGACGAGCTGCCCGCGCTGGACACACGTCTCCCACATTTCGCTACCCGCACGTGGCTGTCGATCGTCGTCGGACTCGGCGCGCTGATCCACCTCGGAGCGCTGCGGACCGGCTTCCTGCTCGACGACTTCATCCACGAGTCGATGCTGCGCGGCACGTTCCCGGCGGCACGCCATCCGCTCGATCTCTACAACTTCGTCGACGACTCGGACCGCGCCGAGATGATGGAGCGCGGGATCTTGCCGTGGTGGACGCATCCGGAGCTCACGATCCGCTTCTTCCGGCCGCTCTCGAGCGCGCTCATCTGGCTCGACCACCGGCTGCTCGGGCAGAGCGCGCTGCTCATGCACCTGCACTCGCTCGCGTGGTGGGTGGCGATGGTGCTCGCGGCCTTCGCGCTCTACCGGGCGTTCCTCGGCGAGCGCGTCGCGCGCATCGCCGTGCTGGTGTTCGCGCTCGCGCCCGCGCACTCGATGCCCATCGCCTGGCTCGCGAACCGCGACGCCCTGATCTCGCTCGCGCTCGGCATCCCGGCCCTGCTCGTCTACACGCGCGCGAGAGAGTCGCGCTCGACGCGCGACGTGCTCCTCTCGTTCGCGCTCTTCTCGCTCGCCTTCCTCGGGGGCGAGTACACGCTCTCGTTCGTCGCCTACGTCCTCACCTTCGAGATCGTGCGCGCGCGCGACTCGCTCGGCCGCCGCATCGTGGGCATCTTGCCCTTCGCCGTTCCGTGCGCGGTGTACATGGCGGTGCGCACGTCGCTGCACTACGGGACGATCGGCTCTGGCTACTACAACGACCCGTTCCGCGCGCCCGGGCTCTTCCTCTTCTTCGCGCCGCACCGGCTCGCGACGCTGGTGCTCGAGGCCTGGCTCTCGCTCGACAACGAGACCGTGTCCTGGTCGTACCCGTGGTGGCTGGTGGTCGGGGCAGGCGTGCTCGTTCTGGTGCTCGTGGTGCAGGTCGCGCGTCACGTCCTGCGGGAGAGCGACCCCGGCCCGCGGCGCGCCGCGGCGTGGCTCGGAGTCGGCAGCCTCGTCGCGATGATCCCCGTGCTGGCGGTCGTCCCCAACCAGCGCGTGCTGGGCGCGGCGATGCTCGGCGTCGCGCCGCTCGTCGCCCTCGTGCTCGACGGCGCGTGGTTTCCGCGCGCGCTGCCCCCGCGTCGGGGCATCGCCGAGCTCGCGCAGATGTGCGCGCTCGGCCTCGGCTTCGCGCACCTGATCCACGGTCCCGTCACCGGGGCGATCCTCGACGATCACTACCGCGAGTCGTCGGAGCAGTTCGAGCGGCAGATGGTCTCGCTGCGCCAGCTCGGCGGCGCGGCGCTCACCGATCCTCTCATCGTGCGCGCGTCGGGTGGGGCGTTCTTCGCTCCCTTCGGGATGTTCGAGGACCGGACGCTGCCGCGGCGCTTCGCGGTGCTGGCGTGGGCCACGCACGTGCTCGTCGTGCGCACGGGCGAGCGCTCGTTCGACATCTTCGCGTCGCCCGAGACCGGCGTGTTTCCCTTCGGCGAGGGGAACCTCTACCTCGACACCGCGTGGGCGCTCGAGGTCGGACAGGTGTTCCCGGGCGCCGGGTACACGGTCACCATCGCCGAGATGCAGGACGGGCGGACCACGGGCATCCACGTCGATCTCGACGAGGACTACGCGTCGCGCGCGTTCCTGAACGAGACGGAGAAGGCCTTCTACCAGGCCGACCTCCCGCCGGAGGGCGCGGGCCGGCCCTACGAATCGACGCACTGATCGTCGAGCTCTGCGCTGGCCACGCCGCGGCGCCGTTCTCGGGGAGGCGTCTTCAGTCGTCGGAGCGGCGCGAGAGGATGAGGTCGAGCAGGGGCTCGATGCCTTCCGTGCGGCCGAGCGTGACCGCGGCCGCACCGGCGCGCTCGAGCGACGCCGCGAGCGCCGTGCCGCCATCGGTGTCCGACGCCCAGACGATCGTGGTCGCGCCGTTCGGGAGCCTCCGCAGCGCGCTCGCGAGACCGCTCGCCTCGACCCTGGTCGGGGCCGCGCCGTCGAGCACGACCACCAGCGCCGAGTACGCGAAGACCGCCTTCGAGAGCGCGGCCTCGTCTGCCACGGCGATCGTCTTGACGCGATCCTCGCCGAGGCAGACGACGAGCCGGTCGGCGAACTCGCTCCGCGCCGAGAGCACCACGACGGGCACCGGGCGCTTCACGACCGTCATCTGGGTGGTCGCGGTGCCGTCCTGGCGATCCGCGTCGTCCCCACCCAGCTCGACGTCCACGTCGAGGTCCATCTCCGCCTCGTCGTGGCGCGGCGGACGCATCGACTTCGGATGGAGCGCGCGCGTGAACAGCTCGCCCACGCGCGCGCGGATCTGCGAGGCGTCGTCGTCCCGCATGCGCTTGCGGACGGCCTCGTCGAGCGGCCCCTGCGCGAACGCCTTCATCTCCTCCAGCGACGTGGGCGGTGGGCGGCCCGACGCCTCGAGCGCCTCGAAGAGCAGCGTCGTCGCCACCGTGGGGGAGACGACCCCCTCGAGCGCTTCGCGGACCATCACCAGCTCTGCGCGGCCCATCCCGACCATGATGCCAGAGGCGCGGCCCCGGAGATCGCGGATCGTGACCGAGCCATGACGCGCGGACCGAACGGTGACGCCCCGCGGACCGAACGGTGACGGTGCGCGCGCCGGGCGCGCCCCACGCTCGGAGCATGCAGACGACGACCGTCGTGAGTCGGGGGGCGGCGAGCTGGGCGGGGATCGTCCCCTTCGCGCTGTGTCACCTCGCCGCGCTCGGCGCGCTCTGGTCGGGCGTGACCTGGCAGGCCGTCCTGCTCGGCGTCGCGCTCTACTGGCTGCGGATCTTCGGCGTGACCGCCGGCTACCACCGGTACTTCTCGCACCGCGCCTTCGAGACGTCGCGACCGTTCGCGTTCGCGCTCGCGTTCCTCGCGGAGTCGACCGCGCAGAAGGGCGCGCTCTGGTGGGCCTCGCACCACCGCCGGCACCACCTCTACTCCGACCGCCCCGAGGATCTCCATTCCCCGCGGGCGCACGGCTTTGTGCAGGCCCACCTGGGCTGGCTCTTCTCGGGGACGGAGGAGACGGACTGGAAGCGGGTGAAGGATCTCTCGGCGCGCCCGGAGCTGGTCTGGCTCAACGACCACTGGCTGGTGCCCCCGATCGCGCTCGCGCTCGCGTGCTTGCTGATCGCCGGCTGGCCGGGGCTCTTCGTCGGCTTCTTCGCCTCGACCGTCTGCACCTGGCACGCGACCTTCGCGATCAACAGCCTCGCCCACGTCTGGGGCACGCGCCGCTACGCGACGCCGGACGACAGCCGCAACAACCCGCTCCTGGCGTTCCTCACGATGGGCGAGGGCTGGCACAACAACCATCATCACTACATGCGGAGCGCGCGGCAGGGCTTCTTCCCGCACGAGATCGACCTGACCTACCTCGTGCTCCGCGCGCTCGCCTCGCTCGGCATCGTGTGGGGCATCAAGGAGCCCCCCGCGCGGCTCCTGCAGCCGTCCGCGTGCCTCCCTCAGCGCATGACGCAGGCCGGCGGCGGCTCGCCGGCGGTGAACGTGTGCACCACCTCGCCATCGACGAACACCCGATAGAGCTCCCCGCGCACCAGCGGGGGCAGATCGCACTCGCGCTCGTGCTCGATGCACGCTCCCGGACAGTCGACGTCGCAGCGGGTCCAGTAGTCGCGCGCGAGCAGCGTGATGTCGCCGCCCGGTGGCAGATCGTCGGTGTGTCGCGGCGAGACGATCGCCTGGCACTCGGAGTCGAGCTGGCCGCAGGACCAGCAGCCGCTACGCATCCGGAGCGTGTAGCGGTCGATGCGATCCGCCAGCTCGACGCAGAGATCGCCGCGCACCGGCCCGGTGGTGAGATCGGGCACCGCGCCGCACGTGTCGATCTCGGCATAGGTCGCGCAGCCGGGCGGAGGGGGGATCGAGGGGTCGAAGGTGTCCACGACGCCGATCGCGAAGGCGACGACGCCGTTGGCCTCGACCGTCCAGGGCCCGAGCGCCGAGAGCGGGAGCGGGGGTACGGAGCACGTGCCGCGCGGCGTCTCGCACTCGTCGCAGAGGCACTCGTCGTCGCAGAGCCCGGTCGTGATGCGCAGCGTGCGGGTCGCGGCGTCGACCGACACGTCGCACGTCGCGTGGACGCAGCAAGTGCAGGTGTCGAACTGGAAGGGCAGCTCGAAGGCCGAGCCGGCGGGGATCGCGAACGACCCGAGGCAGCTCGCGTCCGGACGTCGGAGCGGGCAGGCGACGGGGGCGTCGGCGGCGGGGGCGTCGAGGACCGGGCCGGCGTCGGGGGTCCCGAGGACGCGCGCGTCGGTCGGCGCGACTGCCGCGTCCGTCGGGTGCGCGCGGCCTCTCTCGTGCGCGCCGTAGCACCCGGAGACGAGGACGAGCGCGGTCAGCACGGCCTGGCACACTCGCGGCATCGCGGGCGGGCGCACGCAAGAGGCGGGCCGATGGCGCGCGCGGGAGCAGCGCGAGCCAACGCGAGGTCGAGGTCGAGTACCCTCCCGGGGCGATGCGTGTCCTCATCCGCGACGCCGCCCTGATCGACGGCACCGGTGCGCCCGCCGTGCGCGGCGAGCTGCTGATCGAGGGCCAGCACATCGCCGAGATCGGCGCGAGCTCCCTGGCACCCGACGTGGTGATCGACGGACGCGGGCACGTCGTCACGCCGGGCTTCATCGACGTGCACTCGCACGGCGATTTCCAGCTCCCTGGCGAGCCGGAGGCCCACGGCAAGGTCATGCAAGGGGTCACCACCGAGGTGATCGGCAACTGCGGGCTCGGGCTCTTTCCCGCCAACGAGCGGGTCGAGGGCTTCTACGATCTGCTCTCGCCGATGCTCTTCGGCGAGCGGGGCGGCGGCTGCTCCCGCGACGTCGCCGCGTATCGCGCCAAGTTGAACGAGCGTGGGCTCAGCGTGAACGCGGCGCCGCTCGTCGCGCACGGCAACGTTCGCTGCCTAGCGATGGGGCTCGCCGAGCGTCCCTGCCGCCCCGAGGAGCTCGCGGAGATGAAGGAGTCCGTCGCGGCGAACATGGAGCAGGGCGCGTTCGGGCTCTCCACGGGCCTGGTCTATCCGCCCGGCGCGTTCGCCGAGACCGAGGAGATCGTCGAGCTCGCGAAGGTCACCGCGTCGTACGGCGGGATCTACGCGACGCACATGCGCGACGAGGGCGGACGCCTCGTCCAGTCCGTCGAGGAGACGCTCCGCATCGGCCGCGAGGCGCAGGTGAGCGTCCAGATCTCGCACCACAAGGCCGCGGGACGCTGGAACTGGGGAAAGGTGAACAAGACGCTGGCGATGCTCGACGCGGCGCGCGCCGAGGGGCTCGACGTGCACAGCGACGTGTATCCCTACACGGCGGGCTCGACGGTGCTCAGCGCCATGATCCTGCCGCTCTGGGCCTTCGAGGGCTCGCAGGAGAGGACGCTCGAGCGCCTGCGCGATCCCGCGACCCGGAAGAAGGTCGTCGCCGACAGCAAGAAGCGGATGCTGAAGCTCGTCCACATGCCGGCGGCCTTCGACAGCTGGTTCCCCAAGGAGCTGATCCTCCCGTTCATGACGATCGGCCTGAGCCGGCTGGTGGTCGTCAGCTCGGTCAAGAACCGGCACGAGTACGAGGGGATGACCCTCGCGGCGATCTCGCGGAAGCGGCGGCAGAGCCTCTACGACACGATGCTCGACCTGCTGATCGAGGAGGAGCTCGCGGTCGCGGCCATCGCGCACGTGATGAGCGAGAAGGACGTCGAGACCGTCATGAAGCACCCGCAGACGATGATCGGGAGCGACGGCTTCCCGCAGCGCGAGGGAAAGCCGCACCCGCGCTCCTACGGGACCTACCCGCGCGTGATCGAGCACTACGTCCGCGACCGGGGCCTCTTCTCGCTCGAGACCGCGATCCACAAGATGACCGGCATGGTCGCGCGCAAGCTCGGGATCGCGGACCGGGGCGAGCTGAGGGTGGGCGCGCGCGCGGACGTGCTGGTGCTGGACGCGGCGAACATGCACGACCGCGCGACCTACGCCGACCCCCGCCGGCACCCGACCGGCCTCGCGCACGTCTTCGTCGACGGCGCGTGGACGGTGAGGGACGGCGTCCACACGGGCGCCCGCGGCGGGCGCGTGCTCGAGAAGGAGCCCCGGCCGGTCGCCCGGGTCTGAAGGAGACGCCCGCGTGCCGACCCTCGCCGACATCCGCCAGTTCGCGCGCTACCACCTGATCCGTCGCGTGCACGACCACCCCGCCCGCGACACCGATCTCGGCGCGGTGCCGCTCGGCTACGACCCCGACGCGTTCGAGGCGAGCGTGCGCGCGTTCGCCGGACCCTTCGAGGTCCGCGAGGCCGCGCGCGTGGACTACCTCGGTCGATCCCGCCCCGTCCTCGAGGTGCGGTCGAGGGACCTCGGCGCGGCGCGCAGGCGCCTGCTCGTGCTCTCCGGCGTGCACGGGAACGAGCACGCTGGGATCCTCTGCGTGCCGGAGATCCTCGCGCGCTTCGCCGCGGAGGCCCCCGATGGCGTGGGCCTCTGCCTGCTCACGCCGGTCAACCCGATCGGCGCGGCGGAGCGCTCGCGCTTCAACGCCGAGGGATACGACGTCAATCGCGACTTCGTCCGCTTCGCGACGCCAGAGGCGCGGCTCGTGCGCGCGACGTTCGACGCGATCCGTCCCGACTTCGTCGTGTCGCTGCACGAGGGCCCGCAGGAGGCGACGTTCATGTTCGCCAACGCGCACGTCTCCGCGCTGCTCGCGGCGCGCCTGCTCGCGGCCCTCGAGGCGGGGGGCACGACGCTCGCGACCCACGACTACTTCGGCGCGCGCCTGCGCCCGCCCGGCCTCTCGCCCTCGACGGCGACGAACCGCGCCGTCGTGGGCCTCTGGGCCCTGACGCTCGGCATGCGGGCGACGATCGCGTACTCCGAGCTCCGCGGCGTCCCGGAGCTCGTCCTCGAGAGCTCTTGGCGCGGAGAGGATCGCGCGGCGCGCGTCCGACCTCACGTCGATCTCTGCCTCGCGGTGGCGCGCGCGCTCGCCGAGTGAGGCTCAGACCGGCGAGGGCCGCGTGCTCACGAGCGCCTCGAACGCTCGCCCGAACGTCCGAGACAGCATGACGTGCCGCAGCGGCCAGAGGGGGGACTTGCAGTCCTCGAGGGGGACCTTGCCCGTGTAGCGATCGGAGAGCGCCGCCGCGGCCTCCTCGGCGAGGCGGTCCAGGTAGAGCCTGCCGAGCTCGGCGCTGGCCTTGGCGGGCGCGCCCGCGTACGTCTCGCGCTCGTAGTACTGCTGCTTGAGCGGGAACGACCGGACCAGCTCCAGCAAGGTCGCCTTGGTCCCGCGCTGGAGCGGCGGCTTCCCGCGCGCGGCGAGATCGAGCTCGAGCGAGCGCGGCGGCAGCGACGCGAAGCCGCGGTCGACGTGCGGTCCGGCCAGGTGCAACAGGAGCGCCGTCTCGACGAGCCCGCCGTGCGAGTCGCCCTTCAGCTCCTCCTTCGCGATGCCGCCGATTCCGTCGAGCAGCGTGCCGAGGTCGGAGCTGCCCCCGGTGAGGCGCTTCACGAGGAGCGAGAACACGGAGATCATCTCGACGCCCGTCGCGCGGTGCGCGCGGTGCGCGCCGACCTCGAGCGCCGACACGTGTCGCGGCCCGCCGTGGAAGCTGCCGATCCACACGTGGCGGAAGCCCTGTCGCCCGAGGCTCGTGCCGAGCTCCTCGATCACCTTCGCGACGGTCCGTGGGCTGAACTTGATCGAGCCACGGTGCGGCAGGACGTCGGCCGCGGTGAACATCCAGGGCAGGCGCACGAAGCCGATCCCGTCGTGCCGCCGCGTCAAGAGCTCGGCGGCGCGCTCGGTCAGGCCCTCCGCCTCGCGGAGGTCCGCCATCGTCGGCAGGTGAGGGCCGTGGACCTCGATCGGCGAGCACTGCACGAGCACGACGGTGCGCGTGCGATCGAGCGCCTCGATCTGCCGACCGGTGAGCTCGTGCCAGCTGCGGATGGCCGTGCTCACGCGAAGAGGTCGTTCAGGTAGTGGACCAGGATCGCCTTGCGGAACGCAGGCGTCAGCTCCTGCAAGATCTGGTTGATGCCGGCGCTCGCCTCGGGCACGCCCGCGCCGCTCATCCCGGCGAACGCGAGGAGCTTGCCGAACGCCTCGTCGTCGAGGGCCGCGGGATCGATGTGGGAGGCCATTCGCGCGACGTCCTTGGCCGTGTCGTCCTTCGGAATTGCGCGCGCCTCGAGGGCCGACGCGCGGAGGTCGGCGAGGAAGGCGTCCACGTGCGGGACGTTGGCGGCCGTCACGGAGAGGTGGACGTGCTCGCGCAGCGCCCCGGTGCCGAGCGTCGGCTGGATGTACCAGCCGCGCTTCTTCATCAGGTCGGGGAGGTGGAAGACGTGGAACGCGTCCGACGTGAAGGCGATGAGCGTCATGTCGGGCGACGAGATCACCTTCAGGCCCTCGATCGCGTCGATGCCTTCGACGAAGCGTCGCGTCGCGTCGCGCATCTCGCTCGCGATGCGGAGGTAGCCCTCTTGCCCCATGCACGTCATCGTCGCCCACGCGCCGGCGAGCGGGCCGCCGCTCTTGGTGCTCTGCACGGTCGCGTTCACGATCGTGTAGCCGGCCCACTCGGAGCACGCGTAGATCTGGTGCTTGCGCAGGCCCTTGTCGCGATAGAGCACGACGGAGGCGCCCTTGGGGCAGTAGCCGTACTTGTGCAGATCCATCGAGAGGCTCCACACGCCCGGGACGCGGAAGTCGAACGCGGGCACGCTCTGCCCGAGCCTCTCGAGGAAGGGGAGAAGCACGCCTCCCATGCACGCATCGACGTGCATCCAGAGGCCCTTCTCGGTCGCGAGCGCCGCCAGCCCCTCGACGTCGTCGACGACGCCGTAGGCGTACGAGGGAGCCGAGCCGACCAGCACGAGCGTGCGATCGGAGAGCGCGGCGCGCGCCGCCTCGACGCCCGCGCGACAGGTGACGGGATCCACGTCGAACGTCCGGATGTCCATGCCGAGGTACGCGGCCGCCTTGTGGAACGCGGCGTGCGCGGTGATCGGCAGCAGGATCTCGGGGCGCGTCAGCTCGGGGCGGTGCTTCTTGCTCCAGTCGCGGGCGGCCTTCATCGCGAGCAGGATCGACTCGGTGCCGCCGCTGGTGAAGTTGCCGACGACCTTCTCGTCGCCGTGCACGTGCGTCGCGCACATGCGCACGACCTCGTTCTCGAGGCGCAGGAGCGAGGGGAACGACGTCGGGTCCAGGCCGTTCTCGCTGAGGAACGCGAGGCAGGCACGCTTGCCCGCGTCGATCGCCTCGTGGCGCGCGTCGAAGACGTAGCCGAAGGCCTTGCCCTCCCGCCAGGGCACGTCCTGGGAGCGGTAGCCCTCGAGCGTCTTCAGCACGTCGTCCTTGTTCGTCCCGCGCTCGGGGATCTTCGCCGTCGTCGTCATCGCTCGTCCTCCCGCTGCCACACGCCGTCCACTCGTCTACTCGCCGAAGCCCTGCTCGAGCTCCACGAACGTCTCGCGGCCGAGGCGCACGAGATCGGTGCTCGCGCCGCCCTCCAGCCACTCGCGCAGCGTCGCGCGCACCGCGCCGACCACCGCGGAGGCCCGCACCCGCGCCCGCCGCCGCGCGCGCGGCGTCTCCCTCTCGCCGCCGAGGAACGCGCGCTCGAGCGCCGCCTCGCTGAGCCGATCGTGGTGCAGCTCGCGGCCGACGAGCGCGGGCTCGGCCTCCACGATGCGCCACTGCGCGAGCATCCGCGTGCGGTCGTCCTGGTAGTGGCGCGCGAGCGCGAGGCAGGCGCGCCGGACCGTCTCGAAGCGCGTCTCGTCGGCGGCGGGCACCAGCAGCCGCTCGAGCATCGCGAGCCGCTCGTCGCGCACCGGGAAGACGAGCTCGTCCTTGCTCACGAAGTAGCGGAACGCCGTGCGCCGCGAGAGGCCGGCGCGCGCCGCGATGTCGTCCATCGTGGTCGCCGCGTAGCCCTTCTCCGCGAAGAGCGCATAGGCGGCCGCGACGAGGGCGTCCCGGCGCTCCTTCGTGTTCCGCTCTCGGAGCCCCGCCTCTTCCGCCGCCTGCACGGGCGGGGATCTAGCAAAATGGCACCAGGTGTCAAAATAAAAATGACACCGAGTGCCGGAACCGAGCTCGCGCCACGAGCGGGCTCAGGGGCCGGGCGCACCCGCGGCGATCCAGAGCCGGATGGTCTCCGCCTGGCCAGGGGCGAGCCCAGCGGTGCCCATCGGCATGATGGTCCCGAAGACGATCTCTCCGCGCGAGGTGAGCGGGCAGGTGGAGGCGGGGAATCGGCCCATCCCGTCGCGCACGAGGCCGCCCTGGTCCCACGTCGCGTCCGGCGTGAAGTCGATGACGGCGCCGGTGTGCGGGCCCGCGACCTTGAGATAGAGCCAGCTGTTGGCCGGATCGCCCGGCGTCACCAGCGGCATCGCGTCGTACTGACAGGAGGGCTGCTGCAGGTCGGCCAGGAGCGTGCCCGCGGCGATCGAGGTCTGGAAGTTCAGCATCGCAGCGCCGGCGCCCGCGCCGCCGTGGCACGAGCTGAAGGAGCAGCTGGCAGCCAGGATGTCCCGCACGTTGGCGTACGTCCCGGGCAGAGGCGTCACGGCCGCGTCGGGGGATCCCGACGTCGGTGTGCCACATGCCGCGAGGACGAGCGCTGCCGCGAGGGCCGAGAGCGCACGATTCGTCATCCACGGAGGCTACCGGATCCGGCGGGCCCCGTCCGCCAAAGAAGCTATCGTAGGCGCCTTGATCTTTCGCGTGGTGCCCGTGACCATGTTCTTCTCCTCCGGAGGCTCGATGCCCGTCCGACGTTCGACGCTCGCCGCCGCCTTTCTGTTGGTCATCGGCGCCGCCGCAGTCGGGTGCGCCAGCGGGGGCCGCGAGATCGGCGACTCCGGGCGCGGCGGGGTCGACGTGGGCCTGCGCGACGCGGGCCCCGACGTCGGCGCGGTCGACGCGAGCGCGGACGTGGGCGGTGACGCGAACAAGCCCGACGGAGGAATGGACGGCGGCGGCCTCGACGCGGGCCCCGTCTGCGTCGACGACGACCACGACGGCTTCGGCACGGCCTGCACCGGTGGCCCGGACTGCGACGACACGAACCCGAACGTCAGCCCGGCCGGGACCGAGGTCTGCAACGGCACCGACGACGACTGCGACGGGACGGCGGACGACGGACTCGACGTCCCCGTGTTCTGCGGCGTCGGCGCGTGCCGCACGTCGGTGCCGCAGTGCGCGGGCGGCACGACGAGCACATGTACGCCGCTCGCGGCGCACACGGAGCTCTGCAACGGCATGGACGACAATTGCGACGGGCAGACCGACGAAGGGTTCGGCGGCACCACGTGCGGTATCGGCGCGTGTCAGGTCACGGTGGCCGCGTGCTCCGGGGGCTCGCCGCCCCCCTGCGTCCCGCTCGGCCCGACCGCCGAGGTCTGCAACGGCATCGACGACGACTGCAACACGGCCGTCGACGACGGGCTGGGGATGATCTCGTGCGGCATGGGCGCGTGTCGGCGATCCGTCCCCGCCTGCTCGCTCGGCGTGCCCGGGACGTGCGTCCCCGGCATGCCGGGGAGCGAGTCGTGCAACGGCCTCGACGACAACTGCGACGGAGTGATCGACGACGGCTTCGGCGCGATCACCTGCGGCACGGGCGCGTGCCAGGTCACCGTCGCCTCGTGCGTGATGGGCACGCCGATGAGCTGCACCCCGGGCACGCCGACGGGCGAGACCTGCAACGGTCGAGACGACGACTGCAACGGGATGGTCGACGACGGTCTGGGCAACCTCTCGTGCGGCGTCGGATACTGCTTGCGCACGCCCGCGGCGTGCGTGTCGGGCGCGGTGCAGACGTGCACGCCGGGCACGCCGATGCCGAGCGAGATGTGCGGCAACGGCATCGACGACAACTGCAACGGCAGCATCGACGAGGGCTGCGTCACGTGTACGCCGCCGGGAAACACCGCCTGCGGCAGCGCGACCGGCTACTCCGTCGGCTCCACCGTGATGGGCGACAACACGTGCTCCGCGCCCGACGTGGGCGCCACCTGCGGCAACGCGGGCGCCGGTAACGACACCACGTGGGTGTTCTCGTCGGACGGGAGCCCGACTCGCTACACCATCACGATGACGGGACCCGCTGGCTACGACGCGGTGCTGCACGCCCACTCGTCGTCCGCGTGTACCGGCGCCGACGAGCTCGCGTGCGACGACGACTCCGGCGGGGTCAACGTCAGCATCCTGCAGCTCGACTCGCCGCCGTCCGGGAGCATCTACCTCGTCACCGACAGCTTCAGCCCCTCCTCGGCGAGCACCTACACGCTGACGTCGAGCACCAGCGGGCTGAACAACGACACGTGCAGCTCACCCATCGTGATCCGCGCGAACGGGACGTACACCGGAAACACGAGCACGCGCAGCCATCAGTACGTGCCGTCCTGCGACGGCAGCTTCCTGGGAAACACGGCGCCGGACGTCGTGTACTCGATCACCGCGCGCACCAGCGGCTCGATCACAGCGACGACGTGCGGGTCGGGCTTCGACACCGTCCTCGCGGTCGACACGAGCTGCGGCTCCAGCAGCACCGCTTGCAGCGACGACTTCTGCGGTCTGCAGTCCAGCGTCACGTTCGCGACCAGCGCCGGGACGACGTACTACATCGTGGTCGACGGCTACGGCAGCGCGTCCGGCGCGTACACGCTCAACATCACCGGCTACTGATCGGGCAGAGCGCCCGCGGAGACGCCGCGAGCGATGGCGTGTTCTCGCGCGCCGTCTGGTACGCTGCGCGTGCTTGCGGAACGTGGAGCGTGAGCTGCTCGAGTTCGTCGACGAGCTCGGCGCTGCGCACGAGATCGGGACGGCGGTGCGCGTCGTCACGGCGGGCGTCGCGCGCATGCTCGACGTCGGCCACGCGAGCCTCCGCTTGCTCGACGACTCGCGCACGCGCTTGCTGCTCGCGTCGCGCACGGGCCGCTCGCCCTACGCCGGCACCGACGCGTCGTTCACGGTCGGCGAGGGCCTCGTGGGCTGGGTGATCGCGCACCGGCGCGCGCTCCGCGTCGGGTGCGCCTCCGAGGACCCCCGGTTCGCGGCGCGGCCCGGCCGCAACACGCTGATGTCGTTCCTCGCCGCGCCCCTCTCGGACGACCGCGGCTGCTTCGGCGTGCTCGCGGCGACGAGCCCGGCGCGGGACGCGTTCTCCGAGGACGACGAGGTGCGCTTGCGTCTCATCGCTGCGCTCGCCGCCGGGCCGCTCGAGGTGCACCGGCTGCGGCGCCTGGCCGAGACCGACTCGCTCACCGGCCTGCTCAACCGCCACGCGCTCGAGCGCGTGCTGCCGGCCACCGGGGCCGGTGACGCCGTCGTGATGCTCGACGTCGACCACTTCAAGGACGTCAACGACCGCCATGGGCACGCCGCGGGCGATCGCGCGCTCGCCGACCTCGCCGATGCCGTCCGCGCGAGCGTCCGCCTCGAGGACCACGTCGTCCGCTACGGCGGCGAGGAGATCCTCGTCGTGCTCCCGTCGTCGACCGCGCCGGCGGCGCTCGAGACGGCCGAGCGCGTCCGCGCGTGCATCGCCGCGTCGGTGCGCGTGGAGGGCGAGCCGATCGCGGTGTCGGCGGGCGTCACCGTGCGCCGCCCAGGCGAGTCGCGCGAGTCCTTGCTCGCCCGCGTGGACGAGGCGCTCTACGCGGCCAAGCGCGCCGGGCGCGACCGCGCGATCGTCGCGTGACGGATCACGCCGCGCAGCGCCCTCGATCTCCGCGCGGGCCACGACCGGCCGCGCTCGCGTGCTAGTACGCGCCCCGAGATGAACGACGCACCGTCTCCGGCTCAGGGAAGCTTCGCGGATGGATTCGAGGGCGTTGCGCGCGTCTTCTCCGAGCAGCTCGCGCGCGGCGACGAGATCGGCGCGTCCTTCGCCGTCTACCACCGCGGTCAGCGCGTGGTGCACCTCTGGGGCGGGCGCGCCGACGCGGAGGAGCCTTCGCGGCCGTGGAACGCCGACACGCGCGCGCTGCTCTTCTCGGTGACCAAGGGCCTCTCGTCCATGGCGCTCGTGCTGCTCGCCGATCGTGGGCAGCTCGATCCCGACGCTCCCGTCGCGACCTACTGGCCGGGCTTCGCGCGCGCCGGCAAGGAAGCGATCACGGTGCGAACGCTGCTCGCCCACCGCGGCGGGCTCGCGGTGCTCGACACCCCGCTCACGCTCGCGGACGTGGACGACCCGGCCGCGCGGTCGCGCCTGGTCGACGCGCTCGAGGCGCAACGACCGCTCTGGCAGCCGGGGCGCGATCAGGGCTACCACGCCCTCACCTACGGGCTCTACGCGCGCGAGCTCTTCGAGCGGATCGCGCGCGAGCCGCTCGGGGCGTTCCTGACGCGCGAGCTCTTCGCGCCGCTCGGCGCCGACGTGTCGCTGGGGACGCCACCGGAGCTCGACGCGCGCATGGCCCGCATCCAGCCGGCCCGAGCCGGCGAGCAGCTCCTCGGGGTCGCGCGCTCGGTGGCCCGTCGCGCGCTGGGCCGGAGCGACGCACCGATCCCCGAGGCGCGCATCGCGCGCACGCTGCTCACACGGGACGGCATGCCGCGTCGCGCGTTCGCCAACCCGGCGACCGCGGGCGGCGTCGCCGGGTTCGATCGCCCGAGCGTTTGGCGTGGCACGTTCGCGTCCGCCGCCGCGACGGGCACCGCAGACGGTGTCGCGCGCGCATACCTCCCGTTCGCGCTGGGCGGCGTCGTCGAGGGCCGGCGCTACCTCGGCGAGCGCTCCATCGCGCCCCTGTACGCGCGCGACGGTTGGTCCGAGCGGGACCACGTACTTCAGAAGCCGATCGGCTGGACGCGCGGGTTCGTGAAGGAGGAGACCCACCTCTTCTCTCCCGTGCGGGAGTCGTTCGGCCACCCGGGGCTCGGCGGGGCGCTCGGCTGGTGCGACCCGGTGAACCAGCTGACGATCGGGTACGTGCTGAACCGCCTCGACTGGCACGTGCGCTCGCCGCGCGCGCTGGCCCTCTGTCACGCCGTCTATGCGAGCGAGCCGCTCAGAGGGAGCGCTCGAGGATCTCGGTGAGCTCGACGCGATCGAGGACGAGCGGGTTGCCCTTGGTGCTGCTCGCCCGCTCACAGCGCTCCACGAGCGCCGGCACGTCCCCGGGGCGCACCCCGTAGGCGCGCAGCGCGGGGATCGCCACGTCGTGGACGAGGGTGGTCGTGAACGTGATCGCGTCGTCGGCGCTCGCGTCTGGTCGGCCCGTGAGCAGGCGCCCGAGCTCGTCCCAGCGGGCGCGCTGCTCCTCGGTCCCACGCGCCCGCACCGCGCGGAGGTTGACGTCGAGCGCGACCGGTAGGAGGCGCGCACAGACGGCGCCGTGCGGAGCGTCGAACGCGCCGCCGATCGGACCCGCGAAGCCATGCACGACGCCCAGCTTCGCGTTCGCGAGGCACATCCCGCCGAAGAGGCTCGTCAGCGCCAGGTCGCGCCGCGCGTGCGGGTCGTCTCCGCACGCGAACGCGACCCGCAGCGAGCGGGCGCCGCGCACGACGCCCTCGCGCGCGAGCCCGTCGGTGAAAGGGCTCGCCGCGCACGAGACGAAGGGCTCGATCACCTGCGTGAGCGCGTCGAGCCCGGTCGCCGCCGTCGCCGCCGGCGGCACGCTCCACGTGAGGCGCGGGTCGACGACGGCGAGGCGCGGCAGCATCCGGTCGCTGCGCATGCTGACCTTCACGCGCGTCCGCGGATCGGCGAGCACGGCGTTCTTCGTCACCTCGGCGCCGGTCCCGGCGGTGGTCGGGACGGCGACGAAGGGCAGCGGATCGCGCGTCAACGGCAGCCCTCGGCCCACGACCTCGAGGTAGTCGAGCGGCTCGCCCTCGTGGACGGCGAGCGCGGCGACCGCCTTGCCGAGGTCGATCGCGCTCCCGCCGCCGACGGCGAAGACGGCGCCCGCGCGCGTGTCGCGTGCGCGTGCGACGGCCTCGCGCGCGTCGTCCGTGGTCGGCTCTCGCTCGACGCACACGATGCTGAGCGCGAAGCCCGCAGCCTCGAGCGCTGCGCGCACGGCGGCCGTGCGTGTCACGCTGCGGCCGGTCACGAAGAGCGCCGGTCCCTGCGGCGCGATCGCGACCGCGAGCTCGCCGATTCGTCCGGCGGCCCCGTCGCCGAAGACGACGCGCGCCGCGGTCGCGATCTCGAACGCGCTCACGAGCGCCAGCCGCGCTCGGCCGTGGGCTCGACGGGCGCGAGCTTCGTGCTCCGCCGCGGCTCGGCCATCATCGGCTCGACCGCGTCGCGCCACGCCGCGTAGTGGGCGGTGGCCTTGTGCGCGGCGGGCGCCGCGTCGTCGCGGTAGACCTCGACCAGCACGAAGCGGTCGGGGTCGGCGAGGTCGCGGACGACGTCGAAGCGCAGGACGCCGGGCTCGGCGAGGCTGGCGCGCGCGTTCTTGCGTGTCTCTTCGATGAACGCGTCGGCGCGACCGGGCAGGACGTGGACGTGGACGTGGACGATCAGCATCGCGCGAGCATGCCACGCGCGCGTGGGCTCAAGGAGCGACGGTGCTCGCGTCGAGCACGCGCAGCACGTTCTCGCCGAGGATCGGGGCGAGCGCGAGCCCGCGGCGCTCGAGCTCGGCGTAGAGGAGCGGTAGGTCGGCGGCGCTCTCGAGCCCGGCCAGCTCCCCCGCGCCGTCGAAGTCCGACCCGAGGCACGCGGTCTCGAGGCCACCGATCTCGACGACGTGCGCGAAGTGCGCGCCGAGCGACTCGATCGTCGGCGGCCGAAGCTCGGGCCCGAGGGCGCGGACGAGCGCGATCCGCGCGGCGGCCGTCTGCCAGGAGCGGCCCTCGATCGCGTGGAATTCCTCGCGGTGCGCGCGCTCGAGCGCGCGTCGGCCCCGGCCGTACGCGTCGTCGACGAAGGCGGCGTAGTAGTTCACGCAGATGGCGCCGTGATGCGCGGCCATCGCGCGGATCATCGTGTCGGTGACGTTGCGACGGTGGGGCGAGAGCGCGCGTGTCGCGCTGTGCGTGGCGAGCGCGGGTCGTGTGGAGACCTCGAGCACGTCGAAGAAGGTGCGATCGCTGACGTGCGAGACGTCGGGGATCATCCCGAGCGCGTTCATGTGGGCGACGAGCGCGCGGCCGTCGTCGGTGAGCCCCTGCGAGGGGTGTGCGCCGGTCGAGGCGTGCCCGAAGACGTTGTCGTTCGTCCACGTGATGGTCATGTAGCGGCAGCCGAGCGCGAAGAGCGTGTCGAGGCGAGCGAGGAGGGTGGGGACGGGCGCATCGCCGAGCGCGTGCGCGCCCTCGATGCCCATGAGCACCGCGATGCGCCCGCTCGCTCGCGCCGCCCGGACCTCGGCCGAGGTGGTGCAGAGCGCCGCCTCGTCCGGGTGCGCGGCGACCTGGTCGCGGACCGCGGCGACGAGCGCCTGCGCGCGATCCCACGCGGCCTCGCCCGGGAAGCGGCGGGGGTCGACCCAGATAGAGAAGAAGGCGCCGGAGAGCCCGCCCTCGCGCATGCGCGGGAAGTCGAGGTGGCCGTCGGGCAGGCGCGAGGAGAGGTCGTCGCGCGCGTCGAGCATGCGCTGCGGCGTGTCGACGTGGGTGTCGAGGGCCAGGGGCCAGCGTGGCGTGCCGGCGTCGCTCTCGACCTCGCCCTCGCCCACCCTCTCGCCCACGCTCTCGCTCTGGCCCACGCGCTCGCTCTGGCCCACGCTCTCGCTCTCGCCCACGCTCTCGCCCACGCTCTCGCCCACGCTCTCGCCCACGCTCTCGCTCTCGCTCTCGCTCGGGACAGGCGCTCCTGCCCAGGCGACGAGCACCGCCGCGACGAGTGCCCACGCGCGACCGCGCCCCATCACGGCGCGCACCCGAATTCGCGGATCTCCAGCGTCCGTCCGTCCACCGCGCCGCTGAGCAGGAACACGCGCGTCCCTTCGACGGCGAGCGCGGGGACGAGCGCGTAGGGCACGTCCGCACCGCCCTCCCACGTCGCGTCGGGGCGGCCGTCGGCGTCGAGCCGCGCCACGTAGAGCGTGCTGTCCGGGCCGCGGTACGCGTTCGCGACCGCGACCGTCGCTCCGCCCGCCGCGACGACGTCCAGCTGGTCGAAGCGGCGATCGCTCGTCTCGACCCGCTCGAGCGGCGCGAGCAGCGCGCCGCTCGGATCGGTGCGCGCGCGGTAGAGACCCGAGCCGTTCGTGTCCGCGGCGACCACGAGGAAGCCCTCGGCGCTCGGGACGACGTGCGCGCCGCCGAACGATCGCTCCTCGACGGGGGCACTGCCGACCCGCGTCGGGCCGCCGAGCGCCGCGCCCTCTCGTCCGAGCACCACGACGTCGATCGCCGACTCGCGCAGCGTCGGCCGCACGCCGTACGCGAGCGCCACGCGATCGCCGCGCCGGGCGAACGTCGGCTGCGTGTAGAGGTCCCCGCGCGGCTCGGCCACCCGTCCGTCGATCGCACGCCCCGCGTCGTCGGCCACGTCGAGGAACACGGGGTAGGTGCCGTCGGACGAGCCGCCGTTCGTGAGCCACGCGAAGAGCAGGCGCGCGCCGGTGTCGATGCCCGACTGCGAGACCGCGCCGCAGCTGCGCATCCCGTCGCCGCGCCGCACCTCGCCGCCGAGCGGGGCGCCGAGGGCGTCGAGGAAGGCGCTCGACGCCCGGTCGTCGGCGCCGAAGCGCCCGCAGTACGTCAGCAGGATCCCCGAGCGGCCTTCGGACGCCGTCAGCCCCATGGTGACAGGCCGGCCGAGGATCGGCGTCGGGTCACCGATCGCGTGCCCGTCCGGATCGAGCCGGCGAGAGAACGCATTCGTGACGGGGGGATGGCTCCCGTCGAAGCCCACGTTCCACACGGCCACCAGCCCGCCGCCCGACGCGACGAGGTCGCTCGTGAAGTAGCCCGTCGGCTCGCGCGCGACCTCGAAGGGCCCTGCGATCACCCCGAAGCCCAGCCCCTCGTCGGTCGTGCCGTCGCAGTCGTCGTCGCGGCCGTTGCAGACCTCCGCGCCCGTCGCGTCGCAGATCTCGGGGCCCGCGTCGGCGGCCGGGGGAATCGCGAGCCCGGTGCGCGCTCCGCAGCCCGTGACGAGCGCCAGCGCCAGCCAGGCCGAGCCCGACCCGCCGACCTCGTGCCGCTGGGGTCTGCCCATGCACGGCCATCGTCGGCCGAGCCGGCGCGGCGCACAAGCGCGGGCGCGCCTCCATCCGAGCCGGCGGGTCGGCGTGTGCGCGCGCTCGTGGATCCGCCCGCCTTGGACCCTGGTATCCTCGCGCTTTCCTGCCGATCCTCGCTTCTCGGAGGCGTCATGCGTGTTGACCCGTGGTGCTCGACCCTCGCTGCGCTGTCGATCGCGAGCGCCATGCTCGCGGCGGGCTGCAGCTGCGCGACCGGCCGTCCCGCCACGCGGCGCGACACCGGGGCCGGTCCCGGAGACGACACGGGCCTGACCGACATCGACGCCGACATCGCGCACCACGACGCGAACTTCCCGGACACGAACCTGCCCGACTTCGGCGGCCCGCGCGGCGACACCGGCTGCGATCTCATGACGCCGGTGATGAACGAGATCATCGGCGATCCGCCGGACATGCTGATCGTGCTCGACATCTCCGGCTCGATGTGTGAGCCGATCAACCCGCTCGGCGGGACGATGACCAAGCTCGGCGTGATGAAGACGGCGCTCAACGAGCTCGTCACCACGTTCGACGCGCGCATCAACTTCGGGCTGATGAAGTTCCCCGGCGACATGGACTGCGGCCCGGGCGTCGTGACGAACCCGATCATGCCGCACAACGCGGCGGCGATCATGGGCACGCTCTCCGGCTTCCCGAGCGGCCTCTTCGGCTGCGCGACGTTCGCGGGCGGCAACACGCCGACGTTCCGCGCGATCAGCGCCGCGCAGGACTACTAC
Organism: Sandaracinaceae bacterium; assembly: GCA_044220955.1. Lineage (GTDB taxonomy): Bacteria > Myxococcota_A > Polyangia > Polyangiales > Sandaracinaceae > JBBSAT01. The sequence continues at coordinate 35,694 of JBGAQA010000070.1, forward strand.
GCGACGATCCCCGTCAACCCCGTGGGCCAGTTCGTGCTGCTCGCGACCGACGGTCTGCCGAATTGCGGGGCCGTGACGACGACCGACGCGGGCACGACGACGGCGCCGACGGTCGACGAGACGGTCGCGGCCATCCAGTCGCTCCACGACGCGGGCATCCCGACGTACGTGCTCGGGTTCGGCTCGGGCTTCGCGGGCGATCCGGCGGCGCTGATGCGGATGGCCGTCGCGGGCGGGACGAGCATGCCCTACAACGCGCGCAACGCGGCCGAGCTGAGCACTGCGCTGAGCACGATCGCGGCGGGCATCATCCCGCCGAGCTGCACCATCGCGCTCGACGGCTCGACGCGGAACCCGGCGCTCTTCCAGGTGAGCTTCGACGGCGGTCCGCTCATCCCCCGCGACATGAGCCACGCGAGCGGCTGGGACTACGACGAGGCGACGAACACGATCACCTTCTACGGCTCCGAGTGCGCCACGGTCGAGGCGGGCAGCGTCGTGACGATCGACGTCGAGTACGGCTGCCCCGGTCCGCTCGTGTGACTACACTCTCGCCGAGGTGTCCGTGAGCGAGACCGTCGTCGAGGGTGCCCAGTGTCGGCCGAATTTCAGCGCCGGGGGCCGCCGCCGCCGGCTGCGCGTCGCTCAGATCGCAGGCGTGACCGCGGTGGGGACGCTCGTCGGGGCGATCGCGCTGGACGCGCCCTGGCCCGCGCGCCTGCTCGTGGCCCTGCCCGCCGGCGCGGCGCTCGTGAGCGGTCTGCAGGTCCGCCGCAACACGTGCGTGGCCCACGCGGCGACGGGCACGTTCGAGAACGACGACATGACGACGACGAAGGTCGACGAGGCGTTCGCAGCGGCGAGCCGGCGGGTCGCCGCCTCGATCTGGCGCGATGCCCTGCTGGGCACGGCCGCGGGGGCCGCCGGGGCGGGGGCGGCCCGGCGGGGGTGGTGCTGGCC
>JBGAQA010000071.1:0-262 GCA_044220955.1 Sandaracinaceae bacterium
GGCGACGGTCAGCGCGACGGGAACCGCCGGCTCTCGTACAGCCGGGCACTCGGCGAGGCCCGCGAGGCGCGCTGCGCCCTCGACATCGGCGAGGCCAAGGGGCTCGTCGCGCGGCCGCGCGGGCTCGACGGGAGGCTCGATCACGTCATCGGCGTCCTCGTGAAGCTGACGCGCTGAGCGCGGCGGTCGGCGGGGGGGCGGCCCCCCCCCCGGGCGGCCGCACACTAGACAACAATGGGGGGGCCCCCGGGGGGCGCCGGCG
>JBGAQA010000071.1:272-34883 GCA_044220955.1 Sandaracinaceae bacterium
GTCACCAGCTTCGGGAGCCTCGCGGGGACGCTCCGGATGGCGAGCCTCCTGCTCGACGCGGCGCAGCCCGACGCGTCACAGGACGAGGTCATCCTCGAGGGCGAGCCCGGCAACCGCGGCGTCGCGCCGACGAGCCACGAGATCCGCTTGGTCCGCCCGGGCGGGCTCGACTGGAGCATGCTCGACGAGGACTTCCGGGCCGGCCTGCCGGGCTGACGAAGAGGTCAGACCACTTCGCCTCCGCGAAGCTCGTTTCGCACCGTGGCGAAAGGGCTTTCGCGTTGATTGCGGGGGCGAGCGACGCTAACTCTCGACCCCATGAGCTGGATCAAGGACAAGTCCCACGCGGAGCTCGCGCGCATCCGCGAGGCCCGTGACAAGCAGGTCTACCCGTACTTCCGCCCCTTCGAGTCGGGCGGCCTGCACACGACGATCGGCGGCAAGCCCATCGTCAACTTCAGCTCGAACGACTACCTCGGCCTCACCAACCACCCGCTCGTGAAGGAAGCGGCGCGCGCCGCGGTCGAGAAGTACGCGTGCGGTCTCTCGAGCTCGCGCGTACAGGCCACCACGGTCGAGCACGTCGAGCTCGAGGAGCGGCTCGCGCACTGGTTCAAGATGCCCAAGTGCCTCGTCACCACGACGGGCTACCAGGCGATGGTGGGCACGATCATGTCGCTCGCCGACGTCGACACTACACTCGTGCTCGATCAGCTCAGCCACGCGTGCATCCTCGACGGCTCGTTCCTCGCGGCGGGCGTGCCGAAGAACGGGTCGGAGATCCGCTTCTTCAACCACAACTCCGCGCGCTCGCTCGAGCGCATCCTCAAGACGCGCGAGCGCAAGAACGCACTGGTGTGCATCGAGGGCGTCTACTCGCTCGACGGGGACCAGGCGACCATCAAGGAGATCCTCGAGGTCTGCGCGCGCTACGACGCCTGCGTCGTGCTCGACGACGCGCACGGCACCGGGACGCTCGGCACCCACGGCCGCGGCATCCTCGAGGAGCACGGCCTCGAGGGCACGTTCCCCAGCGAGAAGCTCGTGATCGTCTCCACGTTCAGCAAGACGTTCGGCGGGATCGGCGGGATCATCCTCGGCGACCCGGAGGTGATCGATCACATCAAGCACAAGGCGCGCTCGTTCGTGTTCTCGGCGACGTTGCCGGTGCCGATCGTGGCGGCCGCGAGCACGATCCTCACGATGCTCGAGAAGGACGGCCCCGCGCTCGTGAGCGAGCTGAAGACGAAGGCCGAGTACATGCGCAAGGGCCTGAAGGCGGCGGGCTTCGACCTCGGTCACTCGAACACCCACATCATGCCCGTCATGTGTCGTGACGAGCGCAAGGCGCTCTTCATGCACGTCGCGCTGCTCGAGAACGGCGTGATGATGGTGCCGATCACGTACCCCGGCGTGAAGCAGGGCGAGGAGCGGCTGCGCGTGAACGTTACGCGCGGCCACAGCTACCAGGACATGGACCAGGCGCTCGAGCTGCTCTCGATCTACGGCGAGGCGTTCTTCGTGCAGAGCGGCGAGGACATCGGGGCGATGGAGCCGGACGCGGCGAGCGCCACGGCGTGACGCTGACTCTGCACTACTACCCGGGCAACGCGAGCCTCACGCCCCACGTGCTGCTCGAGGAGCTGGGGGTGCCCTACGCGCTCGCGCTCGTGGACCGGAAGGCCAACGCGCAGAAGAGCCCGGAGTACCTGAAGCTGAACCCGGCCGGGCGCATCCCGGTGCTCGCCGACGGCGATCTCGTGATCTTCGAGACCGCCGCCATCGTGATGCACCTGCTCGACACGCGCGGTGGCGATGGCCTCGCGCCCCAGATCGGCACGAGCGAGAGGGCGCGCTTCTACCAGTGGCTCATGTACCTCACGAACACCGTGCAGGCGGAGGCGCATCCGTACTTCTATCCCGACCAGCACGCGACCGACGCAGCGGGCGCGGCGCAGGTGAAGCAGAAGGCCGAGGAGCGCTGGACCGAGATGTTCGGCCTGCTCGATCGCGAGCTCGCGGCACGTGGCCCCTACCTCCTCGGCGAGCGCTTCAGCGCGCTCGACGTCTACCTCGCGATGCTCGTGCGCTGGGGCCGCTTCCTGAAGTCGCCGCCGCGCGACCTCCCGCACGTCGGCCGCCTCGCGCAGACGGTCGCGAACCGTCCGAGCTGGCAGCGCGCGATGGAGCAAGAGGGGCTCGCGGCGCCGTACTTCGGCTGAGCGCGAGAGCGCTTCGTCGGATTGCGTGCGCGCCTGCTTGGCGCGATAGCTCCACGCGATGAGCGCCTGGACCCCGACGTCCTACCGATCCCACGTCGCGGCGCAGGCGGTCTCGTATCCCGACGTCGCCGCGCTCGATCGCGCCGTCGAGGAGCTCCGCGTCCTTCCGCCGCTCGTCACGTCGTGGGAGATCGAGCGCCTCAAGTCCCTGCTCGCGGAGGCCCAGGAAGGGAAGCGCTTCGTGCTCCAGGGCGGGGACTGCGCAGAGACCTTCGCCGACTGCCGCTCCACCATCCTGTCGGCGAAGCTGAAGATCCTCCTGCAGATGTCGCTCGTGCTCGTGCACGGCGCACAGCGGCCGGTCGTACGCATCGGGCGCTTCGCGGGGCAGTACGCCAAGCCGCGCAGCACTCCGACCGAGACGAGGGAGGGCGTCACGCTGCCGAACTACTTCGGCGATCTCGTGAACCGCGCCGAGTTCGCCGAGGGCGCGCGCACGCCCGACCCACGCCTGCTCCTCGCCGGCTACCACCATGCGGCGATGACGATGAACTTCATCCGCTCGCTCACGGTCGCGGGCTTCGCCGATCTGCACCACCCGGAGCACTGGGACCTCTCGTTCAGCCAGAGCGCGTCGCTCTCGCCGGCGCTGCGCGCCGAGTACCAGCGGGCGAGCGAGCAGCTGGCCGAGGGCCTGCGCTTCATGGAGGCGCTCGGCGAGACGAGCATCGACGAGCTGACGCGCGTCGAGATGTACGCGTCGCACGAGGGGCTGCACCTGCCCTACGAGGCGGCGCAGACGCGGCGCGTACCGCGGCGCTCGGGCTACTACTGCCTGAGCACGCACCTGCCCTGGATCGGCGAGCGCACGCGCGGCCTCGACGGCGCGCACGTGGAGCTGTTCCGGGGTGTCCAGAACCCCATCGGCGTCAAGCTCGGCCCGAGCGTGGCACCGGACGAGGTGCTCGCGCTGGCCGAGCGGCTCAATCCGTCCGACGAGCCGGGCAAGCTGGTCCTGATCACGCGGATGGGCGCGGCGAGGGTCGAGCAAGTTCTCCCGCCGATCCTCGCGGCCGTGCGCGAGAGCGGACGGCGCGTGCTCTGGATCTGCGATCCGATGCACGGAAACACGCGGATGGCCGGCTCCGGGCGCAAGACGCGGGCGTTCGACGACATCCTCGCCGAGCTCGAGCGCACCGCGGAGGCGCACCGCAAGGAAGGCACGCTCCTCGGCGGCGTGCACTTCGAGCTCACGGGCGAGGACGTGACCGAGTGCACGGGCGGCGCCGACGCGCTGACCGAGGCGGATCTCGAGACGGCGTACGAGACGGCGTGCGATCCGCGGCTCAACTACCGCCAGTCGCTGGAGATGGCGTTCCTGCTCGCGCGCACGATCCGGCCGAGGCGCTGACGTGCGCGCGGCCCTGGCGCTCGTGGTGGCTGCGACGCTGGGTCTTGGGGCGGGCGGCTGCTACCTCGCGCACGAGCGAGAGGCATCGTGTGCGGCGTCCGGTCCGGCTGCTCCGTGCGCGCGCTGGGAGGCCGCCGGTCCCTCGGCGCTCATCGCGGGTCCCACGCCGATCGACGAGGCCCGGCAGCTCACGTCGATCGTGCCGAGCGGCTGCGGCCTGGTCGTCGCGTGGTACCGGCTCTCGGGGTCGCCGTTCCCGGACACGCTGTCGTTCGAGACGCGGGAGATCGACTGGAGCGGCGCGCCGTCCGGTGACGTCCACGCACACCCCGCGCTCACGGTGACGTCGACCGGCTCGGGGAACATGGAGCTCGCGGAGCGCGGGGGAGCGCTCGCCGCCATCGTGAGCACCTCCCCGGGCGGATGCCGGTTCGTCCCGCTCGACGCGAGCGGCGCGGATCGAGGAGCACCGGTCACGGTCTCGGTCCCCTGGTGTACCGCGCTCCAGCCGACCGACGAAGGGTACTCGCTGCTCGCGAGCGCAGCGGACGGCAGAACCCCCGGCGTGCTCGTGCGCATGGACCCGGCAGGCGCCGCGATCGCGATGACCACCCTCGACGTGCCCCCCGGCCGGGTGCAGTGGTCGCGCGCGCGGAGGGACGACGGCTCGTTCATCCTCTACACCTTCAGCGAGGATCCGATCACGATCGTCTACTCGGGCTGGCTCCAGCAGTTCGACGCGCGCGGTGTCGCGCTCGCGCCGGAGGTGGAGCTCGGCGTGAACGCCGTGCCCGTGCAGCTCGCGCCGACGCCCGGCGGCGCGGTGTCGGCCTGGGAGACGGCCACCTCGGGAGGCCTGCCGCTCCAGACCCGCGCGATCCACGCGGACGCGCGCCCGGCCGGGCCCATCCGCGATCTGCCGGCGCGCGGCGCGCAGTACGGGCTCGTCCTCACCTCGACGCCCGACGGTGGCGCGCTCGCGATGTGGCTGGAGGACCACTTCGACGAGCCGCCCGACTGGCGCCTGCTCGTCCAGGCGCTCGGCCCGGACGCGGCGCCGCGCGGCGAGCCCTCGCGCGTCCTCGAGGGTGTGAACGCGAGCGGGATGCGCGTGCTCGTCGAAGGCTCCGGCGAGCGCGCGCTGGTGGTCTACGACGACGGGGGTCCGCGGGCGCTCCCGCTGCGCTGCGCTGGCCCTTGACGGCCTCGCGCGTGCGACGCAGCGTCCGCGCATGTCGAACGCGCGCCCGATCCTGAACATCGCGGATCTCGAGTACACCAGCCTGAAGAACGGCGACCGCTTCGAGGCCCGCATGGGGATGATCGGCCCGAAGGTCGGCGCGCAGAAGCTCGGCTACAACGTGACCGTCGTCCCGCCCGGCAAGCGTGCGTTCCCGTTCCACAGCCACCGCGCGAACGAGGAGATGTTCTTCGTGCTCGAGGGCGAGGGCGAGATCCGGATCGGCGCGGAGCGCCACCCGCTACGCCGCGGCGACGTCGTCGCGTGCCCGGCGGGCGGGCCGGCCACCGCGCACCAGATCCTGAACACGTCGAGCGCCGAGCTGCGCTACCTCGCGGTCAGCACGAAGATCAGCCCCGAGCTCGCGGAGTACCCCGACTCGGGCAAGTTCGGCGTGCTCGCCGATGGCTTCCGCTTCGTCGGCAAGCCCGATGGGTCGCTCGACTACTACGAGGGCAACGAGTAACGCGCGGGCACGCGTCAGCGACAGCGGATCACGCTGGAGCCCGGCATGACGTCGGCCGGGCAGTCGCCCATGAGCAGGTTGCAGGTGAAGAGCGTCTCGCACGTCCCCGCCGACCAGGCGACGACGCCGCTGCTGCATGCGATCGCCCCGAGCGGGATCCGGCAGCGCTGCGCCATCCCACCGCCTTCGGTCTCGCTGAACACGTCGACGATGCAGTCTCCGCCCTCGACGCCGCAGATGCGCGCCTGATTGCTGCCGAGCGGCTCGAACGTCCCGCCCGCGACGGCCGCGCAGGCCAGCGCGCCCGTGCAGGTGCACCCGGGATCGCTCCAGCCGCACTCCATCCAGGACGTGTAGGTAATCGAGCCCGCGTCCGCCGCGCCCGTGTCCGTGGCGCCGGCGTCCACCGTCGCGGCGTCCGCTGCGCCGGCGTCCACAGGGCCGGCGTCCGCGCCCGCGTCCGCGCCCGCGTCCGCCGTGGCCGCGTCCGCCGTGGCCGCGTCACGCGCGGCCGCGTCGTCGAGGGCCGGGCTGGCGGCGCACGAGCACCCGTGGAGCGCGACGAGCGCGCTGCCGAGCGCCGCGATCCGGAGGCCCCCGGTCGTCACTCGGCGCCTTCGGCTGCCTGCGCCGGCTCCGCGAGCGTGACGCTGCGGGGCTTGCGCACGCCCTCGAGGTCCATCGGGTCGCGCTTCCGGTCGTTCCGGAGCGCGACGCGCACGATGCGGCAGGGCACGTCGCGCTGACGGACGAGCGCATCGATCGTCTCGCTCGCCTTGCCGCTGCCCTCGCCGGTCATGCGGATGAGCAGACGGATCGGGACGAGGTCACCGATGTAGCCGGCCTCGGCGAGGTGCCCGGCGCCGGCGCCGACCTCGGCTTCGACGAGCCAGCGGCCGACGTCGATCTTCTTCCCGATGCCGCCGACGTCGCGCATCACCTCGAGGGGCCCGCTGCGCCGCTCGGTGATCCGCGCCGCGAGCGCTGCGTCGTCTGCGAGGCCGAGGCCCGCGAGCGCGGACCGCGGGATGCCGACGGCGTACTCCGCCTCGTCGATGACCTTGTTGATGCCGGGGTCGTTGCCGCCGAGCAGCCGGTAGTCGGTGAACTCGAGCCCGCTCTCCGAGACCGCGTTGAGCCGCGCGATCACGCCCGAGAGCACGCCGCCTTCCCCGAAGTCGGCGCGCGATCCGTCCAGCGTCATGTCCACGTACTCGGCGAGGCTCGAGACGCCGAGCGAGAGCGCGGGGCCGAACACCATGTCGGGCTTGGGGTGGAAGCCCTCCGAGTATCGCAGGGGCAGGCCCACGCGCCGCAGGACGCGCGGCAGCACGCGCACGAGGTCGAGGTGGCCGCGATACGAGGCCCGCCCGAGCTTGCGGTACGCGAAGCGCACACGGACCTTGTCGCCCTGGGCGAGCAGCGGCGGCCGCTCGCGGTGGAGCGGCTGCACCTTGGTGCCGGGCTCGCGCGCCGGCCGCGGCGCGGGCGGCTCGATCGCGCCGAGCGCCTTCAGGAACGTCGCGCGCTTGCTGCGCATCGTCGTCATGTCGCAGGCGACGCCGCAGTCGTAACAGACGAGGCGGCGGCGGTCCTTCTCGTGCGCGACGAGGTTGGTGTGGTGAACGAAGTCGCCCGCCGGCTTGCCGCAGGGCGGCGAGAGCCGCGAGGCGAGCGCCTTCTTGTACTCGCGCGCGAGGAAGCCGTCCTCGAGCCCGACCGAGAGGTGATCCCAGGGCAGGCGCGCGGGAACCGGGATCGTCCCGAGGAAGCGAGCTCCGTCGACGCCCGCGTCCTCGAACGCCTCGGCCCAGTGCGCCCAGTGCATGTGCTCTTCCCAGGAGTCGAAGCGCGCGCCCTTGCGCCAGGCGCCCTCGATCACGTCGGCGAGCGTCCGGTCTCCGCGGGCGAGCACGCCCTCGAGCCAGCTGCCGTCCGAGGGATGCATGCGCAGCTTCACGTTCGCCTTGAGCGCCTCGTACTTGAGCCAGCTCTGCTTGCGCAGCACCGTCTCCTTGTCGTCCATCGCGCACCACTGGAAGGGCGTGTGCGGCTTCGGGACGTGGATGGAGACCGAGACCGTCACGTCGGGCCCGCGGCCCTTCTGCGCCTTGCGACCGACGTCGCGCGCCCTTGCGCCCGTCTGCACGATTCCGCGGACGTCCGCCTCTTCCTCGGTGGGCAGGCCGATCATGAAGTAGAGCTTCATCTTCGACCAACCACGCGAGAACACGCGCTCGGCGGTCGTCATGAGCTGCTCTTCGGTGATGTTCTTGTTCACCACGTCGCGCATGCGCTGCGTGCCCGCCTCGGGCGCGAACGTGAGCCCCGTGGCGCGTACCTTGCGGATCTCGTCGAGGAGCTCTTCGTCGAGACCGTACGCGCGCAGGCTCGAGACGCTGAGCGCGACGCGCTCGCCCTCGAGCTTCTTCATCACGGCCTTCACGAGCGGGTTGATCGCGGAGTAGTCGGCCGTCGAGAGCGAGGTGAGCGAGGCCTCGTCGTAGCCACCCTCGGTCACGGCCTTCGTGATCGTCTCGACGACGCTCGCGGGCGAGCGCTCGCGGACGGGGCGGTAGATCATCCCGGCCTGGCAGAAGCGGCAGCCCTCGGTGCAGCCGCGGGCGACCTCGACCGAGACGCGATCGAAGATCGTCTCCGTGCTCGAGACCGGCCCGCCGCTCGGGAACGGGTGATCGTCGAGATCGGGGACGAACGCGCGCTCGATCGGGAAGGGGAGCGCGGGATCGGTCGGGCGGGAGACGACGCGCATCCCGGTGCGCGGCTCGAGCTCGGTCTCGTAGAGCGAGGGCACGTAGAGCCCGCCGAGCTTCGCCAGCGCGACCAGACGCTCTCGGCGCGGCACACCGGCTCTCTTCAGCTGCGCCCACGCGAGACAGAGCTCGGGCGTCTTGTCTTCACCGTCGCCGACGACGGCCACGTCGAAGAACGCCGAGAGCGGCTCCGCGTGCGTCGCGACGGGCCCGCCGACGACGACGAGCGGATCGTCCTCTGCACGATCGGCGGATCGGAGCGGGATACCGCCGAGGTCGAGCATCGTGAGCACGTTGGTGTACGTGAGCTCGAACTGGAGCGAGAAGCCGACGACGTCGAAGTCGCGCAGCGCGTGCGCGCCCTCGAGGGAGCGGAGCGGCTCCTTCGCACTGCGGAGCTCCGCCTCCATGTCGGGCCACGGCGTGTAGCAGCGCTCGGCGAGCAGCCTCGGGTGAGCGTTCAGGATCCCGTAGAGGATCTTGAAGCCCAGGTGGCTCATCCCGATGTCGTAGACGTCGGGGAATGCCAGACACATGCGCGCCTCGGCGGCGCGCCAGTCCTTGCGGGCCTCCCCGTGCTCGCCGCCTACGTAGCGCGAGGGCTTCTGCACCTTGTGCAGGAAGGGGCCGTACGGATGCTCGGGGGGACCGGCCATGGACCGACCAATATAGCGGGATGCCGGCCGCACGCTCCGATCTCTCGCGCGTCGCGGAAAGGGCGCGGCGCCCGCGCGGGCATCGCGCGGCGCGCCATCCGGGCGCGTGCGTGGGCGGGGACGTGCGACGTCGAGCTACGGACTCGTGACGGCTGGGCGCAGCTGCTCGGCGAAGAACGAGAGGACGCGATCGCGGGCTGCGCGGGTCGGGTGCCCTTCGCGGTCCACGAGGTGATCGGTGACCACGGAGTGCGCCGCGCGCGGGATCCCGTGCGGGTTGCCCGGCGCGGAGTCGATCTCGATCCCCTCGAACGCGGGACCGAGCTCATCTCTCAGGCGCGCGAAGCGCTCGCCCGGCACGAACCGGTCGCGTGTGAAGCGCATCCCGAGCACGCGCAGGCCCTCGGCGGCGCAGCGGCGCCGGATCGTCACGAGCGCCTCGTCGCTCACGTGCAGGCCGCGCCGCTGCTCGCGCGTGACGCCCGACGGCAGAGAGGGCTGGCTCAGCACGGGCGCCATCATGGCCGGGTCCACCGCCATCGCGAGCGCGAAGTTCCCCGTGATGCACATACCGATCGCGCCGACGCCCGGCCCCCCGAGCTCGGCGTGCAGCTCCCGCGCGAGCGCGCGCAGCCAGTCCACGATCGGGCTCGAGCGCCGAGCCGCGAAGACGTGGAACTCGCGGCTCACGCAGGCGCGCGCGATCTGCGCCAGCTCGTAGCCCTTGGTCCGCGGGCGCCCGTCCTGCCCGAACATCGAGGGCATCAGCACCGTGAACCCGGCATCGGCGACGGAGTCGGCGAAGCGGGCGACGGACGGGGTGATGCCGGGGATCTCGTGCATCACGATCACGCCCGGTCCCGCGCCGCGCCGGTAGACGCGGTGCTCCATGCCGTCGTGCGCGAAGGGGCGGTGGGTCCAGCCGTCCAAGAGGGGCGTCGTCACCGCGCGAGTGTACGCTGTGTGTCGTGGCGGCCCGTATCGCGATCGTGCTCGGCGCGCTCGGCGCGCTCTTCGGTGCGCTCTGGCTGGAGCTCCCCGTGGTGCGGGGCTGGATGCTGCCCGAGGCGAGCACGGCCTCGGGACTGCTCTGGGTGATCGGGCCGCCGCGCGCGCTGCGCTTCGGAGCCTGCGCCGTGCTCGCCGCACTGACGCTCCCGCTGCTCTTGCGACCGCTCGGGCGGCGGTGGGCCGCGGAGGACCAGCGGGCTCGGCCGGCGCCCGCCGTCGAGCGGCACGTCGGGCGGACGGCGCTGCTGATCCGGGGCGGGCTGCTCTTCGTGGTGTACGCCGTCTGCGGCGCTTTCTACTTCGTGTCGCACGGGGAGGTGCGGGACGGCTCCATCGCCTTCCATTCCGTGCTCGGGACGCGGGCGTACGGCTACGCGCAGATCGTGTCGCTCGAGCACCAGGCGCCCGAGGGCGGGCAGCCGGACCGCTACGCGATTCGATTCGACGACGAGCGCTGGGGCTACTTCGATGCCGACTGCGAGGGTGTCGACGATGGCGCGGCGCGCGCGATCGCTGCCCACGTCGCGCGCCGCGCGGGCCAGGTCTGGCTCGAGACGAGCGGCAACCGATGAGCGCTCGCTCCCTCGAGGGGGGGCACTTCCGAGCCTCCGGAGGACGCGCTATGGAGCGCCGATGAAGCTCGCGGTTCTCGTGTCCGGAGCGGGATCGAACCTGCGCGCGATCGCGAGCGCGATCGACGCCGGCTCGTGCGCAGCCGCCATCGTGCTCGTGGCCTCGGACAAGGAAGGCGCTCCGGCGCTCGGCTTCGCGGGCGAGCGCGGCATCCCGACCGCCGTCGTGAAGCCGAAGGACTACCCGGACCGTGCGGCCTGGGACGTCGCGCTCGCCGAGCGCGTCGCCGCTTCGTCCCCGGACCTCGTCGTGCTCGCCGGCTTCATGCGCATCGTCGGTGCGCCGATCCTCGCGCGCTTCCCGCACCGGATCGTGAACGTACACCCGGCGCTCTTGCCGTCGTTTCCGGGCACCGACGGGCCGGCGCAGGCCATCCTCAAGGGCGTGCGCATCGCGGGCTGCACCGTCCACCTCGTGGACGCCGGCGTCGACACCGGGCCGATCCTGGCGCAGGCCGCCGTCCCCGTGCTTCCCGGAGACGACGCGCACGCACTCCACGCACGCATCCAGGTCCACGAGCACCGGCTCCTGCCCGCCGTGATCGACGCGATCGCGCGAGGTGCCATCGTCGTCGGTGAGCGCCCCACCTTCCGTGATGCCCCCTTCACGCCCGCCGACGCGCTCGTCTCGCCGTCGATCGAGCGCTGAGCCAGCTCAGCCCTGGCGCAGGTTCCCGAGCCAGGGCTCGAGGTGCGCGAGGGACGCGGCGGGCTGCTCCCACGCGGAGAGGTGCCCGGCCCGCGCGATGCGCCGCAGGCTCGCGTCCGGGATCGCTCGCGCGATCTCTTCCGAGCGAGGCAGCGGCGTGGCCACGTCTTGGTCCCCGCAGACGACGAGCGTGGGCACGCGGATCTGCGGCAGGCGCGGCCTCAGGTCGTCGCCGCGGAAGATCACCGCGTCGATCGCGTGCCCCGAGGAGGCCGGATCCATCGAGGCGACGCGCTCCCGAAACCGCCGAACCAGGGCCGGCTGCTCGGCGCGCGTCGCTCTCGAGAGGTAGATCGGCTCGATCCGATCGAGCAGGAAGGGCAGGGCGCCGAAGCGGCGCGCGATCGCCGTCATCGCGAGGTACGAGGGCAGCTTGCGGCGCGACTCGGCCTTGGCGCTGGTGTCGAAGAGCGCGAGCCCGGCCAGGCGCCCGGGAGATCGCAGCGCGAGCCGCATGCCGACCATCCCACCCCACGAGAGGCCGATCCAGACGCAGCGGTCGATCGCGAGCTCGTCGAGCACCGTGAACGCGGCGTCGACGGAATCGTCCATCGTGTACGGGGCGCGCGTCGGGCTGCTGCGGCCGTGCCCGGGCGCATCGACGTTCACGATGCGGTAGCGGGCCTCGAGCCCCGCGATGACGGGCGCCCACATGCCGCCGTCGCAGAGCAGCGAGTGCCAGAGGACGAGCGTCGGGCCGCTCGAGGTCCCGCGCTGCTCCACGAACAGGCGGCCGCACTTCTTCGTCTCGATCAACATCGCCCGGTCCGGCCCTTTCCTAGTGTGCGGCGCCCCAGCTCGCGCCCATGCCGGTCTCGACCAGCAACGGCACTCGCAGCTTCGCCGCGCGCTCCATCGTCTCGCGTACGAGCGTCGGTAGCACGTCGCGCTCGCTCTCGTGAACCTCGAGGACGAGCTCGTCGTGCACCGTCAGGATCATGCGGCTGCGCCGCTTGCCGGCGTCGAGCGCGGCCTCGAGGTCGACCATCGCGCGCTTGAGGATGTCGGCGGCGGTGCCCTGGATGGGGGTGTTGCGCGCGATGCGCTCGGCGGCCCAGCGCTCGGTGCGGTTGCGGCTCTCGAGGCCCGCGATCGCGCGCTTCCGGCCGGCCATCGTTCGCACGAAGCCGGTGCGGCGAGCGTCCTCGACCACGTCGTCGAGGTAGCGCGCGACGCCGGCGTACCGGTGGAAGAACGCCTGGATGTAGCGGCGCGCCTCCTGCGCATCGATGCCGAGGTTGCGCGCGAGGGCCGTCTCCGTCTGCCCGTAGATGACCGCGAAGTTCACGGTCTTGGCCTGCCCGCGCTGCTGCTTCGTCACCTGGTCCGGCGGCACCGCGAAGATCGCCGTCGCGGTGCGCACGTGCACGTCGGCGCCCACGCCGAACGCGTCGACGAGCTCGGGGTCGCCGCTCAGGTGTGCCAGCAGGCGCAGCTCGATCTGGGAGTAGTCGGCCGAGAGGATGGAGAATCCGTCCGCGGCGATGAACGCGTCCCGGATGAGGCGCCCCTCCTCGGTACGGATCGGGATGTTCTGCAGGTTCGGCTCGCTCGACGAGAGGCGCCCGGTCGCGGCCACGGCCTGGTTGAAGCGCGTGTGGACGCGGCCCGTGCGCGGATCGATCGCGGCCGGCAGCGCGTCGAGGTACGTGCTCTTCAGCTTCGTCAGCTGGCGCCACTCGAGGATCACCTGGGGCAGCGGATGGAGCTCGGCGAGCTCCTCCAGCACCTCCGCGTCGGTCGAGCGTGCCGTCTTCGTGCGCTTCTTGGCGGGCAGACCGAGCTCGTCGAAGAGGAGCGCCTCGAGCGCGCGCGGCGAGCCGACCTGCACCGGGTGGCCGACGATCTCCGCGCACTTCTGCTCGAGCCTCCCGATACGAACGTCGTACTCGCGGCTCGTGCGCGCGAGCGCCGCCGGCTCGACGCGCACGCCGACCTCCTCGATGTGCAAGAGCACGCGCGCGAGCGGTAGCTCGAGCTCGCGGTACACCGATCCGAGCAGGGTGTCGGCCTCGAGCGCCTCCGCCTCGGCGATCGCAGCGGGGATGAGCGCCCGGACCCGCGCGCAGCTCCAGCCCGCGACGCGCTCGACCTCCGCCTCCGACATGCGGCCGCGCGTCCCACGGGGACCCTTGGGCGTGACCTCGACCGCCGCGTCGAGCACGACGCCGACCTCGGCGCGCGCGACGTCCTCGATCGTGTGCGCGTGCTCGTCCGCGCGCAGCAGGTAGCTCGCGAGCATCGTGTCGACGTCACCCGGCCCGACCACCAGGTCGACGCCGTGGCGCCGCCAGATGAGCGCTTCGCGCTTTCCGTCGTGCACGAAGAGGGGCTTGCGCCGTCCGGCGATCGCCGCCGCGATCGCGCGCAGCGCGGCCTCGACTCCGAGCTGCGCGGGGCGCCCGAGGTAGACGTGCCCCAGCGGCACGTACGCGGCGCCCTCGCACCACGCGATCGCGACGCCGACCAGCGGAGAGCGGCGCGCGTCCTCCCCGTCGAGCGTGGTCGAGAGGGCCACGGCCGCGCTCGCCGTCGCCGCGCGCAGCACCGCGTCGAGCGACGCGGCGTCGAGGACGAGCTCCGGCGTGATCGAGGCGAGCGGCGCCGGCCTCGGCGCCCGCGGGATCGGGGCCTCGACAGGGCGCTGCGACGCGCCACCGTAGCGACGCTCGAGCTCGGTGAGCGGGCGGTCGAGCTCGAGCTCGCGGAAGATCGCTCGCAGCTTGGGCACGTCGGGCTCTCGGGGCACGAGCGTGTCGAGGTCGAGCACGACGGGCACGTCCTCGCGTAGCGACACGAGCTGGCGGGACAGCTCGGCGAGCGCGCGGTTGTTCTCGAGCGTGGCGCGCAGCGCGGGCTTCTTCACCTCGCTCGCGCGCGCGAGGATCGTGTCGAGGTCCCCGTACTGCGACAGCAGCTCGACGGCGGTCTTGGGGCCGACCTTCGGGACGCCAGGGACGTTGTCCGAGCTGTCGCCGACGAGCGAGAGGTAGTCGCGGACCTGCTCGGGTCGCACGCCGAGCTTCGCCACGGTCTCGTCGATGCCGTAGACCACCTCGCGCATCGCGTCGTGCATCACGACGGGGCCGCCGACCAGCTGGAGCAAGTCCTTGTCTGCGCTCGCGATGACGACCAAGAGGTCCCGCCCGAGCGCATAGCGCACGACGGTCGCGATCACGTCGTCGGCCTCGAACCCCGGCGCCTCGAGACAAGCGAGGCCGTACGCCCTCGCGATCTCCTTCACCCGGATCGACTGGGGCGCCAGCTCGGGCGGACGCTCCTTCCGGGTCGCCTTGTAGTCGGGATAGAAGTCCTTTCGAAACGAACCCTCGGCCGAGTCGATCGCCACCGCGAAGTGGGTGGGCCGGCGATCTGCCAGGAGCTTCTGCAGCATCATCGTGACGCCGAGCACGGCGCCCGTCGGCTCGCCGCGGGTGCTCGTCAGCGGGGGCAACGCGTGAAACGCCCGGAAGACGTACCCCGAAAGATCCAGGACGGTCAGGGTCCGCGGATCGCCCGGCGGGGGAAGCTCTGCCTTCACGCGGGGGTTTCTCGCCCGAGGGACCGGTCGAGGAGTAGCTGCGGAGTGCGTTTTCTCTTATCTTCGATCACGGGAGACTCTCCGGTGGCTCGACTCCGCGCGACGCGACGGAGCGCTCTCTTCTTCGTCGCGGCCCTCTTGATCGTCTCGCTCGCGGCGCAGGATGCGCTCTTCGCGTCGATCCGCGCCATCGCCCCGTCGGCGATCGCCGCCACGCCGCCGCCGGACCTCGGGGTGGCCATCTCGCTCGAGGACCCGGGCGGCCACGCCCTCGACCAGTTCCACGAGGCCCTGGGCCGCGCGGCCGCCTACCACGGGCAAGCGAGGGTGATCTGGTGGGGCGCGTCGCACACCGCGCCCGATCGCTACGTCGGGCTCGTGCGTCGAGCGCTGCAGGCCCGCTTCGGAGACGCGGGGCCCGGCTTCGTGGTGCCAGTGCGCCCCTTCGCGGGCTACGACACGAGCACCGCCCGGATCTCGTGGCACGGGGCTTGGCGCACGTTGCGCGGCGATCGCATGGCGGAGGGAGAGGCGTACGGCTTCGCGGGCTTCGCGGTCGAGTCGCTGATGGCCGGCGCGACGGGCGCACTCGACACGCGCGGTGCGCGCTGGGGCGAGAGGCCCGTGGGCTCGTACGATGTCGCGTTCCTGCGGCAGCCGAACGGTGGCCGCTTCGAGGTCCGCATCGACGAACGGGCGGCCGCCGTCGTCGACACCCAGGGCGAGCTCGGCGCCGGCCACGCGCGCTTCCGCGTCCGGGACGCCGCACATCGAGTCGAGGTCCGAGTGCTCGACGACGCGCCAGTCCGACTCTTCGGCGTGTCCATGGAGCGGGATCGCTCCGGCGTCGTCGTCGACACCGTCGGCATTCCCGGGTCTCGCGCGCGCTCGCACCTGCGCTGGGATGACGCGACCTACCGCGCCGAGGTGCGCCGCCGGCGCCCCGACCTGGTGGTGCTCGCCTACGGGACGAACGAGAGCGAAGACACGAGCGTTCCCGCGCGTCGCTACGAGAGCGACCTCGCGCGCGTCGTGCGCCGCCTCCACCAGACCGTGCCCGGAGCCAGCTGCCTCCTCGTCGGCCCCTCCGACCGCCCCATCGCCAGCGGCCGCGAGGCGTGGTCTCCGAGGCCGCTGACGCGCGAGGTGATCGCCGTGCAGCGACGGGTGGCGGCGAGCGCCGGCTGCGCGTTCTTCGACCTCTCCGCGTTCATGGGCGGCGAGATGTCGATGATGGATTGGGTCGCGCACGACCCCCCCTTCGCGCTGCCCGACCACGTGCACTTCACGCCCGAGGGCCACGCTCGGCTCGCCGAGGTGATGACCGCCGCGCTGCTCGAGGGCTACGAACCGTAGCCGCGGGCGCGCTCGGGCGAACGGGCGCGAGCGAGAGGGTCGATCGATCCTCAGTGGCCGACGTGCGCCGAGGCGGCGAGGCGGATCATCGCGTCGCGATCGAGATCGCCCGTGAACGCGTAGGTCAGGCCGCCCATCTGCATCATCGGCACGGTGTAGCCGTGAACCGTCCGGTAGTAGAGGTCGTGGCCCTGCATCCGGACGTGATCGGCCCCACGGAACGCGTCGGGCGGTGGCTCGAACACCATCACCGTCACCCGGTGTCCGTGCACCTGGTAGTAGAAAGCGGCCGCGTCCCGCTCGCGCACGTTGGAGAGCCGGGCGCCGACGAGCTCGACGTCGCTGCGGCCGAAGTCGACCGGCCGCGCCGGGAACTCGAGCTTGCGCTGGAACCACGTGGCCATCTGGGAGGGCGAGCCCTGCACTTCGGGCGGGTGCTCGCGCTCGTGGCGCCGCACGACGTCCTCGAACACCGGGACCGCCGCCGCTTGCAGCGCGACCGCATCCTGCGAGTCGTCGGTCTGCGTCGCGAAGCCGAGCGCCACCACGGCGGCGGCCGCCGCCGGCAGCGCGTAGCGCGCGAGCCGGGAGTCCTGGCGAACCGGCGGCCGAGCTGCCCCGCCTCTGATGCTCGCCTCGGGCGGCGAGGGACGCGGCGCGGCGTCGAGCGCCGTCAGCACGCGAAGCCGGAGGTGCTCGGGCGCCGTCACGCCCCCGAGCGCGGCCCTCGTCGCCCGCTTCATCGACTGCGCGAACATCGCGTGCTCGCGGCAGAACACGCACCCCGCCAGGTGCTTCTCGAACTCGATCTGGGCCGAGCTGTCCAGCTCGCCGTCCACCAGCGCGTCGACGTGCCTCTTCACGACGCGACAGGAGGTGGTCATCCGGCGATCTCCCGCGCGCGGCGGTAGGCGTCGAGCGAGACCGTCTCGGCGCCGGCCGCCTGCTTCGTGGGATCGACGATGCCCATCTCGATCGCTTGCTCCACGAGGCGTCCCTGCATGTGCTTCCGCGCGCGGTGCAGGCGCGACATGACCGTGCCGATGGGGCAGCCCACGATGTCCGCGATCTCCTTGTACGAGAGCTCCTCGATGTCCGCCAAGACGATCATCAGGCGGTGCTCTTCGGAGAGCTCGTCGAGCGCCTTCTGGATCTCCTGCGACACGAGCGACCGCATCGCGGCGTCCTCGGGCTCCGTGAGCGCCCGCATCGCCGCGCGGCTCATCACGCCCTCGCCCACCGGCTCCGCGTCGTCGCCGTCGAGGACCTTCCGCTCGCGCGTGTTCCGACGGTACTTGTTGATGAACGTGTTGGTCAGGATCCGCAGGAGCCACGCCCTGAGGTTGGTCCCGGGCTCGAAGCGGTCGTAGAAGCGGTAGGCCTTCAGGAAGGCGTCCTGGACGAGGTCGTCGGCATCCGCGGCCGAGCGAGTCAGGCGCAGCGCAGCGCCGTACATCGAGTCGAGGTAGGGCAGCGCCAGCTGGGCGAACTCCCCCTGCTCGAGCCCTCCGCGGCCCCGCTCGCCACCCTCGTCGTCGTCTCGCGCCATCTCGGTCCTTCAGGGCCCGACCACCCTCGCTTCCGCGAAAAGATGGAGAAAACCGGAGCCCGCGGTTCGCTGCCGCCCCCCCAGAACCCTGGTGGGCTGCCCGTCATTCCAAGTGAGTACGAAGCACCCTGGCCATCGTTGGATGGCATGCAAGGCCATACGCTTGGCGGGTCAGGCGTCTTTCGCGGGGGGCTCCGGGTCCCGCCGCTTCTGCTGGGCCGTGACGAGCTTCTGCTCGAGGTCCTCGATGCGGGCGGTGAGGCGCTTGACCTCGTTCTGCAGGTTGTGGACGTGGCTGATGGCCACCCCGAGCACGCTGCGGATCCGGTCGTCGGCGAGGCGCTGCAGCTCGTCGAAGGCCTCCTTGGGGCTCAGGATCCGCCGGTCCGCCTTCGCCGGCTCGGCGCTCGGCTCGGCGACGGCCGGGGCGGGCTCGGGCGGCTCGGGCGCGCTCTCGTCCTCGCGCCGGGCGATCAGCTTGCCGACCGGTCCCTCGCGCAGGGTCGTCATGATCCGCTCGCCGCTCTGCTGGATCAGCCCTCGCAACGTGGACATCGTGGGGGAGGTTCGGCGCGCCTCCTCGCCCGACTTCCGCTCCTCTTCGTAGACGATCTGGGCGAGCGTGACGTTGGTGAGGTCTTCCTTCGTCGTGTTGTCGATGATGGAGACGTCCTCGCCCCGCCGCACGTACTCGGCGATCTGGAGCAAGGTCACGTAGCGGCTGTCCCGCGTGTCGTAGAGCTTCCGGTTCGCGTAGCGCTTGATGAGGCGCGTCGCGCGACCGGGGTCCTTCTCGCGTCCGCGCTCGGGCTGCTGAGGGGTGCTCACTGAGGATCGCAGTGCCAGAACCGACGCGGCGCGTCAAGCGTGTGTCGACCCGGAACCGGTGCATACTCGGAGCGTGCGCGTCGAATCCTCGCCATCGGCTCGGCTCGCCCGCCGCTGGGCGAGGGTCGTCGAAGCGGCCCACGACCCGATCCTGGCGGTGGGCTACCTGCGCAGCGAGCTGGCGGCCCCGCCGGGCCTCGTGGCGGGCGCCCTCGACGTGGTCCTCGCGGACGCCGCGGCGCGCGACGGCGCCGCCCAGGGCCTGCTGGTGGCGCTGAGCGCGGCCCTGGCGCCCATGGAGATGGCGGAGGTCCGCGAGCGTATCGCCCAGGCGGCGACCGAGGGGGGCCACCTCGCGGTGGGCGAGATCCTCGGCGCGCGGGGCGCGGCGCAGGCGTGTGGGGACCAGGAGCGAGAGCGCATCCCCGACTTCGGCCGCGGGCGCCCGCTGGCCCTGGGGGAGCGCAAGTCGCTGGCGCGGCGGCGCGACCGGCAGCTGCTCGCGCGGGTGATCCGCGATCCGCACCCTGACGTGATCCGCGTGCTGCTCGACAACCCCGCCCTCACCCAGGACGACGTGGTCCGCCTCGTCGCGCGCCGCCCGATCCCGGCGGACGTGCTGCGCGAGGTCGCCGCGAGCGTGCGCTGGATCGCCCGCTGCCACGTGCGCGCCGCGCTCCTCAAGAACCCCTTCGCGCCGCTCGACCTCGCGCTTCCGCTCTTGCCGCTGGCGACCTCGAACGAGCTCGCCGAGCTCGCGACCTCGCCGGAGCTCGCCGTCGCGCTGCGCTCGATCGCGGCGCGTGGGGTGCGCACCCTGCACTGACCGCGGGCGCGGCGGGGCGCACGAACGACGAAGGCCCGCAGCCGGGCGGCTGCGGGCCCCGTCGCGATCGGGCGCGCTCGGGCGCGTTCTAGGGGCCCGCCGGCACCTGCGTGACGTGGATGCCGTTCGTGACCATCGTCCCGGTCCGATCGATCCACCAGGATGCGACGAACGACTGGTCGCCGGCCGTGTTGAGCTCCTGCTCGACCCAGAAGCCGCTGTGCTGGCCCATGTCGAGCACGGCGTGCGTCCAGGCGCCCGCCGCGGACCGGCGCGCGATCATCGTGCGCTCGGTGGTGGAGTCCTGGTAGGCCACCCGGACCTCGCCTCCGACGACGACCACCGAGCTGTCGTCGCCGACGATGTGCCGCCCGTCGGTGTACGCCATGGTGCCGTCGCTCGTGCTTCCGTCGTCCACGACCTCGCGCGTGATCGCGCCAGCCACGATGCGCGCGTAGCGCAGGACCTCTTCGGCGCCGTCGACGTACGTCACGTGCCAGGTGTCGGCTGCGTCGACGAAGATCGAGGCTCCCTGGCCGGAGTCACCCGTGCTCGGATCGGAGCGGCCGTAGCCGTCGATCAGGAAGGGCGTGCCCCAGGTCGTGCCCGTCGCCGACACGCCGTAGAGGTTGCCCTCGGTGCGGTCGTAGTAGACGAGCGCCAGCCCCGCCGAGGTGCGCGCCAGGCGGGTGTAGAGGCCGTGTGCGGGGGTGAGATCCTCGACGTAGTCCGCGGCGAGGGCGGCGGTGCAGGTGCCGGCGACGCAGGCCTGCGTCGCGGAGCACGCCGGGGCGCACGTCCCGGTCGGCATGACGCAGCTGCCGCTCTCGAGGCAGCGCTGCCCCATCCCGCAGAGGTTGGGGCGGCAGGGGCTCGCCGCGTCGCCGATGCGGCTGATCGTCCAGTCGGCGGCGGCCATCGGAGCCGCGCTGCTCGCGACCGCGACGCGCACCTGGCTGTGCACGGCGCCCGTCGTCGCGTCGAGCTCGTAGCCGAGGTACGCGATCGCAGGCGCGCCCGAGGCCGTAAGCACGAGCGACGAGTAGCGGCCCGCGTCCCCCGTGTCGTCGACGGTCTGCACGCGCCAGTCGCCCGGCAGCCCGATCGCCAGCCGAAGCGCGCCGTGCGTCGCGTCGTAATACGACACGAAGAGCTGCGTGCCGCTCGACGCGATCGAGGTCCAGAGGCCGACGTTGTCGCCGGGCGCCGCGACGCCGCCGCGCCACCCGCTCGGCGCTGCCGTGATGGGCGTGGCCGGAGCGCCATCGGCGATGTCCCAGTCGATCATGCCCAGCTCGCCGCCGGGGATCGTCGCGACCACCATGTCGCCGTAGTTCGTCGACGGCGGGTTGCCCGGGCTGTAGCCCGAGAGGAACTGGTCGCCTGCCGACGTGATCACGAAGTCGAGGTCGGTCGCGAGATACCCCGGGTTGAGCGGGGGACGCTCCATGCAGCGGCCACACGTGACGTGGCAGCTCGCGTCCATCATGATCATCGCCGCCGGGCACGTGAAGCCCGGCATGCAGAGGTCGTTCACGTTGTAGTCGACGCACATCTGCGTCGACTCGCAGCACTGCTGCCCCATGGGCGAACCCGGCGGCATCGCAGCCACGCACTCGTCGTTGCAGTGCACGCCCGGCGAGTCGGGCCTGACCCCCGAGTCGCCCGTCGGCCCGCTTCCGTCCGAGCAGCTACAGCCCATCGCCGCGCTGCTCAGGACGAGCAGCGCGATCACCCAAAGCGCGCGCATCAGACCTTCTCCTTGCGGCCGGCGCTCGCGCGGCGGCGCCGCGCGACGAAGAGCCCCAGCGCCAGCGCGCCGAGCCCGACGCCCATCCCCTCGTGACCCCCCTCGGCGCCCGTGGCGCGGCAGCCGCAGCCGCTCCCGCTCGCCGGGTTCGGTAGGCCTCGGATCAGTGCCTCGCGCGCCGTGCCGACGTTGCCGACCTCGTCGCGCGCCTCGACCTCGACGACCAAGCGCTCCTGCGCCAGCGCGGCGGCGTCGAGCGCCACCTCGTCCTGCGTCGACCACGGGCTCCACGCGCCGCCGTCCACGCGGAAGCGGTAGTCGAGGTCGCCCTGGCTGATGATGTCGTCGCCGGTCGCGACCATACCGTTGGGGCTGCGCGAGAGGCTGACGTTCGGCGCGAGCGTGTCGACGACGATCGTCGCCATCGCCGGCGTCGCGTCGACGCTGCGAGGCGCGCCCACGATGCGGCTCCGGGCCTCGATCTGGTGCCGCGCCTGGAGCAGCAGCACGTCGTCGTCGATCTGGATGCGCTGGTCCTGCGTCCAGCGCGACCAGGGGCCCTGGTCGATGCGGTACTGGTACTCGACGCGCTCGCTCGCGTCGGTGCCCTCGCTCGCGAAGTGCAGCCAGAGCGTGTTCTGGCTCTCGCCCCAGTGCTCGACCACCATGCTCTCCGGGGAGAGCACGAGATCGGAGAGCTCGAGAGAGGTGTCGACCGAGCGCGTCTCCGGCGCGAGCGAGAGGTTGGCCCAGATGGACAGGAAGTCGTCGCCGCCGCTCGAGACGCCCAGGATGCCCTCCGGCGGGATGTCGAGGTTGAAGCCCATGATGGCCGGCAGCGCGATGGGCGAGATGCCGCTCGTGAACATCCCGGCGAACATCTGGATGACCGTCTCGAGCGTCGAGGCCAGCATCGCGGGCGACTCCGACAGGAGCTCGGAGTTGGTCACGACGGAGTTCGTCGGCGTGACGCCGATGATCTCCGGCGTGATCATGCCGCCGGCGACCGTCAGGTTCATCTCGATGACGAGGTCGGTCTGGTAGGTCATGAAGCGCACGTAGCGCTCCGTGCTCCACACGTAGAAGTCGATCATCGCGTGCGGGAGCGTGATCGAGAGCAGCGGTGAGCTCGAGTCGGTCCCGATGTCGAACGTCGGCGGGAGCTGGGGACGCACGGAGATCGCCAGCGCCGCGTTCGTGTCGGGGAAGGTGAGCGCTCCGACGGAGCGGACCAGGGCGGAGACGAGGCCCGTCGAGAGCTGCTGCGAGAGCCGGGTGCCCGTCCCGATGCACAGCATGCCGCTGTCGAACATGCCGTAGCCGGCATAGTTCAAGTAGTCCTCGGCGATGCCGATGCCCAGGTGCGCTGGGGTCGTCGTGCCGGGGATCACGTTGCCCTCGAACGCGGGCGCCTGCGCGATCACCGGCGGGAAGGGCGTCGGTGGATCGATCCGCGGCACGCACGAGTTGTGGCCGGGCGACGTGGTGAACATCCGGTCCATCGACATGAAGCCGCCGACCATGTCGACCGTCATGCCGTTGTTCGTCGCGATTCCGTCGCCGCCCGCCGCGAGCACGAGCTGGATGGGCGCGTGGGTTCCCGGCGAGAAGCCGCCGAGGAACTGCCCGCCGAGGTCGCCGCGGCCGTCCATGCCGAGGAGCATGGGCACGCAGGTGTCGCCGTGCGTGGGGCCGTAGCGGCAGACCGTGGTCGGGTCGGTCGTCGGGCCGTCCGGGAACGTGCCGGTGGGGCAGGTCCCGCCCGCGCCTACGGTGGTGCAGAGGTTGTCGCCGATCGCACCGTTCAGCAGGCCCGAGATCTGGCCCGCCAGCTGGCCGATCACGAGGTTCTTGATGAAGTCGAGGTTGAG
Source organism: Sandaracinaceae bacterium (assembly GCA_044220955.1). Lineage (GTDB taxonomy): Bacteria > Myxococcota_A > Polyangia > Polyangiales > Sandaracinaceae > JBBSAT01. The sequence goes on from JBGAQA010000071.1 coordinate 23,115, forward strand.
CAGCCCGCACGCGCCGAGGAACCCACCGCTGATCGACAGGTCCGCGGACTCGACGTCCTCACCCGAGGTGAGCACCACGCTCTGCACGACGAGCTCCGTGTAGCCGTCGCGCGCCGGGTGTCCGGTGATGTTGCGGAGCAAGAGGGTCGCCGTGACGCCGACGAAGTCGCGCGAGCCGCGCGTGGTGTCGAGGCCGATGTCGCAGGTGCCCGGCCACGAGCCGTTCGTGAAGGTGGTGATGTCGCAGCCGGGCGTGCCCGGGACGCACCGGCCGTGGCGGCTGTGGAGGATGGCGCGGACGTGCACGACCAGCGAGTTCGGCGGCGTCGGGGTGATGTCGACGCTCTCGATGTCGATGTGGGCCGAGCAGTGGTCGTCGTCGCAGATGGTCACGCTGATGCCCGCGGACACCGTCATCGTGTGGACCGGGAAGTCGAGCCCCGCTCCCAGCACCGTGGTGATGATCGGTGTGATGTTCGACTCGAGGAAGTCGATGCCGCCCGAGGTGAGGCGGACCTGCGCGGAGTTCGGGATCCGCTGCGCGACCGGGAACGCGCCGGGGATGGGCGAGATGCCACATCCGGCACAGCCCGAGCAGCCCCCGCCGCCGCACGCGAAGACCAGCATGACGAGCGCCGATGCGACGATCGGCTTCCAAGTACGTCCCCAGAACCGAGCCAAGCGATGCATCAGCGCCTCCACGTCCACGGCGCACGCGTACGTCTCGCGTGCCGGCCGCCGCAGCCCGGATTCTACGCGCGCCGAGATCCCGAGAGCAACGGGCATCTCCCGGGCGACGTGGTCCTGGGGTTGCGTTAGCGCACGGACGGCGACTGACGGGTCAGCCGCGCAGGGTGGTCTTGCCCGCGTAGCGCGCGCCCGCGCCCAGCTTCTCCTCGATGCGGAGCAGCTGATTGTACTTGGCGATGCGGTCCGAGCGGGAAGCGGAGCCCGTCTTGATCTGGCCGGCGCCGGTCGCGACCGCGAGATCGGCGATGAACGTGTCCTCGGTCTCGCCGCTCCGATGGGAGATGATCGACGAGTAGCCGTTCAGAGAGGCGAGCCGGATCGCCGCCAGGGTCTCGCTCACGGTGCCGATCTGGTTGACCTTCACGAGGATCGAGTTGGCGATGCCGCCCTCGATGCCCTTGGCGAGGCGCTCGACGTTGGTGACGAAGAGGTCGTCACCGACGAGCTGCACCTTCGTGCCGAGGGCGTCGGTGAGCTGCTTCCAGCCGTCCCAGTCGTCCTCGGCGCATCCGTCCTCGATCGACACGATCGGGTACTTGCTCGCGAGGCTCGCGTAGAGCGCGACGAGCGCGGCGGTGTCGTGGGCCTTCTTGTCCCAGGTGTACGTCTTCTTCGCCTTGTCGAAGAACTCGCTCGCGGCGCAGTCGAGCGCCAGCGAGACGTCCTTGCCGGGGGCGTAGCCCGCCTTGTGGATCGCCTCGAGGATCGTGGTGATGGCCGACTCGTTGGTCGGCAGCCGCGGGGCGAAGCCGCCCTCGTCGCCGACGCTCGTCGCGAGCCCCTGCTTCTTGAGCAGGGACTTGAGGTGGTGGAAGATCTCGGCCCCCATGCGCAGGCCTTCGCGGAAGCTCGGCGCGCCATGGGGCACGACCATGAACTCCTGCACCTCGAGCCCGCTGTCGGCGTGGACGCCGCCGTTCAGGATGTTCATGAGCGGCGTCGGCAGCACGTTCGCCTGCGCGCCGCCGAGGTAGCGGTAGAGGGGCAGGCCGAGCGCCTCTGCGGCGGCGCGGGCGACCGCCATCGACACGCCGAGGATGGCGTTGGCGCCGAGCTTGCTCTTGGACTTCGTGCCGTCGAGGTCGAGCATCGCGCGATCGATCCCGGCCTGGTCGAGCGCGTCGCGACCGAGCACCTCGGGCGCGATCTTCTCGAGGACGTTGTCGACGGCCTTCTTGACGCCCTTGCCGAGGTAGCGCCCGGCGTCGCCGTCGCGCAGCTCGATGGCCTCGTGCTCGCCCGTCGAGGCGCCGGACGGGACGGCGGCGCGACCGATGAGCCCCTCGCCGATCTCGACCTCGACCTCGACGGTGGGATTTCCGCGCGAGTCGAGGATCTCGCGCGCGAGGATGGACGTGATCTCCAGCATGCGCGCGGTGTAGCGGCGCGGACGCGCAGGTGTCAACGGCCGCCGCGACCGAGCGAGGCGGACCGGCGCGGCGACGGGAGGGTCAGGAGCCGGCGCCGACCTTGCGGGCCATCTCCTCGCCCAGCTGCTTGCTCCGCGCGGTCGCCGTCTCGACCGCGTTGATCAGCGTCGTGCGAAGTCCGCCGGCTTCCAGCGTGTGCAGGCCCGCGATCGCGGTGCCGCCCGGGCTCGTGACCATGTCCTTGAGCCGGCCGGGGTGCTCGCCGGTCTCGAGGAGCAGCTTGGCCGAGCCGAGCACCGTCTGCGCCGCGAGCAGCTGCGCGGAGTCGCGGTGCAGCCCGACCTTCACCCCGGCGTCGGAGAGCGCCTCGATGATGAGGAACATGTACGCCGGCCCGGATCCCGAGAGGCCGGTGACGGCGTCGAGGAGCGACTCGTCGAGCACGACGGTGACGCCGACCGCGGCGAAGATGCGGCGCGCGAGCGCGACGTCCGCGGCCGTGGCGTGCGTGCCCGCGGCGAGCGCGGTCGCCCCGGCGTCGACGAGGCAGGGCGTGTTGGGCATCGTGCGCACGACGCGCGTCCCGGGGGGGAGCTTCGCCTCGATGATCGAGATCGGCACGCCGGCCGCGATCGAGACGACGAGCGCGTCGCTCCGCACGCCCCGGGCCACGTCCGGGAGCAGTCGATCGAAGACCTGCGGCTTGGTCGCGAGCACGACGACGTCCGCCCAGCGCGCGCTCTCGGCGTTGTCGCTCGACGTGCGGACGCCGTGCCTCTTGGCGAGCTCGTCGAGGCGCTCCTGCCGGACGTCCGTGCAAAGGATCTCGTCCGGCGAGGCGGCGCCCGCGGCGACGAGCCCCCGCACGAGAGCGCCGGCCATGTTCCCGGCGCCGAGGAACGCGATCTTCTTGCCCAGGCCGTCCTTGGTCATCGCGCGCGGCTTAGCACGGGCGGACGAGCCCAGTTCACCCTGGCCGAGCATCGCCGGGCGAGAAGATCCGCCCGTCGTCGGGACGGCCGCTCAGACCGCGCAGCGGCCGGACTGGCACGTCGCGCCGCCGCAGCAGTCGGTGTCGTTCGCGCACGACGAGCCGACGCCCTGGCACTGACAGCGACCCATCGTGCACGTCATGGTGCCGCAGCAGTCGTCGTCGCGCTGGCAAGGCGACATGCTCTGCTGGCAGCAGACGGTCATCGAGCTGCCGGCGTCGGGGGCGAGGCACTCGAGGCCCTCGCAGCAGTCGGGTCGTCCCGTGCAAGCGGTCGTGGCGCTCCCGGGTCGGCGGCAGTGGTCGACGACCTGGCACGCGCCGGCGACGCAGCCGAGCGAGCCGGTGTGCCCCGCGGGATCGGTGCCCGTCGCGCAGCACTCGGCGTCGCGGAAGCAGGTGTCGTCGACGCCGCGGCACGCGCACATGTTGTCGGTGCACGTCATCTCGCCGCAGCAGTCGGCGGGCGACTGGCAGGCGCCGCCGCTGCCCGTGCAGCACTGCAGCGGGCGGTCGGAGACCGTCGAGTCCGAGCTCACGCCGCAGGTGAAGCCGGCGCAGCACTCGGCGTTCGTCGTGCACGACTGGCCCTGCGGCATGCAGCTCGCCATCGGGTCGGGCCGGCACATGAACGTCTGGCACGTGAGGCCGTCGGCGCACTCGCTCGAGTCCAGGCAGAACGAGCCCTCCCGACCCGCCTGGCACATGCCGTCCCGACACATCATCAGGCCGCAGCAGTCGAGCGAGTTCGTGCAGGGCTGATCGGCGCCGACGCAGCAGCGCGGGATGAGCGGTGCCGGGCGGCAGACCGAGCCGTTGCAGCAGGTCTGACCCGGGAGGAGCCCACCCAGCACGCAGCTCAGGCTCGGGCCCTGACACGTCGTGCACGAGCCGAACTGGCAGTGCTGCGCGCCGTCGCAGCTCGGCGCGCCGGTGTCACAGCACATCTGCATGTCGTGGCCGCAGTCGCTCGGCGTCATCACGCACGTGTTGCTGCCGTGGTCGCACATCAAGCCGGCATCGCAGGTGCTGCGAGGGCCGCAGGGCTGATCCATGCCGCCGGTGTCGGTCGGGTCGCTGCACGTGCCGCCGAGGCAGACGAGGCCACCCTCGCAGTTGCCGGTGCCGCTGGGCGAGACGCCGTCCTCCGCGCAGCACGGGCCGTCGATGCGTCCGCAGCGCATGGTCGGATCCGGCGCCGTCTCGCAGTCGCCGCTCATCGGATTGCAGACGAGCGAGCTCGACACGCACGACGTCATGCCGTCGCAGCAGCGACCGCCGGACTCGCCACAGCCCTCGCACATGCCCGTCGTCGAGTTGCAGACGAGGCCGGAGCGGCAGGTGAACCCGGCGCAGCACGTCCCGCCGGCACCGCCACATCCGCTCATCCCCGGCAGGTCCCCCATGTCGGGCGAGAGGCAGACGCCGCCGGAGCAGACCAGGCCGCTGCAGCAGTCGCCCGACCCGGTGCAGGTCGAGCTGCGCCCTGCGCAGCACACGCCGCTCGTGCACGTGAGGCCGGTACAGCAGTCGGCCGACGTCGCGCAGCGCGTGCTGCTGTTGGCCTGCAGACAGCAGGTGCCACGGGCGCAGCGCAGGCCGAGCTCACAGGTGCTCCCGGCGCAGCACATCTGGCCGAGCGGACCGCAGGGCACGTCGTTCAGCGGCACGTTCGCGTCGGTGCGAACTCCCGTGTCGAATCCGGGCCCGACGCCGGAGTCGCGCTGGGAGCTCGCCGGGCGGGCGCAGCCGGGGGCGAGCGCGAGGAGCAGGGTCGTGGCGAGCGCCAAGGCAAGGCGGTGCTGCGCGTGCATGCGTGTACCTTATCACGCATGTGCTGCTTCTCGAGACCGGTCGAGCGCGTGGAGCAGACGCGCATCTATGCGCGCGCGGACGGGGCCCGCCAGCTCGTCGTGTACGAGCTCAAGCTCGTGGCCGAGGGAGAGCTCGCGATGGTGCTCCCGGTCCCGGTCGCGTCGGGCGCGGCCGAGGAGGCGATCGAATTCGTCGATCTGACGAGCTCCCCGGCGTTCTTCGGCGGGCTCGAGTACGCGTTCCGCGCGACCGGAGCCCACGAGGCGCAGGCGCTGCGCAAGGGCGGCCCGCAGGCGCGCCTGGCGGTGCGAGAAGGTCACCGGATCGAGCTGCGGCGCACGCGGCAGAACGCCGACACGTGGATCGACGGCTGACGTCCTTCGTACGCGCGTCCCCCCACGGAATTCCCCGGAATCGAAGCGGGATCCTCGAGTGTTCGAACCTTGAACCCGAACGCGTCGTGGCGCGTCCTAGGGACAGGGGAGGTCGACATGTCCGCGTTGCTCTCGTTCGATCCGTCGCTTCGTCGCTCGCTCTTCGATCTGCTGGTCCACGTGGTCCGCGTCGATCCGATGATCGCGGCGCCGCAGATCGCGGCGGTGCGCGGCGCGCAAGTGGCCCTCGGCCTCGTCGAGCTGCCCGCCCTGGACGGCGCGGTGCTGCGCGGGGCGACGGGCGAGTGGCTCGCGCTGCGCGATGCTTCCGACCGTGAGCGCTCGCTGGCCTACGCCGCCGCGCGCTGGGTCGCGCTCTCGGACGGCGTGCTCGACGACGCCGAGTCGGCGCTTCTCTCGGCGCTGCGTGGACAGCTGCGTCTCGGGGACGCGGCCGTCAGGCTGGCGGAGTCGATCGCGAACGACGTCACGTGGCGCGCACGATCGGAAGCGATGCCGCCCCACCGTGCCTTCACGCTGCTGGCGGTCGAGGCGGCCAAGCACGCCGCGCGGCGCCGCGCGCTCCGGGCTGCCTAGCATCCATCTCAGGGCACGAGGCCGTCGCGCAGGTAGTCGCGACGGCCGGTCGGCCAGAGCAGGCACGCATCGCCCGAGCCGGGGACGGTGAACACGAGCACGGATCGCACCCTGTCCTCGCCGTCCTTGAGGCTCACGACGATCTCGAGCTGGTGGTCGCCGTCGACGTCCGCGATGGTCGGAACGGGCATCGCGCCGCGGCCGGGGAGGGCGACGCTCTGCTGCTCGGCGCCGTTCGCGCCGAGGACGACGAGCCGGCCACCCGCGCCCGTGTCGGGCGAGTACGTCGCGAAGACGATCTCGGGGACGCCGTCCTGCGAGAGGTCGGCGATCACCACGCCGCTCGTCAGCTCGCGGTCGCTGGTCGTGTACGTCGTCCGCCAGAGCTCGTGCGCGCGCGCGTCGACCGCGTGGATGCGGCCGTCGAACCCCGCGAACACGAATTCCGGGCCGGTGCTCGTCGGATCGAGCTCGGCGACGCTGACCTCGTTCGTCGCGCCGACGACGTTCGTGCCGTCGAAGTCCCAGAGCCCGGCGAGGTAGTCGGGCGCGTGGAAGGGCACGACCCAGTCGGTGGGGCGCGTTCCGTCGGGACGGAGCGCGAAGAGCACCACGCCGCGGAAGCGGTCCAGCTGATCGGTCGTCTGCACCGAGCCGAGCACGACGAGCTCGCGCCTGCCGTCTCCGTCGACGTCGACGATCGCGGGCGCGCTGTTCGTGTAGTGCGCCTGCAGGTCCACGGCCTCGTCGTTGGCGTAGCCCTGCTGCGCGAGCGCGTAGTCGAGCATCCCGCGCACGCCGAGGAACTTCGTGCGCCCGTCGAAGATCGGCGCGGCGTCGAACGCGCGGCCGGTGCCGTCGTGGAGCGAGAGGTAGGCGTCGTCCTGGGTCGCGAAGATCTCCGGCCGGCCGTCCCCGGTGACGTCGCCGAGCGCGAGGTTCTGGTCGTAGCCGCCGGTCACGTAGCAGGCGTCGTCACAGCCCGATGCGCCCGTCGTGTTGGGCGGGAAGCCGGAGGCGATGGAGCCGTCCGGGTTCACGGCGAGGACGATGTCGCGCTGGGTGACGCCGTGCGGGTCGTTCGCGTCGAAGTGGGTCGTCGTGACGACGACGATCTCGAGGGCGCCGTCGGCGTCGATGTCGGCGGCGCCGATGGAGCGCAGCTCGTCCTGCCAGCTCACGGGGAACCCGGACATCTCGGTCGCGTCGGCGCCGAAGAGGTGGATGTCGCCGCGCGAGGCGACCGCGACCTCGAGGCCGGCGTGCGCAGGGAGGAAGTCCGCGACCACCGGCGAGGCCCAGATGCGGCCGCCCGCCGTCGCGCGGAACGGGATCGAGCCGTCGAGGTGCCAGCCGAGCAAGAGATCGCCGCGCGGGACGAGGATCTCACTCGTCCCGTCGCCGTCGAGGTCCACCACGGCAGGGGAGCCGAGCCAGGCCTCGTGCCAGCGATCGGAGAGGGTCGCGGCGAGCGTCGGCTCCATGGCGGTGTCGTGCGGCGCGCCGCCCGCCTCGCAGCTCGCCGGCGGCGGAGGGGCGACGTAGGCGTCGACCGGTCCGACGTCCGGGAGCACGTGCACCATGCCGGTGTCGGGCGTGCCGCCGGGGGAGCCGCCACACGCTGGGAAGGCGACGAGCAGCAGGGCGAGGGCGGGGAGCGTGCGCATGAGGGAAGAATAGAGCCGGGGACGCCCGGTGGGCGAGGTGGCCCGCGCACGCTCCCGTTGCTACATCGCCGGGCACACTCCGCTCTGCGAGGTTCCGCCATGCACCGCTCCGCGCGCTCGCTCTTCGTCTGGTCGGTCCTCGTCCTCGCCGCTTGCGGCTCGCCCTCGGGTCCGGGGGACGATGCGGGGATGTCCACGATGGTCGATGCGAACGTGCCGCGCGACGCCGGCCCGCTGGTCCCGACCTGGCACAGCGGCCCCGACTACCCGACGCCGATCGCGTTCGGCACGGCGATGGTGCTCCCGGGCGGCGACGGCTCCGCGTACCTCTACGTGTTCGGCGGCGGCAGCGGGACGTTCGGCGGGCTCGGTCCCTTCCACTCCGAGGTCCGACGCTCGCAGATCCAGAGCGACGGCTCGCTCGGCCCGTGGCAGGACGCGGGCAACGTCGGCACCGGGACGGCGAACTACGCGCTCGCGGGGCACGGCTCGATCCGCGTCGTCGCCGAGGACGGCGCGATCGGCGTCGCGATCGCGGGCGGTGGCGGGCCGAGCGGCATGCTCGGGCAGGTGCTCGCCGGGTACGTCCAGACGGTCGACGGCTCGTTCGGGATGTGGGGCGCGTTCGCCCCGCTCGTCAGCGCGACGCAGGGCGGGCACGTCCACGGCTCGTTCAACACGTTCGAGGCGCACCAGCTCGCGCTCGTCGGCGGGATGCAGGGCACGACGCCGATCGATCACGTGATCATCGCGGCGACGATGGCGGGGACGATGGTTCCCACCTGGCGCGACGGACCACCGCTGCCTGCACCGCGCTTCGGCCACGGCTCCGCGCAGATCGGCAGCGGCACGCCGGACATCTACCTGATCGGCGGCATGGGCGTGGGCGGCGCGCTGATGGGCGACATCCTGCTCGCGCAGCGCGACTCGACGTCGCTCGAGGTCACGTCGTGGGTGAGCGCCGGGACGCTCACGAGCCCGGTCGTGTTCCCGCAGGTCGCGACGCTCGACAGCCACGTGTACGTGATGGGCGGCGTCGCGGGTGACCCGGGCCTGGACCCGCTCGTGACGCGCGTGCGCATGGCGACGGCGCCGCCGATGGGCACGGCCCGTCCGACGCTCACGTTCGCGCCGGTCCCCGGGGCCGATCTGCCCGACGGGCGGGCCGGCGGCCTCGTCGCGGTGCTCGGGCACACGGTCTACATCGTCGGCGGCATGATGGGCACCGACCACATGGCGAGCGCGAGCGTGATCTACTGCCAGCTCGAGCCCTGACGGGGTCGAGAGCGAGCGCGAGTCAGCTCTCGCCGCCCGCCGCGGGCTTCTCTTCCTTCGGCGCGACCTCCATCGCGTCCACGACGAACGCGTCGCTCTCGGTCGGCCGGTGCGCGATCACGTGCTTCTCGATCTTCGTCGAGCTGAGGACGTCGGCCAGGCCCGGAGCGATCGATGCCGCGCGGGTCTCGGGGAACGCGAGCGTCGCGCTGCGCACCACGCGGCCCACGCTGGCGCCGAGCTCCGTCTTCTTCTTGTTGATCGCCGTCATGAGCTCGATGGCGATGTCGAAGCTGTCCTCGCTCTTCGGCGCCTGGATCTTCGCGAGCTCCGCCGCGGTCGGCCAGGGCGCCACGTGCACGCTCGCGCGGTGGGTCTCCTCGGCGTACACCCAGCTCCACACCTCCTCCGTGATGTACGGCACGAAGGGCGCGAAGAGGCGCAAGAGCACGTTCAGCACGAGGCGTAGCGTCACGATGGCCGACACGCGGCCCGAGTCCTCGCCGCCCTCGCCGCGCGCGCGCGCCTTCACCAGCTCGAGGTACGCGTCCGTGAACTGCGACCAGAAGAACTGCTCGGTCGCCATCAGCGCGTGCGCGTACTCGAACTCGCGGAAGCTGGCGGTCGCCGTCTCGATCAGCGCGCGCAGCTTGCCGACGAGTGCGCGATCGATCTCGTGCGTGATCTGCACGTCGATCGTGTCGTCGAGCCCGACCTCTGCGTCGCCGAACGACTGGCCGAAGACGTACTTGCCCGCGTTGAAGAGCTTGGTGACCAGGCGCTTGCCCACCTTGAGCACCTTCTCGTCGAACGCGGTGTCCATGCCCAGGCGCGCGCTCGCGGCCCAGTAGCGCACGCCGTCGGCCGTGTAGTCCTCGAGGAGCTTCATCGGCGTGACGACGTTGCCGACGCTCTTGCTCATCTTCTTGCGGTCGGGATCCAGGATCCAGCCGCTGATCACGACGTTGTTCCACGGCACCTTGCCCTCGTGGAGCATCGCCTTGGCGATCGTGTAGAAGGCCCAGGTCCGGATGATCTCGTGCGACTGCGGGCGGATGTCGGCCGGGAAGAGCTTCTCGTGCCGCTCCGGATTCAGGAGCCAGTGCGAGCCGATCTGCGGCGTGAGCGACGACGTGAACCACGTGTCGAAGACGTCGGGGTCGCCCGAGAAGCCGCCCGGCTGGTTGCGCTGGGCCTCGGTGAAGCCCGTCGGCACGTCGCTCAGCGGATCGATCGGCAGCTGCGCGCGCGTGGGGTGGATCGCGTGCTCGTGGTCGACCGTGCCGTCGCTCCTCACGGGATACCAGACGGGGATCGGCACGCCGAAGTAGCGCTGGCGCGAGACGCACCAGTCGCCGTTCAGGTTCTCGGTCCAGTTGTGGTAGCGCGAGTGCATGAACTCGGGCCACCAGCGGATCTGCTGGCCCTTCGTGAGCAGACCCTCCTGGTTCTGGAGCAGCTTCACGAACCACTGACGCGTCGTGATGAACTCGAGCGGGCGCTCGCCCTTCTCGTACATCTTCACGGGGTGCGTGATCTTCTTCGGCTCGCCCTGGAGCGGCGCGCCGCGACCCGTCGCGCTCGCGGCCGGGTCCTTGAGCAGCTCGACGATGGTCTTCTGCGCCTGCGCGACGGTCTTGCCGACGAGCTGCGCGAACGCGGCGTTGGCCCTGTCCGCGTCGAGGGAGGGGAAGGCCTCGGTGCCGAACTCGGTCGCCTTCACGCGCCCGTCCTTGCCCAGGATCTGACGCGTCGGGAGCTTCTGCTCGCGCCACCACGTGACGTCGGTCGCGTCGCCGAAGGTGCACACCATCAGGATGCCGGTGCCCTTCTTCGGGTCGGCGAGCTCGCTCGGGAAGATGCGCACGGGGGCCCGGAAGAGCGGAGTGATGGCGCGCTTACCGAAGTACTTCTTGAAGCGCTCGTCGTCGGGGTGCGCGCAGGCGCCGACGCACGCGGGGAGGAGCTCGGGGCGCGTGGTCGAGATCACGAAGGACGCGTCTTCCCCTTCGATCGCGAACTCGAGGTCGTGGTAGGCGCCGGGCCGCTCCTCGTCCTTCAGGTCCGCCTGCGCGAGGGCCGTCTGGAAGTCGACGTCCCACATCGTCGGGGCCTCCACGTTGTAGAGCTGGCCCTTCTCGACCAGGTCGAGGAACGAGAGCTGCGCGAGGTGCCGGCAGCGCTCGTCGATCGTCGCGTACGTCTGCGTCCAGTCGACGCTCAGCGCGATGCGGCGGAAGAGCGCCTCGAAGGCCTTCTCGTCCTCGTGGGTGACGCGCGCGCAGAGCTCGATGAACGCGCGACGCGACACGATGCGCGGCCGCTCGTCCTTGCGCTTCTTGTCGTCGGCCTGCTCGATCTCGAGCGGACCGCCCTCGTAGGGCAGCGTCGGGTCGCAGCGCACGTGGAAGTAGTTCTGCACGCGGCGCTCGGTGGGCAGGCCGTTGTCGTCCCAGCCCATCGGGTAGAAGACGTTCTGCCCGAGCATGCGGCGCTGCCGCACGAGCACGTCGGTGTGCGTGTACGAGAAGACGTGCCCCATGTGGAGCGAGCCGCTGACCGTCGGCGGCGGCGTGTCGACCACGAACGTCTCGTCGCGCCCGCGCGCCGGGTTCCAGCGATAGATGCCGCTCGTCTCCCAGACGCCGTCCCAGTGCTTCTCCTTGCCGGCGGCGTCGAAGTGCGGGGGGAGGGTGGAGGGATCGAAGATCTTGAGCGGCATGGGGCCGCTTAGATACTTGGCCCGGATCGACGGGACAAGCGCTAGAGATCGGTCATGACGCGTTGCGCGGCTGCGCTCGTGCTCTTCGCATACGGCTGCGCGACGGACCCTTGCGGGGGCGCGCCGCCCGCCATCGCGGAGTGCGAGGTCGGCGTCGCGTGGGCGGACTGTGGCGGCACCGGGGCCGCGACCTTCGCGTGCGCGAGGC
>JBGAQA010000071.1:34927-36223 GCA_044220955.1 Sandaracinaceae bacterium
GCGGGCTTCACACCCACCGGTTGCGCGCCGACTCGGGCGAACAACTTCGGCCTCGCGTGGGGCGATCAGCCCTGGGACCGTGCACGAGAGACCCACCTCGTCGTGATCCGCGGCGCCCCCAGCCCGGGCGCGACGCGGCCGAGCGTCGCGTGCGAGCCGCCGACCTCCAACGAGCTATGCGGCGTCGGGGCGAGCCAGCTCGTCGTGCACGAGGGCGCCGGGCTGGACAGCGCGTGGAGCACCGTGGGCTTCATGCACGGCATCGGCGGTACCGACCTGAGCGTCGAGCTGATCACCGACCCGTCCGGTTCGCTCGTCTCGCGCGTCTGCGAGGTCCCGTACACCGACTGGTTCGACTACAGCTGCCCGCGGACGCCGATCGCGCCGCTGCCCCGGCGAGGCGCATGTGCCGTCTCCGGCACCGTGACGCTCGGCGACGCGACACCGGGGACGGCCGTGCCTTCGATGGACGTGAGCGCCACGTTCGCGAGCGGCGCCACCTTCGAGATCCACCTGTGACTAGGAGGTGAGGCGCTTGATCTCTTCGCGGATGATCGTCTCGGCGAGATCCGGCACGACCTCCCAGACGACGCGCTCGATCACCTCGCGCGAGAGCGCGAGCACACCCTCGACCTGAGCCGGCGTGAGGCCCATGCCCGAGAGCTTGCCTTCCATCTCGGCGGCTGCGGCGTGGACGGCGTCGTGCGCCGGCTCGGCCTTCTTGGTGACGAGCGGCACCGGCTGTGCGGGGCTCGCGGGCGGCCGCGGCCCCGCCGCGTGCGCGACCGCGGGCGCGGCCGCGCTCGGGACCTTGCTCCCGGGCGGTGCGCCGAAGCTCGCCGTGGCGGCGCGCTGGACGGGAGCAGCCGCAGGAGCGGCCGGGGCGGGCGCGACCGGCTTCGCGGCCGAGACGACCCCCGGGATGGGCGCCGCCGGACGCGGCGCCGGGGCCGCGGCGGCAGCGGCCGGGACTGGCGGTGCCGGGCGCGGCGGCGCGGGGGGCGCTGGCGGCGCGGCCGCGGCGACCGGACGCGCGCCCGCGCTCTTGCCACCCTTGGCGATCAGCTCCTTGGCCTTGTCGATGAGCGCCTGCGTCTCGAAGGGCTTCATCACGTGATCGTCCGCGCCGGAGTCGCGGAGCTTGCCGGCGTCGATCGGGTGGTGCTCGCTGCCGAGCATCAGGATCGGCGCGCCTGCGCCGTTGCCGCGCGCGGCCTTGGCGAAGTCGTAGCCGGTCATGCCCGGCATCGACACGTCGACGATGATCAGGTCCGCGCTCGACGCAGCGCTGAAACC
>JBGAQA010000072.1:0-21078 GCA_044220955.1 Sandaracinaceae bacterium
GGCGGCTTCGGCGGCGGCGGCGGCGGCTACGGCGGCGGCGGCGGTGGCGGCGGCTTCGGCGGTGGCCGCGGCGGCGGCGGTGGCGGCGGCGGCGGCGGCAAGCGCGACTTCGACAAGAAGCGCCGGCGCGACGACGACGGCGGCGAGTGGTGAGAGCGCGCCCGGGCGCTCGAGCCCGGGCTCGTCTCGCGTGCGAGGCCTCGGCGATCCCCTGACGGGGCATCGCGCGGGCTCGCACGTCCTGTTCTCGACCCAACCCACGAACGAAGAGGCGACCGAAGGATCCTCGGATCCTCCGGTCGTCTTTTTTTTCGCGCGGAAGGCCACTCGCTGCTTCGCCGACCACGCCGCTGGCACGACCGCGCTCTCGCGTCCCTCCGCGGCGGGCTCCCCTCGACGGGCCACTGCGTGGTGGTCGAGGCCGGCGCGGGTGATCGGCGTGAGACGAGCGCGAAGCGACGAGAGCGCTCCCGCACTTCCTGGGCTTTCGGAAGTTCCTCAGAACTGCATCCGGTCCTTCCCCGGCGCCGAGGCCGCAGTGCGGGCTCCAGCTCAGCTCTGCGGCGCGAACACGATCGGGTAGCTCACGGTGAGCGGCTCCGAGGGGCCGTTCGCGAGGCGGATGGAGCGGACGTTGTTGATCACGCACTCGCTCAGCCCGCGGGAGCCGACCGTGTCGTCCTCGGTCTCGACGTGGCTGAGCACGCCGGCGCGCTCGACCTGCATCGACACCGTGATGCGACCCGAAAGGCCCGGGGTGCGCGTCAGCTCCGTCTCGTAGCAGCGCTGGATCACCGGCATTCGTGCGCGCAGCGCGGCGCGCAGCATCGCGTCGTTGAACACCACGGGGTCGATCGGATCCTCGATCGGCTGCCACGCGACGTGCGGGTGGTGCGGCGCCCTCTCGACGATCGGCGTGCCGTGGTCGAGCGGGCCGACGGGGCCCGTGGCGATTCGCGGATCGAAGTCGGTCCCGGGCAGGCCCGTCGTGTGATCGCGCGGGTCGAGCGTGGCCGTCGTCGTGCCGGGCACGACGGTCCCGGCGGCGGCGAGGATCGACGCGGCGTCGTCCGTGGGCTGGCCGTGATCGAGCAGATCCTGCACCGCGCCGTGGATGCCCTCGGAGCCGATCAGGAGCTGATCGACGCGCGCGAGCGCGGTGGCCGCCACGATCGTCGGGTCGGGATCCGCCACGTGGGTGACCGTGTGCGTCGCGTGCGCGACGGGATCGTGCGACGGCGAGGGGTCGTGCGAGGGCGTCGTCGGATCGCTCGGCTGCGTCGGGTCGGTCGGCTGGGATGGGTCGTCGATCGTCGGCTCCGGCGGCGGCGTGGCCTCCGCGAAGTAGATCATCGCCTCGCGATCGGTCACGGCGGCGAGGCTGGGCGGTACCGGCCAGTCCGCGCCCGAGAGGCCGACGATCAGCCCCAGGTGGAGCATGAACGACGCCGCGGCGACGGCCGTGAAGAGCCAGTCCACGCGATCGAGCAGGCCGCCGCGGACCGCCTGCGGGAGCTCGGGCCGTGCACGCTTCACCGGCGCCGCCACGCGCTGGAAGAGGACCGACACGGCACCCTCGGCGCCGCCCGGGAGCACGACGCGCCCGCGCGCGCTCGGGTCGAGCGCGATCGAGGTGCCGGCGAGCGGCGCGAGCTCGCGCGGGCCCGCCTCGAGCTGGACGCGGCCGCTCGCGTGCGCCGGGACGATCAGCGTCATCTCGCCGTCGTCGATCCGCAGCAGCGTCGTCGCCGGGCCCGCGTGCGGGCCGAGGAACACGTCGGCGTCGTCCGTACCTCCGGCGCTCACCCGCCCGGACTCGAGCACCCACTCGCGCTCGATCCGCCCGGCCCGTGCGATCGCCACGCGCAGCGCGCTCCGCTCGGCCTCGCCGGGCTTCGCGCGCCCGACGGCGCGCATCGCATGGGTCATGGCGCCAGGACGGACGTTCCCGGACGCCGAAGAAGAAGCTCCTTCGCGCATGGTCCCTCGGACCGCGAGCCGTTGGGTGCTTCGCGGTTCGCAGGTACCGACAGCGACCCTCGCCGGAAGTTCCGCGAACGGCTCGGTCAGGCGGGTGCAGGGGCCTCGGCGGCTACGTCGGCAGGCGGCGGTTCTTCCTCGTGGTCCTCGCCGCGGGGCATGGCCGGCATCCCGCCGAGGTGCGCCTGGAGCAGAGGCATCACGTAGGGGTATCCGACGCGCATCGCGTCCACGTCGGGATCGATCTGCCCGACGAGCCAGAACGCGAGCACCGCCGCGCGCTCGACGTAGAACCACCCGTCCGGGTACTCGACCGAGCGCATCAGCTCGCGCAGCTCCTCGCGCGCCACCTCGGGATCGACGAGCGCCTCGAGCTCGCGCGCGTTCGCGCGCATGAGCGCGCCCGGCGTGCGGTCCTTGATGCGCAGCAGGCGCTGGAAGTACGTCTCGACCGTCCGCTCGAGCAGCTCGCGGTTCGCCTCCCCCGACATGAAGCCCATGTGGAGGAAGCCCGCGAGCAGCTTCTTGCCGTCCTGCTCGAGCAGGCCGCCGATCACGTCGAGCAGGCCGTCGACGAGGTTGTCGTCCACCTCGCTCACCGCGCCGAAGTCGAGGATCACGATCTTCGGACGCCGCGGGTTCCTCCCGGGCTGCACGAGGAAGTTCCCCGGGTGCGGGTCGGCGTGGAAGAAGCGGTCGATGAAGAGCTGCTTGTAGAAGCTCTCCACGAAGCGCGTCGCGACGGCGTGCGGATCGATGTTGGCGGCGCGCAGTTCGTCGAGCTTGTTGATCTTGATGCCCTCCATGAACGTCATGGTCAGCACGTCGCTCGTCGTGAGCTCGGCGATCGGCTCCGGGAAGAGGATGTCCTTCTCCTTCGCGAAGTCGCGCGCCATGCGCCGCATGCACTCGGCCTCGTGCAGGTACTCGGTCTCGCGACGCAGGAGATCGACCAGCGCCTCGTGCACGCGCTCGATCCCCGTCACGGGCACGAACCACTTGTAGGCGACCACCGCGAGGTGGATCACGCGCATGTCGACCTTGATGACGTCGCGGATGCCCGGGTAGAGGACCTTCACGGCCACCTTGGCGCCCTCGCTGCCGTCCTCGTTCTTGAGCCACGCGACGTGGACCTGGCCGAGCGAGGCGGCCGCGATCGGCGTGCGCTCGAAGCGCGCGAACACGTCGTCGGGGCGCTGGCCGAGGCTCGCGAAGAACGCCTTCTCGATCTCCTCGAAGGGCCGCGGCGGCACGGCGTCCTGCAGCTGCTCGAGCTCCTTGGTGTACACGCGCGGCAGGAACCCGCCCATGATCGAGAGGATCTGGCCCAGCTTGATGTAGACGCCGCGCAGCTCGAGCATCCCGCGGAGCAGGCGCTTGGCGTTCGACTGGTCGAGGCGCTTGCGCATGCGCTTGACGAAGTCCGGCACGATCTCGATCTCGCGGCCCGTGACCTTGTCCTTGTCCCAGGTCCCGAGGATCGAGGTGAGGCCGAGCCAGCTCACGTAGCTGGCGAAGATGATCCCGAAGATCCAGAGCGCGCGGACGAGGCGATCGACGAGGCTCATGCCGGCCAGCTCTCAGGCGACGAGCCCACGCAGCTCCGCGTAGTGTCGGTCGGCGTAGTACGACAGGACGTCGAGCGCGTCGTCGAACTCGCTCCGGTCGAGCTCGGCCGTCGGGTACTCGACGGTCAGCACGACGTCGAGGTCGTCGTCGATGGAGAACTTCGCCATCAGGAGCTGGTGGTTGAGCTCGAGCAAGCGCGTGTAGAGCCTGGCCGCCTTCTCGGGCCCCTCCGGAGACTTCACGAACGGAACGATGGCGAACACCATGAACCCCGCCGGGTCCACGCGGATGTGGAACGGGAAGCTCCCCTTCTGGCCGTGGAAGAGGCTCTTGTACGTGTCCTCGGCGATGCGATGGCAGGGCCAGCCGCCGTCCTCCAGGATCGCGCGGATCGACTCGTGCGTGAGACGGACGCGGGTCATCCGAGCGCGAACGTACCGGAACGCGGGGTGAGGCTCAACACGCGTCCGGACGCGTTGACAGCGCGCGCCGTCGCGTGTTGAGTGTCGGCCATGGGGCACGGAGCGAAGGGGGCGGTGATTCTCGCAGGCGCGCTGGCGCTTGGCGGGGTGACGGGCGGGTGCGCGACGGTGCGCGCAGGAGCGTGGACCACCACGACGACCAGCACGATGATCCCCGTGACCCCCGCCGCGCAGGCGGAGGGCGCGCTCGTCGCCCGTGGGGAGACGGAGTGGGCGCAGCGCGGCAGGGAAGAGCACGCGCTCGCCGCCGTGCAGGCCTGGTCTCGCGCGCTCGAGGCGACGCCGACCGACGCCGTGCTCTGGGCGCGCCTCGCCCGAGCGCAGTACTTCCTCGCCGACGCGCACTACGCGCCCGATCCGGGCCGTGCCGTCCAGGCGTCGGACATGTTCGCCGCGGCGATCACGTCGGGCGAGCGCTCGATCCTCGCGCGGGAGCCCGAGCTCGGGACGCCGCTGCGCTCGGGGCGCCGCCTGAGCGAGCTGCTCTCGATGCTCGAGGAGCAGGACGTGCCCGGCCTCTACTGGCGGACGATGGCGCTCTCGCGCTGGGCGCGCGGCTACGGGATGTTCACGCTGAACTCCGTGCGCGACGAGCTGCGGGCGTCGATGTCGCGCTGCGCCGAGCTGGATCGCCTCTACGACGGCGCGGGTGCGGATCGCTTCCTCGCCGACTCGTGGGCGGGCGCCTCCACCGTGCAGGGCGGCGACCTCGAGCGGGCGCGCCGGCACTTCGAGTACGCGATCCACGCGGCGCCCGATCACCTCGGGACGCGCGTCCTCTTCGCGCTCGACTACGCGGTGAAGATGCAGGACCGCGAGCTCTTCCAGACGCAGATCGAGGCCGTGCTCTCCGCCGATCCGGGCGGCGACGACGTGGCGCCCGAGAACGCGATCGAGCAGCGCCGCGCGCGGGCCGCGCTCGACCGGATGTGGGCGACCTTCTCGCACTGACCGCTCGGCTCCCTCGCCCGGCGAGCGCGGCAGAGACCGACTGCGTCCGCCGCTCGTCCCCCGGGCCGGTACGACCCGGCATCCCCGCGGCGTCGGAGCGGGTGGGCCGCGCGTCCGAGCCGGGCCTGATGGAGCGCGGCAGCTCGGAACGCGCTGGGCCGGGGCGCGCGTCGCGCGGAGCCGCGAATGCGCCGGGCCTCGCTGTGTCAGTCCGCCACGCAGCGTGCGTCGGAGGAGACATGAGCCGTCGCCGGAGTCGCTCGCACGGGTCGTGGACGGGGCGCAGCTGGATCGACGATCTCGATCCCGAGCGCGCGTGGGTGGACGCGCCGGTCCGCGAGGTCGAGCGCCCGACGCCCGCAGCAGCCGCCAAGCGCGGCGCACGGCTCGCGGAGGCGGGCGAGCCGGCGCTCGGGGACGCGATCGGGTGGCTCGGCGCGGCGCAGCGGGAGAAATAGGCGCGTCGTGCGGGGGTCAGTGCCCCCCGATCCCGCGGGTGCGTCACGCACGAGGGGTTCATGCGGCGCCTCAGCTCGCGAGCGCGAGCTCGAAGCCCACAGCCGCGCCGGCACCGTCGCTCGTGTCGACGAACGCGGTGCCGCCGTGGCGGCGCGCGACGTCGCGAACGATGGCGAGGCCGAGGCCCGCGCCGGGGCTCGCGTCGGCGTCGAGTGGCTGCGCGCGGTGGAACGGCTCGAAGATGTGATCACGTGCGCTCTCGGGGACGCCGGGGCCGCGATCGCGCACGACGACGCGGACACGGCGCGCGTCGGCGTGGACGTGGACGTCGACCTGGGTGCCGGCGGGCGCGTGGGCGAGCGCGTTGAAGAGGAGGTTGTCGACGGCCTGTCGCACCTCGCGCGGGGAGCCGCGCATCTCGCAGCGCTCGGGTGCCTCGAGCGCGAGGGCCACGCTGCGTGCCTCCGCGGCGCCCGCGGCGGCGCTCAGCGCCTGGCGCAGCAGCAGGGCGAGATCGAAGTCGAGCTTCTCGGCGTCGCGCGCGCGGAGCGCCGCCAGATCGAGGAGCGTGGTCGCGAGCGCGGAGAGACGGTCGACCTCCGCGCGTAGGCCATCGAGCGCCTCGCGGAGCTCTTCCTTGCTCCGATCGCGCCGGAGCGTGACCTCGATGGACGCGCGCATCGTCGCGAGCGGCGTGCGCAGCTCGTGCGCCGCGTCCGCCACGAGCCGCTCCTGCGCGAGCCGCGCGACGTGCACTTTCTCCGTCGCCTCCGCGATGGCCCGGCGCAACACGCCCAGCTCGTCGCGGGAGTCGTCGGGCGGCAGGCGCGGCGGGGCCTCCCCGTCGCGCAGGTGGGCTACGTGCTCGACGAGCGCCGCGACGCGTCGGTGTAGCCGGCCCGTGGCGAAGAGCTGCAGCCCGAGCAGCACGAGCCCCGTGATCGCGATCGCGAGGAAGGCGCTCTGCCGGAACGCGCGGAGCGTCGCCTGGTGCGACCCGAGATCGTGGCCGAGCCAGACCGCGTAGCGCGCGCCCGTCGGCGAGCGTACGACGAGCGTCAGCTCGCGGAACGTGTGGTCCTCGCGCGCGCGCGTGACCGGAGCGCCGGGCGTCTCGCCTCCGGCCTCGTCGGGGCGAAGCGTGTGCGGCCCGCGCTCGTCCGACGGGTGCGAGGCGACGCGCACTCCCGCCTCGTCGTAGACCGCGATGTCCGAGGCGACGCCGTCGACGCTCGCGCCGAGCGGAGAGACGCCGAGGTGTACGTGTGGGCGCGGCCCCTCGGGCCCGTCGAAGAGGCTGACGGCCTCGACCGCGGCCTGGGTGGCGATGGCCTCGTCGACCGCGCGCATCATCGAGCGCTCGAAGAGCTCTCCGGTCACGACGACCGCGAGCACGAGCAGCGTCGTCGGGACGATCGCGCCGAAGATCACCAGCTGCGCTCGCAGGCTCACGCGCGCTCCTCGTCGAGCACGAGGCGGAACCCGATGCCGCGCACGGCTCGCAGCGTGGGCAGACGGCGGCCGTGCGTGGCTAGCCTGCCGAGCTTGCCGCGAACGTAGCCGATGTAGACGTCGAGGACGTTCGGGTCGCCCTCGAACGACGATCCCCACACCTCGCGCAAGAGCTCGGCCCGCGTGCGTACCTCGCCCGGGTGCCCGAAGAGCGCTGCGGCGAGCGCGTACTCGCGCGCGGTGAGCGAGACCTCGTCCGCCTGCACGCGGAGCGCGCGCGTGCGGCCGTCGAGCGTCACGTCGCCGAAGGTGCGATCGAGGCTCGTGCCCTCGCTGCGCCGGTGCAGGGCCTCGACGCGCGCGCAGAGCTCCTCGAAGTCGAAGGGCTTGGCGAGGTAGTCGTCGGCGCCTGCGCGCAGGCCGGCCACCTTCTCCTCGGTGCGGCCGCGCGCCGTCAAGAGCAGGATCGGCGTGCGCACCCCCTCGCGGCGCAGGCCGCGCAGGAGCTCGAGCCCGTCGCCGTCGGGCAGCATCCAATCGAGCACGACCACGTCGTAGGACAGCTGCTCGAGCTGTGCGCGCGCGTCGGCCAGGCGGCTCGTGTGATCGACGGTGTGGCCTTCCTCGCGCAACCCACGCAGCAGCACCTGCGCGAGGCGCGCCTCGTCCTCGACGACCAGGATCCTCATCCGACCTCTTCCGCGGGCAGCTCGACGCGGGCGGCGACCCGCGCACGGGCCGGGACGAAGCGTCCGTAGAGGGTCGGCAGGACCACGAGGGTGAGGAGCGTACTCGTGAACAGCCCTCCCACCACGACGGTCGCGAGCGGCGCTTGCACCTCGGCGCCGACGCCGTGCGCCATCATCATCGGCACGAAGCCGAGGCCCGCCACGAGCGCCGTCATGAGCACGGGCCGCAAGCGCGAGCTCGCCGCGGCGAGCGCGGCGTCCGCGGGCGCCCGGCCGAGATCTTCCTCGGCGTGGATCCGCGCGACGAGCACCACACCGTTGAGCACCGCGATGCCCGAGAGCGCGATGAACCCGATCGCCGCCGAGATCGAGATGGGCATGCCGCGCATCGCCAGCGCGATCATCCCACCGACGGCGGCGAAGGGCACGTTGAGCGAGACGAGGATGGTGGAGCGGCCGCGCTCCAGCACGCGGACCAGCAGCGCGACGATGAGGACCAGCACCGCGGGGATCACGTACGAGAGGCGCGCGCGCGCCCGCTCGAGGCTCTCGTACTGACCGCCCCACACCACGCGATACCCGCGCGGCAAGGGCACGTCCGCGTTCACGCGCGACTCCGCCTCCTGCACGACCGAGCCGAGATCGCGCTCGCGTACGTTGAAGCCGATCAGGATCCGCCGTGCCGCTTGCTGGTGGCTCACGAGGGCGGGCGTCTCGCTTTGCGCCACGTCGGCCAGCGCGGAGAGCGGCACGAGCGAGCCGTGCGGGGTCGGGACGAGCGAGCGCGCGGCCTCGAACGCGCTCGGTGGGGTGCCGAGGTGCACGCGCACGGGGATGCGGATCGGGCCGTCGAACGAGACGCCGGCGAGCAGCCCCGCGCGCTCGGCGCGCACCACGTCGAGCACGTCCGTCGCGTCGAACCCGAGCTGCGCGGCATCGATCGCCCGCGGCCGCACCTCCAGCACCGGGACCGCCGGGGGCGAGGTGATGCGCACGTCCTCCGCGCCCGCGACGCTGTGCAGCGTCGCCGCCATGCGCTCGGCGAGCGTCCGGAGCTGCGTCAGGTCGTCGCCGTAGACGCTCAGCGACACGTCGCTCGTCGAGCCGCCGAGCAGCTCGTTGAAGCGCATCTGGATCGGCTGCGTGTACGCGAGATCCACGCCGGGCTGCGCGGGCGCGATCGCGGCGTCGATCTCGCGGACGAGCTCTTCGTGCGTGAGCCCCGAGCGCCATGCGTCGCGGCTCCGGAGCCGGAGGAACACGTCGGACTGCTCGATGCCCATCGTGTCGGTCGCGACCGTGGGGCTGCCGATGCGGCTCGTGGCGCCGAGGACCTCGGGGATGGTCATCGCGGCGCGCTCGACGCGTCCCGCCTGCGTGATCGCCTGCTCGAGCGACACGTCGGGGTGTCGGCTCGGCTGCACCACGAGGTCGCCTTCGTCGAGCTGCGGCACGAACTCGGTGCCCGCGCGGGCGAAGAGCACCGCGCCCACCACGAGCCCGACGAGAGCCAGGCCCATCGGCACGGACGGGTGCCGCGTGACGAACGCGAGCACGGGCGCATAGCCGCGCTCGAGCATGCGCGGGAGCAAGGGCGTCTGGTGCGGCACGTCGCGCGGGCGCAGCGCGAAGCTCGCCGCCGCGGGCACGTACGTCAGCGAGAGCGCGAGCGCCGTCGCGAGTGCGAGCACCACGGTGAGCGCCATCGGTCGGAACATCGTCCCCTCGACACCCTCGAGCGAGAGGATGGGCACGTAGACCAAGAGGATGATCAGCACCGAGTAGAAGACGGGGCGAGCGACGGACGCGGTGATCTCGGCGATGCGCGCCGGCGGATCGGCGAGCTCGGCGCTCTCTTGCTCGTGGAAGCGGTGGAAGACCGTCTCGACCAGCACCACGGCGCCGTCGACGAGCAGGCCGAAGTCGAGCGCGCCGAGGCTCATGAGGTTGCCGGGCACTCCGAGCGCCACCATGCCGACCACGGCGCCGAGCATCGAGAGAGGGATGACGCTCGCCACCAGCGCCCCTGCGCGCGCGCTCCCGAGCATCGCGAAGAGCACGAGCACGACGAGGACGCCTCCCTCGAAGAGGCTGCGGCCCACCGTGCGCAGCGTCGCCTCCACCAGCTCGCTCCGATCGTAGGTCTCGTTCAGGACCACGTCGGGGGGAAGGCCCGCGCGCACCTCGGGGAGCACGGCATGTACCCCGGCCAGCACCTCGAGCGCGTTGGCGCCGGTGAGCATCTGCGCCATCGCGTACACGACCTCCCCGCGCCCGCCGGTCGTCGCGGCGCCGATGCGCGGCTCCATCCCGATGCGGACGCGCGCGACGTCGCTGATGCGCACCGGTGTTCCGTCCGCGTCCATCGACACGAGCGAGGCGCCGAGCTCCTCGGGGCGGATCGGCAGCGAGAGGCCGCGCAGGAGCACGTGGCTCGCGCCGGCCTCGAGGCTCGCGCCTGCGGCGGCGCCGACGGCGCGCTCGGTCGCGTCGCGCAGCATGCGCAACGTCACGTGCCTGCGCGCCATGCGCGTGGGATCTCCGTCGACGGCGAGGGTGCGGCGGCCACCGCCCCAGGTGTTCACCTCGACGATGCCGGGCACGGTGCGCAGGCGCGGCGCGATGCGCGTCTCGACGATCTCCATCAGCTCCGCGGGCGTGCGGCGATCGGAGCTCACGGCGAACTGGTAGATCTCGCCGAGACCGCCGCTCATCGGGCCGAGCTCGGGCGCGTCCACGCCCGGCGGGAGGTTGCCTGCGGCCAGCGCGATGCGCTCGGACACCATCTGTCGTGCGCGCACGAGGTCGTAGTCGCTCTGGAACACGATCGTGACGGCCGAGAGGCCGTAGCGGGAGATGCTTCGCTGATCCGTCTGGCCGGGCAGGCCCGAGGTCGCGAGCTCGACGGGGCGCGTGACGAGGCGCTCGACCTCCTCGGGCGTGTAGCCAGGCGCCGTCGTGAGCACGACGACCTGGGTGCCCGTCACGTCCGGCAGCGCGTCGAAGCGCAGGTGCGAGCCGACCACGATCCCGACGGCCGCCACGATCGCCCACACGGCCAGCACGGCGATGCGATGCCGCACGGACGCGCGCGCGATGGCTTCGATCACGAGTCGCCCCCGGAGGCCGGGCGCACGGGGTCGACCGCGACGCGCGTTCCGACCGGGAGTCCACGCACGATCGCGCGCGTCGGTGAGCTGCTGAGGACCTGGACCGGGACGCGGCTCGTCGCCCCGCCCTCGTCGGCGCGCTCGATCTCGACGCCGGTGCCCGCCACGATCAGCGCGCTCGTCGGCACCTCGACCGCGTCCGTCTGCGCGATCACCACGCGCACGCGTCCGGCCAGCCCCGCCGGGAGGCGCGCGCCGTCTTCGGCGGGGTCGAGCCACGCGACGCGAGTGCCGTCGATGGGATCGATCACGCTCGCGGCGATGGGCCCGAGCGTCACGACGCTTCCATCGAGGCCGTGGAACGCGAAGTGTCCGTCCGGGGGCGGCGACTCGACGAAGCGCGCCTCGATGCGCGCGGCGACGTCCGCGACCACCGTCACGAGCGGCGCGCCGGTGGGGTCGCGCACCTCGCCCACGCTCGCCTCGACGCTGCGCACGATCCCCGCGATGGGGCTGCGGAGCGTGACGCGGCCCGTTCGGAGCACGGCGCCCGCCTCGGTCTCGCGAAGGGACGCGGCGTGGAGCACCGCGAGGGCCTGCGCGCGCTCGGCGTCGAGGTCGGCCAACTGCGTCTCCTGCTCGAACACCCGTCCCGTCTCGACGAGGCCCTCGCTGCGGAGCGACTCGAGCTCGGTGCGGCGGGCGGAGCGCAGCGAGCGACGCGTCGTGGACGTGGACCAGCGCGCTGCGGCGTCGAGCACCGCCGGCATCGAGACGTCGAGCAGAGGCGCCCCGAGCGCCACGGGATCGCCGGGTCGGACGTGCACGGCGAGCACGCGCGCCGAGA
Organism: Sandaracinaceae bacterium; assembly: GCA_044220955.1. Taxonomy (GTDB): domain Bacteria; phylum Myxococcota_A; class Polyangia; order Polyangiales; family Sandaracinaceae; genus JBBSAT01. Next base: position 11,540 of record JBGAQA010000072.1, read on the forward strand.
AGGGCGCCCCCACGCGGGCCTCACCGTCGGGCGCGGGCACGACGTGCGCAGGCGCCTCGAGGAGCGCGAGGTCTGTGGGCGTGCGCGCCTCTTCCCAGCGCGTCTCCGCGGGCGGCGGGAGCGTCGGCTCGCTGCGTTCTTCGGCGCTGCAGCCCGCGAGCGCGACGACGAGCGCGGCGGCGATCACGAGACGGACGCTCATGGACCCTCTCCTTCGTCCGCACCGCTGCCCAGCGCGGCGAGCAAGAGCCACGCGCGCACCTCGGCCCACGTGCGTGCGGCGTCCGCGAGCACCTGCTCGCTCCGGGCGCGCAAGAGGCGCCGCCGTGCGTCGAGCGCGACGAACACGGTGGTCTCTCCGGCGGTGAGCTGGAGCGAGCGGAGATCGGCGAGGCGCTCGAGGGCCGGCACCGAGCGCGTCTCGAGCAGCGTCAGCGTCGCGCGCGCGTGCTCGACTTCGTGCGCCACCTCGAACGCCTCGCGGAGCGCGTCGGCGCGGGTCGCCTCGGTCGTGCCCTCCGCGATGGTGCCCTGCTCGGCGATGACCGAGCGCTCGCGCGCGGCGAGGTCGGCCACGGGGAACTGGAGGCCGATCTGCGGGAAGATCATCAGGCCCGCCGGGGACTCGCGGTAGACGATGAGGTCTGCGTCGAGGCGGAGCCCCACCTGGGCGGACACCTCGGCGTCGCGCGCGCGGATGGCCGCCGCGGCGAGGCGTGCGGCCACGACGCGCGGCAGCCGATCCACCTCCGAGAGGCGCGTCTCGATCTCGCTGGGCTCGGGGAGCATCGGTCGCGGCGGCTCACCGCTCGTCGCGAGCGTGTGCGGCGCGGCCGTCCCCATCGCCCGCGCGAGCGCGACGCGCGCGCCCACGCGCTCTCCCTCCGCTGCCAGCGCGAGTGCCTCCGCCTCCGCCGCGAACGCGTCCGCCTCCGCGCGATCGGCCTCCGTCAGCACGCCACGCGCGGACGCCACCTGCGTGCGCTCCGCCAGCTCGCTTGCGGTCCGCGCCGCGTCGTCGGCCAGCGTGAGCGCCCGCTCCGCGCGATTCAGCACGATCCAGGCATACGCGGCCTCGAGCTGGCGCGAGAGCGCCGCGGCCCGCGTCCGTGCCGAGAGCGCGTCGCGCTCTTCGCTCGCCGATCGCCTCCGCGCGTCGGCCAGGCCCGCGAGGTTCCAGCTGTGGCCGAGCTGCGCCTGGCCCTCGAAGCCGCGATCCTGATCGTCGAGGACGCGCACCCCGGGCACGACGTAGGCGCGCGTGAGCTCGGTGACGTCGCTGATGCGCTCGTCCCCGCTGCGCCGTCCCTCGAGCGCTTCGTCGAGGGCGCGCAGCTCCGGCGCATCCTCCGCGAGGCCGATCGCGGCGTCGAACGTGATCGCCGCCTGGGCGCTGGCGACCGACGGGGACGCGAGGACGAGAGCGACGAACGACGTCGTGAACCGCACGCCGCGACGCTAGCGTCCTCGGCCGGACGGTCCCTGAGGCGCTCCTGAGGATCGTCTCAGGATCGCGCTCGCGCTCGGGTCCGCATGCGCCCGGAGCGGGGAGGGCGCTCGGGCGTCATCCCGCCATGCTGTCCGCCGTGGACGCGAGGAAGAGCGGCGGCGTGCGTGCCGCGCGACGAGCAGGACGATGGCGATGGCCCAGTCGAAGCCCGGTGCGCGGTGAGGCAGCGCGCACCCACAGCTGGCGGGCGGCGACGCGTGACTGCCTGCGTCGAGGAGGTGAGCCGAGTCCTTGCGCGTCGTCCCGAGGTCGGGACGAGCTCTCAGGGCGCGACGTAGGTGCCGGGCGGAGTGCCCATCTCGCAGCCCGATCGCGCGGCGTCGGCGTCGGCGTAGGGGCCACCGGCGTAGGTCCACGCGGTGCCGGGCCCCGAGCCGCTGCTCGCGTCGTAGTGGCAGCCGCCTACGGACCCGGCGTGCGTGCAGGGCGTGGTCGACCACGTGCTGCCGCCCGTGGTGCATGCGGAGCGGTACGCGTCGAGCGTCGCGCCGGTCGACTCGTAGTCGACGCACGTGTACGCGGCCGTCATCGCGCAGCTGCCCCCGACTGCGGAGCCGCCGCCGGTGTCGCTCCCACCGCCGCCAGCATCGTTTCCCGAGGCAGGTGAGTTGCACGCGAGCATCAAGAGCGCAGCGAGGCAGATCGAGTTTTGCAAGGCAGATCCTCCGGCGCGCAGTATCGCCGAGAACCGCCGCGCGCGCGGATCGGAGGGCCGCGCGCGCGACGTGCGCCGTGACCGGACGCACTGCCGCCCGAGCTCGCGGAGGAAGTGGGGCACCTGGTGAAGAGGTGTGCAGTGTCCGGGAGCGCGCCACCCCGAGCGAGAGCGTATGGCGGGCGGGACGCGAGCCTGCCGGGCCCGAGCTCACGATCGTGCGGGGCGTGGTCGCTCGCTGCGGGGTACACGGGGGCGATGACCCCACGCGCACGCGTCGCGCTCGTCCTCGGCCTGGTCCTGCCCGCGTGCGCGCGCTGCGGCGCCTCCGACCCGGCGCCGCCGCCCACGCCCGAGCCGTCGGTCGCGAGCGCGCCGTCCGCCGCGCCGATCGATCTGCCGACGCCGCTGTTCCAGGCGCGCGATCCGATCGAGCGCCCCAGCGGCATCGCCGTGTCGGCCGACGGACGCACGGTCGCGTTCTCGAGCAGCGGTCGCGTCACGGCCGACGACTCCGACGTCGACGACGACGTCTTCGCGTACGACCCGGGCACGAGCACCCTCACGCGTCTCACGACGGGCGGCCACGGGCCGGCGTACGTCCTCGAGCGAGGCGTGAGCGCCGATGGGCAGCGGATCCTCTTCGAGACGAGCAGCGCCTTCGTCGAGGACGACGGCAACGGCCGGGGAGACGTCTACGTGGTCGACCGCGCGGCGCGCTCCGTGGAGCGCGTCTCGCTCGGGCCGGGGGGAGCCGAGATCGCGGGCGAGTCTTCCGGCGCCGGGATCTCGGGCGACGGCCGCGTGGTCGCGTTCACGACGCGGGTCCCGGGGCTCGTGCGGAGCGACCACGACGACGAGAGCGACCTCTTCGTGCGCGACCTCTCGAGCGGGGCGATCGAGCGTGCCTCCCTCGGTCCCGGCGGACGCACCTCGGAGGGCGGCACCTACGGCCCGCTCGGGCTGAGCACGGACGGGACACGCACGCTCTTCTTCGCGAGCCACCTCGTACCGCAGGAGCCGCCCATCCTCGGCCTCACCGAGCTCGACGTGTACGAGCGCGGGAGCCACGCCGCGCGCTTCGGCGCCGACCTCGCCGAGCTGAGCCTCACCTCGATGACCGCGGACGGACGCGTGGTGCTCGGGGTGTTCCACGACACCGACGACGTCGTCGGGCTGCTCATCGACCTCGACACCGGGACGCGCACGCGGATCGAGGGCACGCACGCGGTCGAGCAGATCGCCATCTCCCCCGACGGACACGTCGTGGCGGTGGTCGACTACCACGGCCCCGAGACGGATCCCGTGCGCGCCCTGCGCATCCTGCGGGACGGCGCCGAGGTGTCGTCGCGGCCGCTCGCACACGGTCTCGCCGGCGAGCGCGACGGCTGGCGCTCCTTCGCCGTCGCGAACGACGCGACGGTGGTCGCCCGTCTCGTGGACGCGCGCGACGACGGCAGCGCGTGGTCGTATCGGACGTGCGTGGCCGTGCTGGCCCCGACGCCCGTCGCGCTCGCCTGCAGCATGCCTGCGGATCACCCGGACCTCTGATCGGGACCGATGAACTTCATCACGTGAAAGGGCAGGATCTACCAATGACGCGAGGCTGGAGAGGGATCCCGTTTCTTCGCTACTCCTTCTGGCGAATGCTCGTGGGCGCGAAGCACCTTCAGAAGCACTGGCAGGTGGGAGACGGTCGCGAGGAGCGGCTCGCGCTCTACGTCGTGGCGAAGGCGAAGCGCGGGGACCTCGCCGACGCGATCCGCGTGATCGACGAGTACTTCTACACCGAGAGCTTCCTCATCAACGTCGGCGACGAGAAGGGAGAGATCCTCGAGCACGCCATCCGCCGGGCGCGAGCCAAGCGGGTGCTCGAGCTCGGCACGTACTGCGGCTACAGCGCACTGCGCATGGCGCTCGCCGCCCCCGACGCGCACATCACGTCCATCGAATTCAACCCGGACAACGCCGCGATCGCGCGCCGCATCTGGGAGCATGCGGGCGTGGGCGCGCGGGTGACGGCGGTGGTCGGCACGCTCGGCGACGGAGGCGAGACCGTCCGCAAGCTGAGGGAGGAACACGGCTTCGCCGAGGGCACCCTCGACGCCGTGTTCATCGATCACGCGAAGGACGCGTACCTCCCCGACCTGCAGCTCATCCTGCGCGAAGGATGGCTGCGCCCGGGTGCGATCGTCGTGGCGGACAACGTGAAGTTCCCCGGCGTCCCGGAGTACCGCGCGTACATGACCGAGAACGAAGGCAAGCGCTGGCGAACGACGGAGCACGAGACACGTGCGTCGATGCCCAAGGATCTGGTCCTCGTGTCCGAGCTGACGACCTGACCCCGCCGGCTCGGCGTCGTCGCACACGCACGCCGCCGCCGTCCGCGTCGGGGCACCACGCGTCGGTGCCGGGACGCCTCCCCGTCACGTCGACGCCACCGTCTTCCGCGGATGCGTCCGCCCCGGGCCCGTCCCCGGCGCCGCAAGCGGTGAGCGCGAGCGAGACGATGATCGATCGAACGAGCGCGTTCCCTACCGCGTCTCCCGTAGCCGGGCGCGGAGCGCTTCGAAGGTGATCGCACGGATCCGGGCCCGCGTACCGTGCATCCTCGGGTCGTCGTCGGAGTCGTCGATGGACGTTTCTGCGGTCCGTTGCTCCCACGCATCGACACGGTCGGCGCTCGGCGTGACCGCGTCGGGGTGCTCGCAGAGCGTGGCCAGGAGCGCGATTCGCGGCAACAGGAGCAGGCGCCCGTCTGGACCGCGGCCGCGAGGCCACTCGCGCTCGACCTGCGCTGCGTCGGGCCCGAGGCAGGCGACCAGCCGCGCGATCTCGACATTCACCTCCACGATCACGCGATCGATCTCGTCCACGACTGCGTCGAGAATACCGCGAGACCGCGCGTCCGTGACGGCCTCGCCCTCGCCGTCGAGCAAGAACGCGCAGGAAGGATGAAGCACCGGTTTCCCCGCGCGAGTCGTCGTAGCGGATGTTGGGCTGAGCCGCTGCGCGGCAGCAAGCGCCACCCGCGGGCTCGTCGTGCTGCCGGGACGCTCCGAATCCGCGCGATCGATACGGGACTGCCGGGGTCGCTCGCGACCGCCCTCACGCACCACTGCACGCTCTGCGCGCCCACGAGGACGAGCGCGAGGAAGTGCGATGACGCGCGGGCGAGGCTCACCGCGGCAGCGGCATGACGCGTCGGTCCCGGGGCGACGCGAGGGTGAGGTCGAGGTCGTGATCCCGTACACTCGGCACACGCGTTGCTCGGTCGGCAGCGAAGGGGGCACCATGTGCCACGGGGTGGTTCGCGCACGGCTCGTCGTCCTGCTGATCGGCGTGCTCGCCGCGGGCTGTGCCCTCGTCCACGAGCGGCCCGAGCTCGACGCCGGCCCCGGGCTCGACGCGACCGTGCCGCGCGACGCGCGCGTCGAGCCCGAGCCCGATGCGTGGCGCCAGGATGCCTTCGAGGACGACGCGTGGCGCCCCGACGCCCCCATCGACGCCTTCGCCATCGACGCCTTCGCCATCGACGCGTTCGCCATCGACGCCTGGCGTCCCGACGCGTTCCCGAACGACATGGCGCTCGTCGACGCGTCCTGCCCCGACGGGCGTGACCTCGACGGTGACGGCATCGCGGACGGCCTCGAGCCCGCTCCCGGCAACGACGAGGACGGCGACACGATCGACGACCGCACCGAGAACCTCGTCCGCACGCTCCTCACGGCGAACGACGCCGCGCACGGCAGCCCGCCGATCCCGACGCCGGACGTCTGCATCCCCGACGACTGCGACGGCGACGGCCTCCGCAACTTCGTCGACCTCGACTCGGACGACGACGGGCTCCCCGATCGCCTCGAGGGCGCGGCCGGGACCAACCAGTGCCTGCGCGACACCGACCACGACGGCTTCGACGACCTGATCGAGGTCGCGATCGGCACGAGCCCGCTCGACCCCACCGCGATGCCGCCGCCGAACGCGCTCTACGCCCCGCTGCCCTTCGACCCACCCGGCAGCACCGCGCGCCAGCCGCGGCGGCAGTTCGACTTCTCCACGCGCATCCGGATCGCGGACGTGTTCGTGCTCGTCGACAACTCGGCGAGCATGCAGGCCATCATCAACGAGCTGCGCGCGACGTTCAGCTCGACGATCGTGCCCGGCATCCTCGCGCAGATCCCTGACGTACGCATCGGCGTCGGCTCGTTCGACTCGGTCCCCGACGGCCTGGACGGCGACGCGGGGCGCCCCGGCGACTACACGCTCTGGGTGCGGCAGCCGCTCTCGGCGGACTCCACGCTCTCGCAGCGCGCGCTCGACGCCATGACCACGGTCGACCGCGACATCCCGGGGATGATGTTCTTCGGTCTCGACGGGCCGGAGTGCCAGGTCGAGGCGCTCCTGCAGGTGATCGACGGCCCGGGGATGATCGGGCACGAGGCCGACGAGGCCGCACGGTGGAGCGTGCACGACGCCCGCGATCGGCGCGGCGACGGCTGGGTGCCGCGGGTCGATCCCGTGCGCGACTGCGGCGCCGCGCCCGGTGACGACGTGTTCGGATGGGGATGCTTCCGCGCAGGCCGCGTGCCGATCGTCGTCCTCGCCTCCGACGCGGGCTGGCACCAGGGCTTCGTGACGGGTTCCGACGGCGGCGGCCCCGGCTCGGACGCGACGATGCACCCCGCCGCGGACCTCGCCACCGCGATGATCGCGCGCCAGGCGTACTTCATCGGCATCGACGTCGGCGACACGGGCGACACCCTCGCGGAGTCGCGCGAGCTCGCGACGAGGACGGGCACGGTGGACGGCTCCGGGAATCCGATCGTCTTCCATCCCGGATCGGGCGGCCTCGCGAGCGCGGCCACCGACGTCGTGCACGCGATCACCACGCTCGCGGGCGAGACCGCGCAGGACATCACCACGCGCGTCGACGCGGACCCGACCGAGACGCGCCTGCCGGCCGGGCACACGACGGCGGACTTCCTGACCGCGGTCCGGCCGGACCACGGCTCGCCCGACGCACCGATCGGCTTCGCGCGGATGGACGCCACCACGTTCTACGGCGTGCGCCCGAGCACGCGCGTGACCTTCGACGTCGACTTCCGCGACGACTTCGTCGCGGAGACCGACGCGCCGCAGCTCTACCGCGCGACGATCCAGGTGCTCGGCCGCGCGGACACGATCGTCGACCACCACGACGTGTACATCGTCGTCCCGCCGATCGGCGGCACGCCGTCGATCTTCTGACGACGCGCGCGCGACGCGCGGCGATCGAGGGCGGCGATCGAGGTCGCGACGGATGTGCTGCGAAGGCAGGCCGCGCGTCCAGCCCCGCTCACGGTCCGGGCACAGGCTCCGTCTGCGTGCCTGCGGAGCTGGGCTCGTGCGCCTGGTACACGACGAGCTCGGGAGGCACGGTGGCCAGGAGCCGCCGTCAGAGCGCCCCGGTCGCGACGCGGAACGACGAGCGCCGGCGCACCGCCGGCGTCGATCAGTCGTTGCAGTGCGCGACCCAGTCGTTGACGACGGCCTGTCGCGCGCTCAGGGTCTGCATCTCGGTCGTCTGCGCCGCGGTCGTCGCCGCGCCGTCGTTCGCCGCCCAGCCGGCGGCCTCCGCGTCGAGCGCCGCCGCCTGCGGCTCGTAGCTGGCGAGGAAGCGCCGCGCGTATCCGAGCACGCGCTCGTCGGTGAACGGCGGCGGCTGCGCGGCGATCGCCCGGATGGCCGCCGCGCGATCGCGGTACCACACGGCTCGCTGGTCGTTGGTGACGTCGGGCGTCAGCCGCGCGTTCGGCACCCGCGCCTCGACCTGGGCATCGATGCCGTTCGACCAGTCGGCGAAGCGCCCGCACTCGTCGTGCCGCCGAGCCGCCGTCCCACACGCAGCGAGGCCAGCGCAGAGAGCGAGCACCCACCCGAGCCTCGTCTTCGTCACGGGCCGACGGTAGCTCGGACCGTCGGGCGTAGGAAGGATGAGCGTCGGCGTCCTCATGCGAGTCCTCGGGGCCGATGTGCTGCGAAGGCAGGCCGCGCGACCAGCCCCGCCCGCGCGCCCGGCGCAGGCCCGCTCGAGATGCCTGCGGACGCCCGGATGAACGCCTCGCTCGCGGGTCGGGCGGTGCGGACGGACGCGGGACACCGCCCGGACCCAGCCGGCCGTTCGGCGCGGGCCCGCACGTGCTCGCGCTCGAGGTGCGCCGCCGCGGCGACGTCCTCTACACGACCGGCCACCGCGTCACGATCACGAGGCCGCCATCCCATAGTGTCGGAGCAGGTCGCGAAGATCGCAGGCCAGGCGCGCGCCGCGACCGGGTCGGTCGTCAGCGCCGTCGATGCGATCGTGCTGCGCGCCTGACACGTCGAGCGTCGCGTCGCAGACACCGCGGTACCCGAGCGAACGGGGCGCTCCCCTCGCGCAGGAGCGCATCCGGCGAGCAAGAGGCAGAGGACGCCGAGGAGCCCACGCATCTCAGGGCCCGCAGTAGGCGAGCAGGTCGTTCTGCGCCGCGCTGCAGTCGCTCATCGACGCGCACGGGAAGGTGCGCGTGCCGGTCCGGTACTCGTAGACGCCGTGGTCGACGCAGGTCTCGATCATCGACGCGTCGCGCGCGCAGGTGCCGAAGGGCTGGCACATCGCGGTCGAGCCCATCGCGCACACGGCGAGCGCCTGGCTCTCGTCGTTGCAGCTGCCGCCGCCGCTCGTGGCCGAGCACAGCTGCGCGTCGGGCGCGCTCTCGAGGCACGAGACGTAGGCGTCGCCCGTCGTCGCGCAGCCCGGGCCGGCGGCCGCCAGTGCGTCGCACGCCGAGGTGCAGCCGGTGATGCTGCACACGCGCTCGACGCGGGCGCACATGGCGCGGCAGCGCTCGTCGAGCGTGCGGCTGCTGCCGGAGCAGCCAGCGACGCACGCCAGCGCGAGGGTCAGGGCTCCCGGAATCAGGCTTCGGTACATGGGGTTCCTCCTGGTGGACGACGCGAGCAAGGTCCCTGCCGTGCTGGATCCCCGCGCGAAAGAGGGCGTGTCCCGCACCGGCGGCGAGCTCGCCCAGCGAATCGAGAGCCGCTCGCCAGAGGAGACTGCCCCCGGCGCCGACCTCCGCCCGCGCCCCGGCCTCTCGCCGCTCGGAACCATCGACTGCGGTGAGCGCACGGCTCGGCTCACGCGGGTTTGCGTCGGGTTGTCGGTCGACTTCCCGCCGACTACCCTTCGGGTATGCACGCGACGACCATCAAGCTCGACGGCGCCCTCGTCAGCCGACTCAAGACCGTCAAGCCACGCCACGAGACCCTCACGGGGTTCGTTCGCACGGTCCTCGACGCCGAGGTGCGCCGGCAACAGCTCCGCGCGGCGGCGGAGGCATACGCCGACCACCT
>JBGAQA010000072.1:21310-36144 GCA_044220955.1 Sandaracinaceae bacterium
AGCCGCCGGAGATCCGTCCGCTCCGGCTCCGCGTGAGCGTCGCGGCGCTGAAGCGCGCGAGCTTCGCGATCGTGCCGGGCATCCGCCAAGTGAAGAAGAGTCGCATCCTCGGTCCGGCCGGACGCCTGTCTGGCGCCGACCTCACGCGTCTGGACGCCGCGATCCGTGACTACCTCGGCGACTGACAGGCGAGCTGGACGAACGACCTCCCGCGCGGAGATCCAGTGCGTCGCGGGAGGCGTCGCGCCCGCCCGAGGCGGAGACCACCCGTTGCGAGCTCATGGTCACGAATGTTAGATTTGTGACCATGAGCGTGCGGAAGCGTGAGCGGACCCTGCCTGCCGGGCGGTTCAAGGCCCAGTGCCTCGCCGTGCTCGACGAGGTCGAAGCGCGGGGAGGCTCGGTCGTCATCACCAAGCGCGGCCGTCCGGTCGCGCGCGTCGTTCCGCTCCGCGTGGCCGGCGGCTCGCTCCGCGGATCGCTCGTGCACGAGGAGGATCTCCTCGCGCCCGTCGGTGTCGCGTGGGAAGCGACTTCGTGATCGTCCTCGACACGCACGCCTGGGTCTGGTGGCAGACCAAGCCGGAGAAGCTCGGTCGTGCCGCAGCGCGGACGATCACGAAGGCGGCGCGGATCGGGGTGCCGGCGATCTGCGCCTGGGAGGTCGCGATGAAGGCCGAGGCGGGGAAGCTCCGCTTCGATCGCCCCTACGACGTCTGGATCGACGAGGCGCTGGCCGACGACCCGCGCGTCGAGCTCCTGCACCTGTCGCCGCGGATCTCCGTCGCGGCCACGCGCCTGTCCTGGACGCACGGAGATCCCGCCGATCGCTTCATCGTCGCGACCGCCCGCGTGCACGACGCGCCCCTGGTCTCCGCGGACGAAACGATTCGCGACGCACGTCTGGTCAAGTGCATCTGGGATTGATCAGCACCGCGAGAGGCCCCGGGGCTTCGAGGCCATTCGGGATGACGCACTGAATCAGGGTCCAGCGCGGGGCGTAGGAACGACGGGCGTAGGAAGGAGGGCGTAGGAAGGATGAAGCACCTGTTTCCCCGCGCGAGTTGTCGTAACCCATGTTCTGCGAAGTCGTCCCGCGCGTCCAGGCCCTGCCCCAGGTGCCTGCGGAGCCGCCGAAGGCCGCGATCACGGCGTCGGTGAAGGTCCACGCGCCCGTCGAGGTCTCGCTCGCGCTCGACGAGCCAAAGCCCGCGCGCGGGGGCCCGCCACTGCGCGCCATCACCGCGTCTGCGATCGCGCCCGAGTAGCAGGTGTCGGCGAAGAGCAGCGCGCGACGCATGCGGCCGCCCTCGACCGCGCGAACGATCTCGTCGTAGGCCAAGCACGACGTGCTGCTGTCGTCGCCGGCGTCGAAGGGCACCGCGTACGAGTCCCCCGCGTCGGTGCGATCGCCGTGGCCGGTCCAGTAGAAGAGAAAGGTGTCGTCGGGATGGGCGGAGTCGATCGCCGCGTGCAGGCCCGCGCGCGTGGCGGCCAGCGTCGCCTCGCGATCGTGGAGGTACGTGATGCGCTCGCGCGGGACGCCGCGACGGGCGAGCGTGTCCACGAGCGCCTGGTCGCGCCGCTCGGCGCGCGGAAAGCTCGCGTAGACGTCGCTGCGATGCCAGCGCAGCAGGCCGACGGCGAAGACCACCGTGCGCGCCGGATCCCAGACGATCGGGCTACCCTCGACGGGCGCCGTGGTCGTCGGCGGCGCCGCGGGCGGCGTCACCGCGGGCGCGACGAGCGAGCGATCCGTGCCGCCGAAGCAGCAGCCGCCGAGCGGGAGCAGGGCCGCGGTCGCCGCGGCGTCGCGCAAGAACCGGCGTCGGCCGATCGGACTCACGCCCTCATCATACGCCGCGCGGCAGCGACGTTCCCTCGCCCATCAGACTCTCAGTCCAGGTCCATCGCCACGCGTAGGCCGAGCGCGATCGCCGCGAGTAGCTCGCGGGGCAAGGTGCCGATCTGCTCTCGGAGCTTGGCCCGATCGAGCGTCGTCACTTGGTGGCAGAGGGCAACCGATTCTCGGTTCAGACCGGCCGCGCCGCGCGGCACGCGGACGGCGGTCGGACCTCGTGCGGCCTGCGTCACGGAGGTCGAGAGCGGCACGACCACGATCGACTGCCAGTTCGCCGACGCGTTGAATCCATCGTGCGAGACGACGACGACCGGTCGTCGCCCTGATTGCTCGGACCCGGACCTGGGCTGGAGATCGGCCCACAGGACGTCACCGCGCTTCACTTGGCGCGCCGGCTCCGACTGCGCGGTGCGCGAAGGTGCTCGACGCCGGCGCGCTCGAGATCCGGATCGAGATCCACACCCGTGCCGCCCCAGCGCTCAGCGTAAGCGCGGAGCTCGGCGTGCTGCGCAGAGCGTCGGCGGGCGTCGAGCCAGCCCTCGACGGCCTCCCGCACGATCGCAGTGGTCGGCCGTCCGCTGCGGCTCGACTCGGCACGGAGCTCGCGATGCAGTGCCTCCGAGAGGGGCAGGTGGAAGTTGCGGACCGAACTCGTGGCGCGCGCCATGCCATGATTTTATGCCATGCGATGCTGGCGTCAATCGAGTCGTCGCCGCCCCTGACGCCTCCTGAGAACGAGAGCGCTATCCTCATCGCGATGTACCGCAACGTCGATCTCGAGCTCCGAAGCCGCGAGCGGCTCGACTCGCTCGTCACCGCGCTCGCCGACCGGGTGCTCGTCCTGCACCACTCGCGAGAGCGTCGACGGTCGTTCCTTTGCCTGACCGTGCACGGCAGCGGGCTCGACCGGTTGCCGGGACGCACGCTGCGGCGCTGGTTCGAGCTGCTGCGTGCGCTTCGGGGCGAGCCGCGTCGGCTGTTCCGCGCGTCGCGCGTCCTAGCCTCGATCGGCTACGAGGCTGACGAGGCGCACTCCACCGCTGTCGTGGTGGAGCCGGCCGACGTCGCGGCGCTCGCTCGGCTCGGTGTGGGGATCGAGGTCGTCGTGTACGCGCGCGACGACCGTCGAGACGCTCAGGCCGGCGGGTAGAGCAGCCCGGAGATGGGGGCGAACGAGGTCGCCCCATGCTTCCTAGAGACGACTACGCTCTGCAGAGCACGACGATCGCAGTCCACCGTCAGGGGATCGTCCAGCAGCCGAGGTCGGCGATGCCGCCGGGCGCAGCGTCGGCCGTGGGGTCGGCGAGGTAGCGAACGTCGTAGGTGCCAGGGAGCACGATCGCGCTCGTCGTGTTCAGCATCGCCGAGGCCGACGTCAGTGAGAGGACCGTGGGCGACACGCGCGTCGGGTCCTCGCCCCGACGTACGAGCACGATCGACGCGGCGCGGCTCGCGGGGCTGGGCCCGAGGCCGACGACGCCGACGGCGAGGCTGACGCTGCGCGCGGGCACGTCGATCGCGAGCGTTCCGTCCGCGCTCACGTCGAGCCCGTGCGTGATTGTCCCGCTCGTCACCGGCCACGGCGGGCTGGCCGCGGCGAGGTAGCGAACGTCGTACGCACCCGTGACGAGGTGCAGCTCGCGCGTCGGCGCGAGCACGTCGGCGGCGTAGTAGACGCTCGTGTAGTAGTCGCTCGCGCCGGGTGCTCCGCCCGCGCTCGGCGCGAGGTCGACGGTCGGCGAGCGGAAGTCGCGCGGGTCGACGGGGCGCGGGAGCAACGGTGGCGCGGCGCCCGCGAGCGTGATCGGCGTGGTGACGTCGACCGTCGTGACCGCGAACGTGACGCTGCGATCCACCGTCACGATCAGATCCGGCGCGATCGGGTTGCTGAAGAAGCCGCCCGACGAGGGCCATCCCGTCGGGCAGCCCGAGCCGCTCGCGAAGGCGAGCGCGTAATGACTGGGCAGGAGCTCCGCGCTGCCCGACGGCGGCACGCCGCGATCGCCGAGCACGATGCAGCCTCCGGTCGTTGCGGTGGCGCCGTTCACGCTGACCGCGTAGTCGAGGGTGACCGTGGCGAGGTCGTAGCTCAGCAGGGTGTCGGTCGTGATGGTGCGCGCCGCCTCGAGCGATGCTCCGAACGCAGGCATCGCGCCGAACGCCGCCGGGGACCAGTTCTCGTACGACACGTCGAACGTCCCCGCGACGATCGCCACGCTCGCCGTCGAGGGCGTGAAGTGCATGCCGTCGGACGCCGCGTCGTAGAGCGGGAGCCGCACCTGATCGACCCCGCGCGTCAGCACGATCGTGGGGACGTAGTGACCAGGCGCCGTGAGATCCACGTCGGCGAGCGGCGCACCACGGAGTGTCGCCGTCGCGCTCACGTGCACGCGCGGGATGTCGATGCTCGGAGCCACGTCGTGCGTGACGTCGATCGTCCCGAGGGGTGCCCCGTAGCTCACTGGCCACGGCGTCGACGTCGACGCGATCCCTTCGCGGTCGTACGTCGCGACGTACGTGTCCGCCAGAACGCGTATCGCGAAGTCGCCCGTGCAGCGGCTCGTGCTCGCCGTGACGGTCTCGCAGAGCATGACGCTCGCGAGGCCTCCGTGCGCGCCGGTGAGCTCGATGAACGGCGTGGCGCGGTCGCTCGTGCTCGGCACGTCGGCGCCCGCGAGCGTGACCGTCAGATCCAGCATCGCGGTGTGGACGTCGATCGCGAGCGAGGTGCCCTCGGCCGGCACGACGACGTGTCCGACGATGGCGTCGCGCGCCATCGGGAATCCCGACCCCTGGGACTGGAGCAGCACGTCGTACGTGCCCGGCACGACCTGGAGCTGCATCGCGGGGATGGGCGTCGCTTCGGTCGCGCCGGCGGGCAGCGAGTACAGCGGGAGGTACACGCTCGGGGTCGTGGTGTCGGGCGCGAGCAGCGGCGAGCGCAGCTCGAGCGTCGGCAGAAAGACCGCTCCTGCGGGGGCGAGCGACGGGAGCGCGCCGCCGTCCATGGTCACGTCGATCGCGAGCGGCGCACGTCGGACATCGAGCGCCACGCGCGTGCCCGTGCGACAGCCGCTCGTGCAGTGGCCGCTGCCGAGGTCGCAGACCATGCCCACCGCGCAGTCGCCGTCGCGCACGCAGCGCGTGCCGCAGACGTGAGGCATCGCCTCGCCGCAGGGCATCGACGGATCGCAGATACCGCACGCGAGCGTGGTCCCGCAGCCGTCGTCGACGTCGCCGCACTCGAAGGCGAGCGACACGCAGGTGCGCGGGCGGCACGCGTCCGGCGTGGACGCGAACGGAACGCGCGGCGGATCGCACGCGACGAGCGCGAGCGCGAGCACTGCCGACCACGCGAGGCATGTGCGCACCCCTTCAGTATGGGCGCGGCGACCTCGCGTGTCGCGGAGCGGCGGCGCGTCAGACGGTGTCGATCCGGCGCAGCGAGCGTCAGCGTCGAGGGCCGGCGCCGCGCGGGGAACACGATGGCGCGCGCCACACGTCGCAGACACGCACGCGCGCGCGCCTGCGGCTCCTCGGTGACCGACACCGATCGCACCTGCCCCGACGCCGCGATCACGAGCGAGACTGCGGCGCCCTCGTGCGCGCCGGCACAGCGCCAGACGCGGCAGCGACGTTCCCTCGCTGGCTGTATGCTCCGCCGCCCTCGATGATCGAGCTCCCCGCGCTGACGCTCGCCCTGCCGCTCGCGCTCGCTGCGTTCCTCGGGTTCTCGGTCGAGACCGTGCTCGGGTTCGGAGCGACGCTCATCACGGTGGCGATCGGCTCGTTCTTCGTCGATCTCGAGGCGCTCCTGCCCGCGATCGCGCCGCTGAACCTGATGCTCTCGCTCTATCTCGTGGCCCGCTACCACCGCGAGATCGGGGCGTAGGAAGGATGAAGCACCTGTTTCCCCGCGTGAGTTGTCGTAACCCATGTTCTGCGAAGTCGTCCCGCGCGTCCAGGCCCTGCCCCAGGTGCCTGCGGACGCGCGGACGAACGGCCTGTGGACGCGCGGAAGAACGCCTCGCGCGTCGCTCGCACGGTACGAAAGGACGCGGGACGCCGCGCGGACGGAGCCGTCCGTTCGCGCGGGCCGGCCGGCGTGCGCGTGCGTCAGGTCCAGTCGTGCTCGGCCGGGCCGGGAGGCGGACGCGCGGGGCGGATCGGCAGCGCCTCGCACCGGTAGCCGTGCGCGCGCAGCGCTCGCGCGAGGCCGCTCCGCTCGATCAGGGTCGCCACGTACCTCATGCGGCCGCCACAGTCGCGACAGGACTGCACATCCAGGCCGAAGCTCTTGCGCATGAGATCGGCCCAGGCGGTGTTGCGGCGCCGCGGTGGGCCCGGCGGGCCCGGCAGCGCCCGCGCGCGGTGCGAGGCGTGTCCCGCGAGGATGCCGTGGTACAGGAGCGTGTTCGCGCGAGGCCGCGGGACGAGGCTCGCGAGGCGCTCGAGGAACGTGTCCGGGTCGTACGACACGTGCGTCGTGCCATCGGGCCACGGATGCCGCAGCGCGAGCACGATGCGGCCGTCGGGCATGGCGCGGAGGCGTGATGCGGAGAACGGCGGACGCAGGATGTAGCGACAGAGCTGCTCGAGACGATCCCGGCGCCGGGGAGAGACGGCCACGGTGGCGTCGAGGTCGAAGCCGCCGAGGCGCGCTTTGCGGCGCTCGCGCTCGGGGACGAGCGTCACGTGCGGGTCCTCGTCCGGACCGAGCTTGCTCGCGCCACGCGACAGGACGGAGCGCGTGAGCGTGTGCGCGAGCGGGCCCTCCTGCCCTGCAGCCTCCGATGCGCCGCCGTCGCGACGCGCCAGCAGGCGCTCGACGCGCGTGACGATCTTCGCGAGCAGCGCCTCCATCTCGCCGGGAGCCGGGGCGGCGACGGGGACGAAGCGCGGAGCCCGGCCCGGCGCGAGCGCGAACGCCCCGTCGAGGAACACCCCGTGGAAGTGCAGGTTGAGCCGGAGGTCGCCGCCGAATCGATGGATGGCCGTGACGTTCCCGCCTTGGAGGCGCGCCCCGGCCGGGCAGCGGACGGAGCGGCGGTACCACCGGTCGATCACGCGGACGGCGACCCTCCAGATCGCGAGCGCGAGGGAGTGATCGTACGCGGCGCGGTAGCGGAGCCCGAAGGGCAGCGTCAGCACCCACTGACGGACGCGCACCTCGGGGAACACGCGCGAGACGAGATGGCCGGCCAGATCCGTCATGCGACGGCCACCGCAGCGAGGACAGAAGCCCCTTCCTTTGCAGGAGAGCGCGACCAGGCGGTCCCGGCGGCAGTCGTCACAGCGGAAGCGCGCCGCACCGTGCGCGAGCACGCCGCAGCGGAGGAACGCGCGCAGCTCGTTCGTCACGAACGGAGGCAGCCCGACGCCCTCCGGGTCGGCCGAGGCGCGCGCGGCGAGGAACGTCTCGAGGTGCTCGCGCAGCACGCGGTGCAGGACGCCAGCCTGGGGATCGCGCGGGCTCGTGTCGTGGGTGGCGCGCACGGGCGGCGCCGAGCAGCGAGCGTTCCGGAGCCGGCACCTGCGAACCGCGGAGGATCTCGACCGCGGCTGGCGGAGGTGGCGGCGGGCCGCCGCCGGTCAGGGCCCCGGCACGCGATGACCCCTCGTCCCGGCCCTCTCGCGAGCCGGCCACCGTCAGTCCGCCGCGCCGCGCGCGTCGACGAGACATGAGCCGCCGCCGGAGTCGCTCGCACGGATCGTGGACGGGGCGCTGCTGGATCGACGATCTCGATCCGGAGCGCGAGTGGGTGGACACGGCGCCGCGGGACGTCGAGCGTGCGGCGGCGCCCCCGGCGCCGGCGAGGAGCGGGGCTCGGCTCGCGGAGCCGGGCGAGCCTGCGCTCGGGGATGCCATCGGGTGGCTCGGGGCGGTGCAGCGGGAGAAGGCGTGAGCGAGGGCGACGGCGATCGAGATGGACGGCTGAGACCCGGCGCGCACGACGAGACGCCGAAGTCGCCGTAGCGCTCCGGCTCGTCCCGATCTACATTTCCGTAGACGAGGTCCTCGTGAGCGACACCCAGATCTCCGCGTTCATCTCCGACACGACCAAGGAGAAGGTCGAGCGTTACGTCGACGCGCATGGCGTGAAGAAGGGACACCTCGTCGAGGAGGCGCTGCTGCACCACCTGCAGGCGCTGCGCGAGCTGCCGGCGGATCTCGTCCTGCCGCCGCGCCTGCTCGTGTCCCGCGAGTCGCTCGAGAAGGTGGCGGGTCTCGTTCGCAAGCCGCCGCGTCCCACGAAGGCGCTGCGAGATCTGATGAGTGGCCGGCGCGTCGATGGCGAGCCCTGACGAGACCCGCTTCCGCGTTCGGCGGCTCGCGCCGGACGACGACCGCACCGAATTTCGCTCCGGGAACCTCGAGCTCGATCGGTTTTTCCATCGCTACGCCGGGCAGAACCAGTTTCGGCACCACATCGGCACCACCTACGTCGCAGTGCGCGACGACGGCTTCCTCGCCGGGTACGCGACCGTGGCCGCGTCGGAGATCGCGACCGCTGCGATCCCCGGGGCGACGCGCAAGCGACTGCCGCAGTATCCGCTTCCGGTCCTGCGCCTCGCTCGGCTGGCGGTCGACGAGCGCGCTCGTGGGCTGGGCGTGGGGGCGATCCTGCTCGCCGCCGTGATCGGCCTCGCAGACACGATGGCGACCGAGCTCGGCTGCGTGGGCGTCGTGGTCGACAGCAAGCCCGAGGCGACAGCCTTCTACGCGAAGCTCGGCTTCGTGGCGCTGGAGGTGGACGCCGGTCAGCTCGGCGATCGCCCCGAGCCGCTGCCGATGTTCTTGTCGCTCGGCTCGGTCCCGAAGCGCTGAGCGGGCGTCGCCCTCTCGTCAGCTCGGCAGCCGCGCGAGCCTTCGCGCCGCGATGGGCGACTCCGGCCACACGCGCAGCACGCGCTCCCACGCCGCCCTGCGGCTCTGCACGTCGCCGCCGCTCTCGGCGAGCAGCGCGAGGTTCATCAGCGGGTTCGGGTCGCTCGGGTCGATCGACGCCGCACGCTCCAGCTCTTCCCGCGCCTCCGCCTCGCGGCCCAGGTGCATGAGCGACGCGCCCAGGCCGTTGTGCGCGGCCGCGAGATCGTCGACGCGGCGGAGCGCCGCGCGGAACGCGCGCTCGGACTGCTCGTAGTCCTCCAGCAGCACCAGCGCGTTGCCGAGCTTCAGCCACGACGCCGCGTCGGCGTCCTCGCGGTCGATCGCCTCGCGGTAGGTGTCGACCGCCTCGGTCACGAGGCCCAGGTCCCGCTGCAGATCCCCGAGCGCCAGCAGCGGCTCGGCGTCGTTCGGCGCCAGCTCCGCCGCGCGGCGGAAGTCCTGCTCGGCGCCCTCGACCTGGCCGTTCGCCGCGCGCTCGAGGCCGCGGCCGAAGATCGCGTCGGGGTCCGACGAGGCGCGCGCGACCGCCGTCTCGAACGCCGTCAGCGCCTCCGGGTGCTCGCCCCGCTCGCGGAGCAGGCGTCCGAGGTTGATCCACGGGTCGTGCCCCACGCGGTCGAGCTCCGTCGCGTGCCGCAGCTCGCGCTCGGCGCCCTCGAGGTCGCCGCACGCCGCGAGCGCCAGCCCGTACCGGTTGTGCAGCGGGCCCGATGTCGGGTAGTCGGCGACCAGCGCCTCGAGGCGCTCGCGCGCGGACTCGTGCTCGCCCCGATCGAGCGCGAGGTCGGCCGCGAGCAGCAAGGCGCGCGGGTGGCGCGGGTCGATCGCGAGCGCCGCGTCGAGCTCGGCCTGCGCGTCGTCGAGCAAGAGGCGCCCACGCGAGAGCGCCGCCGCGAAGACGTGCAGGTCCGCCGTCTCGCCCAGGAACTGCACGGCGCCGCTCAGCTCGCCCTCGGCGAGCAGCAGGTCGCCGCGCTGCAGATCCTCCAGGCCGCGCGCGTAGTGCTCGAGGCCGCGGACCTCGTCGTCGATCGCCCCGAGCGCCTCGGCGCGCTCGATCAGCGAGGTCGCCGTCGACGCGTGCACGCGGTCCAGGCCGGGCGCCTCGAGCAGCGACGCGTCCAGCAGCGCGCGCGCCTCGTCGAGCATGTGGGCCGCCTGCGCGTCGCGCCACGTCGTGTACCCGAGCGCGGCGCCCATCGCGAGCCCGGAGGTCAGGGTGGCCAGGAGCACGACGCGGCCGCGGCGCGCGCGGTTCGGGGTGGACATGGCCGGAGTCGATCCGGTGTGGATCGCCGCGTCAAGAAACCGGCGACCCACGAGCTCCTCACGAAAGCCGTTCTCGACTGGCCCGGACGCGTCTATCCTCGGCACCCGAGGGTTCCTGGAGGGAAGGGCACGGATGCGCACGACGACGTCGAGGGGATGGTTGGGGCTCGCGGCAGCGGTGATCGCGCTCACGGTGGCGCCCACGACCGCGCACGCCGGCGGCTTCGAGCTGAGCGGCGCAGGGACGCGGCCGCTCGGCCGCGGCGGCGCCTTCGCCGCCCGCGCGGACGACGCGCTGGCGCTCCTCTACAACCCCGCGATGCTGGCCGACCTCCCGGACAGCCAGATCCACCTCAGCGCGGGCATCGGCTTGCTCGACGCGTGCGTCCAGCGCACGGGCACCTACGGAGGCAGCCTCGTGGGCGGCGCGACCGGGGCGCCCACGATCTTCGACTCGCCCGGCGGCATGCCCGACGCCTGGACCTCGAGCGCGTTCCCGCGCGTGTGCAACGGCGGCCCGCCGCAGATCCTGCCGCAGCTCGTCGCCAACGTGCGCCTGGCGGACGAGCTCGGCTTCGCGTTCGGCATCCTCGCGCCCAACGGCGTCGGCGCCTCCGCCTGGGGCGGCAGCGACGGCACCGTCTCGATGTCGGGTGACACGACCGGCAACGCGCTGCGGCCCTCACCGACGCGCTACGCGCTGGTGGACGCGAACCTGCTCCTCTTCTCACCCAGCGTCGGCGTCGGCTGGCGCCCGGTCGACTGGTTCCGCGTCGGCCTCACGCTGCAGTGGGGCATCGGCATCATCTCGTTCACCAACTACACGAACGCAGGCACGGGCGGCGAGGATCCGTCGGGCGACATCCGCACCCAGCTGCACGTCGTCAGCCCCTTCGTGCCGGCGGGCATCCTCACGGTGCACTTCGTCCCGCACGAGAGCGTCGACATCGTGCTCGGCGGGCGCCTCTCCGACGCCGTCGGCGGCGTCGTCCCGGCGAGCGGCACCCTCACGCTCACCACGAGCGCGTTCGGCAACCCGATGGACGCCACGTCCGCCCAGCCCCAGGCGACCACGGTCAACGGGACCACGCTGCACTCGGGTCAGCCCTGGCAGTTCTGGGCGGGCTTCCGCTACGGCCACCGCCTCCGCCCGCGCGCCTACACGCGCCCCGGCGACGCGCGCCTCCGCCCGGGCCCCGACGACCCGATGGCCGACGAGCTCTTCGACGTCGAGCTCGACGTCGTCTACGAGTACAACCGCCAGGTCACGGACTTCGTCGTGACGAACCCGACCGGCGCGAGCGCGAACATCCGACCGGCGGGCTGCCCCGTGGGCGACGCGTCGTGCCTCGTGAGCATCCCGGTGCCCACGACGCTGCCCCTGGCGCACGGCTGGAGCGACAACCTCGTCTTCCGCCTCGGCGGGGACGTCAATGCGATCCCGGGCTTCCTCGCGTTCCGCCTCGGCGGCAGCTTCGAGCTGCCGCTCAGCCGCAGCTTCGTGCAGTACATGACGAACGACTTCATGCAGGGCTGGCGCATCGGCCTGCACGCCGGCGCCACGATCCGGATCGACAACCACTTCGATCTCTCGGTCGCGTACGCGCACATCTTCTCGGAGACGATCCAGATCGGCGTCAACCCGGGCGATCCGGCCGGCAACTACCGCCTCGTGGCGGCCACGGGCATGAACGGCGCCTGCACGGGCACGGGCGGCGGCACGTACGACCCGAACAACCCGGTCACGAGCCGCGGCTGCTTCCCGAACGGGTTCGGCTCGGTGATCAACAGCGGGACGTACACCCAGGAGTTCAACGTCTTCTCGCTGTCGGGCACGTACCACTTCGACTGAAGTGAGCGATCTCCCCGCGTTCGCAGCCTCGTTGCGCGAGAGTGCGACGACATGCGCGTCAACGTCCTGGGCGGCGGTCCTGCGGGGCTCTACCTCTCCATCCTTCTGAAGAAGCGCGATCCGCGCGCTGCCGTGCGGATCGTGGAGCGAAACCCCGAGGGGCAGACCTGGGGGTGGGGCGTCGTCTTCTCCGACGAGACGCTCGGCAACCTCGAGGAGGCCGACGCGGAGAGCTACCGCGCGATCACCGACGCCTTCGTCCGCTGGTCGGCCATCGAGGTGCGCGCGCGCGGCGAGACGCACCGCTCGGGCGGCCACGGCTTCTGCGGCCTCTCGCGCCGGCAGCTGCTCGCCATCCTCGAGGCACGCGCTCGCGCGCTGGGCGTGACCATCGAGCACGGCTCGGAGGTCGCCGACGTGGACGCGCTGCGGCGCGCCTCCGACCTGCTCGTCGGGGCCGACGGGCTGCGGAGCGTCGTGCGCGCGCGCTGGGAGTCGGCATTCGCGCCCTCGCTCGATCCGCGGCGCTGCCGCTACGTCTGGCTCGGCACCGACCACCGCTTCGAGGCGTTCACCTTCTCGTTCCGGCAGAACGAGCACGGCCTCTTCCAGATCCACGCGTATCCCTTCGAGGCCGGGACGGGCACGGTGATCGTCGAGTGCGAGGAGAGCACGTACCTGCGCGCCGGGCTCGATCGCGCGACCGAGGCGGACACGCTGGCCTACTGCGAGAAGCTCTTCGCGCCCGACCTCGAGGGCGGGCGCCTGCGCTCGAACCGCTCCCTGTGGACGCAGTTCCCGACCCTGCGAAACGAGCGCTGGTCGCACGAGAACGTCGTCATCCTCGGCGACGCGGCGCACACGGCCCACTTCTCGATCGGCTCGGGCACCAAGCTCGCGATGGAGGACGCGATCGCCCTCGATCGCGCGCTCGCCGTCGGCGGTCGCGCGCTGCCCCACGCCCTCGAGGCCTACGAGGCCGAGCGCAAGCCGGAGGTCGGGCGCATCCAGACGGCGGCCCAGCAGAGCCTCGAGTGGTTCGAGACGGTCGCGACGCGGCACGAGCGGCTGCCCGTCTCGCAGTTCCTGTTCTCCCTCTTCTCTCGCAGCCGCCGCATCACGCACGCGAACCTGCACAAGCGCGACGCGGCGTTCGTCGACGGGCTCGACCGCGACTTCGAGCAGCGCTCGGGCTCCGCGCGGCCGGGCGCTGCGAGCCTGCGCCCGCGCCCGCCGATGTTCACGCCCTTCGCGCTCCGCGAGCTACGCCTCGTCAACCGCATGGTCGTCTCGCCGATGTGCCAGTACTCGGCCGTCGACGGGATGCCCGACGACTTCCACCTCGTCCACCTCGGCAGCCGCGCGATCGGCGGGGCGGCGCTGGTGTTCACGGAGATGACCGACGTCTCGCCCGAGGCGCGCATCTCGCCCGGCTGCGCCGGGATCTGGAGCGAGGCTCAGGCGGGGGCGTGGAAGCGAATCGTCGACTTCGTGCACCGCGAGAGCGACGCCAAGATCGCGATGCAGCTCGGGCACGCGGGGCGCAAGGGCGCGACCGTGCTTCCGTGGGAGGGCGGCGACGCCGAGCCGCTGCCGGACGATCAGAGCTGGGAGCTCGTCGCGCCCTCGCCCCTCGCGTACTCGGAGGCGAAGAAGAACAAGGTGCCGCGCGAGATGAACCGCGCCGACATGGATCGCGTGATCGCCGACCACGTGCGCGCGGCGAGGCACGCGCTCTCGGCGGGCTTCGACCTGCTCGAGGTCCACATGGCGCACGGCTACCTGCTCTCGACGTTCCTCTCGCCGCTCACGAACGTGCGGCAGGACGCGTACGGCGGCTCGCTCGAGGCGCGCATGCGCTTCCCGCTCGAGGTGTTCGACGCGGTGCGCGCGGTGTGGCCGAAGGAGCGCCCCATGAGCGTGCGGCTCTCGGCGACCGACTGGGTCCCGGGTGGGACCGAGGCGGCGGACTCGGTGGTGATCGCGCGCGCGCTGAAGGACCGCGGCTGCGACGTCATCGACGTCTCGACGGGCCAGGTCTCGCCGCTCGAGAAGCCGGTGTTCGGGCGCGCGTTCCAGACGCCGTTCAGCGAGCGCATCCGGCTCGAGGTCGGGATCCCGACGATCGCGGTGGGCAACGTGCAGGACTTCGACCAGGCGAACTCCATCCTGCTCGCGGGGCGCGCCGATCTCGTGGCGCTCGCTCGGCCGCACCTCTCGGACCCATACCTCACGCTGCACGCGGCGGCGGCGCAGGGCTGGGACGACGTGCGCTGGCCCAAGCAGTACGAGCGGGCGCGGCCCAAGACGATGGCGCAGAAGACATGACGCACGGCTCCCACGGAAACTGGACGGCGCGGGCTCGCGGGGCGTACGCGTCGGGGATGCGCTCCCTGCTCGCCTCGCTCGTGATGCTCACCCTCGGTTGTGGCAGCGCGCCTGCGCCGGCCCCCACCGTGCACGTGGCCGAGGCGCCGCCGCCGCCCGTGGAGATCAGCGAGCCGGTGATCCAGCGCGCCGCGCTCGACGAGGTGCTCGACGCCGGCCTCGGCGCGTTCCTCGGCCGCGTCACGACCGCGCCGAGCCTCGACGGGAACCGGTTCGTGGGCTTCCAGCTCGTCGCGCTGCGCGACGAGGCGCTCTTCTCGGGCGTGGATCTGCAGCCGGGCGACGTGATCCTGTCGGTGAACGGTCAGTCGATCGAGCGGCCCGACGACGCGTTCACCGCGTGGACGGGGCTGCGCGTCGCGAGCGAGATCACCCTCGCGGTGCTCCGCGACGGCGAGCGGCGCGACCTGCGCTTTCCGATCGTCGACTGAGGCGCGCGTGCCCTCACCCAACCCTCTCCCACTTCGTGGGAGAGGGCTTTCGAGCTCGGTTCCCTCTCCCACTTCGTGGGAGGGGGCCCTTCGAGCTCGGTTCCCTCTCCCACTTCGTGGGAGGGGGCCCTTCGAGCTCGG